>JAHALR010000014.1 GCA_018362895.1 Clostridium sp. | reverse complement strand
AAATCGCGCCCTGAAGGACTCGAACCCTCGACATCCGGTTTTGGAGACCGACGTTCTACCAACTGAACTAAGGACGCTCTTTAAATATTAAATTTTCAATTAGTAAAGTTATTTTGTTTCTTTGTGAACAGTGTGTTTATTGCATCTGGGGCAATATTTGTTGATTTCCATTCTTTCTTTTTGAGTTTTTTTGTTTTTTGTAGTTGTGTAGTTTCTTTCTTTGCATTCTTCACAAGCAAGAACTACCATTTTATCTACTTTTCCTTTGATTCCCATTGTGTACCTTCTTATCTAGTATTAACGATTTTCTTTTTATTTTTTCTCAAGCAAGATTTATAGAATGCGACTTTTTCCTCATTCTATTTTTCCTGTTTTTTAGCTGTAATAATATATTACAATAAACATAAAATATGCAAAGCTTTTATTTAATAAATCTTTAGCTTTTTTTATAAAAGTTGTTCATCAAGCATAAGGTTGTAGTTGTTAGAGTTGTTTATGAGGCTTCTTTTGGAGAGGCTGTCTACACCGAGCGATGAAGCAATAAAGTCTATGTTGTAGGTTGCGGAAATTATTACAATAGGAACATTTTGATATTCTTTGATTTGTTTAATTTGTTTGACCAGCCATTCTCCGGCAAATTGAGGGTGGAAATCTGTTTCCATTTGTAAATCAGTGAGTATCAAATCAAACGGGGTTTTTAAATTTTCTTCTATATACATCAAACCTTCTCTTGCATTAGAGGCAATTTCTACATTCAGTGGAATTCGTGAATAAGCATGCAAAAGTGTTATGTGGACTTTTTGCCATTCGAGGCTGTCTTCAACTATCAAAATTCTTTTTGTTTTTACAGGATTTGTCATAAATAAATTATACGAAAAATTGTGCTTTAGGGTAAGTCTTTTTTATACTTTTTTCCGATTAAATACTTTTTGAAATCTGAGATGATATGAATGAAGAATTATGTTGAAAATTAAAGGGAATAAAATAGTTGAAAGCTGAATGATATGAATCTTTTGTTGTCTTTAAAAAAGTTAATAAAGCGTATAAATGAAATCGACAGAAAATCACAATATATGTCGAAGGAAAAATGTTATTCTTCTAACCCTTTTGCTTTTCAGCAAAACAAGACTTATGTCTGGGTTGAGAGAATAAAAAATATCGATAAATGCGGACGTCCGGATTTTAAGGAATAATTAGTATTTGAGTGTTTCCATAAGCTCTAAAAACTCGGGGAAGGAAATATCCACCCAGTTGAATTCTTTAATTTTTACAGGTTGTTTGCATAATAATCCTGCTACATAAAGACTCATTGCAAGTCTGTGATCATGGTAGCATTCTGTTTCAACGCCGCCTTGGAGTTCTTTTTTACCGTGAATAATAAAGCCGTCAGGGGTTTCTTCTATATCTGCTTTGAGTTTTTTTAATTCGGTTACAAGGCATTTTATTCTGTCGGATTCTTTATTTCTTAAGTCACTTGCATCTTTGACTATGGTTGTACCTTCAGCCTGTGTAGCAAGCACTGCAATAACCGGAAGCTCATCAATCAATCTTGGTATAATAGCTCCTTCAATTGTTATAGCTTTAAGTTGTGATGTTCTGATTCTTATATCTCCGACTTCTTCGTTGCATTTGGTTTGTTTATCTAGGATTTCAATGTTTGCTCCCATTTTTTGCATAACATCTATTATTCCTGTTCTTGTCGGATTGAGTCCAACATTTTTTAGAATAATATCAGAATTTGGAACAATCGCACCGGCCACAAGGAAGAAAGCAGCAGAAGAAATGTCTCCGCAGACACTCAGATTTTTAGGTTCAAGCTTTGATTTTTTTATTTTTGTTGTTGTATCATTTGTCTCAATTTCTGCTCCCAGATACTTTAGCATTCTTTCTGTGTGGTCTCTTGAGATATAAGGTTCAGTGACTTTGGTTTCACCAACGGTATTCAAGCCTGCCAGAAGTATGCAAGATTTTACCTGCGCAGAGGCAATTGGACTTTTATAATCAATTGGAAAAAGCTCTTTGCCTTTTATAACAAGGGGGGCTTTAAAATCATTGTGTTTAATTTCTGCACCCATAAGTTCAAGAGGCAATATAACCCTTTTCATAGGACGTTTGCTAAGGCTCTGGTCACCAAAGAGTGTTGATTCAATTTCTCTTGAGGAAACAATTCCTGAAAAGAGTCTCATTGATGTTCCGGAGTTTCCGCAGTCCAATTTGTATAGGTGCTTTTTGAATGCGTTTTCTGCATTAATTCTGATATGTTTTTCACCTAATGTTTCAACTTCGCAGCCTAGTTCTTTAATAATATTGAGCGTGCTTATGCAGTCAGCTCCTTGAGAAAAGTTTTTTACCTCAAGAATACCTCCTGTCAGCGCAGCAAACATTGCGCTTCTGTGGCTTATTGATTTATCTGAGGGAATTGTTATATCCCCTTTTAATTTTTCGGCTTTATGTGCTGTTATATCTGTATTTTGCATTATTATATTATATCTTTGTATGATTCTTCACTGGTAAGCATATCATAGTTGAGTTCATTTTCATTGTCTGCTATTACTGCTGTTACAACAGCATCTGATGTAATGTTAAGCATTGTTCTGAACATATCAACAATTCTGTCGACAGCAAACAAGAAAGCAAAACCTTCTACCATTTGTGTCGGAGTCAAGCCGAAGCTGTTTAGAACAAGTGCTATTGTGATAATTCCTCCGCCCGGGATACCTGCACATGTGCTGGATGCTATGATAGCAAGAACTGCAATTTGAAGCAACTGAAGCGGTTCTACTGTTACGCCGTAAGCTTGTGTAAGGAATAAAACAGCAATTACCTGAAACATTGCTGTTGCATCGAAGTTCAGAGTTACTCCGAGAGGAAGAACAAAGCTGCATACTTTGTGAGAGATTCCTCGTTTTTCACAGCAGGCTATTACTAAAGGTAATGTTGCAGAGCTGCTTGCTGTACCGAAACCTACCATCATTGCTTCAGCTATTGCAGCAAAAAACAATCTTATCGGTACTTTTGAAAAGACTTTCATTAGTATCGGATATACAACAAACAATTGTATTGCAAACCCTATTAATATTGCTAGGAAATATTTTGATATGCTGCTGAAAACAGATATTCCGAATGAAGAAATAGCTGTTGCTGTTAAGGCAAATATACCTGGAGCAGCAAGATACATTATTCCATCTGTAACCTTCATTGTTGCAGCAAATATCGATTCAAAGAATGACACAACAGGTCTGTTTATTTCGCCTACTTTGGCAAGTGCAATAGCAAAAATCATGATAAATATAATAATTGGAACCATTTCACCTTTTGCTAATGCTTCCATTGGGTTCGCCGGAATAAGATTTATGAACATTTCAGAAAGGTGACCTTGTTGTTGTGCAATGGCATCTTTAACAATGTGTTGCGTTGCGACTGCTGATTTCTGGCTTATGAAAGACTGCACTCCGTCTCCCGGATGAAGAGTCAATGCAAGTGTTGTACCGATGACCACAGCTGCAACCGAAATGATTGTATAATAAAATATCATTTTTAAGCCGAAGGCACCTAGTTGTTTGTTGTCGCCTATGCTTGATATGCCTATTATTATTGCACTGAATATCAATGGAATTATAACCATTTGAATTAATCTGATGAAAGCTTGTCCTATGAAATTTAAAACAGCATAGAGAATATTATATATAGTAGTAGGTTCGTGTGTTGCATTATAGGCATGCATTGCTATACCAAGAATGATACCTGCTATTAATCCCAAAAATATGTGCCCGTTTCTTTTTATACCTAAGCCGAGCGCAATTAAAATCTGCATATGTAACTTCATATCATATCCTCTCTTATATCAGATTATATTTCAGACAAGTATAGTTATTTTACTATTTTTTGAGAGATATGACAACAATGTATATGCACGAGATTATTTTTTTGTTGAATTCAAACAAGTTTTTGCTTTACTGTTCCAAGGAACGGTTGTCAGAACTTTTTTACATAAAAATTCCGCTGATTGTGTTTTTCCTATTTCTGTATAAAGTTCTGCAAGGTAAAGATATGATGTATTGTTTCCTGTACAACTGGGATTCTTTTCACAGTTTTTATTCAAAGACTGTCTGTAAAATTTTTCAGCTTCGCTATAATTTTTATGCTTTTGTGCAATAATACCTTTTGTCTGGTTTATTTCTCTTTTGTTTTTACAATTTTTTACCAGATTGTCAGCTTGTTGTAGATCTCCGGCTTCGGCATACAGGCGTGCACTGAAGCAATAATTTTGCTTTTTTCTTTTTTTATCATGTTCTATTGCTTTTTTATAATCACCTTTGAGCAAATATATGTTTGATAAAGCAATTTCTTTATCGAGACTTATGCTTAGCGGTGATATGATATGTATACTTCTACAAGCGAGCCTCATAAGAGGTTTGTATTGCATACAATATGAGTAATCATTTTCTTTTTCAAAAGAGTTTATTACTCTAACTGCATCATCATATTTTCCTGATTCTGCATATGCGTATGCCAGAAGAGTTGCCTGACCTGAGTGATTTTTTATTGTTACCGGATTGTCCAGATATTTGAAATATGTTTCGATATCTTTATTTGAAAATGCTTCTATTGCTGCATTTTCTTTATAATAAGTTTTATATTGGTCGTCGTTTGGATTTACAAGAGCCCAAATTACAATTGAAATAAAAGTAGTAATAGTTAACAAACAAATCATGAAAGCTGCTATTTTTTTCATAAAAACTCCTGGTTTTTAAAGTTTATTGTTTTATTCCGTTTCTTGCATATTTTTTTATATCAGTTAATAAAAAAATATCAGAAATTTCTTTGTTGTTTTTGCTCCAGCGTGAGGGACAGATGTCGATTCCTCCTCTTCTTGTGTAAAGAATCGAAACAAGAAGTTCATCATCAGTGTCAAGTTTGTCAAAAAGTCTTTTGAAAATCATTTCACAGCATTCTTCATGAAAATGGTATTCAGTACGGAATGAACAAAGATATTTTATAAGACTCTCTTCTTTTATGTGTTGTTTGGATTTGTAATATATAAAAGCATCTCCAAAATCAGGCTGATGTGTAACCCTACAATTTGAACGCAGTGAATCAAATGTTAAAAAATATTCTGTTCTGCTTTTTGTTTCTTCTGTTTCAAGTACTTCTGGAGTTTCTTTAAACTGTTCAATTTTTATATCATTTGCGTTTGTAATTTTCAAAATATTTTTATATTTGCTGAAAACCGCTGTTTTTTGTGTTGTATTATCGATAAAGTTTATTCTTACTTGTGTTTTTAGTGTTTCACTTAAATCATTTTCGATGATTTTTTTACATTCTTCCAGACATTCTTGTTGCGTTTTTCCGAATCTGGACATATTGAATGAATTTAAATAAAGTTTAAGCGATTTTGATTCAACGATAAATTCACTTCCGCAATCATATTCCATTTTCATTAATCTTGTTACAGGCAGTCCGTTTTTTGTCATTGAAGAAAATTCATAAGCATGCCATACGTCAGTTCCGTAAAATGGCAAATTTTTTTCATCAATGTCATATTGCTTTCTGTTTTCATATCTTGGTACAGCAACAAGAAAAGAAGAGTCGTAAGACATACTGCCTTCAACTCTTTTTCCTAAAAATTTTGATGCTATTTTATCTGTATTATCTATGCTATTTCTTCCTGTGTTTCTACTGATGATTCATTGTTTTTGTTAGGAAGCTTGATAAGTTCAGCAACATTTTCCCGCTTTTTTACCATTTCAGCCGTAACCGTAAACTCATGTACGTTCTCTTGTGAAGGTACTTCATACATAATGTTCAGCATAAGTTCTTCAACAATTGAACGCAAAGCACGTGCACCTGTTTTACGTTTAATTGCTTCTTTTGCAATAAGCTCAATGGCTTCAGGCTCGAATTTCAAATCAACATTATCCATTTTCAAAAGACATTGATATTGTTTAATAATTGCATTTTTAGGTTCTGTCAAAATCATTTTCAGTGTTGCTTCATCAAGCTGGTCAAGTACAGCATAAATAGGAACACGACCGATAAATTCAGGAATCAATCCGAATTTCAACAAATCTTCAGGCTGCAATTTTTTGAGCATTTTTTGAGCGGCAATTTCTTTTTCTGCGGCAGTAGCAGGAGCTTTTGCACCAAAGCCTAATGAGGTTCCTTCGTCAGCTCTTCTTTCAACGATTTTATCTAAACCTACGAAAGCGCCGCCTACGATAAACAGAATATTTTTCGTATCAATTTGTATAAATTCCTGATGAGGATGCTTTCTTCCTCCTTGAGGAGGTACATTTGCAACAGTGCCTTCAATCATTTTTAAAAGTGCCTGTTGAACTCCTTCACCGGAGACATCTCGTGTTATGCTGGGATTTTCTGATTTTCTGGCAATTTTATCGATTTCATCTATGTAAATAATACCTCTTTCGGCTTTTTGTGCATCAAACTCTGCACTTTGATAAAGTCTCAAAAGAATATTTTCTACATCATCACCAACATACCCTGCTTCAGTTAATGTAGTTGCATCAGCAACTGCAAACGGTACATCAAGCATTTTTGCAAGTGTCTGTGCAAGAAGAGTTTTTCCGGAACCGGTCGGACCAACAAGCAGGATATTACTTTTTTGGATTTCGATTCCTGTATTATCTTTTTCAGTTGCGTTATGTGCTATTCTTTTGTAATGGTTGTAAACAGCCACAGACAAAACCTTTTTAGCATCATCTTGTCCGACAATGTGCTCATCAAGGTATGCTTTAATTTCATGCGGTTTTGGAACTGTTGAAATATCAGCCTCTTTGACTTCTTCTTTTTCGCCTTTTTCTTTGTTTTCGAAAAATTCTTCGTCTAGAATTTCATTACACAATTCTACGCATTCATCGCAAATATAGACTTCCGGTCCGGCAATAAGTTTTTTTACCTGATCCTGTGTCTTTCCGCAGAATGAACATTTTAAGCGGCTGTCGTCGTGTTTAACCATTACTCTATTCTCCTATCAGTAAGTCCCGTTTTTATTCAGCTTTCGGGTGCTTATCCATAGTAACAACTTTATCAATCATACCATATTCAAGGGCTTCCTCAGGTGTCATGATATAGTCTCTATCTGTGTCTTTTTCAATTTTCTTAATAGATTGTCCTGTATTGGAAGCAAGAATTTCATTCAATGATTTTTTGATTCTCAAGATTTCAGCAGCCTGAATTTCAATGTCGGTTGCCTGACCTTGTGCACCGCCTAAAGGTTGGTGAATCAATACTCTTGAGTGAGGAAGAGCAAGTCTTTTGCCTTTTGTGCCTGATGAAAGCAAGAATGCACCCATTGAAGCAGCCTGCCCAAGACATATAGTAGAAACATCCGAACGAATGTGCTGCATTGTGTCATAAATTGCAAAACCTGCTGTAACACTTCCTCCCGGTGAATTGATGTATAACATGATGTCTTTTTCAGGATTTTCTGAATCCAATAATAACATTTGTGCCACAACGAGGTTGGCTACCATGTCATCAATCGGTGTGCCAAGAAAGATAATTCTTTCTCTAAGCAGTCTTGAAAATATGTCAAATGCACGTTCTCCACGGCTTGATTGTTCTACAACTGTTGGTACAAAGCTCATAAATTGCCCTTTCTTATTCTGATTAATATATATTATATTCTATTTTTTATCTGTTGTAACGTATTTAATATTGTTGTTGTCAATTAAAAATTTAGTAACTTTTTGACTTAATGCTTGTTGAGACAATGATTGAATCAAAGCAGTGTTTCTTTGAATTTCTTTTAGTATAGTCTCATTGTTTGTTTGATACATCATAGCCATCTCAGCGATTTTTTGTTCTAAGTCCTGAGCAGTTACCTGTATATTTTCAAGTTTTGCAATTTCTGAAATCATTAAAGAATTTTTGATTCTGTTCAGTGCTTCTGCTTTCAATTCTTCGTCTATTTTTTCAGCACCATCTTTTTTTATAACATCTTCCCATGAAACGCCTGTTTGAGCTACTTTATGTTTGAAGTCAGAAACAAGAGCTTCTTTTTCTCTTTCGATCATTGTAGGTTGAACGTCTACTGTCATATTGTTTAAGATTGCTTCGAAAACTTTGTTGGCGCTTCTTTTGTCATTTTCGATTTTTGCTGTATTGTCGAGATATTTTTGTATATCTGCTTTCAAATCTTCAACTGTTTTGAAGCTCGGGTTAACCTTTTGTGCAAGTTCATCAGTTAATTCTGGTTTAACTTTTTCTTTGATTTCATTAATTGTAATTTTAAACTGAGCAGGTTGTCCTTTTAATTTTTCGTCATGGTAATTTTCCGGGAAGGTTACATCAATTGTGAATTCCTCACCTGTTTTTTTACCAACAAGTTGTTCTGCAAAGCCAGGGATAAAATTGCTGTGTTCTAAATCGAGCATATAATTTTTTGCAGAACCGCCTTCGATTTTTTCACCATTTACAGAACCATCAAAATCCATAACAACAACATCTTTGTTATTAGTTTCTCTGCCTGAAACTGATTTGAGTTCTGTGAATTTTTCAGTCAATTCATTAAGTTCTTTTTCCATTGCATCTTCAGCAGTTTTGAATTCTTCAACTTCAATATCCATGTCTTTGTATTTGTCGAATTTCACTTCAGGTTTGAGCTCAACTTTTGCTACAATAGTGACAGGTTTTCCTGCTTCGAATTCATAAGATTCAACATAAGGTTCTGTTATTACATTCAATTCATTTTCAGAAATAGCCTGTGCAAATGTTGAAGGAAGTAAATATTCCAAAACATCTCTTTTTATTGTTTCAGCACCAATATTTTTTTCAAGAATTGCTCTGGGGGCTTTACCTTTTCTGAATCCGGGGATATTTACTCTTTGTGCAAGTCTTTTGCAGGCTTTATTATATTCTTTTTCTGCTGTTTCGGCATCAATTTCAATATCCAATTTTACGATGTTATTTTCCAGTTTCTCTACTTTTGTGTTCATTCTTTTATCCTTATTACTCTTTAACGACGATATTTCGCAGGGATAAATTCCCCATAATTTCATTTACTCTAACAATTATATTATAAAAGTTTTACAAATAAAGCCTTTATACAAAATTTACTGGATTTGGAGTATAAATTCAGCTCAGACAGAGTTGTTTTTTGTCAGACTCTGTTAATGCTTCCAATATGTTTTTTATTGCTTTATGTGTTTCTGCATCAATTTTTCCTGTTATATTTTGGAATTCTTTAAGTGCTGGACAGACAGCTCCAACTAAAAACAAAATCTGATCTGTTTTTTCTGTTCCGTAAATACAGTGCAAATAGCAGTGTCCTTCTTTCAATTCTTTTGTAAAAAATATTAAATCTCTTATAAATTCTTTTGACTGTTTATCAAACTTTTTTAAATTTTCTTCAGAATACTCTTCTGAGAGATTATATATAACGGTATTTTCTTTAAGTTCAGCTACTGCTTCGTTTCGGTTAGAAAATGGAAATACTGGAACATTTGAAGCAGATTCAGGGTAATTAAAATAGCTATACTCCAGGCCTTCATTTTTTATTTCTTTTTCATAATCTTTATCGTATTCACTTATGGAGATAATTTTTTTGAAGCCGGCACATTTTAGTGGAAATAAGTCATAAGACTTATCAACAAGACTTTGTCCGGAATATGAAGACGGTATTCCGGGAAGTTCTTTTATGTTCATTAAATCTGTATCATTTAGTATGCTGTTTTTTATTTGGGCTTTTCTTGATAAACTCTCAATTTTTTTCTTTAGTTCATATTCACTCAGTCTGGTTTCACTGTGATATTTGTAATATGGCATTATGTGGCTGTATGCTGATTCTCTTATCCGTTTTCTTCTCTCTGTCGAAAGTATATCATCATAACCAAGAGTATATTCGTCATCCACAGGTTTTTCTTTATAATTTTCAAAATCCCCCGGATTATTGTAATTGGATTTGAAGGATATTTGTCTTAATGTATTAATAAATGGGTTTGATACTTTCATATTGATTTAAAGTACAAACATAAATATTTTTGCTGCTAATTTTTTAATTTTATGATGAGATGTTTTGTTTCAAATATGCTTCAATAAAACCGTCAAGATTTCCATCCATAACAGAATCAACGTTGCCGACTTCAAATCCTGTACGGTGATCTTTCACCATTTTGTAAGGATGAAATACATATGAACGAATTTGAGAACCAAAGTTGATGTCGAAATTTTCGCCTTTTAGCTCAGCAAGTTTTTTGTCATGTTCTGCCTGTTTTATTGCCAGAAGTTTTGAAGCAAGCATTTGCATTGCTGTTTCTCTGTTTTGAAGCTGAGAGCGCTGCTGCTGACATTTTACGACTATTCCTGTTGGTTTGTGTAAAATTCTTACGGCTGTTTCTACTTTGTTTACGTTTTGTCCGCCTGCCCCACCGGAGCGCATTGTTTCAAGAACAATATCCTCTTGAGGTATATGGATTGCTTTTTCAAAATCTTCTATTACAGGACTGACTTCAAGCGAAGCAAAGCTTGTCTGGCGTTTACCATTTGCGTTGAACGGTGAAATTCTTACAAGCCTGTGAACGCCGCGTTCTGCTTTTGCAAGCCCGAAGGCATATTTCCCTGTAAGTTTTATTGTTGCTGATTTTATGCCGGCTTCATCGCCGTCGGATTTGTCCAAAAGTTCAACTTGCCAACCCTTTGATTCTGCCCAGCGTGTATACATTCGAAGCAGCATTTGTGACCAGTCTTGTGCATCAGTTCCGCCAGCTCCTGCATTAACTGTCAAAATGGCATCATAAGTATCATATTCGCCAGACAGTGTCATCTGCACTTCCCACTTGTTCATTTCATCATCAAGCGAATCAAGATTGTTTTGAAGTTCTTCCCATAAAGCTTCATCTTCTGTTTCATTATATAATTCAATCAGAATATTGCAGTCATCAAGAACTTTGTCCCAGCGTTTTGCCTGTTCAACTGTATTTTTGTATTCAGTTAATTCCTGTGACAATTTTGCGGCTTCATCAGGTGTTTTCCATATATCTTCTGCTTGAAGCTTTTCTTCAAGTGCAAGAATTTTTATTTTTAATTTAGCAAGGTCAAAGACACTCCTTCGCTTTGTTTATTTTCAAAGCAAGTTCATCATATTTTTGTTTTTGTTCAATATCTATCATGATTTTTTAGCGGCTCCTGCAATTTCTGAATCCATACGTAAAAATACCGGCTTAATTTTATCTTTTTCAGTAATTTTTCCTGCCGGAATTCCTCCCCAAAGAAGACTGTCTAAGTTAACCTCAACAGCTTTTTCAGTTCTGTTTAGTTGTTCATATATGTCCTGGGCAATATTGGGGCAGTATGGTGCAAGTAATGCTCCTATGAATCTCATTGATTCCAGCACTGTGTAAAGAACTCTTGCACACTCTTGCGTTTTGCCTTCTTTTGCAAGACTCCAGGGGGCAGTATCATTCACATATTTGTTTACCGTATTGGCAAAATTAACAATTTCTTGCGCTGCTTCAGCAACTTCAAACTTATCAAATCTTGCTTTGACCAGCTTGACTGCTTCAGTAGCGGCTTTTGCTATTTCATTTTCAGAGTCTGTAATAAATTCAGGTTTTATTTCTCCATCAAAGTATTTAACCTGCATATTCAAAGTTCTGTTCAGCAGATTTCCTATGTTGTTCGCCAAATCTGCGTTTACTCTTTCTTTGAAATCTAAATCGGAATAGTTTCCGTCTCTGCCAGCCGGTGCTGTAACCATCATAAAATATCTGAAAGCATCAGGTTGTGTCAAATTGAAACTTTCAAGAACATCTTTCGGTGCAATAACGTTTCCTATTGACTTACTCATTTTTGTCTGGTCGATTGTAATCCAGCCATGGGCAAAAATTGTTTTAGGTAAAGGTAAATCTAATGCCATTAAGAACGCCGGCCAGTAGATTGCATGAAATTTGAGGATGTCTTTTCCAATTACCTGAACATCAGCGGGCCAGTATCTGTTAAATTTTTCGGATGGATTTTCCGGATCATAACCGAGTGCTGTGATGTAATTAGAGAGTGCATCAATCCATACATAGATAATTTGCGAGTTATCATCAAGAACAGGAATTCCCCAGCTTACTGATTCTTTTGAACGTGATACGGAAATATCTTCAATATGTTCAAGTTGGTTAATAACTTCATTTGCTCTGAATTCGGGTTGAATAAATTCAGGATTATTTTTTATATGTTCAATGATTCTGTCTTTGTATTTAGAAAGTTTAAAAAAGTAATTTTCTTCTTTAACTTCTTCCGGTTTTTTCAAGTGATCGGGACAAAGACCGTCTTCGGTTAAATCTCTTGGATTGAGAAAAGATTCACATCCTGAACAATACAATCCGGTATATGAATGTTTGTAAATATCTCCGTTTTCTTGAAGCTTTTTAAATATTTTTTGTACGATAGCTTCATGTTCTTTATCCGTTGTTCTGATGAACTGATTGTAAGAGATTTCCAGCCCGCTCCAGCATTCTTCAAATTTTCCTGCATTCATATCACAGAGTTCCTGCGGGGTGATGTTTTGAGCGGCTGCTGTTTTTTGAATTTTTATGCCGTGTTCGTCTGTTCCCGAAAGGAAATATACATCGTTATATCTTTGGCGGAAGTGACGTGCCAGAACATCTGTTTGTATTTTTTCATATGCGTGTCCTATGTGTGGAGCACCGTTTGCATAGTCAATTGCTGTTGTTAAGTAATATTTTGTCATAATCTATCCCACATCTGTAATATTTGCTAAGATAAAATTACCACAAAAAAGAAGGACGGAAAAGGAGTTGTTAAATGTCAGAGCGATTGAATAACAGAAAAAATGATGAATTGAGAGATATAAAATTTACCAGAGATTATACAAAGCATGCTATCAGTTCGATATTGGTAGAATTTGGTGATACAAAAGTAATTGTTACAGCATCTGTTGATGAAAAAGCTCCTAAATGGATGGAAAAAGATGATCCGAGAGGCTGGGTAACAGCAGAATATTCTCTTTTACCTACTTCAACTCATACAAGATGCCAGAGAGAACGTTCAAAAATTTCAGGCAGAACACAAGAAATTCAACGACTAATCGGTAGAAGTCTGCGCTCGTGTGTTGATTTAGAAAAAATGACAGGATTGACTATTACTATTGATGCTGATGTGATTCAAGCTGACGGAGGAACCCGTTGTGCCAGCATTTGCGGAGGTTATCTTGCATTGGAACAAGCCGTTAAAAAACTTATCGAGAAAGGCTTATTAACAGAAAATCCTATACTTGAGCCGATTGCTGCTGTTTCTATCGGTATTATTGACGGAGATGTTAAACTGGATCTTGACTATTCTGAAGATTCCCATGCTCAGGTTGATTCTAATGTCGTAATGACAAAGAGTGGCAAAATTATTGAGTTTCAAACAACAGCTGAGGGAAACCCATATGAAAAAGCTCAGCTGTATCAAATCTTAGATACAGCTGAAACCGCAATTCAAAATATAATTAAATTATATTAGTTTATTTTTTAGGTTTGTCTTTGTCTGATGAGGTTGTTGGTTTATCGTATGGATAATCGATTTTGCCTGCTTTAAGAACTTTGGCTGCGCAGGTTATACCGTCGCCTTTTCTATAACAGTCATCACCGCTTTTTGTTGTATCAGATCCGGCTGGAACTATGCCTTTTTCTTTAACAAGACAGAAAAAGTACAAATCTTCTCCAAATTTATTAGGACCTTTATCCCCGTTTACGTCAACAAGAAAACGTCCTAAGCCGTTTGCTATATCTGCATCAGAAACACCTTTGTCAGTTGAGCAAAGAGTATTACTGAACGAAAATGACATTCCGTCTGCTGTTCTAACGCCGTAATCTCTTTTTTCATATTCTGCCCAGTCTTTTCCATTCAGTGCTTTCATTGTGCCTGATGTAAAACATCCTTCCTGTGCGCCTGTGCAGACTTTTGCCGCATTCAGTTCTGCTGTAAATAAAGGCCAAAATTCTGCTGGTTTTGTCCAGTATCGTGTTTTCCCAACGGGTCCGTTTTCTATTTCCATTCTTGATACAGCCTGTGTCAATGTTGAGTGTGCTTTTTGTAACCCTGTTGCCAGCTCTTTTTTCTCTGCTGTATCCATTAATGTGGGAAGTGTCATTGCTGCAATAACACCAATAATCATAAGTACCACTACTATTTCAGCAAGTGAAAATGCATTTTTTCTTTTCATAATTATTTACTCCTGTGTAACCGATTTTATAGAATTATATGCTATTTTTAGCAGGGTTGCAATCTCTTCTTCCGTGATTATTAAAGGTGGCATAAAATAAATAACATTCCCGATTGGTCTTAATATTGCTCCTGATTGCATTGCTTTTTTGAAAACTTGATGACCGATTCTTTTGGTGAAAGGATAGGGCTGTTTTGTTGTTTTATCTTCAACAAGCTCGATTGCTCCTATCATTCCAATGTGTCTTATATCACCAACGTGTTCGAGTTGTTTAAATTGTTCAAGACCTGTTTTTAATTTTTCTATTTTAGGGTATAAATTTTCTATGATTTTTTCTTCTTCCATTATTTTCAGAGTTTCAACAGCTATTGCGCATGCAATAGGGTTTCCTGTAAAACTGTGACCGTGATAGAAAGTTTTTAATTTTGAAAAATCATCATAAAATTCTTTGTATATTTTATCTGTGGTAATTGTTGCTGCAAGGGGAATATAGCCTGCTGTTATTCCTTTTGCCACGCAGAATATATCAGGTTTTATTCCGGCGTGTTCAAAAGCAAAATATTTCCCTGTTCGTCCGAATGCCATTGCTACTTCATCATCAATCAACAATATATCATATCTGTCACAAAGTGTTCTGAGCTTTTTTAAATATTCAACAGGGTATACTCTCATTCCTGCTGCACCTTGTACTAGCGGTTCAACAATCATTGCCGCTATTTCTGAATGACGTTTTTCAAAAAGTGCTTCAACTTCTTTTATGCATTCAATGCTGCAATTTTCTTTTGGGCAATTTTTCGGGCATCTGTAACAGTATGGTGCACAAACTTTCAATGTTTCAAAAACAAGTGGATTAAATATTTTTTTGTAAATATCTATACCGCCTACTGAAACAGAACCCAGCGTGTCACCGTGGTAGGAATCTGTCATTGAAACAAAGTGTTTTTTCTCGGGTTTCCCTTTTTGATACCAATACTGATATGCCATTTTGATAGCTACTTCGACAGCTGTTGAGCCGTCATCAGAGTAAAATACTTTTGAAAAAGGTTTTCCTGCAAGTTTTACAAGTCTTTCTGCAAGCTCAATTGCCGGTTTGTGTGTAAAATCTGCCAGAAGAACATGTTCAATTTTTTCTGCCTGCTTCAATAGCACCTGATTTAGTCGCTTGTTGGAATGTCCAAGTGTATTTACCCACCACGAAGAAACTCCGTCTATGTAACGTTTTCCCTCCGTGTCGTATACATAAATACCCTTTCCTTTGTCAATGAGCGTTGGCTTGAAATCATTTCCTTCATATTGCTTCATTTGTGTATCAGGGTGCCAGACGTATTTTAAATCTTTTTCCAGCCAGTTTTCTTTGGATTGCATTTTTACCTTTTAAATAACAAATTTGCCGTCTTTGTAGATGAGTACGTTATCAGCGTAGATTTCTGAACCGTTTTTCATGTTTTTAATTAAATCCCAATGTAAGCCGGAAACATTTTTGCCTCCTGCTTCAGGATAAGATGCGCCAAGTGCCATATGTATAGCTCCGCCAATTTTTTCATCAAAGAGAATATTTCCTGTAATTTCTTGAATCATATTGTTTGTGCCGATTGCTATTTCTCCGACAAAACGAGAACCTTCGTCCATATTAATCATATTGAGGAAATATTCCTCACCTTTTTCTGCACTGGCTTCTACAACTTTCCCGTTTTCAAGGCGAACTCGGACTTTGTGTGCTTCATTTCCTCTGTAAATTTGTGGAAAATCAAAGTAAATTGTACCATTTGCACTGTTTTCAACAGGGGAAGTGTATATTTCACCATCAGGGAAATTGCATTGTCCTGAACAATTCAACCATTTTCTTCCTGTTGTATCAAATGTAATATCAGTGTCTTCTCCAATAATGTGAAGTTTTGTTGTTTTATTCAAGTAGTCAGCCAATCTTTGCTGTTCTTTGTCTATTTCTTTCCACTTTTCAATGGGATTATCCAGGTGTAGATAACAGGCTTTTATTAAAAACTCTGTATATTCATCAAGAGACATTTTTGCTTCTTGAGCCAGCGCATTAGTTGGAAAATCTGCTATGACCCATTTCAGGCTGCCTTCTGCCGAACGTTTAAGCATTTTGTTTGATAATTCTCTCGTTGCCGCAGAGCGTTGTGCCATTTTTTTTGAATCAGCTTTTGCCATAGATTTTGTGTTGGTCGGTGCACCGATTGAGATGAGCACGTCTGCTTTTTCATATTCTATTTCTGTCATTGGGTCAATATATGCAAGCTGTTCATTGTTAGCATATTTTATAAAGGTTTCGCCAATGCCTTCCATTACAGTTTTTACAACCGGATTGGCTCCTTTTAACAGAACTTGTTTGTATATTTCTTTTACCAGCGGTTGAGCTTCATGGCTGGTAGCTCTGATTACAACAAGATCACCTTTTTTTACTTTTGTAGAATAATCTACAAGCACTGCTGCATATTTTTCCCATAATGTGTTCATATTAAATCCTTATTTTTGTAATAATGTCCAATATTTTAACATATTGTATTTTCAGCTTTTCTAAGTGTAATGCCTCTTTTGGACTCTCTTATAAATTGAACAAATTTTTTCACATATTCATCTTGAGGAACTTCTTGTTCTATAACATCACAAGCTTTTGAAATCAGATATTTTTCTGATTTAAGGATTTTTAAAGCTTCTTTTAAATGGTCTCTGACTTCAGAAGGAACTCCTCTTCTTTTTAATCCGATAGCATTAATGCCATGTGGAATAGGTGGTCTTCCTTCTCCCTTTACATACGGTAAACAATCCATTCTTGCAGCTGAAAATCCACTAATGATACACATTTCACCGATTCTTAAATTCTGGTGAAATACGCTCATGCCGCCTAAGAAAGCACCTTTGCCAACATGGCAGTGACCTCCGATTGTTGCAAGATTAGCCATGATAACTTCATCTTCCAATACACAGTTGTGTGCAACGTGGGATGATGTCATCAAGAGACATTTATCACCAACAACAGTTGCATTGCCCTCTCCTGAAGCACGGTTAACTGTTGCATATTCTTTTATTATGCAATTTTTGCCGATAATTGATTTTGTTGGTTCATTTTTGTATCCCAAATCCTGCGGTGCTGTACCTATGCTTGCAAAAGGAGATATCAGTGTTCCGTCTCCTATTTCGCAGTATTCCAGGTATGCATTAGGCATAATCGTAACATTATCACCTATTTTTACCCCATTTCCGATAACAGCATTGGCTCCGATTGTTACGTTATTTCCTATTTGTGCGTCATCAGCTATAATTGCTCTTTTATCAATCATCTTTGTCTCCTAAACTACCGAGAAAATCATATCAGCTGACATTGCAAGCTGTCCGTCAACCATAGCTTTGCCTTGTGCTTTGATAATCGGTCCTTTGACTTTAACAAGTTCAACTTCCATATCCAGTCTGTCACCCGGGCGGACTATTCTTTTAAATCTGCAATTGTCAATTCCTGCATATACAACCAGTTTTCCTTTATACTCAGGCATGGTCATTAAGATTCCGGCTCCTAATTGTGCCAGTGCTTCAGTTTGCAATACTCCCGGCATAATTGGATTTCCCGGGAAATGTCCCTGGAAAAAAGGTTCGTTGAATGTCAGATTTTTGTATCCTTTGGAATATTTTCCGGGTACACATTCTGTGATTCTGTCTACCAGCAAAAACGGGTATCTGTGCGGAATCATTTCCATAATTTGCATAATATCAAACTGGAGTGTTTCTTCAGTTTTGTTTTCCATTTATATCTCCTTTTTAATTTTCTCTTTCAAAATTTTTGCGACTTTAACGTGCACTGCATGACCTGCTTCTTTGACGATAACTTCTGCTTTTAAATCCAACGGGTTAAATCCTGTTAGGTAAAAATCACCTATTAAATCAAGAATTTTATGTTTTGCAGGTTCAAATTCACTTTTTAACTCGGCTGTATATCCGTCATCTGTGAGTCCGATAGTATTTTCTAAACTTACACCTCTTGCATAGCCTGCTGCTTGAAGCATTTCTAATTCTTTAAGATAGCCGAAAGTTCTTGCTTCAATGATTTCATTCATTTTTTCTTTATCTAATGAAACCCATCTGTGATTCAGCTCAGGGTGGTTGAAGTTTACCGAATATGTAACTTTGAATTCATCAGAAGGCATAACTATAAGGTGAGTTTTTCCATTAAAGTATGTAACAGGCTCGGTTAAAATGAATTTTTCTGTGCCGGTGTTTTCTGCTTGTTTAAAAATTTCTACCCATTCAGCTGAGCCTCCGCCAAGAATTGGCATTTCAAAATGCGTAAGAAAAACATCGATAGCTTCAATATGGCATATAGCACAGGCTGCCATAAAGTGCTCAATGAGCATAACTTTTATGTTTTCATTGCCTATGACAGTACAGTGTTCAGTTGAAACGACATTGTCAACATGTGCTTCTATCACATTGCTGCCAAGGTGAAAACGGATTCCTTTTTGCTCTGATGGAACCAGTTTTGCAGTGCATTCAATTCCTGTCATCAGTCCCTTTGAGGTTACTGAGGTTTCTTTTGCAATAGTATTTACTGCTGTCATATTCATTATTGTTCTCCCTGCTCGAAAGAATCAAGAAGGTGTTCATATTTTTTGAATTTAGAAACAACCTCTTCCGCTGCTTTGAGCATTTTTAACTGTTTAATAAAGTCTTTTCTAGGAACAGCCGGTGCACCGATGATGATTGATTTTTCAGGGAAACTTTTTGTAACACCAGCTTGAGCCATTACAATAGAGTCACTTCCTATTTCAAGATGGTCAGCAAGACCTGCCTGTCCGGCAATAACTACTCTGTCACCGATTTTACAACTTCCTGCAAGTCCAACCTGGGAAACTATCATACATGCTCCACCGACTTTACAGTTGTGACCTATTTGAACAAGGTTGTCTATTTTTGTTTGCGGTCCGATGACTGTATTTTCAATAGTTCCTCTGTCAATACAGGTGTTTGCTCCTATTTCAACATCATCTTCAATTACGACACCACCGATAGACGGTATTTTGTATACTTTTTGTTTTGTATTCGCTTCTTTAACAGCACCTTCTTTTCTTGCTTGTTCGATTACGTCAGGGTTTTCTGTTACAAAGCTGAATCCGTCAGCACCGATACTTACACCGTGTTGCAAAATAACTCTGTTGCCGATATGGGAGTTATCACCGATGTTTACTCCAGGATGGAAAAGACAATTTTCACCTACTGTTGAATTTTTGCCTATATAAATATTTGCAAGAAGTTTCGTATTGTTTCCGATTACACAATTTCTTGAAATAACAACATTAGGACCGATTGAAACATTTTCTCCAATTTTTGCTTCTGGGTGTATAACTGCGCTTGGATGTATTCCTATCGGAGCATCCGGTGCATCATAGAAGAGATGGAGTAGTTTCATCATAGCCAGTCTCGGACGTTCGACTTCAACTGTTGTGATGTGTTCAAAATTTACACCAAGAGGAACAAGCGCTGCTTTAGCTTTTGTTTTTGCAAGATTTTCAATTTCTTCTTCTGATAAAGCAAGTGCAAGTGAATTTTCGTCAGCCAAAAGCGGAGGCATAAGTTTATCTATTGAAGCATCTTCTGCTTTGGTCAAAATTCCTCCGACTATTTCGGATATTTCCTCTATTTTGTATGTTCTCATATCTCTACTCCTTCAACTATATTCTTTTATTTTAATACTATCAGGGAAAAATTACAAAAATTTTATATATGTTTAATATTAAATTTATGTAAACATTTTGTAACATTATTGAAGTATATACGCAATTTTTTAAAAGTATATACGTTTATATATACATAGGATATAAAAAGGAGCAACAAAATGTCAATTAACCCAGCTGGAGATGCTAAAAACAACAGAGGCGGCAACGGACAATTCAGACCTTTATTGAGAAGAGCTCAACAGGAAAATAAGCTTCAAGCGAATCTTGCTATCATTGACAAAAAAGATATCAGAATGAGATTCAAAAACTCAAGAGATCCTCTTTATATCGCTTTTGATTACATTGACAAAAGACCTGTTCAAGAATTGGCAGTTGAATTTGTTAAAGATTCTTTATTCGATATCGTAAACTTCATTTCAGGTGGCAATATTTAATCAAATAAAAATTAATAAAATACAAAAAAGACTGATTTAATATCAGTCTTTTTTGTATGATTCACAATATTCTGTAATCGGACAGGTTTCGCACATCGGTTTTTGCGGTTTGCAAAGATTTTGTCCGAAAGTTACAAGAATTGTGTTTATATCAAGCCAGTATTTTTTCGGCAGTAATTTTCTCAATGCCATTTCTGTTTCTTCCGGTGTTTTGGTTTTTACCCAGCCTAATCTGTTTGAAATCCTGTGGACATGTACATCAACACAGATAGCAGGTATGTCAAAACCTTTTGCCATAACGAGGTTTGCTGTTTTTCTGCCTACGCCTTTAAATTTTACAAGTTCTTCAATTGTATCGGGTACTTTTCCGTTATATTTTTCAACTATTTCTTTTGAGATGTCGAGTATTTGTTGTGCTTTGTTTTTGTAAAAACCGACAGGATAAATAGCTTTAGCCAGTGTGTCAACTTCTACATTCAAAAAATCTTCCGGTTTTGTTCCCAGTTCCAACATTCTTAATGAACAAGGATATGTGGTAAGATCGTTTGTTCTGAGGCTCAATATACAGCATATTAACACTTTGAAAGGGTCATGGAATGTTTCCATCATTTTAACAAAGTCTCTTTGCGGGAGATTTGCATCTTTTATTCCTTGTATTATTTTATCTATATTTTGTTTGCTTTTCATATTATCTTTATAACAAAAAAACAGCCTTAAAGAAAAACTTTAAAGCTGTTTTTTATATTTTTTATCGCTTCGATTATTCTTCTACTTCGATAACGCCTACGGGGCAAGATTCAGCTGCTTCTTTAACGCAGTCTTCATTGCCTGCAACAGCAGCTTCATTAACAACTGCAACATCTTCGATAGAGAATACTGCATCACAAACTGATTCGCAAGCGCCGCAAGCTATGCATCCGTCATTAATTTTTACTTTCATTTCTTTCTCCTTTTTATATTTATATAAAATTAGGGGGACTACCCTACAATGATTTATTATACAAGAAAATCTCAAAAATACATACTATCTAAAATTAAGAAGTGTAAATTTAAGTTTTAACAATCTTTTTTGTTTGATGTAGTTATATTCAGTTGTTCTTTTATCTCTGCTACCTCATAAGTTAGCCTGTTGAGCTGGCATTTTACGGGATCGGGCATTCTATTGTGCATGAGCTGTCCGTCAATCATTATTCTTTGATGAACAACTCTTCCGGGGATGCCTACGACAGTGGAATCTTCCGGAACATTGTCAACAACGACAGAACCTGCACCGATTCGTGAATTTTTGCCTATTCTTAAATTGCCGAGAACTTTTGCTCCTGCGCCTACTATAACATTGTCTTCAAGAGTCGGATGGCGTTTTCCATGTTCTTTGCCTGTACCGCCTAAGGTTACCCCCTGATATATTAAAACATCATCACCTATGTATGTTGTTTCACCTATAACAACACCCATTCCATGGTCAATAAAAAATCTTCTGCCTATTCTTGCTCCGGGGTGTATTTCTATTCCTGTTAAAACTCTGCTCCAGTATGAAATCATCCTCGGTATAACAGGAATGCCCCAGTATCTCAATTTGTGGGCTATTCTGTGAAGGATAAGTGCATGCAGTCCAGGATAACAGAGAAAAACTTCCACAATATTATTTGCAGCAGGGTCTTTATCATAGATTGTTTTTATATCTTCTTTTATTTGTTCAATTGCTCGTTTTATTAACATATGCTGCCTTATTTTATTTCGCACAAAAATCGCAAAGTGGAGTAGAAAGATATCTTTCACCATAATCGCAGGTCATTGCTACTATAAGTTTCCCTTTGTTTTCATCTTTTTTTGAAAGTTCAAGTGCTGTATAAACATTTGCACCCGAAGATATTCCGCAGCAGATTCCTTCTTTTTTTGACATAGCAATAGCCGTTTCAATTGCATTTTTGGTTGTAACAGTTTTGACTTCGTCTATAACCTTTAGATTGAGGTTTTGCGGAATAAAGTTTGCTCCGATTCCCTGTATTCCGTGAGAACCTGCTTTTCCTTCCGTTACAAGGGGACTTTCTGCCGGTTCTACCGCAATTATTTTTATGTCAGGATTGTATTCTTTCAGTCTTTTGCCTACACCTGAAACAGTTCCTCCCGTACCAAAAGAAGCAACAAAAATGTCAATTTTTCCGTCAGTGTCTTGTATGATTTCTTCTGCTGTTGTTGTTTCATGAATTTCAGGATTTGCCGGGTTTGAAAATTGTGAAGGTATAAAGCTTTTTTCAAAGTGTTCGGCTGCTCTTAAAGCTGCATTAACAGCCCCTTTCATTCCTTCTTGTGCGGGTGTTAGCATAAGCTCTGCTCCGTAAGCTGAAAGCATTTTTCTTCTTTCAACACTCATACTTTCTGGCATTGTTAGAACAAGTTTGTATCCTTTAACCGCACAGATTAGAGCCAGGCCTATTCCGGTATTTCCGCTTGTTGGTTCAATAATTACAGTATCTTTATCAATTAGACCTTCTTTTTCTGCTTTTTCAATCATATTTAAAGCCGGTCTGTCTTTTATTGAATTTCCCGGATTAAAATATTCTGCTTTAATAATGACATCAGCTTTCCCGGGATTAATTTTGTTTAAACGTATAAGCGGAGTATTCCCTATTAGCTCCAAAATATTTTCATGAATATTAGCCATTTGTAAGTCTCATGAACTTTCTTTTACCTGATTGTAACACTATGGGTTCAGACGGTACAGACACCATAAGAGCTATATCTGAAACTTTTTCGTTATCCAGTTTTACTCCGCCGCCTGCAATTAGTCTTTTGGCTTCTCCTTTGCTGGCAACAAAGCCCAATTCAAGAAGTAAGTCTAATATGTTTTTTTCTTCCGGCATTTTGTGAGAAGGGATATCTTCAGGAATACCTTTGTTTTGTACAACATTCACAAATTCATCCTGTGCTTTTTTTGTTTCTTCATCACTGTGGTATTCGTTTGTTATTGTATAAGCCAATTGCATTTTAATGTCGCGAGGATTTTCTGTTTTTAGACGTTCTTCAATCTGTTTCAATTCTTCATCGGAAATATCTGTCAACAGGCTGAAATATTTGATAATCAAAGTATCAGGAATTGACATCAGTTTTCCGTACATATCTTTTGCACTGTCTGTTAAAGAGATACAGTGTTCGGGATATGTTTTAGACATTTTTACAAGTCCGTCTGTACCTTCAATCAACGGCAAAAGCATAACCATTTGCGGATTCGGTTTGCCGTAAGCTGTTTGAATTTCTCTGCCCAACAAAACATTGAATCGCTGGTCTGTACCACCGAGTTCTATATCAGCATCAATAGCAACAGAGTCATAAGCCTGCATAAGTGGATAGAAAAATTCGTGTATTGAGATAGGTTTTCCGTCAGCATAACGTTTTGCAAAGTCGTCTCGTGTCATCATTTGTGCTACTGTAACATTTGAAGCAAGTTTCAACAAATCAGTCAACTGCATCGGGTGAAGCCAGTCAGCGTTATTTACTACTTCTGCTTTTGATGTATCAAGAACTTTTGACATTTGTTCAAAATATGTTTTTGCATTTTCTTCTACCTGTTCTTTTGTCAAAGCAGGACGTGTTTCCGATTTGCCTGACGGGTCGCCTACCATTGCGGTAGCACCGCCCACAAGAAGAACAATCTGATGCCCTAGTTCTTGGAATTTTTTGAGCTTTTTCATAACAACAGTATGACCGAGGTGTAAGTCAGGACGAGTAGGGTCCATACCGAGTTTAACTCTTATCGGTTTGCCTGATTCTTTAGATTTTTGCAATTTTATAGCGAGTTCTTTTACACCGCCCGGAAGCAGTTCTGCCCCTCTTGAGATTTCCTGTGCCTGTTTTATAAATTCTTCTTTTAATTGAAATTTCTCTTCCATTTATATTTGTCCCTTTTAATAATACTTGTTTGTATTTTAGCAAAAATATTTTAAACTGTATGGCTAAATTAAACCAACAATTGTAAAAGTCTTTCAGTGTCTTTATCACCACGGCCCGATAAATTTACAACTATTATGTCGTCAGCATTCGTTGACGGCATTAGTTTTTCTAAATAAGCAACAGCATGAGCAGACTCTATTGCGGGTATAATACCCTCAAGCCTTGAGAGTCTTGCAAACGCCTGTACAGCTTCGTCATCTGTAATCGGTTCATATTTTGCAAGTCCTGTATCGTGTAAATAGCAGTGTTCAGGTCCGCATCCGGGGTAATCAAGACCTGCCGAAATAGAATAAGATTCCCCGACATTTCCGTTTTTGTCGCACAAAACATATTGGCGTTTTCCGTGCAGAATCATTTTTTTGCCTTTAGCTAAACTTGCTGCTGTTTTCCCTGTATCAATGCCTTCACCCGCTGCCTCAAGACCTATCAGTTTTACATCTGGATTATCCATAAATGCGTGGAATGCACCTATTGCATTACTTCCGCCGCCGATACAAGCAAGAACATAATTGGGAAGTCTGCCTTCTTTCTCCAAACACTGATATTTAATTTCATTTCCGATTACGGATTGAAAAAATCTTACTATTTTAGGATAAGGATGAGGTCCGACAGCAGACCCCAAGATATAAAATACTTCGTCGCTGTGTCTTATCCAATAATCTATTGCAGCATCGCAAGCATCTGAAAGTGTTTTTGTTCCCGTATCAACAGAATGGACTTTTGCACCTAAGAGTTTCATTCTTTCAACATTCAAGTGCTGGCGGATAATGTCTTTTTCTCCCATAAACACGTCACATTCCAAACCGAGTAGAGTGGCTGCTGTTGCAGAAGCTACACCGTGCTGACCTGCACCTGTTTCTGCAATAACTTTTTTTGCTCCCATTCTTTTGGCGAGCAGTGCTTGTCCTATTACGTTATTTATTTTATGTGCACCTGTATGATTGAGGTCTTCTCTTTTCAGGTAGATTTTCCCTTTGCCGTAATGATTTGTTAAATTTTTTGCAAAATATAAAGGAGTGGGTCGTCCCGAATAATCTTTGAGTAGATCATAAACTTCTTTCAAAAAGTTTTCGTCTTTAATTGCTTTTTCAAATTCTTCATCGAGTTTATTTAAAACTTTTTTAAAATCTTCAGGTACAAATGCTCCGCCGAATTCTCCAAAAAATCCGTCTTTATCAGGAAGGTTGTATTTCAAATCTTTTACGAACATTTCAGACTCCTCTTTTTAGATTATAATACATTAAACGAATGCATAAAAAAAGAGCAGATATTATATCTGCTCTTTTTTATTCTTTTTCAGAACTAGTTAGCTGAATCTTCTGTAAGTCTAACTTTTGTTCTAGCACCTTTGCCTGATAAATCAGCTTTGCCTTCGTGTGACAACCAGCCGATACCCATATTTACAAAGTTTTCGCTCAAGTCTAATTCTTTTTGGATTTTAGAAATAGTAGCTTCACCATTTTTTTGATCTGCCAAAAATTCATAAACTTTTCCAGCTGCTTCGCCAATGTAATAATTCATCTTAAATCTCCTTCATCTTCTTGTACCGAAATAGATAGTTTATACTATTATATATAGTATGATTTTTTAAATTTGTAAATGGAGATTGAACATGAATACACCAATTGAGGGAAATTCTTTTGTATATCGTGACAATATTGATACTGATGTTATAATACCCGCACGATATTTGAATACGAGTGATGAAAAAGAGCTTGCCTCTCACTGTTTGGAGGATTTGGATAAGAATTTTGTAAAAAATGTTAAGCATGGCGATATTCTTATTGCCGGTGAAAATTTCGGTTGTGGAAGCTCCAGAGAGCATGCTCCGATTGCTATAAAGGCCAGTGGAATTTCTGTTGTAATTGCGAAATCATTTGCGAGAATATTTTTTAGGAATTCAATCAACATAGGTTTGCCCATTCTTGAACATCCGACTCTTGCTGATGAAGCAAAAACAGGTGATAGAATTTATGTTGATTTAAACAATGGAATAGTCAAAAATCTTACTCAAAATAAAGAGTATACATGCACAAAATTTCCAAAAGAAATTCAAGATTTAATTCATCAGGGTGGTTTAATTAATTACACAAAGAAAAAGTTAGGAGTTTAAATTGAGATATAAAATAGCATTGCTGGGTGGAGACGGAATCGGTCCTGCGGTAATTGACGAGGGCGTAAAAATTTTAAATTCTATTGAGAAGAAATTCGGTTATCAATTTGAATATGAAAGGGCATTAATCGGAGGATGTGCTTACGAAGATTGTGGAAAACCTCTGCCAGATTCTACTGTTTCAATCTCAAAGGATGCTGATGCTGTTTATCTAGGTGCTGTCGGAGATTGGAAATATGATACTCTTCCTGCTGAAGTTCGTCCTGAAAAAGCACTTCTTGGTATAAGAAAAGCGTTGAATCTTTTTGCAAACCTTCGTCCTGCAATTGTTTATGACGAATTATTGGGTGCTTCCACATTGAAACCGGAGGTCGTCAAAGGCGTTGATATTATGATGGTTAGAGAACTCACAGGTGATGTGTATTTCGGACAACCCAGAGGTATTGATATTATTAACGGAGAACGTGCCGGTTTTAACAACATGATTTATTATGAAAAAGAAGTTGAAAGAATTGCACATGTTGCTTTTCAAACAGCAATGAAAAGGAATAAAAAAGTTTGTTCTGTCGATAAAGCAAATGTACTTGATGCCTCAAGATTGTGGCGAGAGGTTGTCACGTCTGTTTCGAATCATTACCCGGAAGTTGAACTTTCTCATATGTATGTTGACAATGCCGCAATGCAGTTAATCAGAAATCCGAAACAGTTTGATGTTATTGTAACAGGAAATATTTTCGGTGATATTCTTTCTGATGAAGCTTCTATGCTGCCCGGCTCATTGGGCATGCTTGCAAGTGCGAGTCTTTCTGATAACAGCAAAGGTATGTATGAGCCTATACATGGGTCTGCTCCTGATTTGAAAGGGAAAAATACAGTAAATCCGATTGCAACAATTTTGTCTGCTGCTATGATGATGAGATATAGTTTCGGAAAAGATGATGCTGCTTCTTCAATAGAAAATGCAGTAAAATCAGTCCTGAAAAAAGGATATAGAACCCCAGATATATATTCTTCGGGCACAAATGGAGAACATCTTGTCGGAACAACACAGATGGGAGATTTGATAGCAGGTGAAGTTTTAAGTTCATAATTTTACCTTTTTATTGTTTAAAAATTTTTTAAAATGGGCATTATATAACTGGCAGGTTAGTTAACATCCAGGCACTTTTTTCGGGGTTGCGATAAAAAAAGTTTTTAGGCTTGGTCTAAAAGTTTTCTGACCTGTTTCTTTTTTTGTTATTTTGTGTTCTAACTCCAATTGTTTGTATAGATTCTTTGTCCGTTTCTTTTACATTGCTGACATTCATATGTCTCTAGATAACATTTTGAGCTAAAATCTTTTAAAGAAGAACCAGAACGACCTCTGTAATCATTAAGCAAAACAGGACAGTTGTAGACTCCTGATTTTGCCAGAATTCTGCAAGTCATACAGTCCAAATCGAGATTTGTTGTTTCTGTTTCGTTCATATCTTCTGATATATTTTTCTCTTCTTCTTTTCTTATTTTGGGTATGAAGGCAAAATTTATATCTTCTGTTTCAAATTTGAATTTTTTCCCAAGTTCAACAAATCCTTGCTTTAATTCATCTATTTCATTTTTGCCGGCTTTAATTACAAGAATCGGATTGAAACCATATTTGTTCAAAGATGTAATGGCATGAAGTGCTTTTCTGAAGGAGCCTCTGCCAGAAATTTCATCATTCTGTTTTTCATCATAGTGATTAATTTCTATTTTGAAGATAATTTCATTTGTTCCTTCTTCTTCAACTCTTTTTAGAAATCTTGATTTTTTATCATTTATGCAGCTGCCGTCAGAAAAGATTGTTACGGAGCTATATGTTAGGCAGAGTCTCAATATATGATTGAATTCAGGATGAGACATTGAATTTTTGCCTGTAATATAAATGTATTTTAGTCTGGATTTGTCAGCTAGTTTTAATGCATCTTTTATTTCATCTAATTGGAGATATTTTTTATTTTTTTGGTTGAAGCTTCTGCTTCTGTATACATTAAAACTTTTATTTTGTGTTTTTGTATATTCCAAGTCTATAAAAAGATGATTTAATTCTTTCAGTATCACACATTCTGCCTGAATAATTGAATTATACATTTTGACCATTCCTCCTTTGATTTCTTTCAAATCTTTGTATAGATTCTAGTTGGAATACTAAAGTTTATAAATAGCACAGGTGTATATAAAAAATTTAATCTTTTTTCTATATACAAAATTTTTTTATATAGAGTTAAAATTTGAAAGTTTTTTTCTAATAAATATCAATGATATTTTTAAAGTAAACAAAAAGAATTTCGATAAACCTTATATATTTATAAGGAGGGTTGCACTATGGCAACAATTGTCGAAAACATTCATGGCCGCAGAAGTATAAGGATTTCAACAGATGATATTATTTCTATAATAAAAGAATATCAGATAGTTGCATGTGAATCAGGCTCGTACAGAGAAATCAGAGAAAAACTGGACAAAAAAGATTTATACATTCCTGAAGATTTATAGCTTGATAAGACTTTATAATATGGTATAATCTAGCCGTAGAAACGGAGGTTATATGATGAAAAAATTCTCAACTATGTTATTAGCGGCAGCTTTTATTATGAGTGCAGGAATGTCTTTTGCTGCTTCAAATTCTACTGATTTTTTGAAAAATTATCAGAATAAAAGAGATGCAGCTATAAAAAAACAGGATGCTAAGCTGACAGAAATTCAGAAAAAACAAGAAGAAGCTAAAAAGAAAAGAGAAGCTGACAAAGCTGCCTTGGTTAAAAAACAAGAAGAATATAAAAAACAGCAACAAGCAAAACAAGAAGCATATAAAAAGAAACAAGAACAAAGAAAAGAAGCTGTTAAAAATTTAAAAGATTCTTTTAAATATTAATAGAAAACAGAACGGATAAAATCTTCCGTTCTGTTTTTATTTACTATTAGGTTGAATTATGGTACTCTTATTTGAGTACTTATTACACAAGAAAAGAGAGATTCTTATGAAAAAATTATTGACATTAATCGCATTATTTGCACTTACTACACCTGTATTCGCGGCTGATAAATATGCTTCTGTTGACATTGACAAAGTTTTAAAAGGATACAAAAAAACTGCTGTTATTAATCAATCAATTCAAAAACAAGAAGCTGATATCAGAGTGTTTATCGTAGATGCACAAAAAAGCGTAGTTGCAGCAACAACTGATGCTGACAGAAAAAAACTTGAAGACAAATACGGCAAAGAATTGAAGGCTAAAATGGATAAGCTCCAAAAAAATAAAATTAATGCTTTGAAGGGGCTTGAAGCTGATGTGAAAAAAGCAATCGATGCTGAAGGTAAAAAAGGTGTATATGCTTTGATTCTTACAAGCAATAATACATTGTATGGTGCTGTTGATATTTCTGACAGTATAATAAAAACATTGAATGCCGGTAAATAAGTAAAGTTAAAATAAAAAAAGAGCCTTCAATATTGAAGGCTCTTTTTTATAATCCTAATTCTTTTAGTACACCGTTAAGCGCAATTTTTACATGAGCATAATTCAAACCACCCTGCATGTATGCTGCATATGGTGCTCTCATCGGACCGTCTGCGGAAAGTTCAATTGTTGAGCCTTCGATAAAACTTCCTCCTGCCATAATTAATTTGTCATCATATCCCGGAACTTCATCCGGTATAGGTGTTAAATAAGATTCAATCGGTGAATTGTGCTGCAATGCTTTACAAAAAGCCAGAAGTGGTTCCGGCTTGCCGAATTCTATTGTTTGTATCAAGTCTGTCCTTTGTTCAAATGGTTTTGGAGTTGAAACAAATCCAATATCTTCAAAAACTTGTGATGCTAATACAGCTCCTTTTATTGCTTCGGATACAATTGAAGGTGCCATAAAAAGCCCTTGAAAAATAAGTCTTGTTTGGTTTAACATTGCGCCGCCTTCTGAGCCAATTCCCGGAGCTGTTAACCTGTAAGCAGCCTGTTCGACAAATTCTTCTTTTCCTGCTATGTATCCGCCTGTTTCAACAATACCTCCGCCGGGATTTTTTATTAATGAACCTGCAACTATGTCTGCTCCTATCTCGAGAGGTTCTTTTTCTTCAACAAATTCACAATAACAATTGTCAACAAAACAAATACAGTCGGGATTTTTGGATTTTATGAGATCTATAACCTTTTTTGTTGTTTCTATATTTAATGATTGTCTTGTAGAGTAACCTCTTGAACGCTGTATTGTTACCATGTTTACAGTTTTGTCAATTGTTTTTTCCAGTTTTTCAAAGTCTACGTAATTATTATCTTTGAGTGGAATTTCTTCATATTTTACACCGTGCCCCATTAATGAAGCTCGGTAATTCCCCCTTGTGCCTATTACTTCTTCCATTGTGTCATATGGTGTTCCTACAACAGATACAAGTTTTTCACCGTATCGGAGGTTTCCGAATAATGCACAGGCTATTGCATGAGTACCTGAGACAAAGTGATTTCTGACTATTGCTGATTCTGTTTTGAATACGTCTGCAAATGTTTTGTCGAGAGTTTCACGCCCCATATCATCATGACCATATCCGCTTACTGTTGAAAAATGCTCAAGACCGATTTTATTTTTTCTAAAAGCTTCGAGAACCTTTTCTTGATTATGATCTTTTATCTCATCTATTCTTTTAAAATATTTTTGTACTTTTTCTTCTGCCTGTTCAATAATTTTATTCATTTTTCCAACCCAATTATTCCTTTATTTTAATAATAGGAAAAATATAAACGGGTTACAAGAAAAGCTTTTAGAAATTATGGCTCACAGGCGGCTTCTTCTATCAAGTTAAATCTGTTTTCGTCTATTTCTGTAATTGCATTTAGCTTTTTATAATTAAATGATTCTATTTTTTTGAATCCTCCGTTATCATTTGTTTTACATTTGAATCTTACCATTCCTATTATGCTATCATCTCTTGTTTTGAAAACCAGATAATATATTCCGTTAATCTGTTTGAAGCTGGTTTCATCAACTGCTATTTTTTCATCTATTGTTCTCCAGACAGCTTTTTCGGAAGAATAGTTTATATTGTTTAATTTTGTTATAAAGTTGTCTATAAATGGTTTAGTTGTATTAAAATATGGTTTAGTTCTTATGATATTATACATCTGTGCACGTATAGCTTCATTACCTGTTGAAGCATATACTGAAATGGCTGTTGTTATAAACACAATTAAACATAACGTAAGTGCTCTTAACTTCATAAAAACCTCATAAAAATTTACACTAGAACTAAAAACCTTCTATATTTTATATTCCTATTTTTACAACTTTTAAACATAAAAAATAAAAGCCTCTCATTTTGCAGAGAGGCTTTTTGTAAATTATGATATATTCTTATTTGTCATCCAATGCAGCAACACCAGGAAGAACTTTACCTTCGATAAATTCGAGAGAAGCTCCGCCACCTGTTGAAACATGTGTAAAGTCTTCTGCTTTGCAGAATTGTTTAGCAGCAGAAACTGAGTCACCACCGCCTATAACAGAAACTGCACCGTTTTTAGTTGCTTCAACAATAGCTTCTAAAACCGCTTTTGTTCCTTCAGCGAATACAGGATTTTCGAATGCGCCGACAGGACCATTCATCAAAATAGTTTTTGAATTTTTGATAACATCAGCAAATGCTTTTTGTGTTTCAGGACCTGCATCAACACCTTCGTATCCGTCAGGAATTTGGTCAACCGGTGTAATTTTGTTTGTGCCTTTACCTGAGAAATCGTCAGTAGCGAGTACATCTGTTGCCATAACGATTTTTACACCTTTATCAGCAGCTTTCTTTTCAATAGCTTTGGCTACATCCATTTGGTCATCTTCACAAATAGAGTTACCAATTTTACCACCGTTGGCTTTTACAAATGTATAAGCCATACCACCACCAATGATAAGGTTGTCAACTTTGTCGATTAGGTTTTCTAAAACACCGATTTTAGAAGAAACTTTAGCTCCGCCTACAACAGCTGTGAAAGGTCTTACAGGATTATCTAATGCTTGTGAAAGACATCTGATTTCTTTTTCCATTAACAAACCTGATACAGCAGGTTTCAAAACTTTTGCAAGTTTAGCTGTTGATGTATGGTTTCTGTGTGCTGCTCCGAATGCATCGTTTACATAGAAGTCACCAAGTTTAGCAAGTTCGTTAGCAAAAGTCATATCATCATCTTTTGCTTCTTCAGCTTTGTAGAATCTGATGTTTTCAAGTAAAGCAACCTGACCGTCTTTTAGTGATTCAAGTTCTTTATCAGCACCTTCTCCGACAGGAGATTTAACGAATAATACATCTTCTCCCAAAACTTTGCTTAAATATTTAGCAACCGGTTCAAGTGAAAATTCTTCAACTTTCCATTCACCTTTTGGTCTGCCAAGGTGAGCCATAAGAATAACTTTTGCACCTTTTTCTTTTAAAGCTTTTACAGTAGGAATAATAGCTTGAATTCTTGTATCGTCTGTTACGTTTTTATTTTCGTCCATAGGAACGTTTACGTCTACACGAACAAGGGCTCTTTTACCTTTAATATCGCCCAAATCTTGGATTGATTTTTTCATAATACACCTCATATTTATTATCATCCGTACATTTTTTATTTTCTTAAAAACATAAGAAATAGTAAAGTAAAATAAAAAGCCTTAAGTTTAACTTAAGGCTTTTTATTTTAAATTTTTATTATTTTAAGCGAGAACTTCTTCTTTTTCTTCGATTGTTTCGCCTTTTGCTGCTTCAACAATTGCAGTGGCAGTAGCAATCATTTCGATTTGTGAATTCAATTTATTTACGCAAGAACCTACGCCTACTGCTGAAGCACCTGCTGCGAAGGCCATTTTTACGGTTGTAGCTGTAAGACCTGAAGCTGTCATTACAGGAATTTCTACGTTTCTTGCCAATTCAATTGTGTTAGCAATAGAAACCTGAGCTGTTTCAAGAAGACCTCTTGCACCTTCTGAATGAGCGTTTGCAATTGCTGCACCTTCTGTTTGTATAAGGTCAATATTCAATTCTTCCAATTCTTTTGCTAAAGCAATTTGTGAAGAAACATCAATGTGTCCCGGAACTGTTACACAAACAAATATGTTTGATTTTTTAACAAGTGACAAGGTCTCTTTAACAATGTCGAGAATTTCAGAAGCTGACATTCTTAAACCTTTTTTGTACAAAGCATCAAAGTTTCCAATTTCAATAGCATCAGCACCTGCTCTTACTGCCATTGCTAAATCTTCTGGAACAATTGATGAAACAAAAACAGGCAATGAAGTAGTTTCTTTAGCCATTTTGATGATTTCTTCGTTAGCAGAAACATCAACTGCGCTTGCTCCTGCTTTGTCAGCAGCCATTACCACATTTCTAACTCTTTCCATATCAAAGTTGTCAATGCCTGCAATGATTTTTACTGCTTTTTTAGCTTCTAAATCTCTTTTAAATGAATTGATTCTTTTCATCTTAAAAACCTTTCTTATTTTTATTCTTCGCTATTTTCTTCTTTATTAATGCCGTCAAGCATGCTTTGCTGAACGGAATTTTCTGTTTCTGCTGTGTTTTGTGCAGATTCAGAAATATTACATTCTATATTATCATCATCTGAGTCAGGGTCAACGATTTTGTTAACGGTACAAACCATATCACCGTCAGTGAGGTTTTGAATTTTTACACCTGTTGCAGGTCTTCCCTGACGAGAAATACAATCTGCTTTGATTCTTGAAACTACACCGTTTTGTGTAACGACCATAATTTCATCTTTTTCTTCGACAATTGTTAATGCAACAAGTCTTGAAGCTGATGATTTGAATTTTGTAGCAATCAAACCAATTCCGCCTCTGTTTTGAGGTCTAAATTCGGAAAGTTTCGAGCGTTTTCCGAATCCGTCAGATGTAACGACAAGAAGATCTGCATCATAGTCTCTCGGAACAATATCACATCCGATTATGCTGTCAGCACTTCTCAGCTTCATAGAATTTACGCCTCTTGCGCTTCTTCCTAAAGGTCTGAGATCTGCTATCGGGAATCTTATTGCCATACCACAGGAAGTTCCGATGATTACCTCATCGTTGTCCTTAGCTTGTTTTACCCAGCACAGAGTATCGCCTTCTTCAAGTCCGATAGCAATTATGCCGCTTTTTCTGATACTTTCAAAATTATCAAGAGAGATTCTCTTAATGTATCCTTTTTGTGTAAGCATAATCAGGTTTGAAGCTGATTTAAAATCACTTACAGGTACGACGGCAGTAATTTGTTCATCCTGCTCGAGAGGTAATACGTTTATTATCGGCAGACCTTTTGCCTGTCTTCCGCCTTCAGGGAATTCGTATACGTTCAGGCTGTATACGGTTCCTTTTGATGAGAAGAACAGAACCTTGTCATGCATCATTGCCGTAAAGAATTGATCTACGTCGTCATCTTCTTTTGTTTTTATGCCGCCTTTGCCTCTGGTTGCTCTGTTTTGACGTTCAAAGGTATCAAGTGAAATTCTTTTCAAATATCCCTGACGAGTAATGAAAACAGCCATAGGTACATTCGGAGTCAAATCTTCGATTGTCATTTCATCAGCTTCGGGAACAATTTGTGTTCTTCTGTCATCGCCGTATTTTTCTTTATCTTCGAGAAGTTCTTCTTTAATTATGTTAAGGACTTTTTGTCTGTCAGCAAGAATTGCTTCATATTCTGCAATTTTCTTTTTCAAATCATCATATTCTGATTTGATTTTGTCTTGTTCCAAACCTGTTAAACGTCTCAATTGCATTTCAAGGATTGCATTTGCCTGATCTACATCAAGACCGAATCTACTCATCAAACCTACTCTGGCTTCGTCGGTTGTTTTGGATTTTTTGATAAGTTCAATTACTTCATCTAAACTGCCAAGAGCTATTAGTAAACCTTCCAAAATATGAGCTCTGATTTTAGCTTTTTTGAGGAAGAAAATTGTTCTTCTTGTTACAACTTCAACTCTGTGTTCAACAAATTCATTAAGAACTTCATAAAGATTGAGAAGTCTTGGCTGTTTTCCGACAAGGGCAACCATATTCACACCAAATGTGGTTGCAAGTTGTGTATATTTGAATAAATTATTTTTAACAACTTCCGGTTTTGCATCACGTTTTAATTCAATGACAATTCTCATTCCCTCTCTGTCAGATTCATCTCTGAGGTCTGAAATTCCATCTATCTTTTTGTCACGGACAAGTTCTGCAATTTTTTCAATGAGCATTGCTTTGTTAACCTGATAGGGTATTTCTGTAACAATGATAGCTGTTCTTGCCTGACGTCCGCCTCCGCCTGGAATTTCTTCAAATTGTGCAACAGCTTTCATTTTTATAGAACCACGTCCTGTCATGTAAGCCTGTTTTATGTCGGATAATCCTACAATAGTTGCTGCTGTCGGGAAGTCCGGACCTTTAATGTGTTCCATTAAACCTTCTATTGTAATTTCAGGGTTGTCAATTAAGGCGACTGTTCCGTCAACAATTTCACAAAGGTTGTGAGGCGGTATGTTTGTTGCCATACCAACGGCAATACCTGATACACCGTTTAAAAGAAGCATAGGTAATCTTACCGGAAGAACAGCAGGTTCTTCCAGTGAGCCGTCAAAGTTTGGTGTAAAATCTACTGTTTCGCAATCAATGTCAGCTAACATGGACTGAGTAATTTTGTGCATTCTTGCTTCTGTATAACGCATTGCGGCAGCCGAGTCACCGTCAACTGAACCGAAGTTTCCATGCCCGTCGATTGTCTGATATCTTGTTGAAAAATCCTGAGCCATACGAACCAGTGATTCATAAACAGCGGAGTCACCATGAGGGTGATATTTACCGAGAACTTCACCGACGATTCTGGCACTTTTCTTAAATGGTTTGTCGGGAGTCATCCCTAGTTCGTTCATAGCAAATAAAATACGTCTGTGAACGGGTTTCAGACCGTCTCTTACATCCGGAAGCGCACGTCCTACTATAACTGACATTGCATAGTCAATGTATGAACGTTTCATCTCATCTCTTATATTAACCGGTACGATTTTACCGTCTTCAAATAAATTTTGCTGGCTCAATTCTCCACCCCTAATTTAAATATCCATATCAAGATTTTAGCATAAACAAGCGGTGGTGCAAATTATGTTAATTTGTTGAGTCGGAAGATGTGTTATTGAAGAACTTTGTTATCATTCCCCAAAAACCGTGTGAGGTTTTTAAGTCTTCAGGCATATTGTTCATGCTTTGTAAGAGGTCAGCTTCTGCATCATAGTTTTCACTGTATATGCTGGTTGACTTATCAACGTTGCCTTTTGAAACTCTCAGGAGAGGTTCTGTGTCTCTGGGGATATAGACACCTCTTGTCTTACTTACATAATTATATTTGGCAAACGGGTTGTAATAGTTTGCGGGATTTATCATCATATTGCTGTTCATAATTCTTATATAAGAATCTTTTTTTTATAGTCAACGTTTAGTTTGTATTACATTTACAAATTTTAATATTTTGTTTTTTAATGTTCCGTTATTATAATAATTTATATGGAAGAATTAAATTTGAAATGTTATGCGCATCTGGGTGATGCAGTGTATGAAGTTTTTATCAGAGAAAAAGTTATTCTTCTTACTTCTAATTTAGGAAGAATGCATAAAATTAACACAGCTCTGGTAAGGGCATCTTTTCAGTGTGAACTTTTGGATGTTATAGGACCGTATTTGACCGAAAAAGAACAGGATTTGATTCGAAGAGGAAGAAACCTCCCCACATCTTCTTCAAGAAGGTTAAATCAGGCGCTTCATCGTTTGTCAACAGGTTTTGAGGTTATGATAGGATATCTGCATTTGCATGACAGAGAACGTTTGTTGAAGATATTTAAACTTATTTCAGATTATATAGACAGCAAAGACCATATAGTTTTTGAAAAATAAAAAGACCGCTTTGGCGGTCTTTTTTATGCTATGAAGTTTGTTCCGAATCTTGTTGCTCCTAAGAAGACACATTCTTGAAGCATTTTGTCCATACTTCTGTACATTCTTCTTTTGGGGGGTGTTTGTGCTTTTTGTATAGCAGTTTTTGTATCTTCATATTGTGTAGCAATTGATAACGTATAATTTGCGAACGGATTGGTTGAAATGCTCATTTTTTTCTCTCTCTTAGTCTAGTAGTGCCCTAATTTATTTTTTATTTTTTTTTATTTAATTTAGTTTATGAACCATATTGGAATATTTTTGAAACGTTTTTGTCGACAACTTTTTCCCAGCCTTCTTGTTGGGTAGAGTACATTTTTTGTCTTGTTTCAATTTGTTGTTTTTTGAGGTCAAGTTGTTGTTCTTTAACTTGTATTTGTTGAAGTTGAGCTTGATATTTAGCATTGAAGGCTGAGCTGTTTACATATTCAATAGCACTTGTATCAACTACGCCTTCTTCATCTGTATGGTTTTCCATATAGATTTGACCTGCTCTTGATTGTTTTTCAATAATGCTTTGAGATTCCATAGACAATCTTTGAAGACTATTTGTAATCAAAGTCAATTCATATTCGAGATCTGCTTTTATATCTTGTACATTTAAAGTTGTTAATTGTGCTACTGCGAATCCCATTTTCTGTATCCTCTTTCTTATCTCTTGTATATATATAAAGTAAAAAAGTATATAAAAATTGCCTTTTTAGTATATACTTTGCTTAATATTTATTTACAATTAAATGGCAATATCCTCTGAAATTCAAATATATATTAAAATTCTTGTTTTACTAAATAGTATATACTCTTTAATTTTTAGTTTGTTTTATAATTTATTTGTATTGTTAATGATTTGAGGGGTAAGAAATGGAAAATACTGTTGTCATCGGTGCTCAATGGGGCGATGAAGGAAAAGCAAAAATAACTGATATTCTCGCGCAGGATGCTGATGTTATTATCAGATATCAAGGCGGATGTAATGCAGGCCATACTGTTGTTGCAGATGACAAAACCTTTAAGTTTCATCTTATTCCATCTGGAATTTTGTATAAAAATAAACTGTGTTTTATCGGTGCAGGAACTGTTATTTATCCTGACATATTGAATGAAGAAATAGAAAATTTGAAAAAAGAGGGAATTGATTTGTCAGGGTTAAAGATTTCTCCTCTTGCTTCTATAACAATGCCTTATCACATAGATATAGACGGATATAGTGAAGATAATGCAAAAGGCGATGCCAAAATTGGCACGACCAAAAAAGGTATAGGTCCTACTTATACTGACAAAATTTCCAGACATGGATTAAAGGTCCAAGATTTGTATGATGAAGAGTCGTTGTCAAAAAAAGTTGATAATATTTTGTCATTAAAAAATAAAGAACTTGCTCTGGTTTATAATTTAAAAACATATACAAAAGACGATATTATGTTTCTTTGTAAAAAATATGCAAAAATTCTTGAACCATATGTATGCAATGATTGGCAAAAGATTTTCCATGAAACATTGTCCCGGAAGAAAACGATTCTTTTTGAAGGTGCACAGGGTGTTATGCTTGATGTTGATTGGGGTACTTATCCTTATGTTACAAGTTCAAATCCTGTTGCAGGCGGAGCATGTACGGGAAGCGGATTTGGGCCTTCTGTAATAAAAGAAATTATAGGTGTTTCAAAGGCTTACATTACCAGAGTTGGAGAAGGACCTTTTGCAACAGAGCTGGATGATGAGGTCGGTGAAAAAATAAGAAATATCGGTCACGAGTTTGGTACAACAACAGGAAGACCAAGAAGAACAGGCTGGTTTGATGCTGTTGTTGCAAAATATGGAGTTCTTGTCAGTGGGTTGACTCAAATGGCTGTGACAAAACTTGATGTGTTTGATACTTTTGATGAGATAAAAGTTTGTGTTGCTTATAAAGACAAACGTAGCGGTGAAATTTTTGATTATTATCCGACTAATGTTAGCATTCATGAATATCTTGAACCGGTTTATGAAGTTCATGAGGGTTGGAAAACTGACATTACCGGCATGAAAAAGTATGAGGAATTGCCTCAGAATGCAAAAAAATATCTGAAAAGATTAGAAGAGCTCATGGGTGTTCCTGTTTCAATTATTAGTGTAGGACCCGACAGAAGCCAAACAATCTTTAGATAATCAGGTAATTGAAATTTTTCAATGAAAATTTAATAAAAAATGCGTCACTAGCTCAGCAGGTAGAGCACTCCCCTTTTAAGGGATAGGTCCCGCGTTCGAATCGCGGGTGACGCATTTTTTTTGTGCCTTTTTTATTATGTTTTCAACGTTTTATTATTTTTAGCCCTACCATAGAAACAAGATTCTTGGACACTTCTTGGACATTTTTTTTAGATTCCTGTTTTGTGATGATTTTTCTTATCCGTTCGCTATTTAGGTTTATAACTTCTTGTGTTCGTTTGATTCCCTGATTTAAATAATTATTCAAAACAACATTTGAAGTGTTACCTAATACATCTTTTATTGTAGATGCTTCTACACCATTTTGTTCAAGATTTGCAGCCGTTGTATGTCTGAATATATGGTATCCTACTCCAAGTTTTTTCACTCCGGCTTTTTTTAAAATAGTATTTAATTTTTTATAACGGTTAGTATACTTTGTACCTGTTTTGGGATTCGTAAAGACATACTCTGAAAGTCTGGGTAGGTTGAGTAATGCATCTTGCAACTCCTTTGATAAAGGCAATCGCAGATTTTCTCCGTTTTTTCGTTCGAGAAAATCTAAGTACCCGTATTGAAATACATTTGATGATTCAAGATGTACATTAGACCATAAAAGATTATGTACTTCACTTTTTCTTGGTCCTACAATATCTAACAACAAAATCATTACATAAAAACAAAAATCTTCCTTTGCTTCTTTAAAAATTATAGCTTCCTGTTGGGGACTTATCGGTTTTTTTACTTTTTTAATCACCTTTAAGGGAGCTCCGAGAGCTTCACATGGATTTTCGTCAAGAATTTTCTGTATTTTTTTTAAATAGCTAAATAATCCTTTTATGCTGTTTATTTCACGATTGATTGTAGCATTTGAAACATACCGTCCTGTCCACTTTTCCCCTTCTTTTGTTTGATAAGTAACTTTGTCCTTTTGACGTTTGCTCATATACCTGACTAAATCTATTGTCTCAATCTCCGAAGCCATAATTTGCGCACAGGCTTTGTTATAATCGCCTTTATAGTAGTATTCAGCCAAAAAATTCAAAAAATATTTGCAATATTTTTCAATCAAATCAATTCTGCTTTTGTTCAAAATCTCGCAATATTGCAGATATTCTTTTATGCACTCGGACAAAAGAGCCCTGTTTTTGTTTAAAAATATACGCTCCAAGGGACCACCATTTGCAATGTATTGTGCCATTGCCAGTTTTGCTTCCTCTTTATCTTTTGCATTCCGGATTGTTCCATCTTCAAGTTTTATTTTTGCAGTTATATGAGGGCGTGATTTTTCACCTGTCTTTGGATTTTTAAAGGTGAATCTCAATTCGTAATTTTTTGTATCGGTATTGAAATATATACCTTTATCAACTCTTTTTAACATTTTTCTTCCTCATGCAGCATCTATTGCTTTTTTGTGCATATCAAAATACCATTTAAAAAATTTAAACTTGTTCCATTTATAATGTTCTCTTTTGTTTGTTTTCGGTTCGTATAGCCCTTCAAATTCACCATTTTCTATTTTTTTGCGCAAATTTGATGTTGAAGAGATATTGAGTTCGACCATTACATCTTTATTGTCGAGAAAAATTTTGTTTTCGTATTGTTTTAGTTTGTTCTGAATTTTTTCTTTTAATTGCTCTTCAAATATTTTATTAATATCCATGTCTTACCTCCAATTTTTAAAATAACTTCATGACTTTTTGTAAAGAGCTGCACTCTTAAAACCTGAATAAAAAGCGGGGAGATGTCCCCGCAAGGAAACTAATGTCTATCCTAAGAATCTTTATTGTTTTTCAGAATCTCTAAAGTTTCTGATGTTGTTTTTTTCAATGATTCTAAAATCTCTTTCATTTCTAAAAAGAGCTCGTTGACTTCATCGTCAATAAGCTCTAAATTTGCAATGATTTTATTTTTTAATTTCGGCTCTATATTAGAACTATGCTTTTCCATTTATAAAAACCTCAAGTTCTTTTATATTATCAACTTGTGTTGTGTAAGCGGGCAGGTTTTTAGGAAAAGTTGTTATGTCTTTTATAGTGCAATTATATGCAGGAATTTTGAGTTTTTTAAGTTGCTTATGACACCTGTAACCTTCAATCTCTACGCCTAAGACTAATGCCAGCAAAAAGCAAAACAAAAACGTCCCAAAAGACACTTGTTTGTCTTGAACTATGTCATCATCAAAATGATTTCTTGCCATATTATGATCCTTTATTCTTTGTGTAATATTTTTACGCATTACATTTCTCCTCCAGCAACTCCGGATTTTCGTAAATATTGCCGATGATTTCAAGTCTGCTTGATGTAAAACAACTTCTTAATTCGTGTAAATATCCTATATATTCCTTGTTTTCTAAGCATATAGCACATTTTTTATAGCAAACCTTATAAATTGAATTTGTAAAATCACTGTCTTTTACTATATCCCCCTCAAAATCAGCTTACCGTTTTTGTCTTTTAAGCCAGTACATTGTTGTAAAACAACTTCATCTGCTGAATATACTGTATAATGGTCGCCTGGTTCGTCATATTCTTCAACATCATACTGAGAATCGGTACCACAATTAAATAGGTTAAGTAAAAATCCATATCTCTTTTCTTTTTTTATCCATACCCTAAACTTAAATCTATTTTGCATTGTTTTTACCTTTCTCTAACAATTTCTGTTGATAATGAATCTCTGCATACTTTTTACTCATCCAACTTCCTTCCGGTAATTTTTCAATATCAAATGGTTCTTTGCAATGTGGGCATTTGGGCACAAGACCTCTACGGATCTTACTTGCAATTTCTCTTAAAGAGAAACCCATTCTATTGTTTAATTTCCACTTTTCTAATTCTTCTTGTTCTTGTTTTAGATATTTTAAATAGTTATACCGCATATGGTCTTTATCAGTTATTTCTGAAAGAATATCGAACGGGTCTAAAATTGCACCGCATTCAGAACACTCACATCTTCGATTTTTGCTGTCAATCAAAACTACTCGGTCTTTGCAAGTACATATTTTACCTAAATGTTTGCTGACTAAATACCGATTAAGTTCTTTGCCCGATATTTTTAAAACTGCATCATCGCCCCAATCGTCTTTTATATTTTCATATTCCATTTTTACTCCCCTTTCGCCTTGCTGATGATGTCGAGAATAGTTCCAGCCAGCTCTTCGATTTCATATCTATCAGCTACATTACAAACATCCTCAATCCTCTCAAGGGCAGCTTCAAGCTTTCTGTTCTCTGTCGTCAGCCTTATAGACTTTTTCGCAAGTTCCGCTATTTGTTTTGTGTCTAAACCTTTGAAGTATTCATCTTCAAATGGTTCAAGGGCTTGCTTGTAGTTGGTATTTTCTTCTTCTAAATAACGTAAGCAATACTCGTTTGCGTCTGCGTTTTGTTTAGCTAGATTTAAAACCTCTGTGTATTTAGTATGTAGCTCCTCACACTCTGCTGTTTTGAGTTGTAAATGGTACTTTGAACACTTTGCCTTAACTTCTTGAGTACAGTATTTATGTGTATATTTACACATTCCAATGCATTCAAGAAATCTATCTGTTGTATCTAAATACGAACATTCTTCAATTTCTTTTTCGCTCATTATTCCTCACTTTTTATCTGTTCTAGGACTTGTTGCGCATAATTCCTGTAAACATCTTTACAATCATCTGAACTATAACATTTTTGATTTAGAGCTTTGGGGCAATGCTCACAATCTAAAAAGCTAAGATTTTCCAACGCTTCCGTTGCTATATTGAGTTTGTGTTGTAATTCCAAACATTCGCTATCTTTTTTTGCATACTGTCTAAGATAGAAATTTTCGTTTTCTTCAATTTCTTTTCTGAGTTCTTCGTATTTTTGTTCAAGTTCTTGTAATTTCATTTCATCGCCTTTCTCTTTCTGTCTGCGAGCTTGTGTAAAGCTATTAAGTCCTTTTCTGTAATATTTTGGTATATTTTTTCAGCACCCTTTTTAACAGTTTCAATGTGTGAAAAACCATACCCGCAAAGATACATATCAATAGTCTTGTCAGAAACACCGAGTATCTTTGAAAGATACTTCGCTGACAAGTTCATTACCTGTCCTGCTTTCATAAACTCCATTTCTCCATTGCTTGCGACTGAATAAAAGCTGCCACCACTTTAATCCGTTGTAATTAAAATTTTCACTGCACATATGCAATGTATGGTGAATATTTTTAGGTAATAAAATGAGCTTTTGCAAATGCTCAAGCTCGTCATAACGTTTTAAATCTGTTTTTCGTAAACTCTTTGGAATAAAGTGATGCAGTTCAAACTCCCAGTGATTGTAATCATCTGTTGATTTAAGGTCTATTCGTTTTAAAGCGCCGTTTTTGTTGACCATAAATACAGGGTACTTTGCTATGTCTTCATCCATTGACGGCATTTTTTAAACCCTCAAATTTATACAATGTATAACGGGTTGTGACGTTCACTACATTGCCTTTTGAATCAACGAGTTTTTCTTTCTTGGTTTTCGACTCTTCTGAAATTTTTGCTTGTCTTCTTAACGCTCTCAAAACACTGTAAGGACAATTACACTTAGTTATTCGTAATATGTCATTGTGTGTAAAATAGACATGATTTTTAACCCACTCTAAAAGCTTTTGCGGATGTGGTTTGTAAACTTTCATTGTCAATACTCCTTAATTTTAATCAATTCTCTTCTTTTCGCTGCTTCAAGAGATCAGCGTATTTCCTTCCTTCTGATTTAAGCTGTTTGCACAAATCTATCCACTCTTCAAAGTCCGATTTTAAAACCTGTGGAGCAAGAAACGGCTCTAAGCGTATTCCTTCTGAAACCAACAAATCATATACGCAGCGGTGTACACCATTACACGGGCTAAGCTCATTTTTATACTGCCAGTAAATGAACTTTGGTATAAAAATTTTATTTTCAGAAAGAAAAACAAACTTTGTTTCAAAATTTTGATGAATATCTTCCAGTGTGTTTTTTCCTTTTGTATGCCAGTTTATACTCTCTATGTCGAGCTCAAGAATGCCGGCATAATCGCATTTACAAAGACAGTAATCAAAGACACATTTTAAGTCCGGCGATAAACTCCTGAACCAGGCATCATCATATTTATTGCTGTCATAAAATCTTTTTGCCATAAATTTTTCCTTAAAAAAAAGGGGGCGTACTGCATCACAAAACGCCCCGCAAATATATACTTCATCTTATTAAAAAATTTCTGCTTCTTTTGTTTCCTCTTTTTGCTTTTTAACAGTAGCGTTTAAAGACCATTGCGGTGAATTTTCGTTTTTTCTTTCTTCTGCGGGAATTCTCCAAAGATTGAAAAAGTAATTATCTAAAGCAGGAAACTGCTTTAATATAACCTCATCAAGCGACACCGGGATATAAGTATCACCTTTTTCGCTTGTTTTTGTCCACGCATTACCGATTTTCATCTAATTTCCTCCATATTTTAGTCTTGTAGCCTCTGCCACTTCTCCTGACAGATTGTATTTAATAACCGATTGAATCCCGGATATATGTGCTTGATAAGCTTTCAATACTTCTTCAAGCCCTTTGTAGAGCGACTGTGAATCATAAAACTGCCTGATGAGTTTTTGGGCCTGCTCTTTAAAATCAGTCTCAAGCAGTTTGGGAATTTTGTTTTCAAATGCTGCTTTGTCCTTTGCCAGTCCTGACTTGTGTATAAGCGTAATCAATCCGTTTAAAGCCTGTGAATAGTCACTGCGTGCATTTTTGTATTCAAACGCCAGTTCTTTTAACTCCTTTGATGTTGTTAGAAGCTCCTGTGTAAAATCCTCTATGCTCATTGATTAAACCTCGCTTATCGCTTTTCTTCGTGCGTTGATGGCTTTAATAAAGCTGCTTCGGTTAGATACTTTGTTTACGTATTGGTTGGAATAATCCGCTATTTCTTTTACAGTGTTCAACGATTCAACGCCGGCAATAATGTCAAAATCATCATTATTATTTATTTCTTCAATTTCATCAGAACCAACAAGAGGATCTAATGTTTCTGATTCCACTATTTCAAGCGCATTCAAATACAAGTATCTTTTAAGATATGTGTGAACAGCCCCCAAAGATTGGACTTCTGTACAGCCTTTAAGCTGTGCGTTGGCTGTTGGTGTTTCGAATGTAATATTATCGTTACTTTCTGTGTCGTATATTGTTAATACTGCTTTTTCTGCGCAAAGGCTAAAGTTTGAGAATAGTCCGATTTCTGAAAAAATTATATTGACAGAAGGTAAAAAGTCTGCAAGCTCGAAATAAGAAAATCCTGTGTGTTTATTTTTACCGCTTTTTTTTAGCTTTTTATCTTGCAATTTAACTCGTGCAGATTGTAGTTTTTCATAAATATTCATCGTCTATGCTCCCAATTTGAACTCAAAAACTTCTGATTCTTTTGTAATATAGTATTTTTCAAATAAATCGGGATTCTCTTCTTTAAAAAGTGATTGGTCAAAAGCAGTACGTTGTTTTGTTTTTAGATAAAAACGACAGTTGCCTAAGTCTATCTCATCTACATTGTTTTCTTTCAAAACTTTGATAAGCTTTATATCAAGCTGTTCTCTTTTCTTTTCAAGTTGTTTGAGCTCAAATTTATATCTGGCTATGGTGTCTTTAAGCTCAATCATTTCATCCGTGAGCGATGTTAAATCATTCGTCATATTTACATCTCCTGTTATATTCATCTTTTACAGCTTTGATAGTTCTTCCGTCTCGCATTTCTACTGCATCACGCAAAACCTGAATTAACTCAAGCGGGGTCATTTCAGATAGTTTCATTTTTCTTATCCTTTAAATTTCTTTCTGCCATTCTTTGAATCCCGTTAAATATTCCGCTTTTGCAATAGTCATTATTCTGTACGCAGTCTGAAGGGACGTTTCTGTGTATACAGTAATAACAAGCTTCTTGTTCATTCAAGAAATTAACTGTTATGTCGAGCATTTCAAGCAATGTTTCTTCGCTCATCTTCTTTCCCCTTTTCTATTGAAATGAGTGTTTTTAATGTAACCTTCAAATCCAGGTATAAATCTCTGTGTGTTGAGGTTAAACATTCTCTTTTTGAAAACAATTCGATTTTATTAAGCATTTCCTTAAGCTCAGGAATAATTAAAAACGGATTCATATTATGCCACCTCATCTTCTAATGCTTTTGTAACCAATAGTTGAAAATCACCGCTTCTTTTGAGACGTGCGATTTCTTCTTCTGCTTGAATAAATGAAGGAATATCAACTTTACCGCTGTTGATTGTTTCGTAATAGTTAATAATCCTTTTTCTTATAATTTCCTCTTGCATGAGCTGCATTCTCATTCTTGCTTCTTCTAACAAAGCGTTTTGATTGATTCTTTTATATAACCATTCAGGTATATACACATCAAAAAATCTGACTTTATTAAGCCAATACCAAAGTTTACGGAACATATTTTTACTCCTTTGTTTTAAAACTTGTATAAAGGTTTAAACTGATTTTTTATATAGCGAAATAGTTAAGTAATACTTCTTTCTCTTTCTCTTTTAATTTATCTTTATCTTTATCTTTTTCTTTTTCTTTATCCCCGCCCCCGCCCCGTCGCCGCTCCGTCAAGAGGTAACGTCCAAGATTAGGATTTATTGTGTTAAAAACCTTTATTAGCGGGCTGTCACAACGTTTCTTGCGCAGCCCTGAAATAAAAGTTTTGCCTCTCTAAACCGCCGGTCTGTGATTAGAAGCTGTCACGGCTTCAGCATTGCCGTCGCTTACACATTTAGCGGATTTTTTTTCAAGTATATTCGGTTTTCAAAGTTCGATTGTAAATTTTGTATCAAAATCAAGGCAGTACAGAGAGTACGCCTGATTTTTGTGTATCAGTCAAAAGTTAAAAGTGGTAAATAGTGCTAAACTTTGTTGATGTTTCTTAGTTTAACAAAGTGTGCCACTTTTGTCAACTACTCTTTCAAAAAGTGTTTAATTTTTTATCACTTTGTGCTACAATCTGGCTATGGCAATAAAAGACACCAATAGTAGAATAGTGGTAATTCTACCAAATGAATATGCAGACTACATAAAAGAACGTGCTGAAAAAGAAGACCGTTCTGTTAGTAAAATGGCTGCTATTCTTTTGAAAGCCAAAATTGACGAGGAAAAGCGGAGCTAATACCACTTCTTTTTATTTTTCAAGCCCCGCAGAGAAAGCTTTTTGACTGATATTTTGTTTTAAATGTACGATTGTAAATTTGCATTACAAATAGACCCTATAAAGGAGTCTTTTTGTTGTGTTTTTGGTAAGATTAAAATACGGAATTTAAAGAGAGGAGATTGCTTTAAGCAGTTTTCTCTCTTTGTTTTTCCTGAACGTAAGAGGCTATCCATTCATTAATCAATTCACACATGGACTTGCCTTCTTTAGAGGCTTTTGCCTTAAAAGAACGTTTTAAATCTTTAGGAATGTACATGCTATAAGCTTCCATAGTATAATTTCCTTAACTAAATAATTCAATAATTATATTATTACACATATCACGTAAATGTCAATATGTGTTTACTATATTTGTGTAAAACATCTTAACAATTCCTTCAAAGGATTATAAATAGTGAAAGAACGCTTAAAACAAATTCGAATTGCAAAAGGTTACAGCCAGCAACAGATGGCTGATGAACTTTGTATGGAGGTGCGTAGATGGCGTAGCTATGAATATGAAACTCGTGGCTTGCCTTCTGATGTTTTAAAACGATTAGTTGACACATTTAACGTAAACCTTAATTATGTTTTCACAGGCGAAGGACCTATGTTCCTTCCTCAAAAATCAGAAAAACTGCAAAAGTACGAACAAGCTTTTAAAGAACGCAAAACTTTTGGAAAACGCCTCAACTATTATCAAGCAGAAGAAAATCTCATGGATGACGAGATTGCAAAAATTTTAGATACCTCGGAAAGCCGCGTAGAAAAACTAGGGCTTGATAAATCAGAGCCTACTCTTACAGAGCTGAGAGCTTTAAAATCTCATTCAGGGATACCAATAGACCTCTGGGTTGATGGTGAGCTTGCTGGCGATTCTAACACTGTTACACAGATGTTATCGCCCGAAGAGAAAAAGATGTTAGAGTTTCTAAAAAAAGCTAAAGAGAATAAGTTGATATAGAATTTTTAAAAAATTTTTTGTTGTTCATAAAAATGGTTGTTATTATGAATTGTTTTGTTGCTTTTTTTGATTTCTTTTTTTAGTATGAAAACTTGCCTTAATATCGTCCACGGTGATGGCAATTCAGATGCATCATACCCATTATATAATGCAATATCGTCAAACAGACTTAAGAGTAACCTGTCTTGGTTACAAGCTGTCTCGTTGTCCTTTGGGTCATCAGCTATACATTGGAGCAAGTCTGGTCTTAATGCAACAATTTGTCTGATAATTTCTGCGGTTTTGGGTTTTGTATCAAACTTTGGTAGTTTCTCAATTCCATGTACGTTATTACCTAAATGAAGTTCAAAAGTATATAAAGTATCAAGGTATTGAATTTTGTATTTTTTATATAAATCAAAATTGAAATGGGCAACACAATTTCGTAAATTAACTAAATCTTTTATATGTTTGTCCAAGTCATGTATATCATTTGGTACTTTTGTATAAAAAACCTTTAAAATTTCAGGTTTATCAAATTGTTCTGTTTGAAGCATCAAAACTAAAAGATCTGAAAGGTATAAAATATTGACTAATGCTACAAATTTTCCATTGTTATCAAGCTTATTATTATTCAATATAATATCAAATCTGCAAACTTCATTGCATAGATATCTTTTTCTACGTCTTTTATTGTTAAAAAATCGCATCATTGTATCTAATGTATTATCACCATAATATTGAACCAATGCTTGAACGGCAGAGTGTTTAATTTTGTGCTCAAGTCTCATTATACGTGCATATAATTTTGAAAATTCATACCAGTATTTATCAATCATGGACATGATTTTAACACAAAAAAGTACGCACCCCATGTTTGGAGTGCGTTTTCCTGCTTTTGTACCCAAGGAGCTGATCTTTCACAGCCTACGCCTTATATATTGCATAGCAATAGTACTATTTATATTATTCCCGTTTCAAGGATTTTTTAAACACCCTATTTGCAGGAATGTTACTAATCTTTATCATCTGTTTGTATGATATAAAGTTATCATTAAAAAAAATTTTGCTCAACTTTTTAACATTTTATAATCAAGAATTGTAACGCAATATTTGCCTGTATATTTTTTTTAAAGGGGCATATTTCAGCCCCTTAAATTCTTCCACTCCAATACTTCCAATCTTGTCGTATCCGGACTTAGGAATGGAACGCCGGCTCACCGCCTTTTTACTTTTTAATTCAAGTCTTTAGCTCTAGACTGGAATGTTTTAAACTCACGGGTTGTCTCCCTGTGCCGATTGCTCGGAAATTGTATGTAAGCTGAAATTTTTGTAACAAAACTAGAGCATATAGATGAGTTCTATTGCTTCAATAGTTTGTTTTTAGTAAGATATTCTTACGGACTAATTAAGGGGAGATATCGTTTAAGCGATTCTCTCCTTGTTTTGTTCTAAGTCAATAAGATAATCTTGCAAAATTGATGAAGTTTGAGCTATTTCTGTAACTGCGACGATTTTAGTCCATTTCTTTTCAGAACAAAGCCGCTCAATAGCTTCATTGATGAAACAAGGAATCCTTATTGTTTTTGAATATTCTTGTGACATTATTCTGTCCTTTTCGTAATTTATGTGAGTAATGTAACATATTATAACACAAAATGTCAACTTTTTTTCTTCAAATTAGAGAATGAAAGTATTCAAAATGGGTGAAACTCATGAATTTTAACGAGCTTTTAGATACTTTACAAAAGTTAAAATCAGGTTATAAAATTAATCAAATGTCGATAGCAAATGTATTAGGTTTGTCACGACAGACAATGAGCAAGCGTTTTCAAATTGGTACAGAAGTTACTGTTTCTGAACTTCAGGAATTAGAAAATTTTTATGGTGTTTCTTTATATAAAGAGTCTACACACAACACCTTTGAACGGCAGAACGATATAACTGTCAATGAAAAATCATCACAGTTTGGGAAACGTCTGTCTCTCATTCAAGAAAAACACAATTTTCTTGACAGAGAAATGGCAAAACTGCTCAAAATCTCCGAGGATGAATATATTGATCTTGTCTGCGGAGACAAAGAGCCTGATTTGCAAATATTAAATTGTATCAAACAGAATTTTAAAGTTTCTATTGATTATCTTTTATATGGAGATTGATAAACAGGTTTTATTTCTCCGTTCAATGTATTAATTTCAATTCCATAGAGTTGTTCTGTTGTTCTTACGGAATTAAAATAACGATGATGTATTGCTTTTCTTATTTTCATCATTTCGTGCATTTGATAGAATTCCATAAAATAAATTGAAAGACAGAATAAGCTCAAAAGAATAGTTACTGTTCCGAATTTACTTTTGAAGAATCTTTTGATGTCTGTTGCAACAAGCATATTACCCATACTTGGCTCCTTTCTTAATCATCCAGCTATCTTACTTTTCCAGCTGCATTGTTGCACGGATTTCAAGCTTGAAACTTTAGAAAATAAGCTAGAGTTTTTACAAAACTTAGTAAAAAAGACTATACCAAACGGAAAATACATTAAAAACAGAGCGTTTTCTGAATCAAACATAGCTAGGCTGGTTAAAGGGGAGTAGATAAATATTATTTTCTAGGGAAGAAATGAAACATTATTATTCCAGGAAGACCTAATACAGTTACAAGAGTTTGAGTACATAATGCAATTAGTATAGCATCAGATAGTTTAAAAATATCAAGACCCGTAAGAAAAATAATGATAATGATACATGCTGACCAGGCATACGTAAATTTAACAACAAATGAAGACATTGTTGTCTTGAGTTCAGTATCATTTTTATATCGTTCTAGTTCGGCTTTTTCTTTATCGCTTAAATCTCGTAAATTTTCATCAGTATGTTGTGTTTTTACAATAGCGCCAGAGCTTTTTTCAATATCAGAAACTATGTGCTTCACCCTTACAGTCTCTATTGTATTATTAACTGAACTGTTAGAAAATGTTTTGGGAGAAGGCAAATTCATTAGCAACAGACTCCCAAATGTTTTTTTCTGTTTTTTATAACAATTTCTGAAACACCAAATAAATTACCAAGTTGATTATCAGTTATAAAAGGGTAGTCTTTTAATGTTTTTCTTAAAAGTTTTTCCGGGACTAATAAATTTGCAGCAAAGCAATTAGCTTCTCTTTCAAGAGGACTATCCGAAAGTTCGTTATTTCTATATAACACACTATATTCACTCGAGTTAAGATGCCCTAATAAAAAATGTCCAAGTTCATGAGCTATTGTGAAATTTTGGCGTTTTGGTGATTCATCGGCATTTACATATAATTTATTTGTGTCAATATCGATGAAACCTGAAATTTTATTATATTGCGGATTTATTTTATCAAAATTCACATACACTATACTTAAACCATGTATTTCTGCAAATTCTTTTGCCAATACTGGTGGTTCAGTAATACCAAATCTCTTAATTATATCTTCCGCAACTTTTATTGCGTTAGTTAATTCTTTTTTACTCATACTCTTATTTTCACATACTTTGATACAGTTTTGTAGCCCTACATAAGGACGATTTAACAATTTTTGACTTATTCTCTTCAATAAGAGAATAATACAAAGTAAAATTAATAACAATATTGTAAACATAGAAGTATATATCATTATTTGACTATACCATATTTTCACAGTACCCCAAGGGGTATAGATATATAATAATTGAATCCGAACTTCATGTTTCTTCATGTTATGTACAATTGTCTATAAAAATTTGTTATAATAAAAACAAGCCTGAGGCACCTAATATCAGACTTAAAGTTGCACGTATAAAGCAATTCATCATATTAATATGTACAATTCAACATCTGTCTTTAATCACAGTAATGAAATTATGACCAAAAAGCGTGTGCGCTATAAAATCCCCACCTATAAAAAGACGGATAAAATTAATCGCAACATAAAAGATTACAGTGCCAACCAGAAACATATTTTCAGATATAAGATTCTGCAATGTGTTTATTGCGAGCTTGCGTTTCTCGTTCTTAACGGGCAGTGCAGACTTCCTGTTGGGGATATGAGACTTTTCAAAGACGGGCTTGTTATTCATTTTGAAACAGAATACGGGGGGTACACTTTTGATTATCAGGCTGAAATAAACGGGACACAGAGTCTGCCCGTTGGAGAAAGGCTTAGAATACACATAAAGCTGTTAAGACTATTGAAGCAAGGATATAAACTCAAAAAGGCGGTGAGATTATGCAGAATACCGCTAAAGTAATAAAAAATAGCGGACAATTTAAGAAAGGACAGACAAAACCTGCTAACTCAGGGCGTAAGAAAGGTACACCTAATAAGAAAACAGCCGAGATATTCGAAAGGCTTAAGGGTGTTGATATTGTGGGAGAACTGCTTGCAATTGCAAGAACAACAGAAAAAGACGAGCTAAAAGTTGCAGTTTACAAAGAGCTTATGAAATACGTTTATCCGCAAAGGAAGGCTGTTGCTCTGGGCATAAACGAGACTGCCGGCATTAACATTGTCGTTGCCGATAAAAAGCATAAAGAGATGCTAGAGGAGTTATAATGCTCCAATGCTCAAATGTCTTTGATAGAAACTATGCTGCATATAAATCCGGGGCAAGATATATAATCAATCAGGGAGGGACTTCGAGCACAAAAACCTTCTCTACATTGCAGCTTTTAACCGGAATTTGTCTTAAACATGACAGACAGATTGACATTGTAGGCTTATCAGTTCCTCATCTAAAATCAGGTGTATTAAATGACATGCCTGCGGTTTGCAATCAGTTCGGCATTGATTTTTCAAAGCATTACAGAGAAACAGACCGCCAGTTCAGGGCAGGTGCAGGGAAGATTAACTTTTTAGCTTTTGACAAATTGGGAAAAGCCCATGGTGGCAGGCGTGATATTTTGTATATGAATGAAGCAAACCACCTTAACTATAACATTGTTGAACAGTTAATGGTCAGAACACGTGAAAGCGTTTTTATTGACTACAATCCGACTAATGAGTTCTGGGTACATACGAAACTTTTAAAAGAGGAACCGGAAAAATCTATACTTATAAAATCAACCTACAAAGATAATCCTTTTTTGGAACAGACAATCATTGATATGATTGAGTCTAAAAAAGGTAATAACAATTTTTGGCGGGTCTACGGGCTTGGAGAGTTAGGTATAGCAGAGGGGCTTGTATTTGATAATTTTGAAGTTGAGGAGTTTGATAAGAACCGATTTTCAAGATATTACAACGGCATTGACTGGGGTTTTTCAAATGATCCTTTCGCTTGTATCCGCTGTGCTGTTGAAAATGATATTTTGTATATTTGTGATGAGATTTATCAAAAAAGGTTGTTAAATAAAGATTCTGCACCGCTTGTTAAAGAACTTACAGGCACAGATTATGTTTATTGCGATTCTGCAGAGCCAAAGTCTGTTGCAGATTTTCAAAGCCAAGGAGTTAACGCTGTTGAAGTAAAAAAAGGACCCGGAAGCATTGAATCAGGCATTAAACATATACAAAGCTACAAGAAGGTTGTAATACATCCGTCCTGCCCTAATACGCTTTCAGAGTTCAGGAACTATGAATGGAAGCAGGACAAAAACGGGGATTATCTGCCGCAGCCCGTTGATGCTTTTAACCATGCAATTGATGCTATAAGATATGCCCTAAACGATATTATTGGATGTAATACAATCACTGCAATCAAGGGATTAAGGGTGTGAATCCGCGTCTTGGATTACCGGCAGTTCGTCAGAAGCGTGGTTCTGACTCACAAGACGGCGTTCCGCTTCGCTCCAGCCTAGCCGGAATCCGCCCGTTTGACAAACTCTTATGATTGAATTAAGGAGATTCAATTAATGATTTATCAAATAGAAGCGGATAACAATGAAATAAACAGCTTAAACCTGTCAAAATGGCTCCTGGAGTTTACAAACAGGATTTTACCCGAAAGAATAAGACTTGAAGAATACTATGACGGTAAAAACAAAATTGATAAGCAAGGTGCGGTAAACGGTCGTCCTAATTATTCCATAAATGTTAATATGGCAAAGTATATTACAGACGTTGCAACAGGTTATTTTATAGGAAAGCCTGTTACATACGAAGCTAAGAATGATAATACCGGCACAATTTTAGACAAAATCAAGGATATAAACAAAAACTGCCATGATGATGAGATTGATTATCAGATTGCAGGAGACATGTCTGTTTTTGGCATCGGCTATCAGCTTATTGTCGTAAAAGAAGGCACGGCACCTCTTGAAGAACGCATTGTATTTAAGCGTATAGACCCGAAACGTACATTTTATGTTACGGATAATACGGTCTTGAGAGAGCCTTTGTGTGCAGTTTATTATTACACTTACCGTAAAAACAGACAACTCAAAAATACAGCTTATGTTTACGACAAAGAGAACCTGTATACCTTTGACGGGTATGGTTATACTTTGCAGCTTGCAAGTGTAGAACCTCACAATATGGGTTATATTCCGATTTTGCAAACACTCAACAATGACGATGGGTACGGGGATTATTTTTCGATTACTGCTCTTCTGGACAGTCTTTCTCTGGCTTTGTCCAACAATACTGATGATTTACAGTCTGTTGCAAATGCAATTCTTGCCGCATCAGGCGGTACATTGAGCGACGAAACCATTGAAAACATAAACAAATACCGCACAGCAAACCTGCCCGTAGGTGCTGATATGAAATGGGTCATAAAAGACCTTAACCCGGAGGCAACGAAACAGCATATTGAAAAACTTCTGGATTTTATCTTTCAAATTTCTCTTGTTCCTGATCTGTCAGACGATCAGTTTGCAGGGAATCTGTCAGGTGTTGCAATGGAATTTAAAATGTGGGGTATAGATCAGCTGCGCAGTGCAAAAGAGAAGAAGTTTCGAAAGACACTTTATCAAAGATTAAAAATTCTTCTTCATCTTTTACAATACAGGCTTAAAAGCAATATTGAACTTGTTAATGATATAAAAATCAACTTTTATAAAAATCTGCCTGAAAATATGGCACAGGATTACGATATAGCCAAAAACCTTTCAGGAATTGTGTCTTTGCGTACGCTTCTTTCGAATATTTCGGTGGTTGAAAATGTGGACGAAGAAATTAAACAAATACAGAAGGAAAAAGCACAGGAGCTGGATAATTACGGATTCAACAATAACAATAATCTGAACGAGGCAGACAATGCCGAAGAAGAAGAGTAATGCATACTGGGAAGAAAGAGCAAGACAAAACAAGCTCAAAGCCATTGATGTTGGCGAAAACGGCATTAATGAGCTTAAAAGAATCCTCAAAACCAATCTTGACGATGTTCAAAAGCAGATTAAAAATTTTCATGACAAATACGGCGAAAACCCCGCCGAAAATTTAAGCTTTAAAGAATTTGAAAAGTACAAAAAAAATCTTAAATCCAAAGCAAAAAAATATCCGGAAGATAAAATACTTCAAAAACAGGCTCGTCAGGATATCCCGAAATACAGAATTGACCGCTTGAGACAGCTTGAAACAGACTTACAAATCAGACTTGCAGAGGTTACAAAGTATCAGGAAACCGCAATAAAAGGCTCCCTGACAGATGTTGCCAAAGTTTCGCATGAAGCAACAAAAAAGATGATGAAAGAGACAATAGGTTTAAATATCGGTGCAATAAATTCAAAACAGTTAAATGCACTCATTATGCAGGATTGGAGCGGCAAAAATTGGAGTGAAAGACTCTGGGCAGACAGAGAAAAACTCGGGGAAAAGCTTAAACAGACTCTTGAAAAAGGACTTGTGCAAGGTACAGGATACCGGAAAATGGCGGGAATGCTAAAAAAAGAAATGGGGACAAGCTTTAACAATGCATTCCGATTAATTCGTACAGAATCGGCATTTATTCAGGGAGATATAAATAAGTCTGCATATATGGAAGCAGCGGAGGAACTGGGACTTGAATATTACAAGTATGATGCGTTTTTAGACAGCCGTACGTCTGATATATGCAGAGAACTTGACGGCAAATTATTTAAAGTTTCTGAAATGCAAATCGGTGTAAATGCACCGCCGATGCACCCGAATTGCCGTTCAACAACGCAACTTTTATTAGATGATGATGACATAAAAGAACCCGTAAAAGTTCTTACAGAGTTTAAAGACTTTGAGAAGTTTAACCGCAAGGCGTACGGGCTTGCAGATGCTGCAAGAAACACTGATAAACCTTTACAATATGCCCGCAATATTTATGATAAAAACACATTAAACAGTTTTTACAAAATCGGCACTTTATCACCGCAACAAAAGAAATTGTTGAATACAGATGTTTCAGAGGTTAAACTCTCGCTGGACAGTATGATAAAAAACCGTTTACATCATCCTGAGATTAATTTTTATGATTACCAAAAGTTAAGTGAAATAATTAAAAATCCGGATGAAATAAAACTTGATAAAACAAGAAATAACTGTATTTTGCTCATTAAAAAAGATAATAAAAGATATCAAGCGGTTATAAAGGCTACAAAAGATAAAAAAGAGAATTATTTAACATCTTTTAGACATGCAGAGCACTAAAAAAGATTATCTTATTATGAGGACTCCCACACCCCTCTGTCGCCTGTTGGCCCGGTAGGGAGATTTACCGTATAAGATAATCTACTTACATTATTTACTATTCTAGCTAATTTTTCAACCCCATTGTAAATAAATATGCCCGATTTTCTGTCTGTCATACTCAAATTATGCGGCACACACGCAGTAAATAACAGTGGACAAATGGAGATAAAAACAAATGACAGAAGAAGCACAAGAAAAAACATTTACACAACAAGATTTTGACAGCTTTAAATCCGAACTTGAAACTAAACACCAGGAGGATATGAATGCATTAGCAGGCAAGCTTAGAGCTGAATTTAAAGAAAAAGAAGCCAAAGCTAAAGCCGATGCTGAAAAGGCTGCAAAGCAAGCCAATATGTCTGAACTTGAAAAGGCAAATGCAGAGCTTGAAGAGCTGAAAGCAAAATATCAGGAAAAAGAGGATATTATTGCTCTTTCTGCTCAAAAAGATGAAACGCGTAAATTTATGTCAGAGCTTGGTGTAGATGAAAAGTGCCTTGACTTCGTTTTCATCCCCAAAGACATCGAAGGCACAAAAACACGAGCCAAAGCATTCAAAGAATACATTGATAACGTTAAAAAAGAAACTTTTGAAACGAATTTAAAATCAAAGATTCCGGGTGCTGGAAGCAAAGCTGATGCTGACGATGCCGGACTACGTAAAGCAATGGGATTAAAAGCGTAAATAAGGAGATATAAAAATGGCACAAACTATTAACCTGGTTACAAAAATGCTTCCTTTGATAGATGAAATCTACAAAACGGAAGCAAAATCAGCAATTTTAGAAGCACCGCCGGAACTTGTCCAAGAAACACAGGATGCAAACACCTATAAAATCGCTAAAATGGCAATGGTAGGCTTAGGCAACTACTCAAAAACAACAGGATTTCCTGCCGGTGACATTACTCTTGAATGGGAAACTCACACTTTTGCAAACGACAGAGGCAGACGTTTTTCAATTGACAGAATGGACGATGTCGAGTCTTTTGGACTTGTTGCAGGTCGTATGGTAGGAGATTTTGTAAGAAATTATGTTATACCGGAAGTTGATGCTTACAGGTTTGCAAAAATCGCAACAAAAGCGGGTCAAAAAGCTACTGCCGGAGATTTAAGCTCAACAACCGCTAAGGCCGCACTTGATACAGGTATTACAACTCTGCAAGAGAGTGAAGTAGATGATAGCAGACTTATTATCTTTATGACACCGACCGTTGCACAAATGCTTTCGGATAACATTATAAGAACAACTCTTAACGGTGAGAACGCTGTCAATAACATTATTGAAACTTATAACAGTATTCCAATTGTCAGAGTTCCTCAATCCCGTTTCTATACCGGCGTGACTCTTGATGCAGGATCTGCAACTAATAAAGGCGGATATACAAAAACCGCTTCAACCGGTACAGATATTAACTTTATTGTTATGGACAGAGCTGCATCTGTTAATATCACAAAATCAACAGTCGCAAAACTATTCTCACCTGATGAAAACCAGAACAAAGATGCCTGGCAGTTTGATTACAGAATGTATCATGACAGCTTTGTATTTGATAACAAGGTCAATGGTATCTATTTGCACGCAAAGGCTGCCGGGGCATAAGGAGGCTTGAATGTTAGTTTACAAAGACGGTATAACACGAACTATCGAAGAACATGAAATTCATAAGTTTAAAGACCTCGGATATGTCGAAATAAAAGCAGAGCCGTTAAAGGTTGAAGAGACGAAGGACAAGAGGAGATAATCGGGAAGGGGCTGAAATATGCCCCTCTCTTTTTAAAGAGGTAACGATAAATAGTAGGGGGCAGTTGACTATATGAAATATTTAGACGAAATAAAAGAAAAAGTTTATATCCTATCGGGACTTGAACAAAGTCCAAAACTGGATTTACAGATTGAAAGCTGTGTGACAGAAATACTCGCTTACTGCTATCGGGATGATATTATCGAACCGATGATACTGCCTGTTTCCGATGTTATCGCAACTTCTTTAAAGAACAAAGTTTCTTTTGGTGTAGACGGCGATATTTCAAGCTACAAAGAGGGTGATATGCAAATAACTTTAAACAGCTCTGCCGGTACAGAAACGGGCAAAAGCTGTTATAACGGAAAACTGGAAGCTTTTAAACAGATAAGAGGAATTTGTTATGTTCAGAGATGATGTTTGTACAATAAAACGCCCGGCAAAGACAGTTGTCGAGGGGGAAACAATCTGGGGTGAACCTGAGGCGGTTTATGAAAACATCCCCTGTCATTTGTCGGTGAAATCGCTTAGCAGAGTTGAACAGTCCAGCAGCACTGCCACAGTGCTGCTTGATTATACGCTTTTTATTGACTTAAAAACGGGCGTGACAATTAATAAAAACGATATTGTCGAGGTTACAACGGGCAGAGGAGAAAAATATTTCCTAAGAGCAGGTGAAAGCCACAAATACCCTCTTACCATTCAAACACATTGCGAGGATACGAGCGTTGCCTAAAAATTTTGAACAATATTATGCAAAAATGCGAAATATTGAGGATGTAGTGCCGTCAATATTTGAAAAAGTTGCAAAAAAATCAGGTATAAAGATTGTAAACGAGGCAAAAGACAAGACAGATCAAGAAAAACTTGTTGATACAGGTGCATATAAAAGAGCCTGGCACGCTGACATAGGGGAGATAAAGCAAAAGTTTTGGGTTGTGCGTTGTCTGAATTCAATGGACTATGCCTCACATCTTGAATTCGGGCATAAACTAAAAAACGGTAAACGCTGGAAAGGGCGTTTTGTAGGTAAATACGCATTAGAAAAAACCCTGGAATTTGCTCATAAAGAATTAGAGAAAGAGCTGGGTAGTTTATACAAAAAAGATTAAACTATGCCCGATTTGTTAACTGCCATACTGAAACTATGGACATAATTGTTGACTTGAAAAATGCAATAAGAAAATCAATTTACGAGCTTGATAAGACTGTAAACTTCAACTTTGAAGAAATACAAACAGCCACATATCCTTACGTTTTCTTTTATATTTCGAATTATCGGATTATAGAACATATTGATCCGACACGAAATGCAAAATTGGATTTACAATGCGTGCTTGAATATGCAAGCGAGGAAAATCCTAAAAATGCGGATTTATGGTCTTATGAAGACAACTTAAGGCTTGCAACAAAGAATTTTGAATTCTTGAATACAAAATTGTTCGCCCAAAATCTTACTTTCAAAATTGTGGACGGGGTTTTACAAATGACTTTTGATTTAACGCTGTATGTCAAAGAAACAGATAAAACAGAACTGATGAAAGAATTACAAATGACAATAAAAGGAGCATAAAAATGGTAGCTAACCAACCGAATTTTATTATTACATTTAAGGAGCTTGCTGTTGCGGCGATTCAAAAACAAAAACTCGGCAAGGTCATTATGATACTTGACGACTCGACAACAGAAATCGACAGAGTATCTTACAAAACATTGGGTGATGTCAAAACAACTGACTGGACGGCGGATAATTACAATTTGATTACGCTTGTCTTTCTGGGTAATCCGTCAGAGGTTATTTGTATCAAAAAAGAAGAACAATTTGCAGATATTCAAAAAAAATTGAACTATTACACCGGTTACGTTCTTGTGTACCCTGATGCAATTGATGCTGACTTCACATCAATAAAAAATTATTTGAACGCACAAAGACAAAGAAACAATTATTCTATCGCAATTCTGGGCAACCCGACGACAGCACCTGATGCACAATATATTATTAATTTTGCAACAACAGGGATAAAAGCTAACCTGAATGGAGCTCAAAAAGACTTAACCCCCGGTGATTTTACAGCACGAGTTGCAGGAGCATTCTCCGGGCTGCCTAACAGTCGCTCTCTAACGTATTATGAACTTCCGGAAGTGTTTGACTGTGATTTGCAAGAGGACCCTGATGAGGCAGTAGCAGACGGAAAACTGATTATAATCCAACAGGACGGGTCTTTCAAACTCGGCAGGGGGGTAAATTCATTAACTACCTTAACCGACGGTGTGACAGAGGCTTTCCAGAAAATCCGTATTGCAAACATTATGGATATGATTGCAAATGACATCATCACAACTTTCAGAACAACTTATGTCGGCAAGTATGTGAACAATTATTCAAACAAGCTGCGTTTTGTCGGTGCAATTAATGCATATCTAAATGATTTAGCCTCAAACGGGCTGCTTGAGAGTGCAAATCAAAACAAGGTAAGAATTTCTTACGACAAAAACAAACAGTATCTTGAAGCAAAAGGCAAAGACACATCAAACATGTCTTATCAGGATATTATTCAAGCAAATACAGTCTCTAACGTGTTCTTAGACGGAGTATGTTCACCGACTGACACAATGGAAGATTTGGATTTGGGCATGTATTTGTTTGAGTCGTTTGAGGATGAAAATGCGTAAGCCGGAACACCATATAAAAAAATAAAAAACGGATATAAAATCCGTTTTTTTATGCAATCTTTTTTACCTTGTCAATTTCACTTTTTTGTTTTTCATAAGCAATATAAAGGTCATAAGCACTCTGTGCATTCATCCAAAACTCGGGTGTTGTGCCGAAAAGATTCGCAAGCTTATGAGCCATAACAGGAGTAATGCTGCGTTTTTGATTGTATATTTCGCTTATTGTTTTTATACCGACATTGAGCAACTCGCACAAACGTTTTTGAGTAAGTCCGTAGGGTTTTACAAATTCTTCTAAAAGTATTTCACCAGGATGTGTATATGGTCTGTTCATAGCTTTTCCTTTCTAGTGATAATCAACAATCTGTACATCATAGGCACAACCGTTTTCGAATTTAAAAATTACACGAAACTGATCATTGATTCTTATGGAACAATATCCTTTTAGGTCGCCTTTGAGATGTTCAAATCTGTTTGAAGGAGGAACGATTAAATCCTGTTCTTTGTAAGCATAATGGAGCATATCGAGCTTTCTTTTTGCAACTTTTTGCACAGAGGTGAACTTTTTTGAGTTTAATCCGTTAAAGATTCTTTCTGTTTCTTTGTCCTTAAAAGATTTAATCATATTATCATATTATCACAATACGATAATCTTGTCAATACAACTCAAGATAGCTATTTCTCCGAATAGAAAGCCCGATTTCTTGACAATTACAATAGTTATTATGAGCCAAATATAGGAGATAAAATAATGGCAGCAAAAGCACAGGATGTATTGACAGGAACAGACGTAGTTGTATGGCTAGACGGTGAAGAAGTCGGAGTGTGGTCTGCACTGGAAGCAAACATAACAATGAACTATGAGGATGTAAACATCGGACAGGATGTTGACAGAAAATTTGTATCAATGCAGGGTGACGGCAATATCACTTATCAGGCAACCAACTCCTTCACCGTTGAAATGTTTAATAAAATCAAAGCCAACCCTGATGTAAGGTTTACGATAGAAGGTGAACTCACAAGACGCTCAACAGGAGAAAAAGAAGCTTACTCCATTCCGGGAATAACTTTTGACGTAATTCCGCTTGCAACGTGGAGCAAAAACGAACTTGTCGAAAAGGATATGGCCTTCAGATTCCCGCCGTCGCAAGTTCAGACAACGTCAACTATTGATTAGGAGGAATAATGAATTTAGATAAATTATTGAAAAAAATTGAAATAAATAAACAAACAGAAAATGAACAAAAGAACTACTCTCTTGAAGTAGGTGGTGAAACTTACGAAATTAAAACATTTACAAGAAAGCAAAAGCGTGATTTCTTTTACACAATGGAAATAGGACAGTCAAAACTTACAGTCGGCGATATGGTTAAACGTTCTATCCCTTTTATCTACAAAAGCCTTGATCTTGCACCTCTTGCGCAACGAGCAAAGGCTGACAAGCTGATAGTTAAATATTATGACATTGTAGAGGCTTTATTTAACACTGACGAAATCTGTCAAATAATAGCCTTTATGACAGAAATAAATGAGATTTCAGCTAAACAAGAAGACGAGGATATTGACGAACTAAAAAAGCAATAAGCTATAATCTCGATTTGTTCCTGTGTGCTTATTATCTGGAAAAAGGCATCACAGCGGAGCACATTTTGAGTTTAACCCCGCTTGAAAAGCGGTTTTATCTTGCGGTAATAAGCTGGTGGAGTGATAAACATAATGTCAAAGTATGAAGGCAGTTTTATATTAAAAGATTTAGTTTCAAAGTCTTTGCAAACAATAAACGAAAATTTAGCGGCTTTTAACAGTAAACTCAAAGGCACGGAAGTCCAACTTAAAGATTTTCAAAAAAGAACAGAAAATATTCAAAAATTAGGGCAGGGGATAAAGGATTTTGGCAATAAAATGACCGTGGGAGTGACACTGCCTGTTGCTGCTGCGAGTGGTGCTATGATAAAACTTGCTTCAGATATGCAGGAAACTATGAATAAAGTAGATGTTTCTTTTGGCAAAAGTACAAAAACTGTTTTAAACTGGGCTAAAACATCTATTAAAACAATGGGACTGGCACAACAATCCGCTCTTGATAGTGCTGCTTTATACGGTGATATGGCAACAGGTATGGGTTTTGCTCAGGATGAAGCAGCTGATATGGCAATGTCTTTAACACAGCTCGGAGCGGATTTGGCTTCATTTAAAAATATATCTAATGATATGGCACAAACTGCTTTAAAATCTGTATTCACAGGTGAGACAGAATCTCTCAAGGGTCTAGGCATTGTAATGACAGAAGTAAACTTACAGCAATATGGTCTTGCACACGGTATGCTAAAAATGGTAGCGGCAAATAAAAAAGGAAGCAAAGCACGGGTCCAGAGAATAAGTGAATTATCGCAACTTGAACAGGTTATGCTCCGTTATAATTATGTTATGGCAATGACAAAGAATGCACACGGCGATTTTGAACGTACCGGAGGCGGTGCAGCAAACCAAACAAGAATGTTTCAGGAGAATTTAAAAGAACTTGGGGTTACTTTCGGCACCTATTTATTGCCTTATTTTACAAAAATTGTAATTAAGCTAAATGAACTGCTTGTAATGTTTGGTCAATTATCGCCAGCAACTAAAAAGACTATTTTAGTCATAGCAGGGTTTAGCTCAATATTAGGGCCTCTGATTATTGCACTTGGAAGCTTTGTGTCTGCAATTTTATCAATACATAGTGCATTAACTGTCCTTGCTCCGCTAATTCCTGCTATCGGCGCATCTGCTGCCGCAGCCGCAGCTCCATTTATCATATGGGCAGGCGCAATTATGGGTGTCGTGGCTGCTCTTACCGCACTGGGAATAGCTGTAAACCACTTCAAAGAAATGAGCCGTATAAAAAATATGGACAGCATTAAAACAAGCAATCTTTCAAATGAAAACTTACAAAAACTCTCTTATGAATACCAGATGACAGACAACAAAAAGAACTTTGAAGAAAAATACGGAAAAAATATTACTAAAGCAGTTAAAAACTACAACAAAACTACCAATAACAACTCTGCTACTACTAACAACTATTTTAGCGGAAATATTTCTCTATCGGGTAATGATAGCCTTAATGCAATTTTAGCAGGCGGTCAAAATATCCCTTTATATGCAAGATAATTGTTTCTAAACGGAAAATACATTAATGTAATACATTTCTTTTTGATATATGTTAATATAATCAAAAAATAAGAGTTGATTATGATTTGTCCTAATTGCAAAAAAGAACTTGCTGACAATGCAAAAGTTTGCCCTCAATGCGGCTATGATTTTTTAGAGAATGTACAAAAAAGGGGTTGTGGCTGCACAATTGCAATTATAATATTTTTAGCAATCATTGCAGGTCTTTTTGTGAACTGGTTAATATCTTAAGAAAGGGTTTAAAATTGGAATTTTCAGAAAAAATAGAACAGCTTAAAGAGAGAGCAATTAGTTTAAAAGATAGCCTGCAAACAGAAGAAGCAACCAAAAATGCTCTTGTTATGCCGTTTTTAAATACTCTTGGCTATGATGTGTTTAATCCTCTTGAAGTTGTTCCCGAGTTTGTTGCCGATTCCAGACTCAAGAAAGATGAAAAAGTTGACTACGCTGTTATGCAGGACGGTAAACCGATAATTTTAATTGAATGTAAAAAAGTTGATAACGACAAACTCGATGTTAAAAAACATGCCGGCCAGCTTTTCAAATATTTTACTGCTTGCAAAGCAAAATTTATTATCCTGACGAACGGCATTGTATATAAATTCTTTTCCGATATTGAAGAGACAAATGTGCTCGATAAAGAACCGTTTTTTACATTCAACCTTTTTGAATATAAAGAAAATCAGCTGGAAACATTATCAGAATTTTGCAAAGAGAACTTTGACCTTGAAAAGGCATACTCCAATGCCGGAGATTTGAAATATATCAGACAGTTTGAAGAGGTCATAGAAAACGAATACAGAAATCCGTCAGACGATTTTGTCAGATATTTATTAGACAAGTCTGAAATATATGACGGAGTAAAAACTGCAAAAGTAATTGAAAAACATAGAAAAACAACAGTTGAAGCATTTAATCTTTTCATGTCAAAAGTGATGAAAACGTCACTTGATTTTAGCCTGACATCAAAGCAAGATGAGAAAGAAAAAAAGAATCAAGTTGTTACAACATTGGAAGAACTGGAAGGTTATGCGATTGTTAAAAGTATTTTGAATGGAAATATTGACTTAAACAGAGTTACATACAGAGACAATGCAAGCTATTGCAATGTATTGCTTGATGATAATATCAGAAAAACCCTGTGCAGATTATATTTTAACCGTTCACAAAAATATATTGCATTTCTTGAAGGCACAAGAGAACAAAAGCAGCCCATACAAAGTATTAATGAGATTTATAAATTTTCTGATATATTAAAAGCAAAAGTTGCAGAAATAGAAAAAGAATATGCCCAAAAGTAGACCTTGCTAAAACTCAAAAACAAGGTATAATAAAAACATAGGGAAAGAGCCTTAAGAGGCGCTAATCTCTTAAGACTCTGCTTAACTTCCCTATTTTGTGAAATAAAGTGCTATGATTATCAACAAGATAAGCCATAGCGCTTTTTCTGTTATACAGAATTTCACGACATCACCTCCTTTAACCGTCAATACTGCTTAACAAGTCTGTGCCGGTGGAGGTCGCGGGAAGCTTACCCTTTATTTATTTTATAATAAACAAAGCCAGATTTTAAAACCCGTACAATAAAAGTATGGGCAAACGTTTGGAAATACAACTTTATAACGCAAAAACAGGAGAGAGCATTACTCTTCCTCTAAACCCTGAAACAACTGATATTCCTACGGAAAAAGACATAAAGACCTATAATATTTTAGACTTTGGAGAGATTTCCGTTAAGGGCATAAAGCGGCTTAAAAGACTCAACCTGACAAACATTTTGCCGGACAGTACATCTGCATTATCTTTGCTTGCATCGTTAATCCGACAGCTGCAATATAAACCTTATAACCTTCAGGAAACAATAGACATGATTGATCGTTGGGTTGATGAGGATGCTATCATCAGAGTTATCATATCCGAGAAACTTAATGCAGAATTCAGGGTGGAAAGACTCATTGAGTCAGTGCGTGAATCTGTCAGAGATGTTGGCTATATAATTGACCTCATCGAATATAAAGACCCCTCAAAAAAAGAAACCGTGCCGGTTATGAATGCTGCTGAAACAAGCGTAACAAGGCTTAAAAAACGTACTATTAACAAATTTATACCTAATCAACAGGTGGCACAACGAGGAATGACCATTTATAAATTGGCTAAGCTTACTTATGGCGGCAGATCGCAAGAACTAGCCAATCTTAACGCAATAACAAACCAAAACGCAAGTATAGCCGGACAAGTCGTGGAGATGCTGCCATTATGATAAAAGTAAATGACCGGATAATCGAGCTTGTCCAAGACGGCATACAATGGGGCGGCAGTAAATACACTGTTTCAAGGTCCTTAAGTTTTTCTGTTGTATATGCCCCGTTAGATAAAACATTGCCGTCTTATAAAGCAAAAATCGGTGACAAAGTCTATTACAGCAATGAGAACAAAACTCATTTTTACGGATATATCGAAAAAATTGATTACAACACAGATGCAGGGCTTTTGAATATTCGCTGTTCAGACTTGATGAAAAGACTTTTAAAATCAAAATGCACCGGCAGATTCAAAGGAACGCTTACACAGCTTGCTAACAATATTTGCGGTTCTTTCGGACTTAAAAACGGGATTAACAGCGAAAGCAAACATATTCATAATATAGTATCAACAGGTGATTTAAGTTATTACGATGTCTTAAAAACCGCCTGTGATGTAATGTTTGAAAGATATTGCCTTTATCTGGACGGTTTAACTCTGAAACTCGCAGAACATAACGTAGTTAACACTTTTGAAATAGGCAAGAATATCCGTGTATCTTCTTTCAGTTCTGATATGTCAGATATGGTCAACAAGATTCTTATAATTGATAACAAAGGTAATTATATAAATCAGGTACAAAATACGGATAGTATAAATCAATTCGGCTTATTTCAAGACATTTACAGATATGACAAAGACAGCAAAAACAATCTTATTGATGCAGCGAAACTATTAAATAACGGTGACTATCAGGGAAGCTTTGTTGCAGATAACGACAACAACTGCATTTCCGGTCGTTACATCAGAGTAAAAGAACCGATAAACAACTTTGTCGGAATATTTGAAATTGTTTCGGACAACCATACAATAGCAGCCGATAGCTCTATGGAGCTTGAGATAGATTTTGTGAGGTATGAAAATGAGTAATGTTGCTAAATTCTGGAAACAGGTGCAAACACAATCAAAAGCACAAAACCCTGATGTTGTGGCATTATGTCAGGTCAAATCGTTGAAGCCTTTTGTTTTTGATTACAAAGGGATAGAGATAAGTATTGCAAACGGAGACAATATTTACATTGACCCATTGATTTTGCAGGCTAATATTAATCTTGATGTTGCTGGTATGGACAGCGCGCAAAATATTAATCCTGCGTTGTGGAAGGCGGATAATACACCCACAGGAACAGTTGAAATCTCCGGAAGTCAAAAACAGTTTTTGACAGATTTTTACAACTTTTTTAAATCATGGCAAGGCACTTATATTTTATCCGTCGGCGATTATGTAACAGTACAAAGGTTGGGGTTTAATACATATCTTGTCATTAGAAAGGCGGTTGAGCTTGAGTAGCAGTTACGCTTTTATCCCGTCGACATTAACAAATACGGAAGAAATAAAAACAGAGGTTGAGCTGCCTGTTTTTAAGGAACTTGCGTTTGATTTTGAGACTCTGCAATTAAAAACACGCGGCGGATTATACTACTACGTCGAAAAAAACGAGGCCTTAAAGATTTGGATTTACTTTGCTTTGCTGATACCTCGTTTTAGTTATGTTGCTTATTCAACGGACTACGGACAGGAAATTTATACGCTCATAGGGCGTTATTTGTCAGGAGAACTCTTAAAATCCGAGTTAAAGCGATTTATTGAAGAGGCTCTGTTATGTAACCCATATATTACAAGCCTTTCTGATTTTGATATAAAAAGAGAAGGTTCGAAAGTACTGTGTTATTTCAATGTAAATACAGTATATGGCAACGTTGCACAATATTATGAGTATCTGGAGGCTGCTTAACTGCCCGATTTTTGCATTGTCATAATTAAATTATGACGACTCAGGATACTATCCAACAACGAATAAACGACAGAATGTCAATGCCGGCCAACTTGCTTGAGGGTGGATTTTCGCAGCAGATTGTAGGCTCTGTTGCTTACGAGCTTGCAAACATTGAAGATACTGAACTTAACAACATCGCTGACAGATGCTTTGTGTTGACGGCAAAAGGCGATGACCTTGATAAAGTTGGTGCTGATTATGGAATACCCAGACGTAAGGGTAAGCCAGCGACTGTTTATCTTCAAATTACAGGTAAACAGGGAACTGTTATAAACAATACAGTCAAAGCAATTTATAACAACCTTGTTTACACTGTTCAAGAGTATAAAGTTATAAATTCCTCGGGAGCTGCAACAGTTAAGGCACAATGTGAAACCTCGGGAACTATCGGAAATGTTCCTGCCGGAACTATTACAGAATTTTTAACAGATTATGAGGACTTGACCTCGGTAACAAACCCTGAGCCTGCTTATGACGGTTTTGACAAAGAAAAAGATGACACAACATACAGACAGCGTATTTTAGATTATCTGGCTGAAGATGCCACAAATGCCAATAAAAATCAGTACGAAAAATGGGCGAGAGAAGTTGAAGGGGTACAAAAAGCCGTAATCAAAAGTGCTGAAACAATGGGACCGGGCAAAGTCGGTGTATATATCTCCGCAATCGATGATGTCTCTGTGTCTGAGGACCTTAAAAAAAATGTCTTTAATCATATTGACTCTGTCCAGCCTATTAATGCAACAGTTATTGTTAATTCACTGACTTATGTTGATATTGACGTTACAGCAAATATAGTACTTAAAGACGGCTATGAAACAACGGATGTTAAAGACGAATTGACAGAAAAATTAAAGACCTATTTGCCGACGGTTGACAATACTGTTTCATATTTCAATATTAACAATCTGATTTTTGATTGCGTGGGGGTAGAAGATGTTACAAGCTATACTCTCAACGGGGGCACTGTTTCAATCAACATAGAGGATACGGAATATCCCGTAACAGGCAAGGTGGTAATCAATGAGTTTGCTTGATAATGTTGACCCGTCCGTAACAAAGATTGTCGGGCTTAAAGAAATAATGCTTGCGATAGACCCGGAAATCCAGCTTGTCAGAAACGATATATCGCAATTAATAAAAGAGCTTTATATCAAAACAACAGAAAATTTTATACGTCGTTGGGAAGACGATTTTTCGCTGCCTTTTGACAGTTCTTTAACCTTGCAGCAGCGAAGGCAAAGGGTTTTAAACAAACTTGCACGTAAAAAAACTCTGACTTGGAAAAACCTTGAATTGTTAATCACAAACAACATAGACAATCCACAGTTTTATCTTTCAAACGATTCAGCAAATTATCATTTCCGTATTATTGTTCAGACTGAGAATTATCAAGAAATGAAAAAGGCTGTTGAGAAGGCAAAGCCTGCTTATATCACGTTTGACATCATTGTAACTGAATATTTCAGGCGCTGCGGAACATTCAACTGTGGTACTGAACCGCTGTAATGTCTGTTTTGCTCAGCTCTATTATGGTATTAAAGGAGATTAAATAAATGGCATATAACCCGAATGAATGGAAAGATCAAATCGTACAAAGACCTAAAACCTACCAGATGACGACAAACGATGACGGTTCAGTTACGTTAGTTGATAGTTTCGGTCTTGTCACGGAATTGGGGACACCTGTAAACGCTGACTATATGAATCACATTGAAAAAGGGATTACAGGCTGTGCTATCAGATATTACAGCACAACAGAAACGTTTAAGGACAAAGAAATTGCCTTAAACATAAATGAAGAAGGCAATATCGAGCTCTGGCAGTCATTAAGTGACGATAATAAAAATAACCCTTTAACAGACGACACAAAATGGAAAAAAGCGGAGCTGGGCACGGGAGATAAAAATCTGGGCTACGGTCGCAATGTTGGTGACATTTTTTACACATCACGCAAAGACCCGGGTTCTATAAACGGTGCATACGATTGTAAAGGCATAGAGCTTTCAGAGGCTGACTTTGAAGCAGGCGAAACAAACCCTTACACCTTGCTTGTAAATAACAAGATTGAATGGGTTACATATGAAGCTTATGCCTCGGAGATTGAGACTAATGACGGTGTGTGCGCTAAATTTGCGCTGGACACAGTGAACAAAAAGTTCAAGACACCAACATTGAAAGATGTATACATTGCTGCCGCCTCGGATAACACCGGTGAGTGTATTTCTGCTGGGTTACCGAATATAACGGGCTCGATTAAATTATCTGAAGAGGAAAACGGTAATCCACAAGGATGTTTTTACACAATTAGCACTAACGGTGACGGTGTGAGCGGTAATAGTGGAAGGTTTAGACAAACAGGTTTTGATGCTTCACTATCAAACCCAATTTATGGCAGCTCAACAACCGTACGTCCTAAAACAGTATGCTATCGTCCTATGGTTCAGCTTGCAAACGTTGTAGACGATGCGATAGCGATTGAGACATACACAAACAGGCTTCAGGAAAAAACCGACGAAGGTATAGCCCAGCTGGCAAATGCCAGTAATGCTTTAAGAACTACTCAAATTACAAACTGCCTTCTGGAAATTCCGCAGAGAGTTAATGTTGAGCTTAACAACGGTACCTTAACACTTAAAGCAGGAAGTGTTGTTATAGTGCCTTACGGTGTAGAAGCTCCGACTATGAGTGTTGGTGACAGCTTAAACGGTGGTGAAATTGTTGATATCTCGTGGGATGAACAAAAGCTCTTTTATTATGTGAAGTATGATATTGAAAAGCAGTATTCTTATCAAGGAACTGAGACTGGAGACACATTAATTAGCGTTGCCTCAACAGGTACAATTACACCTTCTTTTGTTAACAAAGCAATATCAGGAGATAATCCACCAACATCAGGGGTAAACGGAACAGTTTATGATACGGCTGCAAACATTGTTTCACAATACACAAGCGGTGTTCAAAATTCAACATACAATAGTTTGCCTTTTTGTGTTGTGGATAGACAAGCTAACTTGATTAGTAATATAAATAACATCTTCAACGGTTTCGGGTTTATCGGCTCAACTATCTGGTGTGACAAAGGTGTCAAAGGGCTTGTTCCAAACGGAAGAAATACCGATGGAAGCTTGAAGAATATTGGATATACATTAGAACATCTGTCTACTTATACTATACAAAAGAGCGGACGTAATGATTACGCTTATTGTAAGTTTTTATTACACCCAGCCGGTATCTCTTTCACAGATGTTCAGAGCTATTTTGTTGTAGAAAGATATGGCGAAATTCCTTTTACACGAGCATATACAACCGCATATGTTAAAGATGAAAATTGTTTTTACAATGTAGGTCCTGACTTAAAAGTTATTAAAGCTGAACTTATAGTTACCGGCAATTTTGAATATGATTTTTCAACAGAAAAAGCTCAAAAAATAATAATTCAACCTAAAATCTTTCGAGCCTTAGACTACAACGACACATCTTTTATCGCTGCTCAAGGTGTGCCTTCAGGACGATTTATTGCAATGACACCTGTTAGTGATTCAACATACACAGCCCCCGGTACGGGTTATTTTGTTGCAGAAGGTGTTTTGGGACAAGCTGGGCGTTTTACATCTTTTTATAATATCCTGACAACAGTCAATAACTGTGCATTTGCAGGGCGTGCAGATAATTACGTTACTAATTATGCACCCTGTGTAAAAGGGCAACAAGTCAGATTTAATACAGATAATCTTGCAGGTGTTACAAGATTTGGTTTTTTGTATGCAGAAGGTGAGGATTAAAATGACAAATTATTACATAAAACACAATGATGAAATTATTAGTGATTGTGATTTAAGCTGCTTAAAAGCAGCTATATCAAGTATAGCTGACATACCGGATAATATAGAAATTAAAGAAACAGAAAAAGAAATCATCAAGTGGAATAACAAATATGTTTTTAAAGAAGAAATTTTAGATGAGCTGTTTAACAAAGCCAAAGAATCAAAGGTGCAGGAAGTCAAAGGTGCAGGAAGCCACAGACAAGGCATATTCTTTTGAAGAAAAAGAAGCTCTTATCACAGTCAGAGCAACCAATATGATGAGTCGAAGTGCTGAAACATACCATATTGAAGCAACGCTCACAAACAACATCAAACTGTCAGCTTATGCGCAGGCACTTGATGAGTCTGAAACTTTGCCGTGGAACACAAAAGAGAACGTCAACGTACTTTTGAATAGAGCAGCTTGTACAATTCTGACAGGGATTATGAGTCAGTTAAATGCAAAGCTTTGGACTGTTGATTTTCCTGCCTTTTTAGCACAGATTGAATCAGCGCAGACGATTGAAGAGGTTGAAGCAATAGAAATTGTTTACCCTAATCCACAAGAGGTTATTGACATAAACATACCCGCTGAAAAAGAAGAGGTGACAAATGAAGATACAACCGGTGTTCAAGAAGACAACACAGAAGCTTCCGAGCTTCAGAAAAACGATTCAAGAGAGGTTGAATAATGGAGAAATTTATAGAATACGCACCGACAATCATAGTTGTGATAGCTTTTGCAGCAGCTTACAAAGTCTTTGCAACACCGAAACAACTTGCGGAGCTTAAATCACAACTTATTGAATACATGTCCGAGCATTATGTTTCAGACAAAACTTACCGTGAAAACCACAGGAATTTACAAGAGCAGCTCTCTTTGATACATCAAGACATCAACGATGTTAAAAATCTGCTCATTCAACAAAAAGGGACATAAATGAACAAGATAATCATTCATTGGACAGCCGGAGGGTATAAGCCCAATGCCACAGACTTTGAGCATTATCACTTTTTAATTGATGATGAGGGAAAAACGCATAATGGAAACTACAAACCCGAAGATAATGAGAATTGTTATGACGGCAGCTATGCAGCACACACAGGAGGAGGCAATACAGGTGCAATCGGTGTTAGTATGTGCGCTATGGCTGGTTTCACTTCTGCTTCTCATTGCGGCAAGTATCCTATAACCCCAAAACAATTAGAAGCTTGTTTCAAGCTCTGTGCGGAGTTGTGTAAAAAATACAACATACCTGTTGAAAATGTTTGGACTCATTATGAATTTGGCATAAATCACCCTGATACAAGCTCTCACGGCAAGATAGATATAATCTACCTTCCTCCGTATCCTCTCATAAAACGAAATGAGATCGGAGGATTCATAAGAAACAAAATCAGATGGTATTTAAGCAAAATATAGAAAGGCGGAAATGATGAACGAATTGGCAATTAAAATCTTAAAAAAACTGGCAACACCGCAGCCTTACAAAGCCCTGTTTACAGTGATTGACACTTTTACAGACAAAGCACATAAGTATGAAGAAGCAATAACAAATCTTTGTGTTTCAGTTTTTGTTCTTGTCAACACCTTGTTGGGTTTGACCGAAGCAAAAAACGAGGTAACAGTTTAATGGTGTTGGGCGTTTCAGGAGCAGTCAAAGCCGTAGGTGATGCAATTTCAAAGGGTTTTGAGCTTCTCAAAGAAAATAAAGAACACCAGTCAGAAACGCAGATTATCAAAGATAAAAAGAGGTTAAAGAAAGCTACGGATATTGCAGAAGAAGCTTTCAAGATTGTATTTAGAAACTTTGAATGCCTGCCCGAAAAAGAACAAGACAGGTTCAAAAACCTCTATGACGATTTCTTAGAACACAATTAAACACACTCTTAATACTTGATGCAGTAAAGCCCCCTGTTTAGGGGGCTTTTTTATATCTTTTCAAAATTATACAAAACCTTAGAAGTTCTAACAGGATTGTCCATATATGTACCTGACAGAATCGGGGTCGGTAGAATTCTATACGAAGATTGGAACATATTTCCCAGTTCGTTTTTTAAAGTGTTTAAAACTTCCTGTGACACTTCTTTCTGGTTTAATTCTACGTTTACGTTGTCATTCAATGTATTAATGCCTATATGCAAAAATGAAAGATTGCACGTCTTTTTAACACGCTGTTTTAAAATTTCAGCTTTTTCAAATTTTAATCTTTCACATTCAAGCATAAACAAATCCCTTTACAGGCATGATACATAGTAAAAAGTTTAAGACAACTTTTATTTTCTTGGACACTTTTTGGACATTTTTTTGAAAAAGAAATACTAAAATTGTCCGAAACAACATATTATTTTATGAGAATTTATAAAATAAAACAATGCTATAACTTAGATATTTTCTAATTTTTTCCTATAAATTCTTGTAAAATAATTATAGCTTATTCCCCTTTTAAGGGATAGGTCCCGCGTTCGAATCGCGGGTGACGCATTTTTTTTGTGCCTTTTTTATTACTATTTGGCAATAAAATAGTAATCTTATCTATTTAGTTTGCAATATTGCCCACATGGGTAATATGCTTTTGGGCTACAATTTCTTATTCTTTATATATTGCGTAATGAAATTGCTATAAAAATTTTCAGTGAAATTAATAATGCCTGAATTAATTTCATACATTATATTTCTTGCTTTTTTTCTTTCTAGGAAATATACTAATTTAAATGTGGGTGGTTTAAAAAGGTGGTTTTACTGTGAACGGAAAGATTTCTGTTGTTATACACACATTCAACAATGAAAAGATAATAAAGGATTGTTTAGATTCAGTCAAAGATTTCGATGAAATAGTTATTTGTGACATGTATTCAACTGACAAAACTTTGGATATTGCTAAAGAATACGGTGCCAAAATAGTTATGCATGAAAATATCGGCTGGGCTGATCCTGCCAGAAATTTTGCTATTTCTCAGGCTTCAAATGAATGGGTTCTTGTTATTGATTCTGATGAAAGAGTTCCATCTTTACTGAAGGATTTTCTTTATGAATTTATTCAAAATCCAAAAGAGTATACAGGGGTTAGAATACCGAGATTGAATTTTTGTTGGGGTAAGCCAATGGAGTTCTTTTATCCTGATTTAATCATAAGATTTTTCAAAAAAGATCTGGTTTATTGGCCTCCATTTGTACATGGCACACCGGAACTTAAAAGCGGTGAGATTTATACAATAGACAAATCAAGAAAAGATATGGCTATATTACACAACCATACTGACAGATATAGTGCAACGATTAATTCGATAAATAAATATACAGATCTTGAACTAGAAAAATTTATCGAAAAAAATCAAAAATTAAATTTTACCGTTGCTTTGTGGAAATCTTTCTGGCTGATTATAGAAAAATATTTTTTGAAAAAGGGTTATAAAGATGGAACAAGAGGTCTGATTTTTTCAGTTAATGCAGGTCTTTATAAATTTATTGCATATGTAAAATATTTTGAGTATTTGGAGAAACAAAAACAGTCATGAAAAAGTATTTTATAGAATTTGTTTGTTTATTTATAATAAATAAAGAATTGAAGTCTACCGTTCGAAAATATTTAAGAAGTTTGGATTTTTGTACAGATGTTTTTTATTTTTTGCTTTTTATTTTTTATAAGATACCTGACAATACAATTCTTATTTATGAACCTAACAATTGCCATTATGAAACCATACCTTCGTATTTGAAATATTTTAAAGAAAATAATTTTAAAATTCATGTTTTAACAAGATTAGATATGAAACACTCGAAAGCTTTGTGCAGGCTGCCTAATAAATATATGCCCGACAAAATTTTTTATGTTAATGCTTTAATGCAGAAATTTCTTTTGAATAGTTCAAAAATTTTGGATTATGAAAAGATTTTTATTTCTACTTCAATAAATTATTTTTATGGATGTTCAACTTTATCTACATTTAAATCTGAGAGGATTATGGATAAGGTTTTGTTGATGGAACATGACAATAGACAGATTGAAAAGTTCGGTGAACATTCACTTGTCAAAAATCATCAATTATATATGATAACAAATTTTGACAATAATCCTGATATAAAAACTTTTGTGCCTGATTATTACGGTGATATAAAAATTACTCCAAAAAATTCGGATGAAACTGTTTTTATTTCTGTCGGTTCTTTGGATCCTAAAAGACGAAATATCAAATTACTATGGGAATCGATTGAAAAGCTCGTTTTAGAGGGGTATTCTAATTTCAAAGTTCTTATTGTAGGAAACATGAAAAACGACGGTTTGAGTAAAACTGTTCTTGATAAAATTGAACCATTGGGCAAACTTGATTATGAAAAAATGTTTGAAAAAATGGAACAAGCTGATTTTTTCTTGCCACTTCTTGATTCGAGTATTGAAGATAATCGAAATTATTTGAAATATCTTTCAACAGGTTCAATCAATTTGATTAGAGGTTTTAGAAAACCTGCTTGTTTTAACGAGGAGTTTGCAAGAGTATACGCTTTCAATGAGTCTAACACTTTGATGTATAAAGAAAACGAGCTTTTTGATGCAATGAAAAAAGCAATTCTTCTTAATAAAGAAGAATATGTATTAATGCAGGAAAATATTTGCAAAAGTTCAAATGTGAGTATAATATGAAAAATTTAGTTTTGATGTGTAAATCATATATTGATGATTTACATAGATTAAAATTGTTAAAAAATAGCATTGATAAATTTAATGCTGATAAGTTACCTTTTTATATTTGTGTTCCCAAAGTGGATTTTGAAATCATGAGAAATGAAATTGTGACCGGGAATGAGGATTATGAAATAAAGTTTTTTACAGATGAGCAAGTAATTGCTTCAACCAACCAACCAACCAACCAACCAACCAACCAACCAACCAACCAACCAACCAACCAACCAACCTCTCTGTGTGGAAATAATTTAACGCAAACTTGGCTTTCTCAACAACTAATAAAGTTATATTTTTTTAAGCTTGGGCTGTGCAAATTTTATGTTTGTTTGGATTCTGATTGTTATTACATAAATAATTTTTATGAAAAAGATTATATGTATAACGATTCTACTCCATATACACTGTTGAAAAAGAAATATATAGATTCAAGTAATGATGAAAATTTCAAAATTAAAGAATATTTTAAAAGAGATGGGGTTCTTTATTCGTTTGGGGGCTGCTGTTCTGTTTTTTCATCGGAAGTGTTGAAATCATTTGAATCTGCACTTTTAGAAAACTCTTTAACTTTTTTTGATCTTATTACTTTAGTTCCATGGGAGTTTCAGTGGTATGGTGAGTATGTAATAAATAAAAAACCATATGAAATTGTTTTGAATGACGGAAATCTAAAAGTCATTAGTTATCAAAAAGAGTATAATGAATTAAGAAAAATTTACACATTAAAAAATCTTCGCGACAAAGGCTACAAAGCAATATGCATGCAAGCCGGCTGGGTTAAAGAAATTGAATATAAACATTCTCCTTTTATCAGGTTTTATAGAGCAATTGAAAAATTTAAGTTTGCGCTCTATGAGCGAAATATGGAGAAAAAATTAAACAAACGGATTGAAAATTATTGTAAGAGTTTAATAAGAGCTCCTATAAGAGAATTTTTACGTGAAGTCTAATTTAGAGCATATTTTTCAGATATTGTCCTGTGTATGAACCAGGACATTTTATAATTTCTTCAGGTGTGCCTTCAAAAATAACATTTCCTCCAGCACTTCCTCCTTCTGGACCGAGGTCGATTATGTGGTCTGCAATTTTTATCAAATCCATATTGTGTTCGATAATCAAAATGGTATTTCCTGAATCAGCTAGTTTGTTGATTATTTTTATCAGCTTGTCCAAATCATACCAGTGAAGTCCGACTGAGGGTTCGTCGAGCAAATAGAGAGTTTTTCCTGTTGCTTTTTTATTTAATTCTGATGCCAGCTTTATTCTCTGTGCTTCGCCGCCTGAGAGTGTTGTTGCACTTTGTCCGAGCTTTATGTATCCCAATCCGACGTCATAAAGAGTTTTTAGTCTGCTTTTGATTTTAGGTATATTTTCAAAAAATACATAAGCTTCGGCTACTGTCATGTTCAAAACATCAGAGATTGTTGCTCCTTTGTATTTTACTTCCAGCGTTTCTCTGTTGTATCTTTGACCTTTGCATACATCACATTTTACATACACATCAGAGAGAAAGTTCATTTCTATTTTTATCAAACCATCTCCTTTGCAGGCTTCACATCTTCCGCCTTTTACGTTGAAGCTGAATCTTCCGGGTTTGTATCCTCTGACTTTTGCTTCATTAGTCATAGCAAAAAGCTCTCTTATATATGTAAACACATCAGTGTATGTCGCAGGATTCGAGCGAGGTGTTCTTCCTATCGGAGATTGGTCTATGTCGATGATTTTGTCTATATGTTCAAAACCGAGAATTTCGTCCACGCCCTGAGGTTTAGGCTTGTTACCTCTGAGTTTATGTATGGCATATTCATGAATCAAATCCTGCATAAGAGTTGACTTTCCGGAGCCTGAAACACCAGTTAGTGCAACGATTTTCCCTAAGGGAATGTTAACATCAATGTTTTTTAAGTTGTTAAGGTGTGCATTTTTAACCTGAAGGAATTCTCCGTTGCCTTCACGTCTTTTGGTTGGAACAGGAATTTTTTTTGTTCCGCTCAGATACTGACCTGTTATTGATTCTTTTACTTTTTTAATTTCATCGAGCGAACCCTTGGCTACAATTTTTCCGCCGTGCACGCCTGCTCTCGGGCCTATGTCAACGATATAGTCTGCATTTTTCATTGTGTCTTCATCATGTTCTACAACAATTAATGTATTGCCTAAATTTCTCAATCTTAAAAGTGTTTTTATAAGCATATCGTTGTCTCTTTGATGTAAACCAATAGATGGTTCATCAAGGACATATAAAACGCCTGAAAGCCCGCTGCCAATTTGTGTTGCCAGTCTGATACGCTGAGCTTCGCCTCCTGAAAGTGTCAACGACATTCTGCTAAGGTTCAGGTATCCGAGTCCGACATCAAGAAGAAATTTCAATCTTGCTCTGACTTCTTCAAGTACTTGTTTTGCAATAGCCATTTGATAATCAGAAAGTTCTAAAAACAGGTTTGAAAAGAATTCAAAACTTTCCGTTATAGGCATTTCACATATTTCATTAATATTTTTGCCGTTAACTGTAACTGCCAAAACATAAGGCTTAAGCCTTGCACCGTGGCAGTCTTTGCAGGGGGTCATTTTCATATATTTTTGAATTTCTTCACGCCAGTATTCGCCGCCGGATTCGTTATATCTTTTTTCAAGAAAAGGAATAACACCCCAGTATTTCATTTTATGGGTTTCATATCTGTTTGTTCCGAATCTTTTAACTTTTAGATTAATGATTTCTTTTCCGCCGTACAAAATCAGATTTTGTTCTTCTTTTGTAAGCTCTTCAAAAGGCTTGTTTAAATCAATGTTGTAATGTGCAGCAACAGAAGCAAGAACATCATCATAGTATGATGTTGTTGTTTTGCTCCATGGGTATATTGCACCCTGTTTTATCGATTTTTTTCTGTCAGGTATGACAAGATCAGGATCAATTACAAAATCATATCCAAGCCCTGAACATGTCGTGCAAGCTCCGTAAGGACTGTTAAAACTGAAACTTCTGGGTGCCAGTTCTTCAAAACTTAAGCCGCATTTTGGACAGGCAAGCTTTTCTGAAAAAATGAGTTCTTTATCTCCTATAACATCAACCTTCATAAGTCCGTTTGATTTTTGAAGAGCAATTTGTGAACTGTCTGCAATCCTTGATTTTGCACTTTCTTTGACAACAATTCTGTCAATTACTGCATCAATATTGTGCTTTTTGTTTTTTTCAAGTTTTATATCTTCAATGTCCGTTTCATCAATATTGTAGGTCTGTCCATCTATTTTTAATCTGATAAACCCTTCTTGTTTTAATTCATTAATTAAAGAAGCATATTCCCCTTTTTTTCCTTGAACAATAGGGGCAATAATTTGTATTTTTGTGCCTTCCGGAAGTTTTAATATTTTATCAACAATTTCATCAATTGATTGGGGCTTAATTTCGTCACCGCATTCCGGGCAGTGCGGAGTTCCTATTCTTGCGAACAGGAGTCTCAGGTAGTCATAAATTTCTGTAACTGTACCCACTGTTGAGCGTGGATTGTTTGATGTAGATTTTTGGTCAATTGATATTGCAGGAGATAATCCTTCGATGCTTTCAACATCGGGTTTGTCCATTTGACCTAAAAATTGACGTGCATATGTTGAAAGACTTTCTACATATCTTCTTTGACCCTCTGCAAAAATTGTGTCAAAAGCCAGAGAGCTTTTGCCAGAACCTGATACGCCGGTAAACACAATTAATTCATTTTTGGGCAATTCTAAATCTACATTTCGAAGGTTGTGCTGGTTTGCACCTTTTATAATAATTTTGTCATTCATGATATAAAAATAATGTCTCTATAATTACAAAGACATTATTCCATAAGATTCAAAGTTATTCAATTTAGTTATTTTAAAATTATTATTTGTCTAATAGTCGGTCAAAAGCAGTCTTAATATAATTAAACGGAGAATTTTTTTCTACCATTTCACCGTTTTTAATATAAGGTATATCCATTTTGTTATCTATATTGCTAACACCATTAGCGTGTTTTATTTTATATTTTTTTTCTGCGGTATACATTTTTATATTTGGATTAAATTTGTTATCATGTAACTCACTTATTTTGATTTCAATAGTGTCTTTGTCGGTACCAATTTTACTGCCAAGTGCTTCAAAGTATGCTTGGTCTTCTTTAGATAACAATTCTTCTGGTGCAGATATGTTTGTTTGTGCTTTGAAATTTGTTTTTAATGGTGATGCCATTAGCGAAATTTTACTTATATTCATAATAACCTCCTATTTTAAGAAAGTATAGCATATTCGTAAATTTAATATTCAAATATTCTTTATTATATTTAACAATGTTAACATCTTTATAAAAATTTTATGTCTCCTTTTTTATTTTTTGATAAAATAATTAAAAGAGGAATGTATGCAAATAGAATTTTTATACTCAAAAATACATAGGGCAACTGTTACGGATGCAAATTTGGAATATGTAGGCTCTATTACCATTGATGAAGAATTGATGGAGGCTGCTAATCTCCTTGAAGGTATGAAGGTTGATATTCTTGATGTCAATAATGGTGAAAGATTTCAGACCTATGTAATTAAGGGGAAACGCGGGGGCAAAGATATTTGTCTTAACGGCGCGGCAGCTCGTAAGGTGGCAATCGGCGACAAAGTTATCATTGTTTCTTATGCTATGATGACACTTGATGAAAAAGCCAAATTTGAACCCGCGATTGTTATGGTTGATGAAAATAATAATATTGTTAAGAAAATTTGAAATTAATAGAAAACCGGCAAAAAATTTTTTGTTCGGTTTTTCTTTTTAACAAAAAATAGTAAAGGAATTCAAGAATTGCAAAATACAATAACTAAAGAATTCATAACATCTTCAAAGTACAATACAGTGCATGGGGTTTCGAAGCCGCAGGATAAGGTTCTTCTTCAATATGTTGAAAAAAGACTTAACAAAATCTTCTTTGATGAAGTAAATTCATCAGATTCAATTTTCAAAAAAGTGAGCAATAATGCTATTTATAAAATGGCTTTGTTTTTGTCAGGAACAATAACAAGAGCTTGTGCAATCGGAATTGCAGGAGAAACAGCAAGCGGAAAATCCACGATTGCAATGGATATTATTGATACTATCAAGTCTTTTGCCGATGAATATTGTCTGGATAATATCATTACCAGAATTAATACGGATGATTATTATTTTGACAGATCAGAAATGGTTAAAGCAGCAGGAAGTTTTGCTGAATTTGCAAAAAACTATGACCTTGATGTTCCTGAAGCTCTTGAACTTGAATTGATGAAAAAACATATTAAACAACTGCTCTTTGGTGATACTGTATATCTTCCTAAATATGATATGTCAGGTACTGCAATCAGACGTGATAATGTCACAAAAGCCGTGCCCTCCAAAATAATTATTTCTGAAGGGTTATTTACTTTAACGGAAAAAATTGTAGATGCCTTTGATTTTAAAATTTATGTAGATGTTTCTCATAATGTTCAAAAAGATCGCTTCTATGAAAGAGCTAATGCCAGAGGGCTCGGTGATTCAGCTGATGAAGTTTATGAAAATGCATCAAATAAAGCCAAAATATATATTCATCCTACTGCAATGAGTGCGGATATAGTGCTTTCCGGTGAGGCTGACAGAAGTTCATACAAAAAGTTTATTAATAATGTTCTTTCTCTTGTTGAAGAAATCCATATGAACAATGTACTTCTTCCACGATAGGGGTGTGTTATGAAATTATGTTTGTTTCAGGGAACTTTCAACCCTATACACAATGCACATTTGATGATTTGTGAATATGCAAAAAAGAATTTTGATTTTGATAAAATTCTTCTTATACCTGCTGCAAGACCTCCTCACAAAGAATATGATGAAAATTTTTCTGAGCACAGGTTGAAAATGGCGGAACTTGCTGTTAAAGATTTTGATTATGTTGAAGTAAGCAATATTGAATATGAGAGAGAAGGACTTTCTTATACACTTCCTACTGTCGAAGAAATATATGAAAAATATCCGGTAGAAGGAATGATAAATTTCATAATCGGTACGGATGCATTCAAGAATATTGAATCGTGGTATGAATCTGAAAAATTGAAAAATATGCTTGATTTTGTTCTTTTTGTTCGAGAAGATGAAAAGAGTCTAAAGGCAGATGAATCATATTTGCAAAAACTTAAAGAAAAAGGCTATAATTACAAAATGATGAAGATGCCTTATGTGGATATATCTTCAACAGAAATAAGACACAATGTGCACAACAGTATTCCTATCAAGAATCTTGTGCCTAAGGGAGTAGAAAAATACATTGATAAATATGGCTTATACAGAAAATAAAATTGCAGAGATTCAAAATTGGCTTAAAGAAAATCTATATGAAGAACGTTATATTCACTCTATCGGGGTTATGGAAGCTGCTGTTGAACTTGCTCAGATGTTTAAACTTGATGTTGAAAAAGCCAGAATCACAGGGCTTCTTCATGATGCAGCCAAATGTTTTTCAAATGAGAAACTGCTTGATATTATTCATGAATCTATTCCGGAAGTTCAGGACTGTGAACTCTTGAATTACAAAACTCTTCATGCGCCTGTTAGCGCCTATTTGGCAAAAGAAACCTTCGGGGTAGATGATAAAGAAATTTTAGATGCGATAAGATGGCATACTCTCGGAAGATGCGGTATGACAGATTTTGAAAAGATAATCTTTCTTGCTGACAAAATTGAAGCAAGAACAAGAGAAGCCGAGTTTCGACATCAATGCCTGGAATTATTAAAAGAAGAAAACGGCATAAACAAAGCTCTTTTCAGATGCTTTGAGGCTACAATCAAAAGCCTTGTAGACAGAAGATTGGCAATTTGCCATATCACAATTGATGTTTACAATGAATTATTAGAAGAAATTGAAAAATAGAAAAGGTATATTATGATAATTCCAAGTATAGATTTAATGAACGGTAAAGCTGTTCAGTTGAAACAGGGTGTTGAAAAGGTTCTTGAAAGAGAAGATGTTATTGAGCTGGCTAAGTATTATGGAAGATTTGGTGAACTTGCAGTAATTGATTTAGATGCAGCAGTTGGTAACGGAAATAACGAAGAGCTTATTTCTAAAATTTGTAAAGTTGCATCATGTCGTGTAGGCGGCGGCATTAGAGACATAGACAAAGCTAAAAAGATGTTGGCTCTTGGTGCCAAAAAAATCATAATCGGTACTGCTGCTCACGAAGATTTTCTCTCTAAACTTCCAAAAGACAGAGTTCTTGTTGCAATAGATTCTCGTGACGGTGTAGTTACAACACACGGTTGGACTAGAACAACAAATGCTACTCCGGAAGATTTTGTACGACGTTTTAACAATTATTGTTCCGGCTTTTTATATACTATTGTAGAAAAAGAAGGGATGTTGGGTGGAACAGATATTGAGGCAATTAAAAAAATAAGAAGTGCTACAACAAAAGAACTTGTTGCCGCAGGTGGTATAAGTTCAGTGGATGAAATTGTTTCTCTTCAAAAAATGAATGTTTCAACACAGCTCGGAATGTGTATTTATACAGGAAAAGTTTCACTTGAAGAAGCTTTTGTTAAATGTCTGGATTTTGAAAAGCGATTTGGCTACCTTCCAACAATAGTACAGGATTATGACACAAAACAAGTGCTTACACTTGCATATTCTACACCTGAATCTGTTGAACAAGCTTTAAAAACAGGAAAAGGCACTTATTTCAGTCGTTCACGTAACAAAATCTGGGTGAAGGGTGAAACCTCAGGAAACACTCAGGAGCTTGTGACTGCTCGTTTTGATTGTGATATGGATGCACTTTTATTTATAGTTAAACAGAAAGGTAATGCATGTCATCTGGGCAGGTATTCTTGTTTTGGCGACAAAGAGTTTACTATCAGTGAACTTTACAACCTGCTTTTAGACAGAAAAAGGCTGCTTCCCGACAATTCTTTTACGACAAAATTATTTAATGATGAGTTTTATTTAAAAAGAAAAATTATGGAGGAGGCTTTTGAGTCTGTAAACTTTGAAAAAGGTGACGGACTTGAGTGGGAAGCTGCTGATTTAACTTATTTTATGCTTACTTTTATGGCGATGCATAATGTTACACCTCAGGATATATTGAATAATCTAACAAGCAGAACGAAGTAAGCGAACGGTGGCTCCGGCTTTGCCTTTTCAGACCGGGGTACAAGTATCGCTTTAGCTCTGATGTTTTCTTTGTCAAAAAAAAGACCCTAATTGGGTCTGAAATTTAAATAAGAAGAGAGAGCTTTCATATTTATATAAAGTATTTTTCTTCAAAAAAATTGCTATAAAAAAGAAACTCTTTTAACTTGATAAAAGAGTTTCTTTTTTGTTTAAATAATTTACTTATTTAATGTTTGAATATGTCCATGCATCCATGTTTGGAGCTTCTTTTTGAGAAGGATCAACAGTCATGTCTGATGCATTTGTGTTCAAACCGCCTTCTTTCGGATTTTCATGAGCAATTGGTTTATAGATTCTGTTGAAGTATTCTATAACCATTCTGTCAGAGTTGAAATAAGCTTCAGATGTTCTAACAGCTTGTCTCATCATTCTTGCCCATTCCATTTTGTTGTCATAGTATGTAGGAATGATTTGGTTTTCAATGATGTCCATAATGCAATCATGATCTTTCCAGTGACGTTCTTCCCAAGGAATATCATCATCAAGACCAGGATATTCAACAGTATATCCGTTAATTCCCGGGAAAGTACCTTCAACAGTCCAACCATCAAAAATTGAAAGGTGTAAAGCACCGTTTGCGTTAGCTGACATACCTGATGTACCGGAGGCTTCAAGCGGTCTGATAGGAGTATTCAACCAAACATCAGTTGCTCTTTTCAATTTTCCACTTAATTCGAGTTCATAACCTGCTAATACAGCAACGTTTTTGATGTTGTATGATTTGTGAAGAATGTTGTTGAACATTTCACGTCCCATGGCATCATCCGGATGGAATTTACCTGCAAAAATTAATTGAACTTTGTTTGCATTTAACAATTTCAGGATTCTTTCCATATCCATGAAGATTAACCATGCACGTTTGTAATCTGCAAATCTTCTTGCCCATGTGATAGTCAAAACGTTGGGGTCGAATCTTTTACCTGTTGTGTTAGCAATGTAGCTGAAAACTTCTTTTTTCATTTCAACTTTAGCATCTAACAAGTCTTGCAAAGTTTTTGCATTTTTGATTCTTTCATCTTGCCAATAGTGAAGGTTAACAGCGTTTGTAATAGCTCTAATCGGACATCTACCTTCAACCCAGTTCCACATTTTGTTAGAAACAAGCCCGTGAAGTTGAGATACTGCGTTAGCAATACGGCTCATTCTTAAAGCTGCAACTGTCAAAGAGAAGTGTTCGCCGCCAAGTTCAACAGCTCTTTCTCTTGAACATCCTGCAAAGAAGCCGCCTTCCATAAGTGTATCAACCCAGTGAACTTCGTTACCGGCAGCAACAGGAGTGTGAGTAGTGAATACAACCTGTCTTTTGGTTTTTTCAAGATCGCCACCGTTTTGTTGTAAAAGTTCGAACGCAGCAGGAAGAGCATGACCTTCATTCATGTGTACACATTCAAAGTCATATTTGATTGCTTGAAGCAGTCTAATACCGCCTACACCAAGAACTGTTTCCTGTGCAATTCTGATTTTTTCATTTCCGTCATAAAGCTTGTGTGAAATTGAACGAGCCCAGTCAGAGTTTCCGTCCACATCAGTTGTCAACAAATAAACAGGGCAAGAACCGAATAAGTCGGGATCTACTCTGAATGCTTTAACGATAACTTTTTCGCCGAAAATATCTACTGTAACTTCAGCATCAACATCTTGAAGATAGTCATAGTGTTTTCTGATGTAGGCAACATCTACGTTTCCTTCTTCGTTGATTCTCTGATTGTAATAGCCGTATGACCATAACATTGTTACACCGACCATAGGAAGCTGTAAGTAACCGGCAGAAAGCATGTGAGAACCTGCCAAAAATCCAAGACCGCCTGAGTAAGTACTCAGTGATTGGTCTAATGCTATTTCCATTGAAAAGTATGCTACTTTAGGTAAACCCATAATTCTCCTTTATCAATCTACTAATCTAATAATACTAATAGCACAACGTGCCTGTTTCTTTATATCAATAACATAGCACAAAAGCAATAATAAAATTAGTTTTTGTTTACATACCTGTAACTCCCTATGGTGAGAGGGATACAAGGAGCTGTTTTATTTACAGTTGGATTCAAATGGTGTTATGTCAACAGGAAATGTTGAACAACTGTCGACTCTATGTATTACAAGTTTAATAATTTTGTTGTCATGATATTCTTGTATACGTTCTTTAAATGTCTTTACATTTGGTATTTTCTTACCGTTAACCTCAAGGATTCTGTCGCCTTCTTCTATTCCCGCTTTTCTTGCAGGTGTATAATCAAGTACTCCTGCAACTTTTACACGACCTTTAAAGTCAACAAGTGAAAGTCCCAGTATCATATTTTCTTCTTGTTTTTCTATGCCGATATTTTTTTCAGCAAAATAAATTCTGATTTTGTTAAAATCAATGTTAAGAAATAGGCATATTATTAATAATATGCCGAGAAAAACTCTTATTATTTCCATAAATACCGTTATAAGGATAAAATTTCAGACTTTAGATTACTAATTTAGAAAAATCTGCTATTTTATCAAATTTTGTCTTTATTGAATAAAGGAGAGAAAGCCTGTTGATTTTCACTTTTTCGTCTTTATCCATAACAAGAACTTTTTCGAAAAACTCATCAATAGCTGGTATGGCCTTTTTAAGGTTTTCAAATAATTCGTTGTATTCTAAGTTATCAGTATTTATCGTCTTTGTACATTCCCAGAGATTGGCTTCCGAAGCATTATTGAAAAGTGTCGTGTCGGGCAATTGTTCGGCTTTATAATCTTTGGTAATTCTTATGATTCTGTTTGCAGCTTCATTGATTGACGCAAATTCAGTGAGGTTAATTTTTTCTGATAGAAAATCCACTCTTTTTGAAAAATCGTTTAAGTCTTTTAATACAGAATTGTTTGATATACAGGCTTCTACAACATCATGTCTGTATTTTTCCGTATAGTATATGCTTAGACGCTGTTCAAAGAAAGTTTTTACTTCATTAAACAGTGATTCTTTGTCTTTTATTTCAACAGGCATCAGGTCAATTGATTTTTTTATTAATTCTTCAATATTAATTTTTAAATCTTTTTGTATAACAGTTTTTATTATACCTAAAGTTGCTCTTCTAACGCCCAGAGGATCAGCTGAACCTGTTGGTTTTTTACCTTCGGCAAAAACAGCAACTATTGTATCAATTTTATCTGCAATGCCAACCAATTGACCTTCTATTGATTCTGCAAGTTCAGTATCTGCACCAAGAGGATAATAGTGTTCTTTAATACCCTGGACAACCTGAGGCTTTTCACCTGCATTAAATGCATAGTCTGAACCGATGAATCCTTGAAGTTCTGTGAACTCAAAAACAAGGCTTGTAACAAGGTCTGCTTTACAAAGAAGAGCTGTTCTTTCAACAGCCGCTAAAGGAGCTCCTGTTTTTTGTGCAAGCATTCTTGAAAGCTCTTGAATACGCAGCGTTTTGTCATACATTGAGCCCATTCCCTTTTGGAATGTGATTCCTTTTAGCTCTTCTACATAATTTTCAAAAGGTTTTTTTGTGTCTTCATTAAAGAAGAAAATTGCATCATCAAGTCTTGCTACAACTACTCTTTCGTTACCTGCTTTTATGTTATCAAAATTGTGTCCTATATAGTTTGTTATGGTGATAAAGCTGTTCAAGAGTTTTCCGTCTCTGTACATAGGGAAATATCTTTGGTGAACAGCCATTACTGTAACTGTGACTTTTTCAGGAATTCTAAGGTATTTTTCATCAAATCCGCAAATAACAGGAACAGGCCATTCACAGATGTTTGTGACTTCTTCAAGAAGGTCATCGTCCATGTAAACTTCAGCATTGATTTCTTGGGCTTTTTGTTTTGCTGATTCAATAATCATTGCTTTTCTTTTTTGTGAATCAGCAACTACATTATTTTTAAATAAAATATCTAAATATGTATCAGGGTTTTTAATTTCAACTTTGTCCGATTTGAATCTGTGACCTCTTGAAAATCTTGAGGATTCTACGTCTGCAATTTTAATTTTGAGTTCATCATTATTTAATAATGAAACAATCCATCTTATCGGTCTTTGAAATTTTACATCAAGATCAGCCCATCTCATAAAATAAGGACCCTGCATTTTCAGAACAATTTTTTCTACATTTTCCTGAAGAATATCCTTTATTGATTTTCCTTTTTGTTCGACTTTTGCCCAGATGTAGTTATCTTCTTTATATAGAGCCGACTCATCAACTCCGTTTTTTCTGGCAAAACCCTGACCGGCTTTTGAAAGGTTTCCGTTTTCGTCATAAGCAATGTTTAAAATAGGTCCTTTTACAGTTTTTACCGTATCCGGCTGTTTTTCCTGAAAACCTTCTATTATAAGGGTTAATCTTCTTGGTGTTGAATAAGATTTTATATCAGAAAATTCTATGCTGTTTTCTTTTAACAGCTTTTCAAAAGCGGATTTCAGTTGCGAAAGACCTGTGTTTACAAATTTATACGGTAATTCTTCTGTTCCTATTTCCAATAAATATTTATTCATACTTTTTTATCCTCAAGAAAATGCTTATAACTGTTCAAATTATAATACAAACAAACTATGTTTTTCATGAAATTTTTGATGTTATAATATTAATGCTGGCAATACGGGAGAAACATTATGGATAATAAACGCTGGTACGATAAAGAACCTACTTTGAGTTTGGCGGTGAGTCTCATAAAAAACTCAAAAGATGATGTCCAGAAAAAATGTGCTGAATTTATTAAGTTAAAAGCACAGGATTTTGGTATTGTTCTTAATTCACACCTGTTTGGTGCTTTTGATTATGTTCTCCACCGCTGGTATGACAATAATGAGGAGCTTTCAGAAGCTTTTTTATATCTGAAAGAAGCTGACGATGAAACAAGAAAGCAAATTGCGATTGAAATAATTGCGTTTCTTGAAAAAGCAGAAACAGTTTAATATGAAAATTAAAACAATATTATTTATATTAATGCTATTCATTCCTGTTTTTTGTGCACAGAGTGCTCAAGCAATGAAAATAGGTTTGATTGACGGTGCTGATGAAGTAAGAATAGGTGTAAGTAAAAAAGCTAATTTAATCAGTCCGATTCACAACAAGTCTTTTTATGAAATTGCTGCAATGAAAGCTTATGCTTTTAAAGCGAGTGGTGATACTATTTCTATAAATCTTAATAATCAGTGGTTCAACCTTAATATAAAAAGAGTTGTCATAAAACCACAGGATAAAGGCTTTGTTTCTACGAAAAGAAGATGGTACAGAGGAGAGTTTATTATTGAAAACAGGGGAGGAAACCTTGTTGTTGTAAATAACATACCACTGGAAGAATATATGCTTGGAGTTGTACCTTCTGAAATGCCTTCTAAATGGAATTATGAAGCTTTGAAGGCTCAGGCTATTGCAGCAAGAAGCTATGCTATTGCAAATAGAGGCAAAAGAGCTGCACATGGATATGATTTAAAAGACACTCCCGAAGATCAGGCTTACGGCGGAGCCTCAGCAGAAACCGCGAATACAAATCGTGCTGTTATTGAAACTAAGGGTATAGTTATTACTTATAATCAGAAAGTTATTCCTGCTTATTATTCGGCTTCGGCCGGAGGCCATACTGTTAACGCAGGTGCAGTATGGAATAAAGATTTGCCTTATTTAAAATCAGTGCCTTCTTTTGATGATAATGTCAAGAAAAACGGGCATGGTCTCGGGATGAGCCAGCATGGTGCCAATAATCTTGCTCAGCAGGGGTATAATGCGTATCAAATTCTAACGTATTATTACAATAATGTTAAATTCGGACGTTTGGATCCTGCATGGGTTCTTTGATTAATTTTTCCTGAAAAGCTCTGCTATTAAAGCTTTTATAAAATTATTACACCTGTAAAATGAATTATAGTTGTAATTCTTAATATTTTTTGTTTAAAAAAGCTTGCTAAAATAAGAAAAATAGATATAATAATCTATGTTAACAAAAAGGAGGTTCTTATGAACAAAGAAGAATTAGTAAAAGAAGTTTCTAAGAAGGCTAAAGTTTCTCAAAAAGCTGCTGCTGATGTTATTGCTGCAACTTTGGAAACAGTTACAAAAACAGTTGCTAAAGGACAAAAAGTTACTTTGGTTGGTTTCGGTACTTTCGAACCCAGAAAAAGAGCTGCTCGTTCTGGTCGTAACCCTCAAACAGGTGCTACTATCAAAATTGCTGCTAAAACAGTTCCTGCATTCTCAGCTGGTAAAAAATTCAAAGAAGCTGTTAAGTAGTCTTTTAAGATTTTATAAAAGAGAGGTTTTGATTAATTTCAAAACCTCTTTTTTATATCTCAACAAACATAATCTCAATAATACGTACGATACGCAGTGTTGATTATCAGCTATAATTATTTTAGGGATTAATTTTCAAATATTATATATGGAGACTTATGTTACAAGAAGCTACAAAGATTATTCAGTCGGCATTTCACGACAGTTTTATAAAAAGATTGAGTTTATACCTTCATGATTGTGTGCGAGAAGAAGTTCAAAGTTCTACTTTTAGAAATCTGAAACAGGATAAGGATAACAAATGGATTTTCCTTAAAGGAGAAGAAGAGCTCTTTACTAACTTTGACAGACCGCTTTTGCTTGATGGTTCGGACAGTGATTTGACTGAATTAATGATACAAAGTGAGATGAGTCAGAAGGACAAATATCTGATATATGGTCATATGTTTCTTGTAGGTAAGAGTTCCAGAACTAAGAGAAAAAATGAGTTTTTGACCCCGCTTTTGTATACTCCTTGCAAACTGGAAAGAGAAGGGGTGAACATTGCATGTATACTGCAAGATGATGTTCTTTCCTTGAACACAGGTGCTTTGACAGCTTTAATGAAAAAGAGTGATGATGAAGATGAAATGGAACACATGCTTGACGGTTTGCTGGAGGTTGTGCCAGAACTTCCTCTCACAAAGGACAAAGTTGATATATTTTTGACAACTTTAAAATCTATCCTTCCTGATGTTGATATTTCTTTGAATCAGGAAGATGAAGACAATGAAAATTTTGTAAAAGAAGATTCTGATAGTTTTTATCAAAAGATTGACTCTGATAATGTTGAAGAGTTTGTTGAAGAAAGTCAGCAATCACGTACGTCTTTAAAGCTGGATAAAGTTTCTGTGACAAATCAAAGTGCGGTTATTTTAACTAAACGTCCTTCAATAACAGCAGGTGTTTTGCATGAATTGACTCAAATATCTGAAAAACCGAGCGGTGTTTTTAGGGAATCTGCTCTTTGTGTTGTTAATGAAGAATATTTAAGAGGTGTGGGCAAAATTTTTGATAAAGGTCAGAAAGAAAAAAAAGAGTTGAAAGATTTTGCAGCTTGTACTCCTTTGTCTTTGAGTGATTCACAAGAGGATGTAATTAGAAAAATTGAACAGAATCCTCTCTTAGCTGTATACGGACCTCCCGGAACAGGGAAATCCCAAACGATTGTTAACCTTGTTGCTCACCTGGTGGCTAACGGGAAAACGGTTCTTGTTGCATCCAGAATGGATAAGGCGGTTGATGTTGTTGCCCAAAGACTAAATGAACTCGGTGCACCTTTTCTTGCATTGAGAGCGGGCAGGTTAAATTATCAAAAACAGTTAAGTTTTCAGCTGCAAGACCTTATTGCAAATAAGGTGGATATTGATACAGGCTATGAAGAAGCTATCCTTGTTGATGTTGAAGATATGCATGAGCTGTTAAAGGCTATAAAAGAGCTTGAAACAAAATGTGAAAAAATAATCTCTCTTGAAAATGAGTGGCAGAAGATTATTACTAAAAAAGAAACTCTTGAAGCTGATTTGGGTTCGAAAGAATTTATTACAAAGAAATTGAAAAAAGATGAAGTTGATGAAATAAAAAGAGTGCTTGGCAATATAGAAAGAAATCTTGAGAAATCCGGGCTGTTCTCAGGTATTTCAAACACATTGAGTGCAATGAAGCTGAAAAAAATATTAAATGTTTCTTCAATTCCTTCTGATCCTGAATCAATTATGAGATTATCTCTGGAACTTCAGGCAGCTGAAATGGAATGTGAGGCAAGAATTGTTGAAACAAGAATTCACAAGATTGGTAATATACACCAGATTTTAACTCAGATAAAAGAGCTTAAAAAGAAACAGAGAGTTCTTGCTGTTGATATTTTGAAAAACAAAAGACGTGAATCACTCAAAGGGCTTTTGAGAGACCAGGTAAAACGCCAGAGATTGATTATTCACACAAAGGCAATTGTGGAAAGAAAGAAAAATCTTCAAAACAGACTTCTTGAAGAGGAAGATTTTAAACCTCTATTGGAGGCGTTTCCTTGCTGGTGTGTTACTACTTATGCAGTCTCAGGTTCTTTGCCGATGAAGTCGGGTCTTTTTGATGTTGCAATTATAGACGAAGCTTCTCAATGTGATATTGCAAGCTGTTTCCCGATTCTTTTCAGGGCCAAAAAAGCTGTGATTGTTGGGGACGATAAACAGCTTCCTCATTTATCGTTTTTGGAAAAAGCCAAAGAACAGTCCTTCTTGAGCCAATATAATATTCCGGATAAATATCAGCTTATGTGGCGTTTTAGAACAAATTCAATGTTTGACCTTGCCAATTATTATTCAACAAACCCTGTGCTTCTTGATGAACATTTCAGAAGCTATTATCCGATTATTCAATTCAGCAATAACGAATTTTATGGAAACAGAATACGTATTATGACAAAAGATTCCGGTACAAATGATGTTCTTGAGCTGCATATTGTAAAAGACGGAAAGGTTGATTCTGATGCAACAAGAAATATGCCTGAAGTTGAGGCTGTTTTAAAGAGAATACATGAAATAATTCTGGAAGATGAAGGTAATGATGAAAATCCTGTTTCAATAGGTGTTGTGTCTCCGTTTAGAGGTCAGGTAGACTTGATTTCAAAAGCATTGAGACAGGTTCTGACAGAAACAACTATAAGAAAACATCAGATTGAAGTCGGTACTGCACATACTTTTCAAGGTGATGAAAGAGATGTGATGATTTTTTCACTTGCTGTTGCTGACAATAGTTTTGCACAGAGTCTCACCTTCCTTCAAAAACCCAACTTGTTTAATGTAGCTATAACGAGAGCAAGAAAAAAACTGATTACATTTTTATCAAGAGACCCTAAATCTCTGCCGCAAGGACTCTTAAAAGACTACATTGAATATATTCAAAGCTATCTTGATTCTGCAAAAGATGATGACTTTATGAAGAACAAGTTTAAAAATGCTTTTGAACAGCAGGTTGCTGATGCTCTGATTATGGATGGCTATGAAATTAAAGCCGGCTTTGAAACTGCCGGAGTTGAGCCTGATATGCTTGTTAAAGATGAATTAGGCAATGAGCTTATAGTTGAAATTGACGGAGTGGAAGATAAGGTCAAGTCTAATCTTTCTGATATTAAAAAACAAACGATTCTTGAGCGTGCAGGTTACAAGGTAGAAAGAATTTCTTTCAGAGAGTGGCAGCATAGTTCACAGGCTTGTGTAGACAGAATTAAACAAGCTTTTGTTGAAATCAGTTAAAATAGATTTTGAATTAAAATCCGATAAGCATAGAAAGCTCTGAATACGGGTAACCTGCTGATTTTGCAATGTCAGAATTTGTCAGTTTGCCCTGATAAGTATTTATACCTTTATAAAGTTCCGGAGTGGATTTGACTGCGGCGATGAAACCTTTTGTTGAAAGTTTCAAAATGTAAGGCAGAGTATAATTATTTAATGAGATTGTTGCTGTTCTTCCGACCATACTCGGTATATTGGGGACTGCGTAATGAACAACTCCGTGTTTTTCAAAGATAGGTTCATCAATTGTTGTAGGCTCTGAAATAGTTTCAGTAATTCCGCCCTGATTTATCGATACATCTATTATTGAAGAACCTTTTTTCATCATTTTTACCATGTCTTCTGTTATGATGCTGGGTGCCTTTATTGCAGGAATTAATACAGCCCCGATTACTAAATCTGCATTTTTAATATATTTTTCAAGGTTATATTTGTTTGAAATAGCTGTATTTACTCTTCCGTTAAATATTTTGTCAGCATTATCAAGTTTTAGCGGACATGTATCAAGCATAACAACATTTGCGCCCATACCAACAGCTATTTTTGCTGCATTTAGGCCTACAACCCCTGCTCCGACAATGAGCACTTTTGCCGGATGAACGCCAGGGACACCGCCGATGAGTTTGCCATATCCGCCATATTTGTTTTCAAGAAGTCTTGCTCCTATTTGGATAGACATTTTGCCGCAAATTTCGCTCATAGGTCTTAATAGAGGAAGTGTGCCGTCCGGCATTTGAATTGTCTCATATGCTATTGCTGTAATTTTTTTCTTTAACAATACATCAAGAAGCGGTTGGTCAACAGCAAGGTGAAGGTATGTGAATACTGTTTGGCCGTTTTTTAAAAGTTCGTATTCTTCTTTTTGAATTTCTTTAACTTTTACTATTATTTCAGATTTTGAATATACTTCTGCTGCTGTATCAAGAATTTTTGCTCCGGCAGCTTTGTATTGTTCATCATCAAAACCGATTTTTTCTCCGGCTCCTTTTTCAATATAAACAATGTTGTCGTTTTCTATCAGTGTTTTTACAGACGAAGGTATTAATGAGACTCTGTTTTCACCATTTTTAATCTCTTTGGGTACACCAATAATCATTAAAACCTCCAGTCTTTTGTTATACTTGAATTGTTTTGGCTGCTTCTTCAATTTCGTCTAAAATCAGATTAACTGCTGCAATAGGATCATCAGCAGAAGTAATGGGTCTGCCGACTACCATATAGTCAACACCGGCTTTTATGGCATCAGCAGGTGTAACCACTCTGATTTGGTCGTTTACAACAGACCATGTTGGTCTGATTGCGGGACAAAGTATAATAAATTCATCAGAAAATTCCTTTCTGATTTTGCGTGCTTCTGATGCACTCGCTATTACTCCGTCTATTTTTGATTCTTTTGCCAAATATGTAAGATGAGCAACATATTCATCAATATTCATTTTAACATTCAATTCTTCTGTAAGTGTTCTTTGTCCGAAGCTTGAAAGCAGTGTTACACCGAGAATTGTCGGTGAAGGCATATTATATTTTTTTGCTGTTTCTCTGGCAACTTTTACTGTTGTTGTCAGCATTTTTGAACCGCCGGCAAGATGTGCGCTGAAAGTTGTTACTCCCCTTTTTACAAGGTTTGAGCCGGCTTTTGCAACAGTTGAGGGTATATCATGAAATTTTCCGTCAAAATATACGGTTCCACCAAGATTTTTTATCAGGTCAATTGCATCATATGCGCAAGATGTAAATAATTGAGGACCTACTTTAAAACAGCCTACATAATCTTTTAATGTTGTTACTAATCGTTCGACTTCTTCAAGAGAGTCTGTGTCCAGTGCCAAAACCAATCTGTCTTTAGCAGATAAATTCTTATTGTTAAAACCCATACCAAATCCTATAATCTAATAAGCCATAGCCATTCAAATATAACACTTTTGATTGCTTATGGCAACTGTGCTTCAATATTATTTACAGAATTTTTGTGCCAGTCCTTTGTTATGTCCGTTTTTGGTTTTGTAGGTCGTAGTAAAATACACATCAGTCGTATTTACAAAGCCATACATTCTTTCTTGAGGGTCATTGTAGTCTTCACAGTTTACATCAAAAATGCCCATCATTTTTCCGTCAGCTGATTTGTATACTCCGAGGTATCTTGAAAAAATATTTTGCATACTTCTTGAGTCATAATAATAACTTGAAATAAGCGGCTTCCATTGTGCTTTGTCTTCTTGGAAATTCAGCATATTTAAATCTATCATAAAAGATGCTATGTCACTTCTTGCTTTGTCAGCTTTTGCGCTGCTTTGTTTTTCCATTCTGTCTGCATTTGCATAAAGCTGTTTTGCTATTTCATTGTTTGTTCTTGAAAAAGCAGGAAGAGTTATAGCTGACAGTATAATTATACATAATATCTTTTTTAACATCTTGAGAAGACTTCAATCTCCATTGATTCCATTGTATTGGCCAGAAAATATGCTGAACTTGCAATCATAGAAGCATTATCAGTGCAATATTTCATAGCGGGAGCAAATATTTTGTAACCCTTGTTTTCAAGAGAGAAGAATTTTTTTCTTATTTCTGAATTGGCTGCTACACCTCCGCCAAGGACAATCTGTTTAATTCCATATTTATCAGCTGCTTTGAGAGTTTTTTTGAATAAGGTACTTGTTATACATTCTTGAAAACTTGCAGCAACATCTTCTTTGGGAATAGCGCCAAGTTCTTTTTCCAGTTTTCTTGTAAGGTTAAGAACTGCTGTTTTTAATCCGGAGAAACTGAAATCATATTCTCCTTGAAGTTTTGCTTCGGGCAGTTTGTAGGCTTTTGGATTCCCTGCGGGTGCCATTCTATCAAGATTAAGACCTCCCGGGTATGGCAACCCGAGGAGTCTTGCTACTTTGTCGTACGCCTCTCCCGTAGCATCATCAATAGTTTCACCGATTATTTCTTGATTTAGATAATCATCGACTTTAATAATCTGTGTGTGACCACCGCTGATTAATAAAGCTATCATTGGCGGTTTCAAATCTGTGTCAATATAGTTTGCACAAACATGTGCATTCAGATGATTTACACCTATAAATGGCTTGTCATAAGTGACCGCCAGTGCTTTAGCTGCATTTAATCCTACAAGAAGCGAACCAACAAGCCCGGGACCTACTGTGGCAGCGATTGCTGTAATTTCTTGAGGTTTAAGACCGGATTGATTGAAGGCTTCATCAATAATCATATTGACAGCATCAAGATGCTCTCTAGCTGCTACTTCAGGAACAACTCCACCAAACTGTCTGTGAGTTTTGATTTGAGAAGCTACTACGTTTGCCAGTACTTCTCTTCCGTTTTTTACAATAGCACAGGCTGTTTCATCGCAGCTGGATTCAAGGGCCATTATGATTATGTCCTCTTTAACATCCGGTCCTATTTTTACAATCTCACCTGAGACTGGTTTTTTGAATTCTTTTATCAACATATTTATGCTCTGTTTTTTATTTCTTCAAGCAGTCCTGAAACAAATTCGTCTATTTTTAATGAGCCAATAGGGCCTTTGCCTCTTTTTCTAATAGCAACTGTACCGTCTTCAATTTCTTTGTCTCCGACTACCACAACATAAGGAATTTTCTTGTCTTGCAATGATTCTCTTATTTTATAGTTCATTGATTCTGAACGGTCATCGAGGTTAGCTCTGATTCCTGCATTTCTTAAAGCTTTATAGACTTTTTCTGCATAATCTGTGTGTTTGTCATTTGAAATGGGAACAACAGCAACCTGTGTAGGAGCTAGCCACAATGGGAATGCACCTGCATAATGTTCAATCAAGATACCGTGGAAACGCTCCATTGAACCGAAGATTACACGGTGGAGCATAACAGGAGTTTTCATTTGACCGTCTTTATCCTGATATTTGATATCAAATCTTTCAGGAAGGTTAAAGTCTAACTGGATGGTTGCACATTGCCATGTTCTGCCGATAGCATCTTTAACTTTGAAATCGATTTTGGGACCGTAAAAGGCTCCGTCTCCTTCGTTGATTTCATATTTCATACCACGTCTGTCCATAGCTTCTTTTAAGCCTGCTTCCGCTCTATTCCAGTTTTCAATTTCACCTACATAGCTTTCAGGACGGGTTGAGAGCTCAACTTCAAAATCCATTTTGAAAATAGCCATTGTGTCTGCAACAAAATCGATAATTTCATTGATTTCATCAACAAGCTGTTCCGGTGTACAGAAAACATGAGCATCATCTTGGGTAAAGCCCTGTACACGGGTCAATCCGGCTAAAGCTCCAGAATGTTCTTTTCTGTAAACAGTACCGAGTTCGGCCATTCTTAAAGGCAATGAACGGTATGAATGTCTGTTTGCCTGATAAATCAGAATGTGGAACGGGCAATTCATTGGTTTTAATATAAATTGGTCATCTGAATCTTCTTCCTTTTGGATAAAGAACATATTTTCTCTGTAATGATCTGCGTGACCTGAAATTTCCCAGAGTTTAGATTTTGCTATGTGAGGTGTATTAACAATTACGTAGCCTCTTTTTCTGTGTTCTGTTCTCCAATAGTTTTCGATTTCCTCTCTTACAACTGCAAGATTAGGATGCCACAAAACAAGTCCTCCGCCGAGTTCTTCTCTTGTTGAGAAAAGATCCAATTTTGCACCTAGTTTTCTGTGGTCTCGTTTTTCAGCTTCTTCAAGCATAGTCAAATATGCTTTTAAGTCATCTTTTGTCCAGAATGCGGTTGCATATATTCTTTGAAGCATTTTATTTTTTGCATTCCCTCTCCAATATGCACCTGCAACTTTCATTAATTTGAAGGCTTTAATAAAAGATGTGTTAGGAAGGTGAGGTCCGGCACAAAGATCGTTAAATAGAGAGTTTCCGCTTTTATCTTTTGTTAAGAACAAAGTGGGTTTGTGATCTCTGTGTTCTTCCAAAAGTTCAGCTTTATATATTTCGCCTTGAGCTTTAAATTCGTTAATTTGTGCATCAACATCAGGAACAAGATATTTTTCAAAGCTAAGGTTTTCTTTAACTATTTCTTTCATCTTGTCTTCTATTTTTGAAAGATCTTCTTCTGTAAATGTGTGACCTTCTAAGTCAAAATCATAATAGAAACCATTTTCGATAGCAGGTCCGATAGCCAGTTTAGCCTGAGGAAACAGTGCAATTACTGCTTGAGCCATGACGTGAGAAGTTGAGTGTCTCAATATGGCAAGTGTTTCAGGATCTTTTGCTGTTAGGATTTTTACTTTATCATTATTTGATAACGTCGTTCTAATGTCTTTAACATCTCCATTTCTTTCAAGTGCAACTGCGTTTTTGGCAAGACCTTCACTGATTGCTTTAGCTAAATCAAATCCATTTGCTCCTTCTTGAAGTGAAATTTTTGAATTGTCAGGTAAAATTACCTCGATGTTAGACATTATTTTATCCTCATTTTTCTTTTCCTAATTCTTTTATAGCACCAGCATAATTCTATTGCAATTTATAGTAAAAGTATGCAAGAAAGTGTCAGTGATTAAGTTGACTATATTTTTTAGTTGTAATATAATTTAAAAAAAATCAATATTTTGTAATATATGTGGTTTAAGACATAGGGTAAAGAAAGATAGGTTTTTAACATGTGTCCAAATAGTGAAGTTTCTAATGAACAAGGTGAAGCAAAGCAAAAGATTTTAATTGCTGATGATGAAGCCAGCATCCGTAGAATTCTTGAAACAAGACTCGGAATGATTGGTTATGATATCGTTACTGCTGCTGATGGCGAAGAAGCAGTGGCAATGTTTAACAAAGAAAATCCTGATCTCGTTGTTTTAGATGTTATGATGCCTAAAATGGACGGATATGGGGTGTGCAGAGAAATCAGAAGAACCTCTGATGTTCCTATTATTATTCTTACAGCTCTTGGTGATGTTTCAGAAAGAATCACAGGTTTGGAGCTTGGTGCTGATGACTATGTTGTTAAACCTTTCAGTCCTAAAGAACTTGAAGCTCGTGTAAAATCTGTTTTGAGACGTTCAACTAACAGAGAAATTGCTCCATCAACAGGCAAAGTTACTAAAAATGTTATCACTACCGGAAACATAAAAATTGATACAGCAAGACGTCAAGTCTTCAGAAAAAATGAACGTATAAGACTTACAGGTATGGAATTTAGTCTTCTTGAACTTTTGGTTAACAATTCAGGTCAAGCTTATTCTAGAAATGAAATACTTCAGTATGTTTGGGCTTATCCGCCGGATCATAGAATCGATACAAGAGTTGTTGATGTTCATATTTCAAGATTGCGTTCAAAGCTAGAAACAGATCCTGCTAATCCTGAGTTGATTCTTACCGCACGTGGTATCGGTTATATGTTTCAAAGAATTTCTTAAATATAAAAAAGACCTCGTATAAATCGAGGTCTTTTTTTATATCTCAACACTTACAGGAAATTTTTCAATATATAATTTTCTGATAGCTTCTGTTCCAAGTTCTTCAAAAGCTATTACCTCGGATTTTTTTATGCAATCTGCAAGCAGACATGCTACACCGCCTTGTGCGGTGAAATATTTTCCATTGTGTTTTAATATTATATTTTCTGTTTCTTTTGTTCTTTCGCCTTTGCCGATTGTGGCAACAAGCCCTTTTGAATAAATAAACTTTGAAAATTTATCCATTCTTACAGACGTTGTTGGACCAACTGGTCCGATTATTTCATTCGGTGCTGGTGGGCAAGGACCGGCATAAAAAATTATTTTGTCCTTTATATCAAATGGTAATTTTCCGTGTTCTTTTTCATATTCAACCATTTTTTCATGTGCGGCATCTCTTGCAGTATAAATTTCGCCTGTCAGAAGTATTCGCATGCCCTTTTTTAGCTTTTTAATGCGATTAATGTCTTTTGTGTTTATTTCAAGTTGGTTTTCGTCCGTATTTTCGATTGATTTTAGTTTTAAATCGGCGTGAGTAAATTCTATCGAGTTTTCTTTTATGACACATTCGCAATGACGTGTGCTGTGACAGTTGATTGTCAGTGCCACGGGCATACAGGCAATGTGGGTTGCGGTTGTGATTATTTTTATATCTAAAATATCTTGATTGCAGCTGTTCAAAAATTTTTTTAGGTCTTCACAAAATACTTTTTCTTCATCTGTTTGATATGTGTTGAAAAAAGCTTTTTTAGAGAGAACAGCAGCTTTGTCCATTGTTGCTCCTATACCTAAGCCAAGACACAATGGAGGGCAGGATTTTTCTCCGGCTGTGATAACTGAATTTTTAATAAATTCAAAAATTTCTTTTTTTTCGGATGTTGGCTTGAACATTTTTATTGTGCTGTAATTTTCTGATCCTGCTCCTTTAATCATAAGTTTCAGTCTGATTATGTCAGGTTCTTTTTCTGATATTTCAGTGTAGATTATTGCTGGTGTGTTTGTTTTAGTATTTGTTCTGTCAAAAAATGCATTTTTTACTGTGGATTTTCTGAAGAAATTGTCTTTGTAGGCAGTTTCGACCGCAGCGTTTATTGCTTTAGTAATAGAGTTTCCTGCTATATGGACATTGTTGCCTATTTCAACAAATACAATCACTTGACCTGTGTCTTGACACAATGGCCTTTGTTTTTCATTTGCCATTTCTATGTTTTTTAGCAAGTAATAATATTTTTTGTGTTTAAGACCTTCAGAGTTCAAATATTTTTTATAAAGCAAATTGTACAAATCCTGAGGATATGTGCAATTTGCTGTTTTGCATAAGGTGTATACAGCTTTTGAAATTGTTTTTGAGTCAACTAAAATCATTTAATTATTATAAACTTTTCACGATTTAAAAGCAAAATCGTTATTAGTTGTCATTATTACACTTAATTTTGTCACGAATATATCAAATGATGTATATAATATAAGCTTTTCTTAGTCATAAAAAAAAGCCACTCAGATTTTTAATTTCCGGGTGGTCTGTTTTCTGCATCCTAATGGTCTCTTTTGTGTTTATTATTTAGGAGTTTATATGTGTTCGGGGTTATTTATTGTTATTAATGTTATTTAGTGTTTCGACTACACTTAAACCTTACATATTAATTATGACATCAAGAAATTAAATGTCAACCCTTTTAAATAAAAAAATTTTTTATTTAATTTACAATTGTTAATATTAGCCCAAAAGCCTTGTATATTCTTTAATAAGAGCTTCTTTTCCAGGGTATGATTCAATAAAGTCCCAGGGTAATTCTTTATTTAGTGGTTTTTTCTTTAGTGCAAAGCTGTCAGAAGTTGGTACATTTTTTTCGTTTCTTAATTTTTTGTATGATTGTTTGAATGCACCTAGATTTCCTCCTTCTTTATAAACGGAAACCAGCAAGTTACTGATTGTACGATCACCCCTTGAGATTACAGCTTGCCAATAGTCCCATTTTACGCTTGAGGTTCTGATTTTTACTCCTAGCTTGTGAAATTCTTTTTTTAAATATTCATATTTTTTTTCAAGAGATTTTGTTGATTCTCTTTCACAAAATTGGAAGGGTGTTTGCGCTTTAGGTACAAATGTGGCAAATGAAAAAGTGAAATCAAATCCTTTGAAGGTATTTTTCAATTTTTTTGCGAGATTTACCATTTCATCTATATCTTCTTGGGTTTCAGTCGGATGTCCAATCATAGCATATATCTTTAAACCTTTTAATCCATTTTCAAAGGCCGTTTTTACTGTTTCAAAGATTTGTTTTTCTGTAAGATTTTTATTTATTAGTTTTCTAAGTCTTTCAGAACCGGCTTCTATTGCTATTGTAGAATGTTTTTGACCGCATGCAACAAGTGTCTTAATTATTATTGGAGAGATTGAGTCTGCTCTAAGAGATGACACTGAAAGTTCGAGCTCAGGCATTTCTTTTTTGCATTTCAGGATATGTTCACATATTTTGTCAAAATCAGGATGTGCTGTTATTAGAGCACCAAGAAGTGCAATTTTATTTGTGTATTTCAGCCCAAAATCAATGCTGTCTGTAATCTGTTTTAAGTCACAGAATCTTGCAGGAAGATTTAGATATGAAGCAAGACAAAATCCGCACCTTTGTGGACATCCTCTTACCATTTCTATTACAAATGTATTAGAAAAAAAGCTTTGTTCGCTTAATACAGGCGTTGTTATACAATTTCCGAGAGGTGAGGTAAGTTTTTCTACTTTGTTTGCCAAAGAAGGAACATATATTCCTTTTATTTTTGATAATTTTTCAAGTATTTGCTTTTTTTTAAGATTCTTGTTGTTTTTAACTTCATCAATAATATTTTTATCTAAATCTTCAGCATCTCCTATGATAATAAAATCAAAAAAGTCTGCATAAGGTTCGGGATTGGCTGTTAGTACTGGTCCTCCTCCGAATATTATCGGATGTTCTTCACAACGGTCTTCATTTTTTAGAGGGATATTATAATTTTCTAAAATTTTGAATATGCCTAGAAAATCTATTTCAAAAGAAACAGAAAATCCCATTATGTCAACCTGAGAGGGCATAAGCTGCGTACTTTTTGTATCAGTAAATATTTTTTCTATATAATAATCACTTCTTTGATCAAGTGTTTTTATTATTGACATATAACCTAGAGACGACATTCCAAATGTTGTCATTGCTGGAAATGCCATCCATATATTAATTTCGGGATTTTTTTGAGGAATGTTATATAAAATTTTATCTGTCATCTATTCATTACTTTCATCATTCATAGTTTTAACATAAATTTCTTCAAACAGTGTAACAAAAACAGCTGCAATTGCAGGAGCTATTAAAACACCTACAACACCCAGAAACTTAGCAGCGACTACAAATGAAAATATTACTACAAGCGGATGTAAATCCATATATTTTGAAAAGAAATAAGGTTTTGCCCAATTATTTTCAACAAACTGCCCAAGAAGCAATGAGCCTATTGCCAGCGTGCAGATGAGCCACCCTTTTGGAAATGCAACCAGGAGTATTAATACTCCTGAAAGAACCGGCCCAACAATAGGTACAAGGTCCAAAATTGCAGATATAAAGCCCAGAAAGACTGCATATTCTACTCGCATAATCAAAAGACAAACTGCTACTATAATTCCGACAATAGTGATTGAGAGAATTTGTGCTGTAACATAACCGCCTACTTTTGTTTCAAGATCGTCCATTACTTTTGAGGCTCTGTTTCTCATTGTTTTAGGAAAAAGTTTAAGACTGAAATTTTTGATTTCTTCACGGTCATTTGTAAGAAAAAACACTATTATTCCTACTGTAACAAGAATAGTCAGGACACCTACAATTCCTAAAGTAAAGTTTATTGATTTGTCTATTACTTCTTTTGCTATATTTGTTGAATTATCCAAAACCGTGTCGATATTTAGATATTGGGAGATATCCTGTCCTCCAATTTTAAAGGTATCAAGAAAATGTTGAATATTTTGAATTTGCTGTGGAAGCTGATTTAAAAAGTCTTTTATCTCATTAACAGACATAATAATGATAGGAATAAAAACTCCCAGGGTTATCAGTGTTATGAGTGTAATCATAATGACAGTTGCCAAAGCTCTGGGCATTTTTTCCTGCATTTTATCCACAAAAGGATTGATGGAGCTGGAAATGACATAGCTGCAAAACAATAGAAGCGCAACATCTGTCATTTTTACAAGCAAAAACAGAATTGTTAGTATCAGGATTGTAAAGCTGATATTTTTAGCAGTAAAACAATTTTTTATATCCATTATTTCCTCTTTCCTGCTTTGTGGAGAAATTTTATTTACGAGTTGATTTTACTATAAATTTTTATATATTGAAATAGCCATTTTTTATATATAATAATGCTAACTGATAAAATTAGATTGAGGTGGCAAAGTGATTCAAGCACAAAAGGGTACTAAAGATATTCTTCCCGAAGAGATTTCTAACTGGCAAAAAATGGAAAAAATTGCACAATCAGTTTTTTCAAAGGCGAACTTTAAGGAAATAAGGACACCTGTTTTCGAGGCAACAGAACTTTTTGCCAGAGGCGTTGGTGATTCTACTGATATTGTTAATAAAGAAATGTATACTTTTGAAAAAAGTGAAAGATCTTTGACACTTCGTCCGGAAAATACAGCAGGCGTAGTCAGAGCTTTTATCGAACATGGCTTTTCTCGTCTTCCTCAACCTGTCAAACTCTGGTATAAAGGTCCGATGTTCAGATATGAAAGGCCTCAGGCCGGTCGTCAAAGACAGTTTCATCAGGTTGGTGTGGAAATGTTCGGTACTGTTGAACCGTCTGCTGATGCTGAGGTTATTAATCTGGCAGTGAAATATCTTAATGAATTGGGCTTGAATAATTTGGAGATTGAAATCAATTCGCTTGGATGTCCTGAATGCAGAAAAAAATATAGAGAATCTATTAAAGAAGTTTTGAAACCCTACCTCTCTTCTCTTTGTGAAGATTGTAATTTCAGATACGAAAAAAATCCTTTAAGGATTTTGGATTGTAAGGTGGATTCTTGCAAAAAAATCTTCGAATGTGAAGAAATTCAAAAAGTTATTCTTGGAGATTTTATATGTCCGGATTGTAAAGAGCATTTTGCAAAAGTTAAAGAATATTTGTTAGCTTTAAATATTCCGTTTAAAGAAAATAAATTGCTTGTAAGAGGCTTAGATTATTATAACAGGACAGTTTTTGAAATAAAATCTAATAACCTTGGTTCCCAAAATGCAGTTTGTGGCGGCGGAAGGTATGATTCTTTGGTAGAAACGCTTGGTGGACAGCCGACACCTGCTGTTGGCTGGGCTATGGGCATGGAACGACTCAATTCTCTTATTGATAAAGCAGAGTCTAAAAGATTGGATGTTTTTGTTATATCTGAAAATATTTCAGAATCTTTCAAAATTGTTGATGAGCTTCGAGAAAACAGTTTTAGTGCAGAATTTGACTATTCAAACAGAAAATTCAAAAAACAGCTTGATAAGGCGGCAAAAACTGCTAAATATGCGCTGATTCTTATGGAAGATGAGTTAAAGAATAATACTGTTACTTTAAAAAATCTGGATACTTCAGAACAGATAACTGTTTCAAGAACAAATTATTTGGATCATATTAAAATCTAAAAGACGTTGAAAATTTCAGTCTTTGTCTTGTGACAACATTTTGTGACTGATAGTTTGCTGCTGTAACTTCGAGCTGCAATCTGTCTGTATCTTTTAATGGGTTCAAAACAATACCCAGTTCGCCTTGAACTTCGTTTACATCAAAGTTTTGTACTATCTTATTTTTTAGTGACAGATGGTCATTGAATTTGTATTGTGTTAAAAAATGTGCTTTGTTGTAATCATTGTAGCCTGATTTGGAGTAAGAAGAGTTGGAAACCTGTGCACTCAATGCGAGTTTATTATTTTTATATTGGGCAAATAGACCTGTTGTGTTGAAATTGACATCATTCATTAAGTTGCTGAAAACACCCCCTCCTACATAGAACTTACCTTTTGAATTTAAAATACTGGAAGGTTTTGTGCTCACAACCGCAGCAAGTTGTTGATTCAAAGTGTCGGTCTCATTGAAGGCACCAACTGAATAATTGAAATGTTTTTGATTTCCGTCTATACGTGCGCCGCTGCTGTAATATGAATAGTTGTCATAATTGAAATTGACTGTGTCTCCGTTTATTGAAGACAATCCGTCCTGACCAATCATTACTGATGTGTTTTCGTCAAGGTCTCTTGATATATAAGAGCCAAGTGAACCATAGCTTGGCAGCACTCTCAGGTTGGATTCGTCAGAATAAAAGTTGTAGCGAAACAGCATATCTTCATCCCATATTTGCCCGGTATTTTTTACGTATGCTGGTTTTCCCTCTTTTTCAGCACTCAGTTTGAACTTTTTATTTTCTTTGTTCATATATGTATAATCAGTGAGATCTAAATCAACAGGGGCAAACATTTCTTCTTCTTTAGCTACATCTGTTTGTTTTGTATGTATGTTTACTGTTTCAGTTTCATTGATAGTTTCAGCACTGTCAATTGATGCTTGGCACAAAGGCGTAGACATTATCGTTAATATGAACAGTAAAACTATCTTTTTTTTCATACAAATATTTTCATTCAGTGTCGTTTTATTTTCCAGTTTTCCTACTTTATTTGCGGGGAATTTTTCTTAACATTTTTTAATATTATATCATTTTTGTCAATATTTTTCATGAAATTTACTTTATTAATATAAGGGATATTTTATAAGGGAATAATTTTGGCAGGACCACTGAACTTCTTTAATCTTAATAACAATTGTTTATCAGGTTTGACACCGTTTCAACCGGTGGGTATGCCTGACACTCTTGGTATAAATTCCATAGGATTCGGTATGTTTCCTGTGGATATGTCAGTAGGCAATGTTGATACTTTTTGTACAACTATGCTTATGAATCAGGAAAAAATGCAGCAAGAATTTATGAAGGTTCTTTTGCAGGTATTGAGCAATATAAAAATTAACCACATACCTGAGCCGTGGGTTGCTGACAACTTTAGACCATATGATTATAACAAATACGGAAGTGATGGCGATAAGATATCAAAACTGGATCCAACAATGCAGCAAAAAACAATGCAGCTTTTAGACTGGGCAAAATCACAGGGAATGAAGGTCTCTATAACAAGCGGTTATAGAACGCAAGCTGAACAAGCTGATTTGATTAGGCGAAAACCAAACTTGGCGGCTAAAAATTCTCTTCATTGTCAGGGTAGAGCTGTTGATTTGCATATAGAAGGCGGCTCTGATGCGGATTATAAGAAACTTGCTGATTATGCAAAATCCATAGGCTTCCGTTGGGGAGGAGATTTCAAAAAAGTTAAGGAACGCTGGCATTTTGATATAGGACGGGCTTAAAATCAGCTTCTACGTGATGCCATTTTTCTTAAGCTCTCCCAAGCAGCCAAGAAAAGAAGGCAAAAAAAAGAGGCTTTTTTTAATAGCCTCGTGTTAAATACCTATTCCCGTTCCATTTATAGTTTTAAGTTTATTAAAATCAATTAGTCTAGTTTGTTTCTTGTTTATTTATCTCTTATGTTTATATAAAGTATATCAAAATGAAATAATTGCCTTGACTGTTTCTTGTAATTTTTTCAATTATTAAGAAATATTAAAAATTGAGGAAATAAGTATATACTTTTTGGAATTTCAGGCAGTAATTTTTTTTAAATGTATATACTCTGTGTATAAAAAATTAATTGTAACAGATTGTTAAGAAAAACAAAAAAGTCCTGAAATCAGGACTTTTTTGTTTGAAATTTCTAATAGATTTAGAATTAATATCTGTAATGAGCAAATGCTTTATTTGCTTCAGCCATTTTGTGAGTATCTTCACGTTTTTTGCATGCTGCGCCGTTTCCGTTTGATGCATCAATGAGTTCTGCTGTTAATTTTTCTTTCATTGATTTTCCGTGTCTTTTCTTAGCTGAATCAATCATCCAAATAGCAGCAAGTCCTTTTCCTCTGTCAGGTTTAACTTCAACAGGAACCTGGTAAGTTGAACCACCGATTCTTCTTGCTTTAACTTCCAAAAGCGGAGTTGTGTTAGTAAAAGCTTTGTTGAAGATTTCGATTGGATCTTCTTTTGTTCTTTCTTTGATTGCTTCCATTGTTTCATAGAAAATCTTTTCAGCAATAGATTTTTTGCCTCTTCTCATCAATCTGTTGATGAATTTAGCGATATCTACACTATTGTATATTGCATCTGGTGCCGGTATTCTTTTCGGCGGTTTATTTCTTCTTGACATCTTTATGATTCCTTTTCTTTTGTTACTTCTTGGATTACGTCCGTTCGGCAAAAGCGTGGTTTTGCCTCACATGGGGCATTCCTTTCAGTCAGCCCCGAACGAATCCGCTACTTTTTAGCTGCTTTAGCTTTTTTAGCACCATATTTGGATCTGCTTTGTGCTCTGTTAGCAACACCAGCTGTATCCAACGTGCCTCTAACGATGTGGTATCTAACACCAGGAAGGTCTTTTACCCTTCCACCTCTGATAAGAACAACACTGTGTTCTTGAAGGTTGTGACCGATACCCGGAATGTAAGATGTAACTTCAAAACCGTTAGTCAATCTAACCCTTGCAACTTTTCTCAAAGCTGAGTTAGGTTTTTTCGGTGTAGTTGTATAAACTCTTGTGCAAACGCCACGTCTTTGAGGGCAGTTTGTAAGAGCCGGTGATTTTGTTTTATCAACTGAACTTTTACGTTCTTTTCTTACCAATTGTGCAATTGTTGGCATGTTTTCTCCTTGTATATAAATTTAATTATTAATCATTTGGTTAGGGTTTAACACCTTAGCCCTTACAGGGTTTGCAACGACGCCCTGTGCGTCATATCTTTTTCGAAAATCAGTGTTCAGCACAAACCTGTACTCCCGATAGAGATACAATTATATAATTCTATAAACAAAACCCTTTGTCAACGCTATATTTAGGGTTTTGTAAAGATAAAGTAATCTTTCTATTCTTTTACAACTCTGGCATGGAAGCCTACTGAATTAATTTCTCTTGCAACAGCTTCTGCTTTGCCTGCATTTGCATATGAGCCTGCCTGAAGTACGTAACTTCCGTTGACTTCTTTTACAAAGGGGCTGACTGAAATCGGAGTATTCATAAGTTTGTTTTGTGCCTGAATTGCCTGTTCAATTGTCGGGTATGATCCGACATAAACTTTTGACATTTTAAAAGGCTCTGCTGCTGGTGCTGTTGTTTGAGCCGGTACAGGCGGCTGTGTAATTTGATGTTTGGGGTTTACATATTCAATTGGTGCCAACTCACCCTGTTTAGCTTTTGAGGAGTTATCTTCATCTTTTGGCTGTGTTTCTTTATCAGAATCAGTCTTTTTCTTGTCGTTATCCATATATGTTATGTCTTCGGCCTGATTTTCGTCACGTTTTGAGACACCAGGCATATTATCTTCCATTTGTATCCATCTGAGTCTGTCATCGATGGCTTTTTTTACATCACTGTCAGAAGAATTCTCTTCAACAGTTTGTTCTTCATCAGAACCTATTTCAACATCTACGTTAGGTGAGAAGCTTTTAATAAAATATGTAATTATTACAAGAGAAACAAGAAAGGTGACTATAAACAAAGCCCAAGTTTGTTTAACTTTTTTTGAATTTCTTATTGCCATATATTAAACTCCCCTAACTTTACAAACTGCATCTTTTATTTCATTGTTTTCTTCAATATATCGTTTCATGACATTTCTGGCAAATCCTTCAATATCTGTAATACCAAGATCTGTTGTTAACCCGCACGCATCAACAGGAGCACCTGTTGGATCTATGTTAAGTCCTGTGTGGATTAGGCCAGAGGTAATTGATTTTGTTGCAATAGAAACTGAAAGTTTTTTTTCTTTTCCGTCAATATTGACAAAAATGTCATCACCGCTTCGTGTTATTTTAAATTTGTCACCCAGGAGTTTTCTGAGTTCTTCAATAATTATACATATTAAGAATCTTTGTCTCAGCACACATTCAGACAGACTGATTTCGAATTGTTCTATTATAAAGCTTACCATTTTTTTGCTGTAAATCGGTGAATTTGAAATTACATCTTCTATATCAACCATTTCTGTAATTTTTACATCCATTTCACCGATAAAGGAAACGATAGCATCTCCCAGTATGTGAAAGTTTTTATATATCCAATGCGGGGCGAGCTGGCTTCCTATGTACTTTATTTCGTTTTCTATGAATAATGACTTCATTTTAATCCTCAAATAGTTCTTTTAATATCTCTTCCTGATTAATATTTTTCAATGCTCTTTTTAGTCTGTTACAAGATTCACATCTTCCGCAATGTTTTTTTGTATTATTGTAACAACTGTTTATAAATTTTAAAGGTGCTTTTAGTTCAACTGCCTTTTTTACAATTTCATTTTTTTTCATGTCTATTAAAGGCGCAATTACTTTTGTTTTGTAATTTGTAGAATATTCCAAAGACCGGTTTATCTTTTTAATGAATGCTTTTGAGTTATCAGAGAATGTTGCTGCTTCTTCTTTGTTTGCCCCAATAACTATATAGTCGTAGCCGAACGAATCTGCAAACGATGCTGCTATGTTTATGAATAATCCGTTTCTGTTAGGCACCCAGACATTTTTCATACTCTGAATTGTTATATCTTCATTATCCAGATTTTTTTCTGTTATATCAGGGATACTTTCTTTTGATACAAGAGAGGTCTTTGTTATTTTTTGCAGCCAGTCTAATTTTATACATTTGTGCTCAATTTTGAAGTACTTCGCTATGTTTTTTGAAGCTTCAAGTTCTTTTTGAAAAGACTTTTGACCGTAATCAAATGTTAATGCCAGTTTAAAATCTATTTCGTCTTGCAAAAAAGCAAGCGAAACAACAGAATCAAGCCCTCCAGATAAAAGAATTACTCCTGTTTTTTTAGTTGATATCTTCATATGTTTTTTCGTCTTCCAGTATATTTTTGGCTTCGTCTTTACAAATTTCACTGTACTGAGGGTCGAGTATTATTCTATTTAAGATTTCCTCTCCTTTGATATTGAAAAGTGCAATAACGGCATTTCTTTGAACCTCTTCGTCTTCATCTTTAAGCATTGTTTCAATTAGCTCATGCGCTTCTTCTGTTTCGTAGTCCATTAGTGCTTCTATTGCATTAATTCTAACCTGTGGATTTTCATCTGAAAGTGAGTTTTTTAAAGCTTTATACACTCTGTCATTGTTTGGATTGAGTTTGCATATGGCTTCTACTACTTTTTCTTTGAGATAAGTGAATTTGTCCATTATTCCGTTTTTTGTCTCAAGAATATTTACAAGAGAGTCTACTGCTCTCAAGTCCCCTATGAGTCCAAGCGCTACTGCTGCTGATTCTCTGATGTAAACGGATTTTTCTTCTTCATCAGATACAACATCCATTAGTGTTGTTACTGCATATTTGTCACCTAATTTCCCCAGTGCATCCGCACAGCTTAGTCTAATTTTGTAATTTTCATTTTTATCATTCAAACAATATAAAAATGTGTGGACTGAACTGTGATCTTTCAGATTGGATATTGCTTTTGCGCATAAAACTCTTACATTAGTATATTGGTCTTTTGAATAGTCCGCATTAGGCGTTCTGTCTTTCATCAAAAGCAGGTTCGTAAGCGGATCTAGTGAAGATGAGTCTTTGTATTTGTCTAATTCTTTGATTAAATAAGTAAGTACATCAGGACGGTATTCAATTTTAAGAAAATAATTGAATATGGCAATAAGTTCTATCTCTGTAAATTTCTGTTTTAATCCGTTTAAAAGGTCGATGACTTCGTTACTGTCAATATCAGTAGCTATCTGACAGTCAGATGCGATAATATTAAAATCGAAACTCTTCTTATCCGGCATGACCCACATTACATCGTAATTTATTAATGATATATATAAATAAAAAATAAAAATATATCAACTGTTTTGAGTGCACTATTAAGTAACTGTAATGGTTATTTAATAGGCTTGTAAAGACTATGTTCATTGTTGATTATGAAAGTTACTTCTTCACCTGCTCTGATTACTGTGGGTTTTCCATGTTCTCGAATTGATGTCGGCACAAGTTGTAATGCCCCTTTTTTCCAATCTCCTGGATAGTGAGGCATTCTTACATAATAAGCTACTTCTGACAGGTCTCCTCCTATTGTTGTTGAGCCTTTCCAAAAAACATTTGCATCAATTGAAAATTCATTTCTATCTGGGGTTATCACTTTGTATATTTTTATTTTCATGGATGCGTTGATGCCTTCAACAGCCTCCATAACTTCTTCTACAACTCCGAGGTAAACTGAATCTTTCGGAATAACATTGGATGTGCCGACAAAAACATCTGCCGGATTTATAAAATATTCAACATCGCCTGCTTTTACATTCGATGTGGAAATTTCTCTCTGACTTATAGCTTTTAGAAAAGACCCTTTTGCCAATTGAATTGATTTATAATTTCTCAGATTTGTTTCGGCAAAAGTGTTTTTTTGTATAAGCAAAAAAGACAGCATTAAAACTAAAAAAAATGTAAAAAATCTTTTCATATATTTATTTTAATTAATTTTCTGGATTTTTCAATTGTTTTTTTATAGAATCTAGGTACGTGATATCAGAAAAAGAAAGAGTTTTTTTATGTTGGACATCAAAATTATCAGAGAGAATCCTGAAAAGGTTAATGAACTTTTGAAAAGAAGAAATCCTGAACTCAGCATTGATGCTGTTCTTGAAATAGATGTTGAAAGAAGAAAAGTACAAACAGAAGCTGACGAACTTCGAGCAAAAAGAAAATCTGAATCACAAAAAATAGGTTTGATGAAAAAAAACGGTGAGAATACTGATTCTATTCAAGAAGAAGTCAGAAAATTAGGGGATGACATAAAATCTCTTGAAGAAAAAGAACTTGAGCTGAATGAAAAACAGAAAAATTTACTTCTGAGTATACCTAATATGCCTTGTGAAACAACCCCGATTGGTGCTGATGATTCGGCTAATGTTGTTAAAAAAGTTGTGGGTGAGGTTGTTAAACCTTCTTTTGAACAAAAGCCTCACTGGGATTTGACAGTTGAAAAAGACCTGGTTGATTTTGAAAGAGGCGTAAAAATTTCTCAATCGAGATTTTATATTTATAAAGGTAAAGGTGCCAGATTGGAAAGAGCTATTATAAACTTTTTCCTTGATGTTCATACAACAAAGCACGGTTACGAAGAAATTCTTCCGCCTGTCTTGGTTAATGGTGCTGCTATGACAGGGACAGGGCAGCTGCCTAAGTTTAAAGAAGATATGTACAAATGTGTAGATGAAGATTTATATCTGATTCCGACAGCAGAAGTGCCTGTTACTAATATTTATTGCAATGAAATTTTGTCGGAAGATGATTTGCCTAAATGTATGACAGCTTATACACCGTGCTTTAGAAGAGAAGCAGGTTCTGCCGGAAAAGATACAAGAGGCTTGATACGTGTTCATCAGTTCAATAAAGTTGAGCTTGTGAAACTTACTACACCTGAACAAGCTCCTGAAGAACACGAAAAATTGACAAGAGATGCGGAAGAAATGCTTGAAATGCTTGGTCTTCCATACAGAAGAGTTGAGCTCAGTTCCGGTGATATAGGTTTTTCAGCTAGAAAATGCTATGACCTTGAGGTTTGGATGCCTTCTTATAATGATTATAAGGAAATTTCAAGCTGTTCTGTATTCGGTGATTTCCAGGCAAGACGTGCCGGTCTTAAATACAGAAGCAAGTCAACGGGAAAAGTTAACTACTGTTATACAATGAATGGTTCAGGTTTGGCAGTTGGAAGAACTTTTGCGGCAATAGTTGAAAACTTCCAACAAGAAGACGGTACAATTCTAATTCCTGAAGTTCTTCAAAAATATACAGGTTTTGACAGAATATAGGCTCAGAATTGTGAAAAAAGGCTATTTTATTACATTTGAAGGTGCTGACGGTTGTGGAAAAACAACTCAGTCTGAGCTTGTTTTAGAGTATTTAAGAAACAAAGGCTATGAAGTTCTTTGGACAAGAGAACCGGGGGCAAAAGGACTCGGACAAAATATAAGACAACTTCTTCTTCATTATGAAGGTGATGTTGCTCCTATGTGTGAAGCTTTTTTATTCTTGGCTGACAGAGCACAGCATATAGCTAACATTATAAAACCGGCTGTTGATGCAGGCAAAATAGTTATCTGTGACAGACACACTGATTCAACAATTGCTTATCAGGGCTATGGCAGAGGCGAGAATATCGAGCAGCTTAAATATCTTAATAATCTCGCAACGGGTGATATAAGGCCTGATTTGACTTTTGTGTTTGATGTTGCAACCGATGTTGCTCAAACACGAATTGGTTCTGAAAAAGACAGAATGGAAGCTGCCGGCATTGAGTTTCATAAAAAAGTCAGAAGCGGTTATTTGGAAATAGCGCATCAGGAACCGCAAAGGGTAAAAGTTGTTAATGCAAATAATTCTATTGAGAAAGTTTTTGATGACACAAAAGCAATTTTGGATGAGTTTTTGAATTAATAAGAAAAATATTTATCAAAATCTACGTCATTAAAGCTGCAAAGCAATATATAAACTTCGTCTTCTTCATTCATTCTTTGAAAGTTGTACTCGTTAAATTTCCATATTTTCGGGTTTATCCCTTTTACCTGTACGATTCCTTTATCAAAAAGAATTTTTAATTTCTTTTTGACAGTGTCTAACGGCATATTTAAATGTCGACTGAGTTCAACAGCTGTGATTCCGTCGTCATGGCTGCATTTTTCAGGGGTCAAAAACATTAGTTCCAGACCGACTTCTTTCAGCTCTTTGTCTTCTAACTCGATATCATACATATCCATTATTTCATACTACGTTAATGTCTTTGCTTTATCGTCATACACATGCAGTATTATCGGAACTATTTTTTGAAAACTTTAATTATTTTATAATAAGATTGTCACTGTTTACTTATTTTCCTTCCTTCCTTCCTTCCTTCTGTTTCCGTGACGCAATTTTCTTTAGCTCGACTCCACACTGGCAAAAATTCGCAAAAAAAAGCTCTAATTTTGAATTAGAGCAATACTTTTAATAGGAAGGGAAGGTTAGGAAGTTAGGTAGGT
>JAHALR010000013.1 GCA_018362895.1 Clostridium sp. | reverse complement strand
GCAAGGATAGAGTGTTTTAAAGATGTCTCTGAAAAAATCAACATGACAAATTATGTTGAGCATATGACTGATAAAAATTTTGAAGAAAATAATCTTGCACTGAGAAAAAAAAAGAAGAAATATAAAAATAGATATCTAACGCTATTTTCAGATGGCGCATACGGTATTTCATATCGAAGCAAAAGAAATGAATATTTCTATTATAATAGTTCCGGAAAATTAATTGGAATTGAGCTTAAAACAATAACTTCTTATCCACAAAAGTCTGTAATGTATGATGCTGATGGAAATTTAGATTCAGTTCGATTGTGGCTTAAAAATAATGAACAGTTCGTTTTCAATAAAGATAAAAGTCTTTCTTCTCATTGGATAGGAAATAATTGCTACAACGAAAAAGGCGAACTTATTATGACAAGAAAATAAATTAGCCCCCCATTGGCTTTGTTACCTTGTCTGTGAAGCAATCAGCGAAAGAGCCTTGAGCGCATCTTTCCCAACGAGCGGCTTTTGTCCTGCTGAATTTTGCAAAACCCCTTTCAATTCACAGAACTTGTATAAAACAGAAAAATACTTTCTGGGCGTTGCTTCCCAGAACTCCCTGTCACTCCAGCCCAGAATGTTTCTCGCTGTTGTGTATACAGCTACCCAATCGAAGCTTTCTTCAGTTGACTTTTCTTTTGTTGAACTTTTTTTTTATTTTGTTCCATTATCTCAGGGGGCATCAAAGGCTCCATAAAGGCTGTGAAAAGAACGTTGTAATTTTGTATAAACAAAAACGGCTTCTGCTCAAACTCCTTCTTGAGCTCAGCAATTTCTTCTTCTGAGTGATGCTTCATTAAAGCACAGCAAAGAATTTCGAGATTCAAATTATAAGTTAGATTGCTTTTTATAATAAATTCGTTGTATAAGCAAAAAAGTCCCTTGCCTGTAACTTGCTCGGCTTTTGCGTATGCTTTGTTGTCAAACTCGAGCTTGTAAATCTTTTCGCCCACCTTAATAGTGTGCTCTTTGCTTAAAATGTCTTGAATCATCATTTGTCCTTTCCTGTAATTTCTTATGCGTTGTAAACGACTGTGTCGGCTTTGATTATGTCTTTTTGCCACATGTTGTTTTTGAAAACATCTCTGTTGCCCGACTCGTCCATATATCTGGGGATTTGTGTGTGTCCGTCAATAGACTTTCCATAAACCCAGGGGATTTTTTTTGAATATGCAACAGGTCTCAAAGGGCAGCATTGGGGCTGTTTGATTCTCATGTTTTTTGTCCTTTCAAGATACTTGCGTGCTTTCTCACCTTTGAGAGCTTCTCTTTGTGCGAGAACAAACTCTTCTTTCTGTTTGAAAAATCTGTGTATTTCGATTTTTGAACAGTCATTTTTTTTACAGAAAAGAGAATAAACAACTTCTTTAAAAATCCTTTTGCTTTTGACAAAATCCTTTGTAGGCTTTTTTAAAACATACTTTTCAATGCACCAGTAGGTTTCGGGGTCATCGGTGCTGTAAATAACACCGCAGCAAAAAAATTTCACGTTCTCTCTCCTTTAGTCTAGTGTCGCATGTGCCGCCTCGAGCATTCGAGCCGCCACTGCTCACCTTTTCAATAAGTCACTGTTGTTTTGCTTCTTATCACGAATTTTCTTCAAACAAATTTGAAGTATATATTTTAGAAAAAAGAGCATAAAAGTGCTCTTTTTCGTAAGGTGGGCTTCGGCTGTTTTTGCGTTCACCTCTTACGTTTTTATTTATAACACATTTTTGAGTACCCCAAGGGGTACAATTTAATCATATTCAGCAATAATGAAATATAGCCTTAATTACCAATGAAAACCCGGGCAAAAATTAATAGAATTACAATGTAGCGTAAACGGAGAATTCATTATGGCTGATTTGGTAAAACGATTTTGCAACACATTTCTCGTAGAAGGCTTGTTTGTGATGATAATAGGGGCACTGCTTCTTTTACTTCCACAGGTTTCTACCCTTGCGTTGAGTCTTATGATTAGCGTTGCATTGATATTAGCAGGGATATATAAATTTATAAGCTCTATAATAAGACGTGACGAAATCGAAAAATCCTGGCTCAGTGCGTTGATTGCAATACTTATGATTGGTACCGGTGCGTATTTGACAGTGAGACCGCTTTTTAACCTGTTTCTTCTCACAATGGGTGTGGGAATCTATTTTGTTCTCGAAGGCATAAACTCAATGGTTATGGCATTTGAAAGCAAAGGAATCCTGAAACACTGGTGGGTAGGCTTAGTTGCAGGTCTTGCGCAGTTTGCGCTTGCGTTCATTATCCTGTTTGGAATGCCCGGCACTGCGTTGTTCACAATCGGTGTGTTAATCGGGGTGAACATGCTCTTGAGCGGCGTGGCTTTGATTTCCGTTTATACGGGAGCCGGCTGCCCCTCAATGAGAGAAGCTTAACAGCAGGAGCCGTATTATATTCTCTATGAATGTCCTGCTGTGGAGCCTGCGGCTATCTTTAACCGCAGGCTCCTTCTATAAGCTTTTGCTACTACAAAGTTGTTATGCAATATTCGTCAATAATCGTGTCACATGGCTTTTCGAAGCCGGCAAGCGTGTTTAAAAAATGTGTCAGAAGAATGGAAACATACTTTGGCGGCAAGTCCGAAAGGTCGATAACAAACTCGTTTATGCCGATTTTTTCAAGCTTGTGAACATATTCGTATAAGTGAAGAATGTAATCCTGAAACATGTGCATACGGCAGAATCCGTCCACAACAAACGGAAGAACCTTCTTAAGCGAAGGATCTTTGAGTGCATAATTCCCATTGTGACAGGGCGCTTTGCAAGAAAGCCTCGACACAATTGCGGAATCGTTGTTCAAGGGACATAAGCCCAGTGACGGCACACGTACATTTCCCGCAATCGTAAGCTTCTTGTTCGGGATAAGGTTTTTGATTTTCTTTATGCAGTTTTTTGTGTTTGTAATGTTCTCAAACGTGCTGAAATCGATAGTGTCAATCGGATGAAGATTGTTGAGACATTTTATCGACATGCTGTTTAACAAATTTATGCCCTGACCGATTTCAACCGGAATCCTGTGCAGCTCGTCATCATTGATGAATGCCCACAGATATCCGATGTTGTTGATTATGATTGAGGAGGGCACAGGCTCTGTCAAACACAGATTCTTTACATATTCATAAACCCTGTCAAAATCTCTTTCAATAAGGATTCTCGGCGTACTCAATTGAAGCTTTATTCCATAATTAAAACAGAATTTTTTTACTTTTGTGATGATTTGATGAAAACTGCTCTTTGAAAGGTCTGCCGTGCTTAAAATTTCACCGTATTCAATGCTGTAAATCGGGTTAAAACCGAGCTTTGCGATAAATTTTTTGAGGTTGTCAATCTGAGATATTGAAGAGAGCCTGAGATTTATTCGCGGCAGTTTCTCTTGAAGCGAGGTATAGTCAAATTCCTTCTTCAACCTCGGACACCTGTTCTCCCACTCGAATTTTTGAATGTTTCTTGAGAACTTGAAATCAGACCCCTGTGCACTCATCATCTCACCCGAAAAATGATTTGTCTGATAAATGCTCTTTCTTACATGCTTGAATGGCAGCTTCTGGTTTTTGAAAACTTTCGGCTTTTCAAGAATTTTTTCAACAAGCTGAATCCCTTCAAGAATCTCCTGTGAGGAATTAAATTTTCCTTTTATAACAACAGAATCAATAGCCTTAAGCTTTTTTATATCCTCCGCGCACCAGGGCAGATTGTCAGAATCAATTGCCAGAGAAATGTTTTTGTACTGTTTTATCTTAGCAATATTTTTCATGTAAATTTCTTCGGTGATAATCACCTGATCGGCTTTGTGAAACATGTTGACAAAATCAATGCCCGAAAGGTTGTGAATGTCAAAATATGAATCCACAATCACCTTGAACGGCAAAGAATGAGTCTTTATTGCTTCGAGAATAGCAAAACTGTTGATAAAAATTCCGTCAATCTTTGTTTGTTTCAAAAATGTTATGAATTTTTTAATTTCTATTAAATCTTCTTCAGTAATGTTATGCTTGAAATTTACGTATATTTTACAGTTGTTTTTGTGAGCAGTTTCTATAAATTTGTTAACATATTCAAAGTTTCCGTTTTCAACACCTTTTAAAAATTTGTGATGGTAAACATAAAAACTCCGGCACTTTATAAGAGGCAGAAAATTTTCAATATCCTCGGGGGTTTTCACAGGAGCTGTCAGAGTAATTTCATTCATTGTTTTATTATAATTTGTTTTTTCTAAAATAAAAATGCTATATTAAATATTGTGAAAAAAAATTATTATTTGCCATAAATTCAAGAATGTAATAAAATTATATTAAAATCGGCTGTTCGTATGTTATTATGAATAGAAAACCGTATTAATATTAGATAAAAATGTTACAAAATAGTATGAAGAGAGTGTAAATGTTTGGAGAATTAGACGATTCGGATATATATGAAAACGGCAGAGGCAGTGATGCTTTTGGTGTACCTTCCGGACACGAAGATGAACAAAACGGCTTTGGCGGTTCTTTCGATGCTGCTTTTTCACAGCAGGAAGAAGAACAACAACAGGGAATACTCGGCTTAGATGCAGCCCAGGGTTATGCAAACCAGCAGGGAGTACAAGGAGATCCATCCGTACCGCCTTCACAGGATCCTTTTTCGGATGCGGAAAAAATTCAAAATATGAAACCGAAAACCTCCTCAGGTTTGGTTTATATAGCTTTACTGGCAGTGCTTTTTGTCGCGGCAGCCGGCATGTTTGCTTATAAAAAATTCTTTTCGCCGGAACAAGCACCCGAACAATCAATGGGTGATATGTTCTATGATCAGGCAAACGGTCAAAACCCGGCACCGGCTGATAATACTGCAACAGTAGACGTTGACCTGGGCGGCGGACAACCTGCTGCACCTGCTGAAACTCAAAATCCGGCAGCACCTGCTGATGCTGCAAATCCGCAGGAACCAGCAAAAACAGCTCAGGCTGAAAATGCAGAAGCTCAAAAACCGATGAGCGCAATCGACAAAGCAATGGCTAAGAAAAAGGCCGATGATGCTAAAATGAGCAAGCTTGTCCCGGACAAGTCTGTTGTTGTTGCTGTTTCAAGCGGCGGAAGAGCTGACCCGTTCCTTCCGTATGGAGCTATTGAAGCAATGAAAAACAAACCGAAGTTTGACCTCATTGCACCGCCGTTGGAAATTCCTGAGGCTGACCCTGTCGTTGATGAGGTTATGCAAACAAAAATCTCGGGTATTATGTACGAAAAGAACAGACCTTCCGCAATTGTGAACTTTGGCGAATCTGACCAGCTTGTTCATAAAGGAGACACAATCAAAGGTTTGAAAATTCTTGATATTACAAAAAATACAGTTGTAATTAAATACAAATCCAATATCTATCAGGCAACAGTCGGTCAAACACTTGATTCCGGCGTGAACCTGAATCCGGTTTCCGGTTTGAACAATCAGTTCGGAGGAGCTTACGGCGGAAGTTCGAAGAACGTAATACAATTCAATAATTAACTTATACAAATAATTAATAGGAGTCATCAATAAATGTTTAACGACAAAAAAAAGAAATTGGTATCAGCTGGAGCTGCGACACTTGCCCTCGCAGTTACCCTGGGGTATGCAGCAGTTGCTAATGCACAAATTAATGCTTCTGTGTCAAAACCTGTGTTGAGACAGGAATATAAAGGAACAGATTCTATCCAACTGGATGGAAGTGTTAATCTTACAAGAGGAAATCAGAAAATCAGCGTAAGCTTGAGAGATTCCGATTTGAAACAGGCATTGAGAATGATTGCGGACAAAGCAGGCTTGAACGTTATTTTCCACAGCTCGGTTCAAGGCACAATTACCCTTGACCTTGTTAATGTAACTTTGAATGATGCGTTCAAAATGATAATGCAGGCAAGCGACCTTTCTTTCTTTATTGATAAAGGTACACTTATCGTAATGGCGCAGGATTCTGCTTCACAATCAGATATTTCAAAACAAAATATGATGACTCTACCTGTTAAATATGCTGATTCTTCAAAAATTGCAGACTTTTTGAACAGCAATATCTTCTCAACTAACAGACCGGGTCTTTCAAACAACAAAATCGTTGTTACAAACCCAGTTACAAACGAATTGATAATTTTCGGAACACAAAACGACTTTAGAATGGCTCAAAAGGTTGTTTCAAAACTCGACGTGGCACCGAAAACACTTTCATATAGAGTTAACCATACAACACCTAAAGAAATGGCTACTTTGATATGTGATTCATTGTTCCCGACAGCTGTTAAAGGCAAGGGTACGGCTGCTTCAAGCACATCCGGAGCATCAGGCGGCTCATCAGGTTCTTCAGGCGCATCAGGAAGCTCTTCAGGTGCTGCGTCAGGTGGCTCTGCATTGGGCGGTGCTGCTTCTTTGGGCGGCGGTTCATCATCAGGCGGCAGCAGTTCAGGATCTTCTTCTGGTGGCAGCTCTTCAGGCGGCGGTGATTCCTCAGGTTCATCATCAGGCGGCTCTATTTCTCTTGGTGAAGGTATAGTTGCTTGTACTGTTGAAGGCAAAGTTTCCGCCAATAAACTTTCTTCACTCGGCGGTTCTTCTTTGACAGTTACTTACTTCCCTCAAAAAGGAACAATCAACATCATCGGCGGTTCTGATTACCAGGGCGAGATGATAAAAAACTTTATAAAAGATAACGATAAAAAACAGCCTCAAGCATATGTAGAAATGCAGGTTGTAGAATTATCCGAAAACGGTTCAAAATCCTTCCAAAACCAGTGGACACTTTTGACTCCGTTCTTCGCAGGTACATTTGACGGAACAGGCGGATTGAAAAACTATGACAATACAAGAACATTCTTCTCCGGTCATCCGTATTCTGTGACAACAACTACATCAGGCGGTGAGTCAGGTGAATCTTCAAGCACTGTAACTCAATATTACAGATATCACGGTCCAAAGACTGTTGCTTGGGCAATCAACTACCTCATTGAAAACGGAAAAGGCAGATTGCTTGCTAACCCGAAAGTTATGGTAACAAACGGTAAACCTTCAAAAATAGATTTGACATCTGACTATGTTAAATCAACTGATGAAGAAATCATCACAACTTCAAGCGGTGTAGGTTCAGCCGGTGTATCAAGAACATACGAAATCGGTGATGATGCAGGTATTTCAGTAGAAATGACACCTTTCATTTCACCTGACGGATATGTTACATTGAATCTCAAACCTCACTATGCAACAATCAAAGAAACTTTGTATTCTCCAAGTTCAACAGGACAAGGAACTATCACAGCTGCTACGCTGCTTCAAAGAAGAGACCTTGAACTGTCAAATATCAGAATCAAAGACGGTGAAACACTTGTGTTGGGCGGCTTGATTCAGGAAGAAGAACGTAAAACAATATCAAAACTTCCTATCCTTGGTGATTTACCGGTAATCGGCGGTGTGTTCAGAAATACAACAACTGAAACTGAAAAATCAGAACTTGTTATTATGCTCACTCCGAGAATCATCAAAGATACTGAAGACGTGGCTTCTGACACAGAAAACTTATAAGACAGCAATAAAATACTTGCCGGAGGACTTATTTAATAAGCCCTCCGGTATATTAAACCAATAGAGACTACCCTGACAAAAATGAATGCAGAAACAGTAAACAAGTTAAAATCAAATATTAACAACAAATTTTCTGAAATCTTTACAAAAGATGAATTGTTGAAAAACAGATTTATTCCGATTAATAAACAGTCGGGCTTCTTTTTTGTTGTGATTCAAGAAGGAGCAAACAAATCTGAGATTACGGAATTTGTTTCATCAAAAGATTCTGAGCCGTTGAAGTTTATTTCTCTGGATGCTGAAAGCTTTGATGACTTATTTAACTATTATGTTTCTCAAAACTATCCGCAGGAAACCTCTGAAGCTCATGAATCTCAACCTCAGCCGCAGCAGACTGCTGAGACGAATACAGAACAAAAGTCTCAAAACAATGAACAGGGAGAACAAAAACCTAAAAAAAGAATCGGTGAAATTCTTATTGATGCAGGACTTTTGACAGAGGAACAGCTTGTTGAAGCTTTGACAAATAGCAAAAAAACAAGAACTCCGATTGGCTCTGTGCTCGTACAAATGGGTTTTATTACTGTTGACCAGTTGAAGGATGCTCTTTCAGAACAACAGGGCTTTTCTCATGTTACGTCTTCACAGCTGAACATTTCAGAGGGCGTAATAAAAATCCTGCCCGAGGATTTTATTAAAGAAAACAAAATTATGCCTATCGCGTCAGACGGAAGATTCCTTGATGTTGGTATGGTGAATCCGAATAACAAGAAAGCCTTGAATGAGGTTATTTATCTTACAGGCTTGAGACCCAGAGTGCTCTTGATGAGCCACATGGAGTTTCAAAACTGTATAACAAAATATTTCGGAAGAGCAAGAAAAGAAACAAAAGAAATTATTCGTAAAATTGAACAGGAAGCTCTTGAGTTCGAGGTAGAAGAATCACTCTGGGAGCAGGTTGAAAGAGAGCTCGAAGATACTTCCGGTACTGTTGCAAACTTTGCAACAAAAATCATTACGGATGCAATCGATATGAAGGCATCGGATATTCACATCGAGCCGAGATTGGACTGCTATACGGTAAGATATCGTATTGACGGTATCTTAAGACGTGTTTTGGACTTGCCTAACAAGGTAGAATCTTCTTTGATTGCACGTTTCAAAGTTCTTTCGAGAATGAACATTGCCGAACACAGAAGAACACAAGACGGTACGTTTACTGTTAAATATAACGGAATCTCTTATGACTTCCGTATCAATACACTTCCTGTTGCCGGTAAAGAAAAGATGGTTATCCGTATTTTGGCACCGGCAGCAAGTATCAAAACCGAGGATAAAATCATCAAACTTGTCGGCGGTACGGAAGACGACCTTCAAAAGATTAATAAAATGGTGTCAGCACCGAACGGAATTATCCTTGCTGTTGGTCCGACAGGTTCAGGTAAAACAACTACACTTTATTCTGTGTTGAAAAGCTTGAACAATGAAGGTGTAAATATTACGACTCTGGAAGACCCTGTCGAAATTAAGATTGACGGTTTAAATCAGTCTCAAATCAACCCGAAAGCGGGTATTACCTTTGCTTCGTGTATGAAAGCTATCTTGAGACAGGACCCTGACATTATCCTTATCGGTGAGATTCGTGACTTTGAAACTCTCGAAACAGCTATTGCGGCAGCCTTGACAGGTCACCTTGTGTTGAGTACGCTTCACACGAACTCTGCTGCTGCTACAATCACACGTTTGATTCAAATGGGTGCGCCTGACTATTTGATTTCTTCAACCTTGACAGGAATCATTGCACAACGTCTTGTCAGACGTTTGTGTCCTAAATGTAAAGAGGCATATCATCCTTCGCTTGAGGAAGCAAAGCTGGTTGTTGCAAACCCAGAGGAATATGATGAGTTTATGAAACGTACAATTTATAGACCCAAGGGCTGTTTTGACTGCAACAATGAAGGCTTCAAAGGCAGGCTGGGGGTTTATGAGATTATGAACATTTCAAAAGAAATCAAAAAACTTATTGCCCACAAGGCTCATGATATTGAGATTGAAGAAGCGGCAGTCGGAATGGGTATGAAAACCCTTCAGACCTCTTGTTTGGGGCATGTGCTGAGAGGCGAGACCACAATCACCGAGTTTGTCCGTGTGCTCGGTCCGGTTACAGAATAGTTTGCGGGAATAAATTATGACGATATTTAATTATATAGCATTAAAAAACCAATCAGAAGTAGTAAACGGTAAAATCGAAGCCGAAGATTTAAGAGCGGCCCGTGAGGCAATCAGAAACCTCGGGCTTCAGCCGACAAAGGTTTTTGAAGAAGGTTCAAAAACAGCCGCACCGAAGGTAAGATTGAGTCCGCTTTCATTACAGGAGCTGATTGATTTTACGGGTACCTTCAGAACACTGATTCAAACAGGTGTTCCGATTATTGAAGGTCTTGTGTTTCTTGAAAAGGATGCTGTTTCCTCCCGTATCAGGCTGCTTGCACGTGAAATCAGAAAACAGGTTATAGCCGGTGCAACCTTTGCGGATACCGTAGCCAAATATCAGGAAATCTTCGGAAGTATTTATGTAGGCTTGACAAAAGCCGGTGAAGACTCCGGGGAAATGGAAAAAACTCTCGAACGTCTTTCCGAACTTTTGAAAAAACAGGCTGCTATCAAAGGCAGGGTCATAGGGACATTGATTTATCCTACATTCGTAATTGTTCTTGCTGCGATTGTTGTTACGGTCATGCTTATGTTTGTATTTCCTGCGTTTAAAGAGATGTTTGACCAGTCAGGTGCGAAGCTGCCTATTTTTACACAGATTTGTATTGACCTTGGTGAATTTTTGAAAAAATTCTGGTATTTAACTCTGATGGCTCCGTTCGCAATCGGCGGTGCTATATATGCAGCGTTTAAGAATCCTGTATCAAGAGCTATTCTAGATGAATTTTTCTTGAGAGTACCATTGATTGGCGATATGTTGAAATATGCAAACTTTTCAAACTTCATCACGGTTATGTTTGTTGCTTATGAAGCAGGTATCCCGATTGTAGACTGTCTACATTTGGGCAACCTGACGATTGACAACAGAACAATAAAAACAAGAATTACGGATGCAATTAATAAAGTGCAGCAGGGTGTCCACCTTTCGACAGCTCTCAGAGCTGCAAACATCATACCTTCAATGGTTTTGTTTATGATAGCAACAGGTGAGCAAACAGGTAAACTGGGCGAATTGCTTCATCAGTCAGTACTGTTTTTGGATAAAAAGCTGGATGATATTATTGATGCTTTGACGAAAATGATTGAGCCTCTTATGCTTATTGTTATCGGTAGTATCGTAATGTTTCTTGCGTTGGCATTATATTTGCCGTTGTTCCAATCTTATCAATTATCGTAATAGTTACACAGAGGAATTTTTATGTCAGAAGAATTTGAACCATTTGAAATAGAAGAATTGGGAAACGACGATTTTACCAACGGCGTTTGGTCTGAGAGAGTGCTTGTTATTACACAGGACTATGAGATAAAAGGTTATGTCTTTATGCCGAAAATTGGTAAAAGAAGTCGTGTGCTTTCGGATATCCTTAACGGCAAAAAAAGATTTGTTGCGATTAAAGATTGTGAAGTTGCTTACAGACAGCTACCAAATCGACGTACTGAGTTTCATGATTTTGTTCAGTTGAACATTAACTCTATCATTATTCTTCGTCCTACATGCAACGAGGAATAGAGAAATGTCGGCGGATTCGAAAAATCTGTTAAAAAAGATAGAGTCCGGCGTTTTTGATGATTATTTTGAGCAAAATATAAAACCACATTTGTCATATGCTGAGTCTGAGCGTGTTGTTGCGAACAAGGTTTGGAAAAGGCGTTTTAAATTCTTTGGTCCTTTTTTTGTGTTTGGATTTATAATAGCTGCGTTGTGCGAGTTAGATGGCGATGTCTTGTTATACAGGTTTTTGCCGGAGGTTTGGGCTAATTCGATTATGATATTTTCTGCTTTGATACTTATTTCTTCTATATTGCTTTTTGAATGGTATAATTGCAAATATTTCTGTAAACGAAACGCTGTTTCAAAGCTTATTTATGACAAAGTATTGGCTTTTGCGGGAGATTTTAGTCATAATTTTCGCAGTTCGTTATTTTTGAAGAAAGATGAAATTAAGTCTTTTATAGAGAACTTATATTTGTTTGGAAAAATCAATGACTTTGGTTGCGATGACTCTATTCACGGACGTTTTCAGGGCAAAGAGCTTGATGTGTGTGAGATAAATTTTGCTTCTTATGATATGTTAAAAGATTTAATGCGTAAAGAATATAGGGGTGTGTTTATTTATTCAGAAACAGATATAAATCTGGTTTCAGGGTTTACGATTACAAAAAAAACTTCCGGAAAGAAAACTAAATTGAAAAAAGATGTAATAAATCTTGATTCCGGAAATGCTGTTTTTGATAAACTTTTTGACATCTATACTGTAAATATTTCAGAGACGAAAAAAGTATTGACACGGGAGTTTATACAAACGTTTTTGAATGTGTATTTTGAGTTGGGCTTGAGCCTTTCTTGTGCATATAAAGAGAATAAATTATATGTGCTTATATTGAATGATGAAAAGCACAGCAGAGACTGGTTTAGTTTTGAAACAGAGGACGAATCTTATCTTGACAACAAGACATTTAAGGGGATTTTAAAAGATTTTTCAGCGGTTTTACAGGTTGTGGAAGGACTCAGACAGATATCAAAGCGAATCCTTGTATAAAGATTTGAATAAAATACTTGATTTCAAATTTTGTCCATGGTGTAATATATTTACTGGCTGAAAGGCTATGGGCTGCTAGCTCAGGTGGTTAGAGCGCACGCCTGATAAGCGTGAGGTCGGTGGTTCGAGTCCACTGCGGCCCACCATAAAAAAAAGAGACCGGAAGGTCTCTTTTTTACATCCTTATTACGAGGAATCTGGAGTCTTTTAATAGGTTTCTGGGACATTGAGACAGGGAAAATTTAATAAAAAATCAAACAAACAGCACGATTGAGGCTGTTTTTTAGTATTGAGATGTACCGGTCTTTTCTTGCACTAAACTACTCTTTTCTTGCACTCTTTTGCACTCCGTTTACAAAATTTTAAAACCACATTAGGCTAAAATCGCCTTGGTGTTTAAAGTTAAGCCCAGTGCAATAAAGTGCAATTTTATTTTGACTTGCAAATTAAGATTCCCAAAATTATCAATAAGATTGGGATATTAAAGAGTATAATTAAAAATTTAAAAACAGAATAATTCTATTACTCTGATTTAATTTTACAGAATCGTTTTTCATCATTCCAAAGCCAATTATACTTGATACAATTTTCTTTATTTATTGTAATCTTTCCATATTGGGTATTTATAATAAGACCTTCTCTACATATTCCACTATCTAAACAAATATCTTTATCATCTTTGATTACATAAAAAATACCCAAAATTAATATGAATAGGATTAAAAAACTTAAAACTATTATTTTAAAGATTTTATTCATGAATCTATTCTAGCATAATATCAATATTTTAAATAAATACTATTTACCCCACTTGACTTCTGTCTCAAAACGAGTGATGAAGGTGTTGCACAAAGCATTACAAGGATTTTGAGACAATGGAAAACCAAGTTGAGATAATCAAATACACCCCTGAGAAGGCAAAATAAAATGCTCTTGCAAAACTTGATTTAATCCGAAAATGGCAAGAATTTCGCCGTAAAGAAGTAAACAGACTTCAAGCAGACTATGATTTTGTCAAACTGCATAACAGTTCAAATTCCTACCTTTTCAGTGTTTTAGGGAAAATTTCACGAGGAAGTCTGCATCGCTGGAAAGCAAGTTTAGACGGCACAGAGGATTATACAAGGCTAATTCCTAATTACAAATACGTTTCTATGAATGAATACAGAACATGTCTAACGGATGAAGAAATCAAAATATTTATGGGCTTGCTTTTGCACCCAAATAGAATTTGTATCGGCAAAGCAATCGCACTTACAAAATACAAGCTCAAAGAGCAAGGTCAAAGTTTCATTCCTGCAGATATTACATTCAGACGCTATGCAAAATGGTTTAAGAACAACAATTACGATAAATGGGTGCTCGCTCGAGACGGTGAAAAAGCTCTTTCTGACAAAGTCGAACCTTATATTAAAAGAGATGCAAGCCTGCTTGATGTCGGGGATATTTTAGTCGCAGACGGGCACAAACTGGCGTTTCAAGTGATTAATCCGTTTACGGGCAAGCCTTGTCGAGCAACTTTGGTTGGATTTTTGGACTGGAAATCAACAGCACTCGTCGGGTATGAAATTATGCTCGAAGAAAACACCCAATGTATTGCAAGTGCCCTGAGAAACGCAATAATAAACCTCGATATGATACCGAAAATTGTCTATCAAGATAACGGCAAAGTGTTTAGAGCCAAATACTTCAGTGATGATAAAGGATTTGGAGAATTAGGCTTTTATGGGCTTTATGCAACACTCGGGATTGAAACGGTATTTGCAAAACCTTATAACACAAGGTCAAAAGTTATTGAAAGGTTTTTCAAAGAATTTCAAGAAGGATTTGAAAAACTAATGCCAAGTTATGTTGGTTCATCAATTATCAACAAACCTGCATACTTGAAAAGAAACGAAAAATTTCATAAAAACTTACACCAAGATTATGTCCCTACCATAGAAGAAACAATCAAAATGATTGATTTGTGGCTTAAGTTTAAGAACTCTCAGCCATGCACAAATGCACCGAATATGACAATCGCAGAGGTTTTGGAAAATCGAAATAAACAAAATATTGATATAAGCTTGCTTGATGACTTGATGCTGGCAACTGAAGTCAAAACAATTCAGAGAAATGGCGTAAGGTTCTTAAACTGTGACTATTTTGACGAAAGACTATACGGACTGAGAGGAAAAGTTTTAGTAAAATACAACCTGTTTGATCTAACTAATGTAAAAGTTTTTACCCCGAAAGGTGAATACTTATGCACCGCAGAGCGAGTAACCGAAACCCACCCGATGGTAAAGATTTTAGGGACGGTCGAGGATTTAGAGGATTACAAACAAAAAATCCAAAAACAACAAAAACTGAAACGGAAAACGATAAACTCGGTTAAAAAGTTATTGACGAATGATGAAATAAAACTGATTGAAGCAAGGTCGAACCAAGAAGAAATGGAAAATTCTAACAATTTTCAAAAAGAGTTCAAGCCTCGTTCAAATGGTGTTCAAAAAATAAACAATGGAGAAAAATCACTCCCAATTTTCAAAAACAACTCAGAAAAGTACGAATATTTGATAAAACATAACCCAAGCGACACTTGGATTGCAGAATTTAAACAAACAAAGGAGTATAAACTGTTATATGAATAGCGGATTGAAAGCAGTGGGTGAAAGGCGAAGCCGTACCTGTTTATTGCGAGCAACCAAGAAAGGATAAAATAAAAAAAATCTTTATAAAAACTCGAAATGTAAGAAATTTTATAGGCTTAGTTGAAGCCCTAAAAAGCAACCCCAAAAACATTCCTAAAATGGGACTTATATATGGCGAGCCGGGGCTTGGAAAATCTCAAACGGCACTTTGGCTAGCCTGCAAGTATGACGGGATTTATATTCGAGCCTCAAACCTTATGACAAGCAGGTGGCTTGTGGAAGAAATTGTTAGAAAAATGGACGAATTGCCTCGGTATTTGACCTCGGACAACTTTAATGTCGTGATTAGCAAACTTATTCAAAAGCCAAAAATTATTTTTGTAGATGAAATCGACTACCTGATGAACAATTACAAAAGTGTCGAGACCCTAAGAGATATCCACGATAAAACAGATTGCCCAATAATCTTTGTCGGTATGGGCTTGGCTCTTAGAAAACTTGAAAGATACAAGCACCTGTATGACAGATTTAGCGAGATTGTAAAGTTTGAAAGCTTTGAAATAGAAGATTTGAGCCAAATTTTTAACCAGCTTTCTGAAATACCCTTTAACCCTGATTCGATAGAATATATCCACAAAAAATACAACAGGTTCAGACAAATAGTACAGCTTATAAGCAAACTTGAAACTATTGCAAAAGAAAATGGTCTAACAGAAATTACATTTGAAATTATAAAGGAACTAGTATGAACATTGAAAAATTAGCTAAGAGATTAAAAGAATTTACCCTTGATGATATTGAATTAATAGCAGAATGCGATTGCAAAACAGAGCTTGAACAGCTTTTGAACAGCAATAAAATACTTTTTGAAAACGGAATCTATAAATACAATGAAGAAACGAAAACAGGTGAAAATTATGAAATATTCAGCCCGCTAAAGAATAAACACCTAAAAATTAGTATAGAAGATGCAAAAGAATATTTTATGAAAAATTATGTCGAAAAATACTACAAATTCGAGACTTATAGGAACTATAACGCGATTTTTAATTTTAATATTATACCTTTTATAAACTGCTATTACCTGCACGAAATTGATATTGAGTCGATAAAAGAACTTTTTAAAGTCTGCGAATTAAGACGCCTGAAGCCCCACAGAATTAAAAATACAATGGCACTTCTAAACCAGCTGATAAAATATTTCCAACACCTTGGAGTAATTGATAGGAGTTGCGTTTATCAGGTTAAAAAAGTGCAAGACAAAAACCATTTTGGAATAGAAAACTTAATTTTTGAGGGCTTTTACTGGAAAAAGCAATATGATTGGGATAAAAAGCGAAAAGAAGCAATGTATGATAAATCGCAGTTCAAAGAGGACTTGCAAAAGTTTGCCCAAAAGCTTATGGATAAAATCGCAAACAGTAATAAAACTAACAGCCAGATAAGCCAAGCAGAATATTATTCCCTTGTGAATATTTTGAACTTTCTCCCTGAATTGAAAGAAAACAATACTCAAGACAAAATACCCCTAATAAAAACCGAACTTGCTCCGGATTTCATCCGCCAAATCGAGCGTGAAATTTTAGGGATCGAGTAAATATTATTAATTTACTACCAATATGGCTATACATTTAACGATTATACTAGTACATAAAACCATTGAAATTTTTATGATAGTATAAATATAAAAGGAGCTAAGTATGGCAGTATTGGGAAAATTAAAAAAGATTGATTTAAGGGAAGCGTGGAAACATGAAGCTTTAGATTTCACTCAGTGGCTTGCAAAAGATGAAAATTTAGCTTTATTAAGCGAAGAAATAGGTGTCGATATTAATCTAATTGAAACTGAAGCGAATGTTGGTTCTTTTAATGTCGATATTTTCGCTGAAGATTCTAATGGTAGAAAAATTGTTATCGAAAATCAATTAGAATCTACTAATCATGATCATCTTGGTAAAATTATTACTTATGCTTCTGGGTATAATGCAGAAATAATTATATGGATTGTTAAAGATGTACGTAACGAACATAAACAAGCGATTGATTGGCTAAATGAACATACTGACGAAAAAATAAACTTCTTTGCAATTAAACTGGAATTATGGCAAATTGACGGGTCTCCATATGCACCTAAATTTCAAATAATTAGCAAACCTAATGAATGGGCAAAAATTATGAAAGCTCCTATATCGTTATTAACTGAGAGAAAATTAAAATTATTAGATTTTTGGACAGCTTTAAATGGATATTTAAATAATAAAAATTCAGAAATAAATCCGCAAAAGCCATCTTCAGACCACTGGAATAATATTTCTGTTGGAACATCAAAAGCTCATATAAGTTTAACAGCTCTTGCCAAAGAGAAGAAAATAGGCTGTGAATTTTACATCCCTGATAACAAAGAATTGTATTTTTATTTGGTTGAACATAAAGAAGAAATAGAACAAATTTTTGGTCAAGAATTATATTGGCAAGAATTAAAAGGGAAAAAAGCTAGTAGAATTTCTATAAGCAGAGATAATTTTAATCTATACGAGGATAATGATTGGGAGAAAGATTTTGATTGGTTTGAAAACAATGCTATAAGATTAAAAAAAGCAATATGCCCTTTTTTAAAAATAATTTAGATTTATATCCTATATAATAAGATTATTTATTGACAAAATTGAAACATTCATCATGTAGTCCTTGTTCAAAGATTTCTTTAATAAAACTTGCTCTTATCCAAAGAGAAAATACTGAATTTGAGGCTGTCCTTGGAGCACATTTAACAATTTCCTTCGATAGACTTTCTACCGGTTGCTTATAAATATTCTTAAATGTATCATAACAAGCCATAAAAGTTCTTTGTGGGCATTGTTCTACTAAGTCTTTTGCTGGTGTTGGAGATTTTGTTAATACTATATCAATAAATCTTTCAACTTCATCTTTACTCAAAAATTTCCCGTGGAATTCTTCACTTTTCAGTTTCAATCCAAAATTATTATAAGTTTTATTTGTTATTTCTTTTATGCCTAAAATATTTTTAGCTTCTGCAATAACTTCGTTTTTACTTTTTAAATCGTATATCTCTTTAAATTTTTGCATATCTTCAGGTAAAGGAGCTTGCCACCAACCTTTTCTATTATTGTCGTTATGACCGTCGAACCAATCCCTAGAATTTTTTAAAGTATTCTTTTTTACTCCCAATTTTTCAGCAGCAACAATAAAAGATTTATCTTGGCTGTATTGTGGATACAACGATGTATGTTCAAATCTGCTGAAACAATACGCAATTAAATACATATCGGATTTTGCATCTTCATCAATCCTCTCATAAGTCCTCATTGAAAAATTTTCTTTTTCTGTAACAACACTTTTATGCCCAGACGATTTTCCAATTTTGTTAATTGCAACTTCAGCTTTTAGCATAATTTGCATAAATATATCTTTATACTCTTCATCTTTTGAAATAATTGATTTTTCCAAGCTCTGCTGAGCTAATTGTTTGATTTCGTTTAACAAGGTATTCATATTTATATTGCCTCCTTGCTATTATTATTTATTTTATTTTATAAAATGCCAAGAATAAAAGAAATAAAAATTTACATTTTCTCAATATACCAATTAGAATTTCCAAAGTGATTGAAGTTCCATTGTAATTGGAAATAGAAATTGTATTCCATTGGATTATCATCTTTAAAGTTATAAGAATACTTATTTAACTGTGTTCTTCGATAACTTTCAAAAGCTGTTTGTAGTTCCTTTGCAAACTTTTTTCTAAATTCAGGATATGTTATTTCTAAGGTTTCTCTTGTAAGCTTATTTTTCAAAATCATCTTCAAACCCTCTTATATTATCAAGTTCTATGTTGTATCTTTTGCCTTGTTTATCAACACAAGTTGCATAATCTATCTCTGCATAAGCAAATTTATTTTTCCAAATACAAATCAGCATGCCAATTTCTTGTGTTTTTAAATTCAAAACCTTTGTTCCATAGAGTGCATAGTCTTTTTCTGTCATTATTCTTTCCTTTCTATTATCAAATCTGAATAGATATCATCAGGCTTTTATGGGGCTATTAAAAACTCTTTCATAAACATAAATTTTTCACCGCAAGCGTTTTCACAAATTACAGTGTCAAAGTTATAGAAGCCAATTACTTTGTAATACTCATTATCAGTTATCAAAGCCTTTAATCTTTTTAATTTTATATTTTTTACCTGTTTCGAACATTGCTACCTCTTATCAGCAATGACATTCATCACTCTTAATGAGTAAAATATCAAGCAAACTCTTTCAAAATGTATCATTCAGACACAATTCATTTTTTGAACACTTTTTGAACGGTATTTAAACAGGAGTTAAATACCATTTAAAAATTCTTGTTGTCAGGATAATTTATAAAATAAGCATTTACAGTATCAGTATCTCGCCTTAAATATTCAACTATTGGAGTAAGATTATACAGCTCTTCAATTTCTTGTTGAGTCCTGCAAAAATAATCAATAACAGTGACTGTATTATAAATCCGCTCAGCTAATTTTTCTTGCTTCCTAAAATCTTTTTGCTTAAGCTTGTATTTCTTACTTTTACTCATACAACCTCCTTTTTTAGGTGTCGTATTCATTACTTAAAGTCGGAACAAAATCAAGTTTATATTTTTGATACAATAAAAAAATAGGTGTTTAAAATGGTTATAAGAACTGGTTTAGCAAGAAAGCCTTGGACAAATTACAAAACTTCAAATTATATCATTGCATATTTAGATATACTTGGAGCAAAGGATATGATATGCAATGATAATGATTTTAACTTTCTAAATCATTTAAGTATGTTTATGGAAGATGCAATTGAAGAATCTGGAGGAGGCGTTTTCCCTAGAGAAGAAGAAATTTATATAAAAATATTCTCTGACAATATTTTGTTAGCCTTAGAATTAAAAGAAAATGACGAGCAGAGAGACAATAAAATTGCAGCATTATTTAATACTGTAGCAAATATATATAATGAAATTTTGCGATATGGATATTTAATGCGTGGGGCAATTGTTGAAGGAGAATTTTTTCATAACAATATTATTGTTTAGGGGAAAAGCCTTGTTGAAGCTGTTCAATTAGAAGAAAATATTGCCAAATATCCACGAATACATGTAAAAACAGAAGTTAATAACCCTAATAACTTGTATTACCTTATGAAAGATAGTGACGGAGAATTATTTTTAAATATTTTTCATTTATGTAGTACTTTTGATGATGTAACATTTAAAATTAATCTTTTAGAAATGCTTAAAAAGCACAAAAACAATGAAAAGATAAAAGGAAAAATAACGTGGATGGTTAAATATTTCAACTCTTGGTTTACAAAATATGAATACAGAATAATGAATCAACAAAAAATTACAGAGGAAGAAATCAATAAGGCAATTTGTTAATTTTTGTAGTTATAAATATGCTATAATTAACAAAATGAGATGCATATACCCATCAAATTCCCAATAAAATATGGCAATCAGACTGTAACCAAAGAAATGTTTTTAGAAACTTTAAATTATATTATTTGTTTTATTGAAAATCATTTTGATTTTAATTTAGAAATATATCGAAATGCATTATCAGTATATAAATCAATGATTAAAGCTACAAATGGCATAAATGACAGAAGACCAGATAAAGAATTGTGCAAACAAGCTTTTGATGTTCTTGAACAAATAGAAAATTTTAATGCAGATGAGAAAACCAAAAGACAAAATAGAGAAAAATGTGCTTGGTGTAAACTTATGATTGAAAAATTTTATTAGTTCAGTTTAATACCCACTAATAGTTATCATATTCAAAGTCATCACAAGTATTTTTAATATTTTTCATATTTAAATTAAACTGAAAATTTCTAAAACCTATTAACTTATTAGCAAATTCTGCGTTAGGGTTTGAATACAAATAAACTTTATATAAATCTTTTGGATTATCTATTTTCTTTTGAATATTGGCAGATAAATCAACGATAAATAACAAACCACTTAAATGTTTGGCAATAAATGCCGTTGATAATTCTGAATTATCGTCAAATACATCTTCTACGTTTGTTAATCTGCAAAAAACACGTCTTGCTAATGCTCTAAAAAATTCTTCATTGTATATTAAATTATTATTCAAATTAAGCCCATTACAGACATAAACTTTTATAAATCGTCCATCAACATACTGTTTATATTGATTCAATGGTAATGTCTCTAATCTTTTTGCCATTTGATAGTTAGTTTCACAATTATGACTTTTAATTAAGACTGGTTGTCTTTCATAATAAAATCTAAAAAATAATCCTCTGATTGTTTTTGATGCTAAAGATCTTTCTTTATTCCGCTTGGCATTAAGGATTTCTTTTTTTAATGCTGAGTATGATTTATCACTAGTTATTTCTAGCGATAATGGATAGTCAGATTGAATAATAAAAACGTCATTTACACTGCGAGACTCCAATTCACTTTTTAATTTATTTATCAATTCATATAAACGAGACCTAAGTGTTTTTATTTCAAAAAAACAAATTGCATCTTCTAAATATCCATCAATATCAGAAACTTCTGCATCATTACAATATTTTGCTAAAGTATGTTCTTTTTTTTTGTCATTAATTTGAATTTTACATGGATTATCAAAAATTAAATTTAATAAATCATATGCGGTTAATTCAGAATAAGCTCCATCCCAATTATTAAAAAAAAGTTTTTTAATATCTTCTAAAATAATCTTTTTTTGATAAGCATCGTCTTTATAAGTATCATAAAGACGTTTTATTTTATCTAATGTATATTTTTTAAAAGGTTCTGAAGTTTGAATTCTTATTAAAAAATAATTATCTTTTGTCTTAATTTTGCTAATTTCGAGATAAAAATCATTATTGGTAATAGTTTTTATTTCTTTTATTAAATTATTCAGCTTATCATTAAGCATTGGTTAAACTCCAATTTATTTAATATCTAAATTACAAAAGCAATTCACTAAAACTTAGGCATATTAAATGTTGTGTATCTACTATAAAGTAAAAATTAACTTATAATTTCCTAACAAAAACCAATAATATTCTTAATCATATGTAAAATTCGTGGCTTTAATTCATTTTTTATTGAAGTATCAAATCCCATACCAAAATCTATTGGAACATAGTCGATATGTTTTATATCAAAAGCACTTTCATTAATATCATTATTCTGATTTCTAATCAATATAAAATTCTTTTTGTCATATACCCTTCCTAGTTCAAACATAACATTTGGATTAACTTTGTTCTCCCCATGATTCGAAATATCTGCAACAAATATATCACATTCACCAATTTGTTTATCCATATTTGCTAAAATATCAGTACTTTCCGCTTTGTATGTCATAATAGGATACAAATTTAATTTATCTTTAAGCAATTCCTCTTCTTGTTTTAATTCATCTACCATTGATGTAAAAGTTTTATTAAATTGAGTTACAATTACATTATTATAATAAGGCATAGCTACGAAAATATTGATTTTTTTCCCTAATTGTTTTTCTGCATTGTAAAACATTTTATTTGGATAAATAAAAGAATTAGAATCGTGTTTATAAAATTCTGCCCATTTATTTGTAGCATTTATAAATCTTAGTGCTTCTTCAACATCTCCATCCTTTTTATATAACGTATAGAAAACAAATTGTGGGAAATTTCTAAATTGTTTTCTTAAATATTTAAAACGTTCTTTTTGTGAAATAATTTCTTGGGTATTTTTGATGTATTCTTCAAATGCTTCAATATCAAAAGGTAAATTTAAATTATCAGTTTCTTTTTGAATTACCTCTAAAACATTTAATATTTGCGTTTTAGCATTTTCATTATTATTTTTATCTTTATAGTAAGTTTTATTAAATAGTTTATGATCTTCAAAATTATATTTAAAATGCCTTATATAAGGTAATAAAATATTAGCGTTTTCAAGTTCCTTATCATTCCAAGTTTTTGCATTTACAAGCCCTTTTAAATTTTCTTCAGTTTCTAATTTTTTAGCTTTACTATTTAGAAAATAAAATAAAAATGCTTCATCATCGAGACTATTAGGATTATTTTCCCATATTATGATTGAAAAAGGGATATAGTAATCTTTATTTTTTGTTGCCTCTAGTCTATGATTTCCATCAATACGAAATAATTGTTCTTTGTTAACTGTCAATTTCCAATATTCTAGATTTTCTAATTCTCCTTGCTGTGTATCTGATAATTTTCCGCTTAATTTCATTGGTTCTAATTTTTGATAACCTCTTGCTACTAAGGTAACTTCAGGTAAATATTTAGCAGAAGTCTTAATATCCTTCATGAATGATTTTAAAGAATTTAAATGATTATTGTTTTCATTTCGTTGATAATTGTTATCTGGTTTTGAATATTCTGCAAGTATCGAAGATTTTGCAAACCCTCTTAATATTCTAATACCATCTTTAACTTTAAAACCCTTAATTTGTATTCTTTTTTCGTCTTCACCTGTTGTTTGAACTATTTCTCCACAGTTCTGACCTAATATGCCTTCGAAAGTATATGTTTTCTCTTTATTATCTTTTGTCTCATTAACTTCTTTGTCTTCTTTTGCTTCGTCTATTACATTATGAGAAAGTGTAATAGGGTTTATATTAGGAATACTTTGCGCTGCTCGAACTGCAATATTTGCATTTTTGATTAGTTCTGTTAATTGTTCATTAGAAAAATTCTTATAAAAATTTTGGACAACTTCAAGAGCCTTTTGAGTTTGAGAATTATTAATAATTTCTAAAAATTTTGCAGCATTAGGACCTATTGAATCTGGGAATTTTATATTATTTTCTTTGCAATAATTCTCGAATTTTTCTTTATAGTCTTTTTCTAACTGTTCAAGATAGCTAGCTCCTTTAGAAGTTAAAAGACTATTTATTTCATATCTTTCTGGAGTGTTTTTCTGGTAAATAAAGGTTATGTATCCTTCATTTTTCATATTATTAGTTATTTGGCTTGCCTTAATTGCAGCTATACTTTCATAATATTTAGATACAATGTTTTTTATTTCTTCTTTTATCTCAGAACTTTTAATTTTTCCATCTGGATAGTTGTGAATATTGGTATTTAGGAATTTAAAATATGACAATATTTTTTCAATTATTTCTTTGTTTTTACCCTCATTAGATAATTGAGAAATTCGATTTTTTTCTTTTTCTATAATTTTTTCAACATTCAGTAACTTTGTATTTTCATTACTTATATTTTGAGTTTTTATTTCTTCATTTGTGCTATCAATACCAAGATGTTTGATTCCTTTTGGAGTTAATGATATTGTTAGATAACTTTTAAGCAAACTGGATTTTTCTGGATTAGATTTTTGTACTCCAACAATTAAGCCCTCTGAAAAAAGTTCTTTTAGTACTTCATCTGCTTTTGTTTCATAATCTTGTGAAATTTGCAAAAGAGTATTTATATCAATTTTTTCTTTTTTTTCTAATTGAGCTTTAAAATATCCTAAAAAAGCTTGTCTTATTTCCATTATTCAAACAACTCCTTTTCAAATTCTTCTTGGGCAAGTTGGCGATTTTGCTCTGCTAAATTATTTAATTTCTCAATTCTTGCCTTTAATTTTGTAATAGTATCAACAATTTCATTTTGTACATCTATATCAGGATATGGAAATTTGATTTTTTTCAAATTATCAATCCCTAACTCTGTTTGTTTAGTAGATTGTGCAGATTTCACAAAATTAACTTGCTCTTGTCCGAAACGACTATTAAGTAAATATGTATAATATAAAGGATTTATTTTTTTTTGATTTAATCTTAATAATAAAATATGACTATCATATAATAAGCCGATATTTTCTTTGTTAATGTAGGAAGCTCTTCCAATAGTTCCTTCACCTGTAGAGTTAATTAAAACATCACCTTCTTGTGTTTTAAAATTATTATCAATTGAATTAGCCCAAGACTCAGAAACTGTTTTAGCATAATTTAAATCTATTGAATTCCATCTATTACATTTTTGATTCAAAATTATTGAATTACTGTTATTCTCATATTTGGGGCTTTTTCCCCTAAAAGCTTCTATATATAAATTTTGAGTATCATTTAATGATTGTAATTTATAATTTTTGCTATAAAAACGATCGGTTCCACTTATTTTATCTATTCCCCACTGTTTTAAATTAGAAAACTTGACAAAATTTATAAAATCACCTTTCTGAGACTCTTCTTTTATTTTTAATCCTAATTTATTGTATATGCAATTATTAAGTTTTTGTTCGAGTTTTATAGCTATTTTCTCTTGTCTTTTAGAAATGTTAATTTTTTCATTGTATCTATCTACAATTTCTTTTTGTTTTTCTAGTGAAGGAAGAGGTATTCGAATTTGTCCCATAGAAGAAAAAGACAATGTCTGTCGAACAGAACCTGTTGTATTCTCTCTTATTAGCTCATTAAATTTATCTGTTCTAAAAAGAATGTACAAAAATTCAGGTAATAAATCTTTTTTACAGCTAAATACAACATAAGCAGGACTTATGTATTTATATTTTTGATCTTTTGTTTTTAATCCTATTGAACCAACATTTATTCTGTATGGATTATATGCAAGAAAACCATTTTCAACAATTTTATATGGCTGATTTATTTTGTTACCATCCTCTATATAGGCATCAAACAAACCCGTTTTATTATTTACCCCAAGAATTTCAAATTTTTCTTCGGGAAAATCAAATGGCTTAATTTTTTTATTTTCTTCATTAATAAAATTTGCTAACTTAACTATAGGATATTTAGAGCTTACAACTTTTGAAATATAACGTTTAAAATCCCAAAGATTAAGCTGTGAAAAGTGAATAAAATTTAGATATGAAAAAGCGCTATTATTCATCAATAACTTGTTCCTCACCATTTATTACTTGCACCAAGTTATTGTTTACAAGCTTGTATGAAACATCTAATTTGTTATCTTGCCACAAATTATTTTCTTGACGATATGATTTAAATTCCTTTGCTACATCTACAAGTTCATTTTCACATTTTGCACCAGTTGTTGTTATGCCTGCTTTTTCAACTTGGACTATTGGGATTTGATAGTCAAATAGTTCTTTAATTTTTTCTCGACCTATTGTTTCAAGTTCTTGTTCTTTTCGTTTTTCTATTTCTTTTAAAGCTTTTTGATGAGCTTTTTTATCGTTAGAAAGTTGGTTATCAATTTCCAATATTTCAATTTTATATTTATCATCAATTTCTTTTTTTACTTGATTTACAATACCATTGTATTGTTTTTCTTCTTCTTCCGTAAACTTTTTAAAAAAGAGTAAACTTGGTTTTATAGTTGCTCCAGAAGCTATAAATACATCTTGTGGAATAGATGTAATTAAAAGAATTTTTGCACTTGATTCAAAGAAATCTCTAACTTTTTGCAAATTGGAATTATTTAAGACTCCTTCAGGAAGGACAATTCCCATTCTACCACCAGGTTTTAAAAGATTTAAACATCTTTCCATAAATAGAACTTCTGTTAAACCACTTACTTTACCTAATTTAAACCTATCGAGAATTTTTTGTTTTTTATCAATATCGTCATTCAATTGATTTAATTTTTGCAAATATTCAACTCCATAACGTTCATAATAATGCAATAATTTTGTTTTTAACTGAACATTTTCTATTGAGTTTATCTGTTCCTTTATCTGTTCATCATTTTTATTTGATAAATCTAACTTTACAGGTATATCAATATCAGTAGAGGTTAATGTTTGGCTTTTTTCAACTCTTGCTCCAAAAGGTGGGTTTGTAAGAATTACATCAAACCTATTTTCAAAAATCCCATTTACGTTGATTAAACCATCATGGTGATAAACTCCGCCATGACCATCCCCGTGCATTATCATATTCATCTTTGATGTTCTTGCCATTCTTGGGTTTGCATCAGTACCATATATGCAGCTTGATGACAGTCTTGAAATTCTTCTATTTTTCTCTGCTTCAGATTGTTTATGATAAGCTTTATTCGGTACACTTATATCAATTGTTAGCTTTTTAATATAATCACTATATTTTTCATTAACTTCAAGCTGTTCTTTTTCTGACAATTTTTCATATTCTTCATTAAAAAGTTTAGCTTTTAAATCTTTTTTATATTGTTCAACATCTTTTTCGATTTTATCTCTAACATATTCAAAAGCCTTAATTAAGAACCCTCCAGAACCACAGGTAGGATCGCAAATAGTCTCACCTTCCTGAGGGTCAAGTACTTCTACCATGAAATCTACTATTGTACGAGGTGTAAAGAACTGTCCTAATTCACCTCTAAATGTTGTCCCTAAAAATTGTTCAAATGCTATACCTTTTACATCATCAGATGTTGCTGAAAGGTTGTATTTTTCGAGTTCTTTTACAATTTGCTCAAAGCTATATTGTTTAATTTTAATTGTTTCATAAGGTTCAAATAGCTTATCGTCAGCAAATTCATCTTTTGTTGCTTTAAACAAATATTGCATGTAAGGTATTTGAGCTTCTAATGGTAAGTGCTTTTTAATATTTTTTTCAAAATGTCTTTCATCTTTTTGAAATTTTTCTAAAGAGAATAATACATCTTCATCCGGATTACGTTCATATCTTATTTTCATAAATAAGATTTTGCTTATTTCATCAAATGCTGCTTCTGGAGAAAGTTTGTCATTGTTTCGAATAATGCAATGACATTTAAAAAGCAGTTTTGCAAATTCATCTCTGGAAAAAGCCTTAGTTTTCGATAATAATTTATCAATCTTCTTTTGGTCGTTGATTATTGAAGCATTCGGAATATCAATAATTTCATCCAAATCTTTTGGCATAGAATCTTTATCAACTCTAAAGAATTTAGTTTCCTTATCATTAGTCGTTACGAAGAAACTAGCTCCTGACCAAGCTGCGTAGTTTGCACCTTGATAATAATCTTGCTGTTGAATTTTAACGGTTTCGGCTTTACACTCGATTACAATAAAAGCAGCTCTGTTTTTTTGTTTATCTTCTTTAGATTTCCAAATAACAATATCTGCTCTGGCTTTTCCCTGACCTCTGTGCGAATTATTAACTTTTAATTCTTCGTCCATTTGTTCAAGGCTATATCCGTAAATATTTACTAATCGACAAATATAATTTTGTCGAACTTGTTCTTCCGGTGTTAACGCAAGCCATTTGTCTCTTAATGGAGAATAAATTTTATTACCATCAATCTGCACTTCCAGTTTTAAAGCCATAACTAACCCTCTCTTGTATATCCATATTAGCATGAAAATTCTTATTATGATGAATTGTAAAGCGTTTTATATCATAATCATTAATTAAATATGAAAATAGAATATATAAAAATAATTAATTATTCGTAATTATGGTTTATATACCAATTTGAAATAAATATTTGGCAAAGACATGCCAATTGCAGACGCAAGTTTGATTGTTTCCTTAAAATCTTCTTGATGAAATTCAATTATTTTTGAATAAATCTCCATATAAAAAGGTTCTAATCGTTTAAAATAATTTTCTATCAAGGGTATTATAATAACAAATTTTCCTTGTTCTTGAATAAATTCTTTTGATAACGATGTCCATCCTTCAAATTCATTTAATTTATAGACTTCAAAACTAACTTGATTATTATCGGAAAGACAAGGAGAAATTATTTTATAATGCATAATACAATTCCTTAAATCTTTTATGAATATTGTTTCTTTATTTTTTGCAAATAACTTTTTTACAGTATCTTCATATGTTTTATACAAATCTGTTTCTTTATAAAACTTCATTGTATTCCTGCAAGAATCTATTAAAGCAGTAGTTGAAGCGAGAAAGTTGAAAATATAACGATTTAGGTTTGGGTTGTTAAATAATAACAATATTGGTTCAACACAAGTTTGAATTTTTATAATTTCATTTTTTAGCTCATTGTAATTTAGAATAAGCGTATGATAATTTTCATTCAAAATTCCAATCCTATTGACAGCTTGCCAACCATTTGATTTAAATACAATTTCTTCTTGTGTTTTCATACTTATATTTTATTACAAGCATATTCTATAAATAAAAATTCATGTAGCTTGCGTCGATTGTGTCTTTTTCGATGCCGATGTAGCGAAGCGTTACTGATGGCGAAGAGTGATTAAAGATTTTTTGCATGAGTACTATATCATTATATTTTTTATAATTATGATATCCAAAAGTCTTTCTCAACGTATGTGTTCCAACTCTTTCCTGCACCCCAACGGCCAGTGCTGCTTTATTTAAAATTCTATACGCCTGTGCTCTATCCAAACTGCAATGTTTTTGTGTATAAAAAAGCGGGTGCTCAGGTGGTTTGTCTTTTACAAAATTTTCTATCTTCGCTTTTAAAAATCTATTGAGTGGGAATTTTTTATACTTGTTTGTCTTTTTCTCTCTAATTTCAATATAATTTCTGCCTTTTACATCCCCAACATCAAGCGATAATATATCAGATATTCTAAGTCCTGTATTTATTCCAAAACTAAAAAGCAGCGCATCTCTTGGCTTTTTTGCCAAATATTTTTTAATCTTTTGAATATCTTCTATCTTTTTTATAGGTTGTACTACATTCATTTTTAAACTCGTCTAATCTCAGACAATGATTGCTTCTTCCCCATAAAAAGTAAAGTCTAATGACACAAAATTTAAACACTATTTAATCGACATTTAAACAGCGTTCAAAAAGTGTTCGAAAATTTCGGCAATATTCAAAATATACTTCCGCCTGCAAAAAATTTATTCACCCTAACCACATACATTTACCTCAAAATACAACACAACTTCATTAGGTTGTATTTTTTTCTGAAATATCGGATAATATATTATCTACTTCTCTACTTTTGAACAGAAAATGCATAATATATTAGCTATAAACAATGTAAAATCTAGCCAATAGCATCTTATTGTATTTTTAATCTTTTAACATAAACTTCTTTATAGTAGGATAAATTTAATGAAATTTGAAATAAAAGATAAAAATTGGAAAAGATATAGTTTATTTTGGCATTATATTAATAATTTACGTAATGTTCTTAGTATAACATGCGATATTGATATAACTGAATTTCTACCTTATATAAAATCTAAAGGTTACAGGTTTTATCCTTCTTTTATGTGGGCAGTATCTAAAATTGTCAATGCTCATGAAGAATTTAGATTAGGCTGGGATGAAAATAATCACGTTGGAGTATATGATGTGATTTATCCATATTTTACACATTTTTTCAAAGAAGATGAAATGTGTGCTTTATTCGTAGTTGAATATAATGAAAAATTAGAAGTTTTTCATAATAACTTTGTGAATACTATTGATAAATACAAAGATTGTAGAGCTTTTGATTTTAAAAATGTTCCTCCAAATGTTTTTAATGTTTCCTGTTTACCTTGGATAAATTATAAAAGTTTTGATATACACGTTTTTGATGAAGGAAAATATTTAGCTCCAGTAATTACCTGGGGAAAATATATTGAAAAAAACGGAAAAATAACACTCCCATTTTCATTTAATATCCACCATGCTGCTGCCAATGGTTATCACCTTTCAAGATTTTTCATTGAATTGCAAGAATTACTAAATTCTTTTGAAAACTAATTTTTAGAATTAAAAATTTTTATATAAAATATCTATCTTATTGAGCTTTTAATCTTTTATCAGAAGTTTACTTATACGGGGTGTTTGCTCTTCTGTGTTTGGATTTTCATAGATTGTGAATTCAATTTCTCCTTCAATAATGAAAATAAATGCATCAACGGGAGAAATATGCTCTGGCATGAGTTGATCTTTTTTTAATGCACCAAGAAGTGCAAGATTGTTGTCTGACTTTGCGAGAATTTTTGTGTTAACGGCTTCATCGTTGAATTCAATCAGGTTTTTGATTTTTTCAATAGTGTGGAATGTCATAAAAGGTCTCCGTTTTTTGTTTTGCCACACAATATCTTAAACCTTTGTTGTGAAATTTTTATCAGATAGGAGGGCAATCAACAAGGAGGCAAATTGCCAGGTGTTAGATTACAACTGACATAACTTTTTTGACAATGTTGAAGAGCATTAAGTCTTTTACTTTGTAAAAATAATTGTCTTTCTTTTGCATTTTTTCAATGAGAGAAATAAACTCTTTTTCTGTAAGAATTGTTTCAGCTGCATCCTGCTTTCCGATAGAGTGAGTCAGATGCTGAAAATGTTTTGAAAAACGGATTGCATTTCTGAAGGTTATGTCTTCTTTAAATCTTGTATTGTATAGCTTTTCCAGGAGTTTTAAATATTTTGGAGATGTTCTTTGAATCGGTTGTCCCTTCCAGTAAAGAGTTCTTGTGTCATAAATAGGGTCAATTGATTTAGCTGCTTCTTTTACTTTTTCAAGAGGAAGAGCACAAAGCTCTTCTTGTTTTTGTGGGTCAGGAACTTTGAGTGCAAGCAGGAAGGAGTTCACCGATGCAATTTTTTTGCCCTCGAATTCAAAAGGTGCCTCCGGTTTTTTTTCTCGAAGCTCAACCACTTTTTTCAAAAGTTCTTTGTATTGATTTGAATCTTTGCGGAAAGTTTCTCCATTCCAGAAAAGAAGAATATCATTTTTGGATCTTTTGATGGCTTTTGATGCTTTTTTTGCTTCGAACCCGTTTAGAGCACAGAGCTTTTCCTGTGTATTGGTATCTTTAACTTTTAAAGCTTGTAAAAAGCCCTCAATTGAATTAATTCTGACTCCGTCAAAGACGAAATTTGTTTTGGAAAAATTACTCAAAACGTTGGCGGGATATTGTCCTCTTGAGCGTATGTCAAGAATGTCAGAATTGATTTCAGCCGTACGAAATACTCCGGTGCGGGGCTTCTTGTTCATTGTACGGGTTTGTTGGTTTATGTAAAATTTGCTTTCTGTAATCTTTTCCATAGGTGTAATCCGTTTGTGTTGTTTTTAAAACAGCTGAATAATATTTTTTGCATGAATGTTAATTTTTGAAAAGTTTGCTGTGAATCTTTTCGAGAATAATCAACCTGGGCTTTTGTAGTGAATCAGTAGTATATTCTTCAACAGGACAGAGGTTGCGCCAGCTTTCTGAAATAACTCTGTGAGGCTTGTCTGGAGTGATTTTCAAAGAGTTGCCTTCAAGTATGTCAACGTTTACAATCCCGAGTTTTGTCAGCTTTTGAAGCTGAGTGTAGACTTCTTGTTTTTCTTTGTCCGAGAGAAGATGCTGAGCTTTTGTATAGTCAATTAAATCACCGCTTTTTGTCCCTTTAATCTTTAAAACAGTGAGCGAGAAGCCTTCTTTGGATGAGGCAGTTTCTATAAACTCCGGTGCAATTGAGATTCCTTTTTCTTTGAGGGCATTTAAGATAGTTTTGTCATATTCCGAATCAAAATTTGTAGAGGTTTTTATGTAATATTCCCCTTTTTTGAATGTTTCATCATCAAGCTTTTCAAACTTTGGATTTTTTGCTAATTCAGAATCAATTATGTCCCAATATTTCTGATAAGAATCTGCATTTTTTATATTTTCAAGAATATTGGCAATGTCTTTTGGAAGCATCTGTTCCTTTTCTTCTGAGACATGTGCTTTGAAAGAGGGTAGAAGCGTATAAAATTTTAATGGGGTACTTTTAATCTCTGTCATTTTAAACTTCCTTTAATATAATAAATTTGCGAGCCATCTTGGAGGATATTCAAGATATCCTTCTTTTGAAACAGCCAGTTTTTCACAATTTTTGATAGCATAACGCGGCCCCGAGAAAAGAGACTCTATCATTTTAGCTGCGAAAATACTGTTATTGTTTGGTGCCATGTAGGGAAACATCACAGCACTTCCTGTGGAAAATCCCTGAGTGGTGTCTTGGCATCTGAGAAGAGTTTTCAGAAAATCCTGCTGAACCGTTTTTTCTTTGCCATTAACAATGATAGCAAGCTCTTTGAAGAAGTCGGATTCTTCAAGAGTCTTTCTTAAAGAACCGTCGTAGTGAATTCCTGCTTGAGGAATATTTGCTTTGAGCTGATTGATACCTCTTTCACAGGCAGTACAGGCGAAAAAGTCAATGTCTTTTACGCCTTTGCAGCTCTGACGAATTGAGTTGTATACATCTTCAACCGATTTTCCGCTCATTATACAGTCATCAAGAATTGCTACATTTGTGTTCGGATTTTTTGAAGAATATTCTATCAAATTTTTCCAACCTGTGATTACTCTTGCATCAGGGTTAATCTTTTTATATATCTCGGCAATTATACCATAGCTTTTTTCTTCATTCGGAACATAAATAACGGGGTTTTTGCCGCTTTTTTGAATCTGGGTTGAAAAACCTTTTAGAATATCTTCAAGTCTTTCATAAGAATATATGTCAAGATTTTTTTCAAGATATTTTGTGAGTAGACTCTTTGCATTTTTTGCTGTTGCGGGGCTGATGTTCGGAAAAACAGTTTTCAAATAATTGTCGAGCGGCCCGTTTTGTTTTGTCAACTCATCAATTGCATTTTGATAAACACCTTTTGAGTTTTTTATTCCGTATGAGTCTTTCCAGTTGTGCAGAAACTCTGTTGTTCGTTTTCTTTTTATTGCAGAAGCAAGCTTTGAGCGGTTGTATTTGTCCACAACTGCTTCAAGCTTTTTGGCAAAATCCGTTTTTTCAATGGAAGAGTTAACTACTTTCTTTGCGGTTGTAAAAGACGCTGTATCGGTGTTTGCAAGTCTTTCCAGCTTAAATTTTGTCAAATCCGCAGGCGTAGACTGAAACCATTTTGCTGCGACAGGAGCCATGCGGCTGTACTTGCTGTTGAGAATTTTGCCTATTTTGTTAATAGTTGAAATGCTATCCACCTGAAATTCCGTAAACTAAAACTAACCTTAATTATATAAAAACATTTAAGAAAAAGAAATTGCTATTAATTTTGTAATATAATTATAAAATGACTGAAGATTACAAAACATATTTGGACAACGGAATATTTGATATAAGAAGCGGAAAATTCGAAAACGCAATCGAGAATATAAACAAATCCATTGATTTGAAAAACGATTGGGAAATTTCTTACTTTTACAGGGCTGTTGCCCATCAGGCACTTGAGCATTTTGATGAAGCAATGCTGGATTATACAAAGGCTTTGCAGCTGAATGAAAAAATGACGGATGCTTATTATAACCGTGCGAAAATCACCCTTTCACGAAAAGATATAAAAGAGCCTGATGTTGCTTCTGCTGTTACAGATCTTGAAAAAGCACTTGAACTGGACGAAAAATTTCTTGATGCACTTTTTGCAATGGCAGCTGCACATAAAAAACTGGGCAACTATAAAAAAGCTCTTGATTACCTTGAAAAACTTCTTGAGATAGAACCTGAGGCAGTGAATGCACGAGCGTTGAAAAAACTTTTGCTTCAAAAATATATAAAATAAATTTTTTTAATGCAGCTAGACTTCTTTGTATTCCGGAAGAGGCCAGATTTTTCTGACTGCTGTTGAATCGGGCGGCAATTTGTACTGGCTTCCGCAGTATTGTGCCAGAGCTTTTCTTGTGTCACCTTTGGCTCTGCTCAGCTTGCCTTTGTATGCCATAATCCCAACTTCTACACCCAAAGAGACATCTTTTTGGATAGCTTGATATAGTGCATCTTCTGTCGGATATTTTTTCTTCAGCTCTGCAATTCTTTCGTCATCAGCTTTGAAATGCCTGTGGTCGTATGAAAGAATAGCTTTTCTTGTGCCTGACTTCATCTTTTTCCAGGCATCACCGTCAGCGTACATACATTCGATTGTTGTTTTGTCGACCTGCATTACCCCTTTGTATTGTTTGCCGGGATTTACCATTACAGAATCTTTAAAATTATATCCGCCTGTTTCTTTTTCAAGAATAGCGACGGTAATTTCAGGGTCAATGCCGTATTTTTCAGACAAAGAACATACCATGTTTGCTATGCCATGAGCTTTTTCGCCGCTTGCTTTTTTTGAAACATGTTTTAGGACCTTGTTATATTTGGCTTCATCTTTTGGTTTGTAGTCTTTGTAATCATCAATGTAAGCTGTTTTTCCGTCTCTGGGCTTTCTTTCAAGAACTTTTTCAGCTTCTTCTTTTGTTGCTTTTTTTACATTTTCCACCTCGGGTAGAACCTTTGGTGCAACGTATGTTGCATCACGAGCAGCTGGCTGAACCTGATATTCATCGATATTTGTATTCTTGAACTCTCCGGAGGCTTTTGCAACTGTCCAGAAATTTTCTTTTGTTTCCTTTTTCTCTGTTGTTTGAGCCGGCTTTGTTTTGTCACCTGCGGCAACCGTAAAAAGTTCGGTCTTTGATAATTCTGTCATTTTATGCCTTGTTTTTAATGTTTCTTCCACTTTATAAATTCCACGGCTGTGTAGGTTTTAAACCTTTTTATATGTAATTCATATATATTGTATAAATTTGTGAATATGTTACAATATTTCCATAGATAGTCGAGTGGGAAAATGTGTAAAAAACTTTCGATAGCTTTTGTCTGGCACATGCATCAGCCGGTTTATAAGTCGGAGGTAAACGGCATATATCTTATGCCCTGGGTTAGACTTCGTGCGGTTAAAGATTATCTTGATATGCTTTTGATTTTGGAAAAATTTCCGAAAACAAAGCTGAATTTCAACCTTGTTCCTATGTTGATTTCATCTATCTATGACTATGGTTATAACGGTGAACACGACATTTATTCCCGCCTGACAATTACTCCTGTTGATGAACTGACTGACGATGAAAAAGAATTTATCCTCAACCACTTTTTTGATGCAAACTATCAAAACATGGTCCTTCCATACAGTGAATACAAAAAACTCTATGACAGAAGGATGCAGAATCCGAACTGTTCGGTGAAAGATTTTACGAATCAGGAATATGCTGACATAATGGCATGGTTCAACCTCGTATGGTTTGACCCGATGTGGAAAGAGTTTCCTGAACTCAAAAAACTTTTTGCGAAGAAAAATGGTGAATTCACCCTCTCTGACAGAGAAAACATAATTGAAATCCAAAGAGAAATCATCAGACGAATCATTCCGTCTTACAAAAAGTATCAGGACGAAGGAAAAATTGAAATTTCCACAAGCCCCTATTATCACCCGATTATGCCATTGCTTCTGGATATGAAGGATGCTGTTTTTGCAAATCCGAATGCTGAATATCCCCGCTTGAAATCTGACATGACAGAGGATGCGGCAATCAACGTCAAGCTTGCACTTGACAGATTTGAACAGATTTTTGGAAAACGTCCTTCAGGCATGTGGCCTTCTGAGCAGTGTATCTCTGAAAAAACACTGCGCCTGTTTATGGATATGGGTGTGAAATGGTCAATCTCAGACGAGGGTGTTCTTGAGCAGACATTGAAAAAAGAATTTGTGAGAGATTTTAGAGGCTATCTTGAAGATCCGTATGACCTTTGTCATGCTTATGAATACAATTATGAAGGCAAAAAAATTGACCTTCTTTTCAGAGATGCTGTTATTCCGAACCTCATTGGGTTTGAATATCCTCATCATGATCCTGTGAAAGCCGCGAATGACCTCTATGACAGAATCAAAACAAAACAGAAAAAACTCGCAAACTCTCCAGACAAATATCATCTTTTGACAATTGCAATGGATGGAGAAAACTGCTGGGAAAATTACAGAAACGACGGTCACGAATTTCTTGAAACCCTCTACAAACTTATTGAAGAGGATGAAGAACTCGAAACTGTTCTTGTTTCGGAGTATCTTTCACGAGACGAAAAGTCTCTTCCTCTGGACCACTTGACCCCCGGGTCCTGGATAAACAGAGACTTCCTCCTGTGGATTGGCGAACCAACAAAAAATCTTGCATGGACATACATGGACGAGGCGAGATGCACTTTGGCGAAGTATGAAAAAGAACATTCAAAATCAAAAGACTTTGATTCAGAAGCTTTGAGACAGGCCTGGGAGGAACTTCTGATCTGTCAGTCTTCTGACTGGTACTGGTGGTACGGAGAACCGAATGACTCGGGACAGGATGATATTTTTGACCATTTGTTCAGAGAACATTTAAAAAATATCTATCGGGCAATCAATTTGCCGATTCCTTCTTACCTGGAATCTCCGCTTGGCGACTTTATCGAGGCACATTCCAGATACCCTGCGGCACCGTTTGACAATTTTGAGTTGACCGGGACTGATCCTGACTCAAAGTGGGACATGGGCGGATGTATAGACATCCCTGCTCCTCCTACAATGCAGGAAAAACGCTTCTTTAACAAAATCTGCTTCGGCTATGATTCACACAATCTCTATCTAAGATTTGATATAAACAAATTCGTAATGGATAAAGAAAACGGATTCAAGGACTTTAACCAGATTTATATCTATTTCAAAAACAAAACCGAAGGTTATATGCCCTCTTCGCCCATACGTACGGTGAACAAGACAGAGACAAATATTCCTCTTCTTCGTGAGGCATACAACAGCGAGGTGAAAATCACACTTTACAAAAACTATCACTTCACAGCCCAGCTGGCTCACGCATCAAAGGACAACCTTTGGATTCTCCAGATTAAAAACGGCGTGGACTATGTGTTTGAAGATTATCTCGAGGTCAAAATACCATTTGAAGATTTGAGGGTTGAGGACAATGAAATGGTAGAATTCTTTATTATACAAGGACCTATGGGCATAGTGGATGATTTTTACCCGCAGAACTCTCTTTTGCCTGTGGTTAAACCTGAAAAATCACACAGCAGACTTTAATATTTCTTAAAACATGCGCAAAAAAAATTTTTTTTCTTTTTTGCTTCTTTTGTGATTGTAATTATCCGGAGGCAATTATGATTTCCAATATCTCCCGCACGATATTTTTTGTCCCTCGCAAAATGCCATTTGCGCCTGCTTTTAAATCATCTGACCCCGAAAAAAAGGATACGGTAGAATTTTCAACAAAAAACCTCGGGCTCGGGGTAAATGATGAAGAGAAAATAAAAATTCTCGACGGAATCCTTACGAAAAAGCTGAATAATTATAAAGCATGCATAAAATATTACAAAGGTGAGTGCGAGGATATCAAATCAAAAGTACAAAAAGACCTCGAGAAGGTGATGAGCGATGACGGAGTGTCTTATGAATTTTTAGAAAAGGCTCTTAAGGCGGTTAAAAGAGCTAAAACCTTTGAAGGTGCACGTTTTGTGGCAGATGAAGCAACGAAAAAGAATAACAATATAATAAAAAAATACTGGGGAAGTAAACTTCTTGAAAGAAAAATTGATTCCGGAACAAATATTGCGAGAAAAGCCATTATTGATATAGGTTCTAATATCAAAATTGTTGAAAATCAATATAAACAAGCCCTCTGTTTGGATGACGTGCCGGAAAGATTGAAAGTAGGCAGAAAAAAAGTAAGTATGATTGAAAAATACTTCGAACAAGTTAATGAACAACACAAAGGTATCAAACAGCTCCGGTTTATGCCTGTTGATATTATGGATATATATAATATTAAATTAAACAACCTCAAACAAAAATTCGGCGAGTATTGGGAATTGTCACCGCAGTACCTCGGCGAAATTGATAAAGAACTTTCGAAATTTACTAACTAATTATTAATTATGATTCAAACCACAGAACAAATACAAAGACCTTTGCCATCACCTGTTTCAAAACCCCAACAGGTGCAAAAAAACGGTGCAAGCCTGCTTGATGTGATGAAAAAACAATCATCGAAGGATGAATTTGTCCGGTCAGTGCCTGAGAAAAAAACAAAACCTGAAAGAGGCAAGAATAAAAACCGGGGGGCTTCGGGCTTAATCATGCTCTCGGCTGCTGCTGCGGTGCTGGGCTTGAGCTTTGCAGGCGGCCGGGTTTCGTTGAAAAAAACAAAAGAATTACAGCAGTTGTTACAAAAACGCCTGAACTCTTTTGACTCAGCAGTTGATTATCTCGGCATTGAATGCGCTGAAGTTAGCGATGTTGCAAAACAGGAAATGAAATCTTTTTACAAAAATGTAATTAAAGAACTAAAACACTCTGATATAGCCGGCTGGCGCAAACAAATGGAAGAGAAGGTAACTTATGAAAGCGCAAAAGATTTTTATGAGAGTGCAAAAAGTTATTTTGAAATAAAAATATCCTCAACAGGGCTGGACTTTGGCGAGGACCCCGCTTTTGAAAAAATTTATGCAAAGGGCGCGTCGATTGTTTTAAAATCCTGTGAAAAAATCAAAGAAAAACAGAAGAAGCTTTTAGGAGTTTATGAAAAAGAGACCGGACTCAAGGATATTAGCTGTGAATATTTCAGCGACAGGAACTGCCTTTTGTCTATAATTGATTTTCAAAAAAGTCTGAGAATAAAAGTTGACGATGTTAGCAGTATAAATTTGAATTATCAAATAGAACTTGAGAATGAAAACAGAAGGCTTTTCAACCTTTTTGGCACGAAAATTGCCGCATACCTTAAAGAAATCAACAATCTGCTCAAGGATGCAAAAGAAAGATTCGAACTTCTTGACCCGAAGAATAATGATATTCTGAAGGATTTGCTCGATAGTGCCGGTTTGAACTAAACTGCTTTTTGAGAGGTTGTTCTGTCGGGTTAGTTCCTGTCTGTCTTAACAATTCTACAAAGTAGCATGACAAAAACTCATCCTCGAGATATGATTAAATAGTTCGGAAGGCTAAAATTATAGGTTAGAAGAGGGCAGGACAATTAACGAGAATTTTACAAACTTATCAGAATCAGAAAAACTGAATACACCGCTTACGAAAGTGAGTGCACTTTCTGATGAAAACGACAAATTCAGCTCTTTGAGCACTTCCTCAATGCTCGCCAGAGCAGGAGTGCCGCTTTCACATATTCTTGTTGCTGACAACTATATGGTTATTAAAAAATTCTACGGTGTCCCTGTTGTGAAAAGCAGACTCGCTAACAAAGAAAAAGCTCTTCTTGCTAAATATGACTTCAATCAGCTTGAATATACAACAATCAAACAGGTTAACGAAGAACTCGAACTTTTGAAAAAATGGTCAATGTCTCTTGACGAAAATTTGAAACTCGATGCGGACAGAATCATCGAAATTAGAGCAAAAGAGTTGAAATATCTTGCAGCTTGCAGATATACCCTGATTACAAACGAAATTTACAACGGATATATGGCTCTTGAGAAGTATTTTGAAGATATTTCAAAATATTCTATATAAACAATTGTAAACCTTTGTTAATATTCATAGCAAAAATTTTTATTTTTGCGTTTTGAATTGGTATAAAGTGAAGAAAAAGGAAGTGTAATATGTCAAAAGTCTTGTTTTTAGTGTCCCCAACATTGAACTCTTTTGCTGATTCGAGAAAAGGAACAACGGGTAACAAAATAGACTGTGCATCAAAACACTTTGCAAACGGATTTGTTACACATACTGTTGCAGGTGCAGCAATTGCCGGCGCAGGTCTGGCCGGACGTTCAATCGTCAAAAAAGCTGCTGCTTCAAACCCTGACATGGCAAAGAAACTCCTGGAAACAGGACCTGTGAAAAAAGCTTTCAAATATCTCGGTGCTGCTCCAAAATGGGCAAAAGTTGCTGCTGCTGCCGTTACCGGAGTAATGGCTTTGCTCTATTCTTATAAAGCAGGAAAAATTGAACAAAAATACCTTGACAGAGCCCAGTTTGTCGACCATACCTTTAACCTCGACGGAGAAGGCTCCAAAACTCCGGCAGCCCAAAAGATTAAATAATTAGTCTATTAGTTGTATATTTAAGGGATTTTCCTCGTTTCAATTTATTTTATTGTTATAATGAGTTTGAAGCGAGGACTTTCTGTGAGTGAAATAGGAGCAAAAGAATATCTTTGTATCTTTGGCGGCGGAGCAATCCGGGGGCTGGCATATCTTGGCGCAATGACAGCCATGAGAGAACTCGGCGTTAAGGTGAAGGCTTATGCCGGCTCATCAGTGGGCGCGGTGTTTGCTGCTTACGCTTCTTTAGATTATACGTGTGAGGAGTTTAGAGAACTTTTCAACGAGGTGAACTTTGACCTGTTTCGAGATGTCCAGCTCAACCTTGCGAAAAACTTTGCTATTTCAAAGGGTGAATATTTCCTTGAATGGATTAGAACAGGGGTCGAGAAAAAATTCTATGGCGAAAAATACGAAAAAGGAAAAAACAACCCCGTAACCTTTAAAGATATAGACAAAGATTTCTTTGTCATAACAACGAATATAAACGGCTGTACCCCTTATATATTTTCAAAATATACAACACCGGATTTCGAAGTTGCACAGGCTGTGAGAATATCAACAGCACTGCCCGGGCTTCTTGAGCCTTTTACATATGAAAAGAACGTCCTGATAGACGGTGATATGATGAAAAGCTGGCCTATGTGGAGGGTTGCGGAGATTTTGTGCCCTCAGGACTGCCGAATCATCGAGTTCAGGCTCGAAGGTGGAAAATGCTGGCCTGATGTCAAAAACTCTGTGGAATATCTGAATGCAGTATTCGCCACAATGTCGAATTTTGCCACTGATTATATCATTCAGACTTATCAGCCAAAAGACAAATTTGACTACATAAAAATTGATACGGATCACATTCTTCCTGTCCAGTTTACACTTCCCCAGCCGGAAAGAGATAAACTCGTAGAACTGGGATATTCCACCACAATGAAATATTTTAAAACTAACCTTCTTAAAAAGAAGAAAGAGCTTCTTCCTATGTACAAGGTTATTCTTGACCATTTGATAAAGGCAAAAAATTCACTCTCCTGCTCGAACGTGATATGCGCAAAACTACATATTTGCGACCTTTTTGTTTACCTTTGCGATGCGAAAAGATTTATTGACACTGCGATTTATGACAATATAGTGAAATATAAGAATTATTTCTTTTCAAATATTACAGAATCATTGATTTTTCACCATGTTAAACTCAAAAACAAACGTGAGGTCAGATTTTATCTGGATAATCTTGTTAATGAAGTGCTCGAAAGGTGCATGGAACTTGAATCTTACATAAATGAGTTTGAAAAATAGATATTATTCCATAGAGTATCTTGTGCGGCATTGATGCATGACATAAGTGCAGAGCTCTTTTGAAGGCTTTTCCATAAGCTTTTTGCCTGCCGCCGCAGAAATTCCTGACTGGTGCGTCTTCAAAGCTTCTTTGTGAGTCCATTTTCCGTAAAGCTTGTATGAACCGGCAAAAATTATTACCAGAAGAAGTGCTACGACTCCGTATTCAATTGCAGATTGTGCTGAAGAAGGCAAATCTTTCATCCCTGTGTCCTTTCTTTGTATTGCTTCAATGTCTCAAGAATGCTCTTTGCTCTGGCTGTGTAGCTGTGGCTTTTTATTACGTCGGCAAACCCCAAAAGTGCTATCTTGTCTGCTATTAAAGTGTTCTTTAAATAGAACTCAATCTTATCAATGAGGTCTTCTGTTGTTTCATAAACCTCGAGTTCTTTTGATACCACAAAATTTCTCGAAATGTCCGGCATGTTGTCCGTAATCAAAAAACCTCTTGAGGCAAGCACCTCAAATACCCTGTAATTCAATCCCGACTTGCCTTGAAGCGTTATGTTCAGGTTTACTTTTGAGTTGTGATATACATCAGACAACTCTTTTTCCGTTTTCAAAAAGCCTTTGTATGCGCTTTTGTAAATATCAAGCTCTTCTTCTGTCAAGAAATGCTTGTTTTTCATGTCATCAAGGCTTTGGAGAAAATGATTTTCATAAGAAAAAATGCTCAACTTTGACCCGAAGGTTTTCACAAGCGCAGCAAGGATTTTCTGGCGTTTGTCTGTCAGCGGCCTGCCGACAAAGGTTATGTCATATTGTTTCTGTTGATAATCATCAGACGGTCGATAAGCTTTGTGGTTGACAGCAAGAGGCAAATAAGAAGCCCCGGGAATCGCCTTGACAAAATCTCTGTCCCAGACAAAGGAAAGTGCTCTGAATTCTTTTACAAACTCCTTGAACTCTCCGAAAAGCTCGGGTTTTTTAACGTAAGCGTATTTTCCGTCAGGCTCATCTGCAAAATAGTGTATACTGAGTGCATTACTTGCTTTCAGATAATTTTTGAGCACGTTTTTAATCTCTTCGTTATCCGAGAATAAAAATCCGTAATCATACCCGAGGATTATATCTGGTTTGAATTTTTCTATGTCATCAATTTTCAACTCTCTCAGGTCTTTTTCAAAGACATAACAGCTGTTAGAGCGAAAGCCCTGTTTGAAACCCTTCATAATAAGGGTGCCTGCTATGCTGTTCGGGAGAGTGATTAGAATTTTTTTCATAGGATTATTTTAACATAATAATAGGAAAAACCGCTTTACTTTGGCAAAGCGGTTAATAAGTGTTCTTTTCCCCTGTTTTAATAAAATTTATTCAACAGCAGCTTCTTCAGCCGGAGCTTCTGCTTCAGTTTCAGCTTGAGCGGCCTCTGCGGCAGCAGCAGCCTGTGCTTCTTTTTCAGCTTCCAGTTTAGCTAATGCTTTTTTCGACAATTTCTTTTCTGTTTTTTCTTTGTAAATCAATTTGCCTTCATCATCACAGTTATTGATGAGATATTGAGCAGTTTCAGAAGGCTGAGCACCTTTTGAAATCCACTCGAGAGCAGCAGCTTTGTCGAGTTTCATTTCTTTTGTTTTAGGGTTGTAATGACCTAATTCACAAATAGGTTTGCCTTCTCTTTTTTGTAAATCATTGATAACAACGATTCTGTATGTCGGGTTCTTTTTATATCCGAGTCTTTTTAATCTTATCTTAACCATAAGGTTTTAGTCTCCTGTACTTTGTTTTGCTTTGCTTCATCGGTGGTCTTCAGCCAAAGACACTTTTTTCAAGAGGATTTTACCGTGAAGTCTGTATTCTCTTTAATTCTATGAAAACACAACAATATTTATTAATCAAGTCAATTATTAAGTTTCATTTAATGTGTTATTATACATATATGTAACTCTTTGTAACGATATATCAAAATTATAGAATTCATATATCAAAAATGTTTTTATATAAATATATTGGCGTGTGTATTTCTATTGAGGTGTTTTCAAATGGGTTCATCTTTTTCACAAAAACAAAACAGCTATATTAAACTTGTAAGGAACGATGATTATATGCTGAAAAATGCAGATGATATAGTTTATGCAATCAGAAGCGCAAGACGTGATATTGCATACAAAATCGAAGAAATTGAAACCTCTGAGCTTACGAATGATGAAAAAGATATAGAATGTGCAAAACTGATTCGACAGGACCAGTATCTCGAGGCACTTTTGCTCAAAGACAAATCTGAGCTTGCGGAATTATTTTTCTCTGAGAACAAAGACACAAACTGTGTCTTTCCTGATGTGCTTCAGTGGTATACTCCCGAGAATGATTAAGAATTGTAACGATATAAAGAATATATAAAATCGTGCCTCGAAAATTGTTTTTATAAATATGTAAGTAAACATGAAGAAATTTCGAGGAGTAAAAAATTAATGACTTGGCGGTTTTTGCCCGATAAAAGGGCTTTTGAAAATATGAATTTTCATAAATTTAGTTTTTTATAGATCCTTAGCGGCTGGGTACGCTTGACTTCTAAAAGAGCATATAGAACTGTTTTTTTTGCAGCTTCGATACAACTCTTATCAGGCGTGCTTCATCCTGATGCACTCACACAGCGGGCTGCTCCTGTTCAAGTATGCCTCGCTGACTCCGGAGGTGGGCGTCCTCCGGAGTTTTTCTTATTTTGTAAAGTTATAAGGATTAAAAAAATGGGTTTAGCATCATCACAAGCAAGATTGTTACTCTTAACAGCAAGAAAATCAGATTTGGAATTCAGAGCACAACAAATCACTAACTCAGAAATGATTCTTGCAATGCAAACAGAAGAAGTAGCAAGAGAATACTCTCTTAAACTTTCTAACCAAACTTTGAAATACATCAATTCATCTGATTCTTCAGAAGTTGAAATCACAGCAGCATCATTAAGCGCACTTTCAGCCCAGGGCGGAGCAAAAATGAAACTCAAAGTATTTGTAGGCAAAGGTGCAGCAGGAGCTGACGAAGATGGATTTATGGATTGGCAAAACAACGGACAACAACAAACAATCTACAAAGATGCAGACGGAAATGTAATAACAGAAGAAGCATGGAATGCTCTTCCTGAAGATAGCAGACCTCAGCCTGAAATACAATACATCAATACAACAAACAATTACACAGGTCCACAGATACTTGAAGGTATTCAAGGCGGAACAATGAAGATTGTATACGAAACAGGCGAAGAAGTAGATGCAATCAACGGAACAAAATTCTCAGTAGCATATGACACATCAGATGATGCAAAGGCAGATGCAGAATACAGAAGAAAGACAGCATCTATTCAGATAAAAGAAAAGAGACTTCAAATGGACTTGAGCCAGGTTGAAACACAGCAGAAAGCTTGTGACACTGAGATTGATTCAGTGAAGAAGATTATGGACAAGAACATTGAAAGAACTTTCAAAGTATTTTCTTAATACAAAA
>JAHALR010000012.1 GCA_018362895.1 Clostridium sp. | reverse complement strand
TCGAAGGCAATTTCGGCAGAAGAGCAGCTCTCGCTGCTTAGTAACCGATAGTTCGACAGACTGAACTATGCCCACTCTGTACGGCCAGCTTGCCGCTGTGCAGGGTCCACTATGCAAGACGCAGTACGGGGATGAGAATTAACCGTATCAAGACTTTTCTCGAGGAGCGTATCTCTTAAAACTGCTTTGTTTTAGCTCAGGTTGAGGAAGCTTTCCTTGCTGAAACGAGATAAAATGCACCTACGCTCGTAGATGTTTGCTGCATTCCATTTCGGACAGGGGTTCGATTCCCCTCGTCTCCACCATATATTCATATTTTCAAAATTTTTGGGGAATCGAACTCTTTGGGTTCGTCCTCTCGTGAAACTTGCCACAGGCAACTTTCACTCGGCAGAGTCCCTCGTCTCCACCATTTTAATTTATTAGTTTCATAAATAGCAAAAAAATTTCTGTTTGTTTTTAAAAATAATATTATGAACATTATTTTTAATACATCATATTCTAACAAAAAACAAACCCTACCACCCATAATAAGCTTTAAAGGAAACGTTGCAGATATTACTGCAAATCAAATTATTCAACTTATAAACAGTGGCAAAACAGTAAAACAAATTTCTGCTGAGCTGGGTATTGCCCTTGACACTTATTATAAACTTTTAAGGCGCTACAATATTTCATATAATAAACAAAAACTTTCAGATAATTTATCTAACATATCAAAAGAAAACTTCTCTGCGCTATTACAGCAAGGACTTTTGGTATCGCAAATTTGTGAAAAACTAAAAATCACTTCGAATGCCTATTATAAGCTGCTTGAACATTTTGATTTGAAAAGCCCAATAAAAATTTTAAAAGATAAAAATAAATCTGTAACAGCACAACAATTAGAAGAGAAAATAAATTCAGGACTCAGCGTTAAACAAATTGCGCAAAGTTTGGGAATTACAGAAAATACTTATTTTAGCTTGCTTAAAAAGTTCAAAATACAAACTCCATATAAAAAAGCCAAAATGCATTATGATTCTATTTCCAAAGAAAGGTTTGCTGATTTATTGAATTCCGGAAAGAGTTATCAAGAAATATTAAATGAACTCCAAATTACCCCAAACATTTACAGCTCTCTTCTTGCAAAATTCGGAATTAAGACCAAACAAAATCTCCAAAAGGAAAAAATTGCATCAATAACAAAAGAACAAATAGAAACATTAATTAAGGATAATAAGTCAGCAAAAGAAATCAGCCAGATTCTCAACATACCGGAAAGAACATATTCAAGACTACTGGCAAAATTTGGAATAGTTACAGAAAACATGATTAATAGAAATCATATAGCTTCAATTGATGCACATACATTACAAAAATTAGTAGATGAAAAATTATCTCCTGATGAAATTTGCAAAAGACTAAACATAAACAATTCTGCATTTTATAAGCTGCTAAAACGTTTAAAAATTGATTATAATTACCAGCATCACTTTGGTGAAATAATTATACCAAGGAACAAATTAGAACAATTGGCATCATCCGGAAAAACAATAAAACAAATAGCAGAAGAATTAAAATGTGCTGAAACAACATATAGTGAAAAAGCAAAAGTTGCACAGATAAAAACTGTTTACAGAGAGTCTATTAACACTCTAGATTCAGTATCAATAAAAAAACTACAAGAAATGATAGATGCTAAAATACCTGTACAACAAATCTGTAAAGGCCTGAATATAACACATGCAAACTATACAGCACTCATCAGAAAGTACAATTTGCAAACAGCTCATAGAAAATCAAGAGAAACTATTTCCAAGATAAAAAAACAAGAAATTATCGAATTGAGAAAAGCTGGAAAAAGTATTGAAGAAATTTGCAAAGAATTAAATATAAGTAGAAGTACATATCGAAGAATCTTAAACAAAAAAGAAAATATTTAGTTTTTTTGATAATCGAAAGTTATTTTTTCATATTACGCAGAATATTTTTATCTTCATCAGATATCCGATAAGATTCTATTATTTTTTGTATAGATTTATTATAAGTCCATTTATCCATGTGTGAATTTTTTAAATAATCAAACGTAATTTCTTTTTCTTTAACAAAACAAATTGAAATTGCCCAAGCAACAGCCATTTTGGCATAATATCTATCATTGTTTATCTTATCTAGTATATTCAACAATTCTTTTATATATTTTTTCTCAACAAAATAATTTAAGGCCATAACAACACCAAAACGTATTTCATATTCCTTTGTTGAAGCTAAATAAGGCTGAATAAACCTCCAAACCAATTCTTTATTCTTGTTAGAAAACTTCAAACCCGAACAAAATGTATCACAAACAGCCCAATTATCTATTTTAGGAACAAAATCTTCAATGTAAGACAATATCTCTTCAGGAGAAGCTTTTATATGTCCGATAACCATACCTTTGAGCATAGTTTCTTCCATATATTCAGATTTATAAGAAGTTAAGAAATCCTTCCAATTATTTGAGGAATATATTTCCTTTGATATTTTTCGAAGAACAGGAATCTTAACGCCCAAAACATTGTCTATGTTCGGAATAAGACTTGAACTGAATTTCTTATGGCTGTCTTGAGCTGCATCAAGAACACGTTTTTTTATAATGCTGTTCATGGCTTTTATGATAGCATAATGACGATATTATTTGATATACTTATCTATTTAGCAATACAATATAATACGGTTTCATATAAATATGTACGATGATGTCCTAAATAAAACTTGTAACCAAGATTAAGATCGTTTAAATAAAGCATTAATGAATATAAATGTTCAGGAGAATGGTAAACACTCAATGCCATTTTAGGTTTATTATTTATGATTGTTTGCTTCGCACCTTTTAAGGCATTAGGCTCAGCACCTTCTATATCCATTTTTATAAAATCAACTTTTTGTATGTTATTTTCTTCAACAAATTCATCAATAGATATGAGCTTGCATTCGCTATATTCAAAATCTTGGTTGTAATCATAAACAACACTGGAACCAGAGGTGTTATTTGTTATTTTTAAAGTAGCTTTACAATCCCACAATCCATAATCACAAATTTCGACATTTTTGACTTCAGGCATTCGAGATAATTGATTTTTACAGATTTCTACATTATGAGGCTCCGGTTCAAAGGCATAAATCTTTCCATTCTCACCTACGACTTTACTAAACATTATCGTATCATCCAAATATGGCCCCAACCCTCCGCTAATCACTACGTCGTTCTTTTCTGCTTTTACTATCGGGTGAAAATATTGGGGATAATTATCATTTTTTATTCTGAAAGAATTTCCATAATGAATACCACTAAGTCGTCTTATAAAACAATCTTTGCTTTTATCATCTTCTAAAAGATTATAGGCTTTTATTATATTTTTATAATTTTTATATAAAAATGATTTATTTTCATTTATTTCAAAATGTATAAGTACCTCAGTGTTTATTGAATATATAAAGTACTTCTTTTGGGCAAGATTATCAATAATATTGTGTAACTCTACAAAAGAAAAAGAAGCAGCAGTATCTCCATAATAAAGTGCAAGATTATTTTTCTTAGAATATTTTGATGATATTTTATCCACAACATATGAGCCGAATTTATACGGTTTAAACCAAATATCATTTGTATTAATAAGAATTTTTTTGATTTTAAAATTGTAGTTTAATTTTAAAACTCTTATTGCATCTTCTATTTCATGCCTTTCACAAATAACATATACATCCTTACACTTACAATTTGAAAGTTTATCTCTCAGCTTGTTTTTGAATTTTAATTTCATTCTAAAATATGTTTTTTTATCAAAAGCTTTCTTTAGTTCGTTAATAAATGTCATTTTATTTTCTCCTTTTTATTTTAAAATTACTTAGTTCTAATTAGTTTTTTTATTTTTATTCCCAAAATTGTAATTACTTTAAAAGATTTGTTTCTATCAACCATATTGCGAATCGAAAAAACATTCTCAAAAATAGTATTTTTTCTAGAATTATTACCTTCGCATAAATTCTTCAAAGTTTTGATGTCCCTGTTCTTGGCTGCATAGATTAATGGCAGCTCAGCCTTGTCAATTAAAGATATATCAAATTTTTCTGCAAACTGAATTAAATAAACAAAATATTCATTCAGCTCCTTTTTTTCATCAATAAATTGCATCCAAAAAAAAGCCTCATTCTGCACAGAATGTAAGATATAGTTTAATTTGTTCTTATTTTTCAAACCTACTTTATTAACAAAGTCAGCAAGTTGAATGTTGCCTTTTATAAAATCAAAATAATCTTTTGATTTTTTAGCAAAAACTTTTCCCATTATGCTATCTTTCTGAATAACATGGTTATACAACTTTTTATCTAAAGCATAACAATTATTGGAAACATAGACATATTCTCTGATAAAAACGCAATCATCTGATTTCAGCCCATTAGGAAATCTTATATTGTATTCATCAATTATATTTTTTCTAAATATTTTCTTCCATAAAAATACCCTAACCTTATCCTGAATTTTCATGCAATTGTTTAAATCAATAAATCCTGAGAAGTTAAGAAAATGATACTCTATATCAGATAATGGTCTGTTATGAAATTTGCTCAATATAATATTTACATCACAAATTACAAAATCTACATCTTTTTTTTCAATGGTATTTACCATTAGTTCAACCATGTTATCTTCATACCAATCATCAGCATCGCAAAACATAATATAATCACCGCTAGAATTATCCAAACCCTTGTTTCTTGAAAAAGCAGGACCTGAATTTTCCTGTGAAAAAACTTTTATTCGACTATCTTTTTGAGCAAATGTATTAAGTATAGCCAATGAACTATCACTTGAACCATCATCAATACATAAAACTTCTATATTTCTATAAGTCTGTTTAATAAGCGATTCAATACTTTTTTCTAAAAATTTTTCAGCATTAAAAACAGGCATAATAATTGAAACCTTAGAATCAGACATATTATTTTACCTTTCTTTTAATTTTAATTTTTATACCAAGTATATTTATCACTTTATGACAGTCGTGATTAGTCAAAGAAAAGACCTTGCGTAAATTTTTTGAAATTTGTTTTTTCAACAAATCTACTTTCTTCACTGCAATAATTTTATCCTGAGGATATCTCGATTTTATAGAAATATTCTTTAATGAATCAGGTGATTTAATATAGTCCCTAATTGCTCGTGCTTTTACATTAAAAATCAATAAATCATCAAACTCATAAAGGCAACCTGGATTTATAATAAGTTCAGAAAAATATCTTGCTGCATTTTTAGCCTTGTAATTTCGTTTTGAGAGAATTATCCAATCTTGAGGTTTCTCTGCTTTTAACACTTCAACAAGTTCTTCTTCAGGAATAAAATTAAAACTCTTCGGATAAATATCCCTATTTTCCTTTGACGTTCTTACACTATTTCCTTCAATAATATAATCTTCCGGTCCCACAAATGTTTTATAAGAACCCTTGTTTTTTAAATATTCTTCTTTTGTATGAATAACATAAAGCCCCTTTTCCATTTTAGGCGAACCTATTGAAATGAGCTTTTCTGCCATTCCTTCGCTTATATCATCCTTACCATCATTGGAAAGTCTTTTGGGCACATCTAAACATCCCGAACAAAGCTCACACCAGTGTAATTGATCATTAAAATCCTCAGGCGTTCTTTTCCACCAGCCGGGTTCTACTTTCCAACCTCCAGGACCATCAAAGAGCATATCTAACGCACCCGCAACTTCACAAAAAAACGCTCCTTTAGGTGTAATGGCAGATGACCAAGTATTCTGAATCCAGCATGCATCTCTTTTTTGTTCCCATTCTTCATCATCAATACCAATATCTTTTCTTGACATTAATAAAGCCTGATGCAAACACGTATTATTATGATCATTGCAGTTTTGAGCTTCAAACGAATCATTTATGGTTTCAAAATTTTTGTAATACGTTTTATTTAAAGAAGTCCACAAACCTGCACGACTATGATCAAAATCAGTAAAATGCTCATATATATATTTTTGCATATCTGCAATTGGTTCTCTTGCATTTTTTACAGAAACTTTAAGTCTTTTTGATTTTATATAATCGGCAAATTTTTCAAATTCAGGATGTAATGTGGGCTCTCCTCCGATAACACCCACACAGCCTTTATAGCCATCTAATGAATCTACTGCATTCTTGAATGTTTCAAAATCCATAAAAAAATTTTTTTTGTGGTGACCACAAAATCTCGTGCAATTTGAACATCTATGAACACAAGCATTAGTAATATCAATTTGTATAATTTTTTGCTCGCTAGGACTAATCATCTTTATCTCCTTATTAATAAATTAACTTTTTTAAAGAATCAGGCATTCTTCGTCTCACAATTTTTTCTGTTTTTTTCTATTGAAATTATGATATCCAAACAAAGTCTCAAATCTGATTCATTATATTTTCTCAAGACTTTTAATATTTCAGCTTCAAGTTTTCTCGGAGTATATTTTCGATTAGTTTTAATATCCGCAATATCAAACTTTAGAATTTCAGCCAATTTTAAATAGGTGCTCAATTTGGGAACATAAGTTCCGTCTTCAAGCTTTCCGACATGTCTTGTACTAATACCGCAAAGTTGAGCCAATTTTGATTGAGTAAGACCTTTCAACTTTCGTTTTTCTTTTATTAAAAATCCCAAAGATTCACACAACTTGTCTTTTGAGTCCATAACCTTTTTCAACCAATTGTTTACGCATAAACTACATAAATATTACGTAGTTTTAATAAAAAGTATACATTAAACAAAACTAACTAAACATAAAATATGTACTTTTTTACAAAACTATATACTATTTACGCTTATTTGTTTAAGAAATATGACTTAACATATTAATGGGTAACATATGAATAATAAAAAGCTTTTAGGACAACGAATAAAAGAATTGCGTAAAAAATCTAATCTTACGCAAGAAAAATTAGCTGAATTAATCGATATAGAAACAGGTTCCCTGAGTGGCATAGAAAGTGGAAGGCATTTTCCTTCACTTCCTACTCTGGAAAAAATTGCTCTTAAACTCAATATAGAAATGAAAGCTCTTTTTGAATTTAATCATCTTGTGAATATAGATAGTATGAAAAAAAATATTATAAAAAATATAGATAAATTGGGTGATAACGAAATTAAATTTATTTATAAATTTTTTGAGGATTTTAAAGAATAAAAATTTTGTTATAATAGCAAAAAATTCTCATTTTATGTTTTATAATAATTAAGTGAAGTTACTTATGAGGTTTGTGAAATGTCTGATGATATGAACATTGATGCATATATTACATCACCATTTGCATCTGATATAAAGAAACAACGTGATGCAGCCTTTGAAAGTGCAAGAAATATAAGAAAAGTTACTGAAACTCCTGAAGAATACAGACTTCGACTCGCTCAGCAAGAAATAGAACGCCAGGAAAGACTAAGAGCAGAAAATACTGATGTATTACAACAAAGACTGGCAAATCTCGACATCACAAACATAGCAACAAAAAACAGAGCAGCTATTGAAAATATGATTCAACAGGCTGAATCGATAAAATATTTTGCTCTATATAATAATTATGATATGAATGCCATTGATTTCAGGAATCTTGACAAAGCAATCAAAGCCGCACAAATAAGACTAAAAAGTCTCAAAAATGGCAAGGATGAAGATATTGGAACAGGCATTTTTACAGACAATTATAAAGCAACCTCAAAAAGTGATTCTATGCTTGATAAACTGACAGGAGGAGCCTCAAAAACCTCAAATACAAACTATGGTGCTAACATTAAACCTACATTTTTGAAATAGCTATCTTGTATAAATATCAGCTTTTGTAATTGCAAGATTCTCGGGCTCATATTTTGTTAAATAGTCAACAGCTTCTTGAGGTGTATTTGCAACAAAATATAACTTTCCGGCTTTTCTATTAGCAAATTTCTCATTCAGAATATCATCAAAGAAATTTAGCAAATTATCATAAAAGCCGTTTGTGTTCAATATAACGATTGCTTTATCATTATAACCCAGCTGTTTTTGAACAATCATCTCACTAAGCTCTTCAAGCGTACCAAAACCACCCGGAAGAGCAATCAAAGCATCCGACAACTCATCCATTTTTGCCTTACGGCTTCTCATACAAGGTGTTTCAAAAAATTCATCACAATAATCAGAAAAAACATCCATTTCTTTAAGTTTCGTAGGCATTACACCAATCAAACGCCCACCCTGCTTTTTAACTTCATCAGCACAAGCCCACATCAGCCCAAGGCAACTTCCACCATAAACAACATCCATGCCTGATTTTGCCAAAAGTCCACCTAAAATTTTTGCATCTGTATAATATTCACTTTCAAGATAGTTGCACGATGAAGCAAATATACAAACAGTATTAATCATTGTAATAAAACCTTCTCCTTTAAAGTAATAATACTAATAATATCATGCAAATATAACAAAAGGCAGCGTATTTGGACAAAAAATACGCTGCTACAATACTATATAATAAAGAAAAGTTATTCTATTGATAATTTTTTGATGTTTTCTTTTTCTGCTTCTTTTTTCGGAGCTTCTATTTTCAAAACACCATGTTCGAGTTTTGCTCTGGTTTTTTCAACATTAATTTCTTGCGGAAAATATACTGTTCTTGAAAACTCGCCATAGCTGAATTCAGACTTTTTATATCCCTTTTCACTTTCTTCATGCTCTTCTTCTTTCTTAGCATTTATAGTGATGTAATTCTTGTCAATATCAATATCAACATTTTCTTTTTTTACACCAGGAAGTTCAGCTTTGACTGTATATTCTTTATCTTTTTCCTTTAATTCCACAGGCATTGCCATTTTTTCCTCTTCAGGAAAACCATAATCAGGAAATAAGCCTTCCATGTTTCTGCTCAAAATAGAGCTAATTTCATCATTAACTGATTTCAAAAATCTGTCAGGTGTTTTTTTTATTAAGAACCTCATAATTTTCTCCTTTTTCTTGTCTAATACTTTCAACACCATTATTATTACTCTGAATAATGAAAAACCTCACAGAATTAACTAATTTTTAACAATCTTCCAAAAGGCTTATATATCAAGAAATATAAGTATTTAAAACATATGTGTTTATATGATTCTTTAAAGATTTTAAATAAAAAGGAATATCAGGATTGTGAACAACATCATAAGCACAAAATGTCTTTATTGGACTTAAACCACAAAACTGCTGCATTTTATGCAATGCAACAATCAAATCTTCAATGCTTTTACCTTCAAAAAAGCCTTCCGGATTATCAAAATCTTCTGATTTTGGATTGCACGTAAGAGAATACATATATCTTTTACCGTTCAAAAGTCCACCTTTGCCGTATGCAATTGAACCTGAATAGAATTCACCATACCTATAAATATCATCAAAATATTTTTTCATTATCCATGGCACAGAAAACCAGTTTATGGGTGCTTGAAAAATAACAATATCAGCCCACTTATATTTTTTTATTTCATCATCAATATTATAACCCTGTTCTATAACAGTCGTTTTTATTTCACTTTTGTTCTCAATAAGGATTTTTTTGATTTCATCAAAAAGTGTTTTATTTAAGCGTCCCTGTGCAAAAGGATAATATTTATGACCATTTATTATAAAAAACTTCATACATTCATAATAAATGGCAAAAATTTATTTTTAAATAGCCGGACAGATTAATACAAAATCGAAAATTTACATTATTAAATGGACAATAATTTTATAAAATGTTTTTATATTTTCTTCTGATTCTCTTTCCAAAATATTATCTATTTCATTTATCAATTCTTTTTTTGTTTTTAAATGCAATGTATCAAAAAGAAGAGAAAGCTCTATTTGTAAGGCTGCAGAAATTCTGTTCAACAATTCAAAAGAAGGTGCATTCTTTCCGCATTCAACCCTGCTAAGATGTTTCGAATCAATCCCTACCTTTTCAGCCAAAAGTTCTTGAGTCATGCCCTTGCACTTTCTGAGCTCTTTAATTCTTTTACCTAATAAACTTTTATCCAGCATATTTTACTCTATTACATTATTGCAATACCTAAAAGATTATAACACAGCGTTATTTATCAAGTTTTTGTATAAATATTGACAATCCCAGCCCCAGACACCATAACGAATACAGAATATTTTAAAATTATTCTATATACGATATCACTTATCATATACCTATATATAAAAATAAAAAAATTATAAGAAAAAAAGGTAATGTAAATTCTAAAAAACTTAAGCATAATTTTTATTATGCTTAAGTTTTTATTATTATTGTTTTTATTAAAATTTCTTGGAATTACAACTATTTAAACAGCTCGTCGTATACTCTTCTAATTTCTTGAATATCTTGCCACATAAGCCACTTTGGGCTACCTTTTTCTCTTGAATCATTTCTAAGCAAATATGACGGGTGAAAGATTGGCATCATCTTAGAGCCATAAGGACCATCAAACCACTGTCCTCTAACTCTTGTAATACCTCTTGCGCCTTCAAGAAAAGATTGAACAGCAATATTTCCACAGAGTAGAATAATTTTGGGCTTTAATGCACCCACCTGGATATCAAGATATTCACGACAAGCATCCTTCTCATCCGGTAACGGATTCCTGTTATCAGGAGGTCTGCACTTCAAGGTATTACAAATATACACGTCATTCTGCCTGGATAAACCGACCGAAGCAAAAATTTTATCCAAAAGCTGTCCTGCTTTTCCAACAAACGGTTCACCCTTTTGATCTTCCCAATATCCCGGAGCTTCACCTATGAGCATAAGCTTGTTATTAGGAATGCCACCAGAAAAGACAGATTTTGTACGTGTAGACCCAAGAGCACATTTATGGCATTTTGCACACTTTTCTCTTGTTTTTTCAAGTAAATCCAAAACTTCTGTATCAATAACCATAATACTTATTTCTTATGCTTTTACATCAACGGAAGAATCTTCTGAAGTTGTTTCAGGAACATCTGATGTTGATGAAACAGACATTGAAGAAACAGCAACTTCGACAGCTTCTTCTCCTTTTTGTTGTTCTTCGGTTTTTTCCTCTTTTGCTTTTTCAAGAGCTTTGTCTTGAATATCTTTTATTATTTCAGTAGTGCTGTTTAGCAACTCTGATTGAAGCTGCTGTGTGCTTTTTTTACCTTCTTGCAATTTTGCAAGCCAAGCATCCATTGAAACAGCTGATTGTGATTGTTCTGCTGAAGAATAACTAAGTATCATAAAACACTTCCTATCTATTTTTAATACTTATTAAATTAAATTTTACACTCTAATATCAATTGGGGATTTTAACTGCGCTGAGGTAATGGTAGAAGGATCTTGGGGTACAGCATTAATTGCCCCCTGCAAAAGTGAAAGTGCTATTGCACCTTGTTGTTTTTGCATAGACATCAATTTTACCTGCATTTGAAGGCTTGCTGTTTGATCTGCCATTGCCGAGCTAACAGAGCTAATTGAACTTGTCATAAAAATTCCTTTATTATTTTCTATAAATAAATTATAGCATTTTCAAAATTTAATATAACTATACAAAAGCTGTATATTCTAATATTAATATTTGTAAAATTATATTAAATGTACCAGAAAAACATTAAAGTTTTTAAATCAAAATATCGACATGATGCATGCAATCATTATATACAGCTAATCAGAGAAAGTTAAGAATTGTAAATTTATATACTTTTTATGGTTTTTGTATATACAAAATGTTTTTATATATATGTAGTGCGATTAAATTTAACAGAAACAGGAGTCAAAAATGGTACAAGGTGTAGGCGGAACAGGTTCATCAGGTTCAATATCACATTTGACAGAATATCAAGTATATTATCCAATGTACCAGAGCTACTGCAAATCCAATAACAGCAGTATGGATTTTGAATCTTGGCTTGTAATGAAAGGATATTACCAAAATTTTAACCAACAGGTGGAAAATTACCTTGAAACCGGCAATGCTAATGTTAGCGACGGCTCAGAAGGAAATACCTTGAATGCCGGTAAACATCTTTCAAACGGCTCCGGAGCAATTTATCAAAGTACAGACGAAGACTGCTATTATGAATTTGATTATGATAATGGCACATACAGAAAGCTTGAAGGCAATGAAGAAGTTGCAAAAGCCTTAGGAATGCCAAACGGCACGAATATTGACACAATAAACTTCGGTTATAACACCGCAGTCATAACAGATTATACATTCGGAAATCTTGATGATGGTCAAGATTCTACAACATTTACCCTTGCAGGCAATTATGCAAACATAACATATACAAATCAAGAATTTGATATTCACTATATTTTAAATGCATTACTTATGGATCCAACTGATCCACAATACCAAATAGCAAAAAATATTTTTGATGATTTATGCGCCAACATAAATCAATGGATGCCACAATCCGACATGGATGAGCTTGATGCTGTTGCAGCACAATACGGTACAAACTCAGCCGAATACAAAGCAAAACTTCAAGAGATTTTATTAAAAAATCTTGATCAAGCAAATGAATGGGTTGAAGACCACGACCATGTCAAAAATGTAAATGCAGGTTCGTTAACAGAAGTTGACGGCACTGAAGGTACAGATGGCTCAACATCAACCGACGGAACTACCTCAGGTTCTGATACCACAACAAGTAGTATTCCTGATTATGACATTACTAACGTATTGACAACAGCAGGTCTGTCAACTGCATACTCTAGAGGTGATAAAAGAAAAGTTGAAAGTACTGATAACTCCGAAGGCAACAGAAGAAAAGAACTAGAGCAACAGATGGATGCCGATTTAACGGCAATCGCAAATGCCTTAGTTTCAAATCTCGGAGATCAGATGACTGATGAATTGCAAACATACATAAACAAAGCTGTTGCAGCCACAGTAGCTGATTCATCACTTATTAGTACATGGTCAGAAAAACATGGTTTCTTGAACATGCACAAGAAGACACTTGGTGAATACAGTATAAAAGCAGTTGCTGATAAATTCTTCGCTGAATTTAATTCATTATGTGCAAACAACGGTAAGACAACAGCAGAAGTTGAAGCTGAAAAAAAAGCGGCAGAAGAAAAAGCAGCAAGAGAAAAAGAAGCATATAAAGGAATTTACACAACCAGCATGGCTTCAGTAGCAAATGAAGCCGGAGTAAATAAAGACATTCAAGTTGTAAATGTCAGCAGTGCAGCTGAAATACAAGCAAAAGCAGAATCTGAAATATTAACACCAATTAAAAACAAAATCGTCGCCAAATACGGAGGACAAATCACAGCATCAGAGCTTCAATCTATGCTGGACAAAGCAGGTGAAGCCGCTCTGAGTGACTGCACAGAATGGGCAACAACTTCAAACAATTATGTTTACACAATTGATGCAGACAAACTAATCAGCAAATTTGAAGCTAATGTAAAAACATTAATTCAAAATAAAGGATATAGTTTCTAATAAAAAAGCCTTACTGATATGTAAGGCTTTTTATTTGTTTTGATTAAGATTTTCCGTTCCGGGAAACGAATTCTTACCTGTTCTAAGATATGTAATATAATATTGAATTTTGGGAATAATTGTCGAAAGGAACAAAGAAGATACACCCATAGCCAATGCCATAAACATTCCATTTCTATACATGTTCCTTTTATTCATTTTCTTCATTGATTCCCATGTTACTTTTGTTTTATTTCTTTCAGCATCAGTAATAATGGACTCTGCATAATTGTAAACCTGTGAACGTAAGTCTTCCAGTTTTTCAGCAGAAATATATTTGTATTTGTTTGTAATCGGTGAAGCATCATTTTTGTCTTTTAGTATGTTGTTAAATACTGATTTCAAAAAGTCTGGCTGTCTCAAAACACCGCCTTTAAAAACATCCTGAACTTGAATTTCGGTAAGTATACTTGTACCGCCTTTTTTAGGCTGCAACTCAGACATTTTTTCAGCAGTTAGTTTGAGTATTTCAGATTCAGAACTATTCTTGTAATATACATCAACAAGTTCTTTAAAGCGTTCAAGTGAAACTATTCTCATCGGCGGCTTTTGTTCTTTCTTTATTAAGCCGAACAGATATTTTTTATTTATAGGTTTCTGCGCTTTTCCAAATGCCTCCGTCATAAAATCTTCATTGACATTTCCTGAACCTAAAGCAAATTTGCTAAATAGTTCGGTAGACATTTCACTTACGCCTTTTTTATGCATTTCTTCAACTAAATAGTTATGCACTTGTGCCGCACTCATCGGATTTAATTTTGTATTTTTTCCGCCAAATTCATCATGATTATTCATAAATTTAACAATAGCAGGCATAGAGAAGCAATAGAAATATATAGATGAAATATCTCTGAACATAATTTCTATACGCTCATCTTTGTTTCTGGCATTGGCAGTTCTACCTGTAACAGTACCAACATCTGTACCCATAAGTTTCCAAACATCATTCTCTTCAAAGTTTTGAACTATACGTAATAGAGAATCAGCCCCTGCTTTAAAAGACGGAATAGAAGTGTTTTGTTTTTGCATATCGGAAGACAGGGTTTTTCTTGCCTTAAAGTTTTCCACAGCATTAATAGAAACATCTTTTGCCGTCAAAATTGCTCGTGCATCCTTCAAGGTAATTTTATTTTTTAAAGGATCAGGTGCTTTTTCATGGTTCGGATCAGCAGAATTCATTCTTCCGAACAAATGTTTTGTTATCCCCTGGTTAAGCTTAGGAACAACATAACCAATAAACAAACAAGCAGTAATAATGCTAGCAGCAGTTTTGCCAACCGAATAACGTGCAAGATTTTTCTTAATTTGTTCTGCCTTATCCGGCGTAAGTTTTAGTTTGTCAGCGGCATGCGCAATAAAATTGTCAAAAGGAGTCCTTACAGCATCTCGACCAACATCAGGCATTTTTTTAGGAATATTCAGGAACTTTCTGCCCAATTTATCAAATAAATTACCAAACATTTTTGCGCCGAAAAGCCAAAATACAGCACCCAGAGATTCTTCAGTAACTCTTTCACGTGCTTCTACAAAACCGTCTCTTTGATAAGCCTGGTATGTTCGACCTCCGGTTACAGTAGCCTCAAGTAACACAACAGGAAGTATTGCTCCTGACTTATCCAAACTTGTAACAAATTTTCTACCAAGAGCTTGATATTTTCCAGCTGTTTTTATTAAATAATCTGCATGATTTAGGGGTGGAACTTTCATACTAATCTGTTTTTATCTGTCCGGTATTATAAGTAACCTCAAGAATTATTTTTGCATGAACATAGTATAAAAATTAGTGATATCGTTACACTTATTTACATATCTACACGATAATTTCATATGCCTTCAACGGCTGGTCAGAAAGTCCTGAAAGTCCATAAGCCGCCGCTTTTTTACCGTTTGGTGGATGATTATAAGAAGTTTCAGGAATCCCGGGATCCCTGAGTTTGTATATTTCCGCAACTCTTTTATCAAGTGTTTCTGCTGACTGCTTGTATAAATCAGCTACATAATCCATTTCAGGATCATAGACATCTTTGACATTTTCTACCCAATATTTTGCTTGAACTCTATATGCATCCTGTTCTTCTCTGATTGAAGTATAAGGGTCATTGTCTTTTCCATGTGTAAATTCATGTATTAAATATGCACCTACCAGTTTAGGACTGGCATAAGTATATTCATCAGTCACGGAAATTTTTCTTTTATTATGCTCATATTGTGCAATATTTGAACGTCCTCCCATCTGGGAAGTTTTGTCAAAAGATACAGTCATATCTTTCATGTCATCCATATAACCTTTTGGAAGATAATTTTTTGCAATTTTTACTGCTTCAGTCAGGTTATTAATTGCGGCATCATATCTTTCCTGACGGGCTTTTGTCGGGTTCAAACAGGCATTATAAAGATTTTGTGCATCCAGAAGATTTCTTCTTGCATAATCATAATTAGGCTCAATCAAAAGAGCTTTATTGAACTTTTCAATTGCCTGTGAAAACTTGCCCGATTTTTTATAACATTCACCCAGAAGGGTTATGTTTTCTATATCATCAGGTTTTAGTGAAACATATTTTTCTAAATGAAAAATAGCATTGTTATATTGCTTATTGAAATTATATGTTTTTGCAATGCTCAGATGAAGTTCAATGTCATCAGGATTTACAGCTAAAGCTTTATGATACAACTCAATTGCTTTTTCAAAATGACCCTCTTTCATAGCAGTATCTGCCTGTGATTTGAAGACTCTATCTTCAAGTACAGATCGGGCTTTTATCGGAACATAGGAATTTGAATTCAATACCTGTAATTTTTTTCCGAAAGAAGTTTTTTTATTATTCACATTTTGAGCTGGTGATATAGATAACAATTGTTCATTCCAAATAAAAATTCACAAAATCTTTTTTTATTCTAAAACGAATATTCACGAAAATTTGCTATCATAAAAAAAACATTTCATAAATTGATACAATAGAACATTTTAAAATATATAATCAGCTTTGTTGTCTCTAATTCTATCTCTAAAAGAATGTTAATGCTTAATGCTTTGAATTTTCTTCAAGTTCTTTCTCTATTGAACTTTTATCCATGTAACCTACGAGTTTTTTATTCCAAGGATTTTCTGCCACAGGAATAGAAGTCAGCTTGAGAGAATTCATAATATGCAGAACTTCTTTTATATCTGATTCAGGATAAGCAATTACAGTAAATTCAGCCTTTTCTTTATTTTTGTATGAATCAGAGTCGAAAGGCTTCTTCTTTTTACCAAAGTTTAGAAAATCTTTTTTTCAAAGAAAGATCAATTTTCACAATACGCTCCAGCATGTTTTTAATTTTTTGTTTCATTGTGATTTTTACCATAGGGACACAATCAATAAATGTTGGAGGGTAAACTACGAATTCAGCTGCTGCTGTTGAAGAGTAATTGTCTTTTAACATTTTAAAAACTCCTAAATTATAAATTGATGTAATTGGTATAAATATCGAATTGATGGGAAATAAATTTTTATTAAGTATATTTTTAAGGACCTGATATGATTAATGCAGAGACATATCCTGACAGGTATTATCTATCAGCCATATATCTTAGTTCCAATTCTATGTCACACAAAATAGGAATCCATTACCCAGTTGGGCAATTTAGTGTAAAAATTACAATTTATTTTTTGTAACATGAAAAAAGCTGATATCTGAAAATACAAAATGAGATTTTGTAAATACAATAAACATATGATACATATAACCGTTTTTGTATGTATGATATAAACCCCGTAGCAAGGGAGTATCAATTTTAGACATTACACTTTAGAGGTTTTTATGATTAGACTGCTTATTTGTGCTGCGATATTTTTGTCTTTATTCCATCCGCTATATACCTTCGCTGATGAAGAAGTCACCGCAGTTAAATTAAAGAAAGGAAGAACCTTCCTGGTAAAATCCGATTTAAGACTGACAAGTGATGTTATGGAAGGAACCCCGGTAAAATTTGAATCACTTGGAAAAGAAAGTATATTCTATCCCAAGTCACCTTCAAAAGTTGCATTTAAAGGGAAAATAGTCAAAACCAAATCTCCTGGTTATGCAGGCAGAAGCGGCAGAGTTAAAATTGCTCTTGAAAAAATTACCATAGACAATATAACATATCCGGTCAAAGCTCTTATTACAAAAAAAGAAAACCAAAGAGTATTTATGAATAACCTTGCCGGAAGCTCTATATACTTAACAAATCTCGGAGATACACTCTCCAATGGAACAATAAACAGCATATACAAAGATCCTTGCACAAACAATCTTTGTACAATCAGCAATGCGAAAAGACCTTTTGTCTATTTGGGTGCAGCAGCTTTGCAAGCCGCTGACCTTTTAATATCACCAATAGCTTCTCTTTTCAAAACCGGAAAGGATTTGAACATACCAGCAAACACTTACTTTGAAATTAAACTGGATGAAGATTTGTGTGTTGTAAGTCTTTAAAAAAATATTATCGACATGTTTATATAATAATGAGCGTGTGAAAAAACCAGAGCTTCCTTTATTTTTAAAATAGCATAAATGCAAATAAGGGAAGAGGAGAAATTTGAACCTTTTTAATAAAAAGCAATACAAAAATAAATCACTCGAAGAACTTGTGCTTATGGCACAAGAAGACAATCTTGATGCAATGGAAGAATTAATAAAAAGAGTTCAAAACAATGTATATGCCTCTTTTTATTACTTAAGCAGCAATTGTGATGATATTTTGGACCTAACACAAGAAGCTCTTTTAAAAATGGCAAGAAATATCAAAAAACTTAAAGACCCTGCAAAATTTAAAGCCTGGCTCAATCAAGTAATAACACGCCTTTTCTATGATTATTTGAGAAGCAAAAACAGAAAACTGCAAACTGTCCCAATAGATAAAAAAGAAGATGAAGAACAAGACAGATTTTCTGTTAATGATGTACCTTGCAGTACATGTACACCGGAAGAATCAAGCTTGAACAGTGAATTACACTGCATTATTGAAAAATCTATACATAAACTTCCTGATTCTTTCAGACTTGCCATTGTGCTTAGAGAATTTCAAGGTTTGAGTTATGAAGAAATTGCAGAAATAACAAAAACAAATGTTGGCACCGTAAAATCCAGAATAGCCAGAGCTAGAAATAAGCTTCAAGAAGACTTAAAACAATATATTGCATAAAAAAGGAAAATCATGACTAATATTATATGTAAAAAAGTTTCGTCAATGTTGTCTTTATACATAGATAACAAAGTTACCTATCAAGAACGAGCATTTATAGAAGACCACCTGGGGAACTGCGATGAATGTTACAAAAAATATTTATATTTAAAATCCCTGATAAAAAATCTGAAAGATTCCTATAAGCAGGTACTTGAACTTGCTAAAAAAAAGCAACAAAAAGTAAGCTTCAGCATAAGAGAACATGAAAAATTTATGGATAATTTGTCTCCTTATGTAGATAATGAGCTGGATTCTCAGGAGTGTTTCGAATTCAGAAAATATCTCATGAAGTCAAAAATGGCACAAAAAGAGCTAAAAAATACATATATAATGCAAAAAGAAATGAGAAATGCATTCGACAGAACAAAAAAGAAAATGAATTTTGACAGTTCAAAGTATGTAATAAACAGCATAAAAAATAAAAAAGTAATTAAATTACCAGAATCAAAAATTTTAGAAATGATTTCTAATTTCCATCCCAAAACAGCCAAGATAGCAATTTTAACAGGACTGGTTGTCTTTAGCGCAATTGAAGCTAAGAATTTGAACCTGCCTGTAAAAATTAAAGAGCAGCAAAGAATTCTTAAACACTTTGACAACAGTTCAATAGAAGAGCCTGTAAAAAATCTTTATAGAAACAAATATTATTCTTTGAAAAAGTTTTTTGAGACTAATCCGTAAATCTAAATCTTATGAGTGCAAAAATCGCATGGATACCATCAACCCAGGTGATTTTTTTACCCTCGGCATACTCCCGTCCATAATAAGAAATAGGAAGTTCATAAAGACGTGCTCTTTTTTTCAGCATTTTTGCAGTAATTTCAGGTTCAAAATCAAACCTGTCAGATTTTATTATTATACCATCCAAAAAGCTTGTCCTAAAAGCTTTATAGCAAGTTTCCATATCAGTCAAAGTTGCACCGTAAAGAAGATTAGTAGTCAAGGTTAAAAGTTTATTCCCCAAAAGGTGAGTAAACATAAAAGATCTCGACGGCTTAGCACCGGTCAATCTTGATCCGTAAACAACATCTGCCTTATTTTCTACAATCAGTTTGACAAGTTCTTCATAATCATTTGGATCATACTCAAGATCCGCATCTTGAATTACCATAATATCACCTGTTATATGAGTCATCCCTGTTCTAATTGCAGCACCCTTGCCTTGATTTTTTTCGTGATATAAAACTTTATATTTATTTTCCAAATCTTTCAAATGTTCTCTTGTTCCGTCTGTTGACATATCATCAATTAAAATAATTTCTTTCTCAAGCCCATAAAATGATGCATTTTCAATTTTTTCCAAAATCTCATCTATTGTTTTGATTTCGTTGTATACAGGAACAACTATACTGACTTTATTCATAACACCCCGCAGTCAAATTTTTTGTACTTATTTATAAATTCTGAAAACTATTGTATAATTAAATAAAGAATATGTTAAGGGTTCTAATTATATTATGGAAGAGTTTATAAAATCGGTTTGTGTTGAAGATATAAAAAATGCAGAAAATACAATGTTTTCGCTATTTAAAACATTGGAAACAGCAAATCTGGGAAGCTTAACAGCTAAAGCAGAAATGATTCACAATACTTTTTTGCTTAATAAATCTTATGAGTTTATTGCCCAAAATCTGTCACTTCTCGCCATTTTGAAATATAAAGCAGACAAAGCAAATTATAAAATCTGCTTAAATATGTTAGATGATGCTAAATTTTTAGCAGAAAATTCACAAAATAAAAATGCAATAAAAACGAACTACTTCTGCTGGGGATATATTTATTTTTCAGAAAAAAATTATGCACAAGCACTGGCTATCTTAAAACAAGCCAGAAATATAAATTCAGAAAACAGCATTATTAACATAAAAGTTATGGATCTTATAAGCAGAATTGAATCGCTGGAAATAGAAAACAGTGACTTAACTTATGACAACAATGTTGAAAAGCCGCTTGTTGCTCTTTTGAATGTAGCAAGAACTCTTGCAGCAGAGACAAGTCTTGAACATCTGCTTAAAACAGTTGCAGAAGAAATTAAAAAAGTTCTGGATGCAGACAGATGCACTGTTTTCCTTTTGGATAAAAATAAAAATGAACTTTTTTCCAAAATAGCACTGGGAATGGGTAGTCAGGAACTTCGCTTTCCGGCTAATGCGGGTCTTGCCGGTTATGTTGCCCAATCCGGAGAAATTATAAATATAAAAGATGCATATAGTGACTCGAGATTCAATAAAGAAATTGATAATGAAACAGGATATAAAACAGAAACAATCCTCTGTATGCCGATTTGGAACATGAAACACGAAATTCTCGGAGTTTTTCAAGTTCTGAACAAGCAACATGGAACATTTTCCAAAGAAGATGAAGAAGTTCTGATAGCAATTGGTTCCAGCGCAGGAATTGCTATTGAAAATGCTCGTCTTTTTGAATCACAACAGACTATGATTAATCAACAAAAAGAACTGTTCAAAAGCTTTATTGATACCCTTGCAGGTTCTATTGATGCCAGAGATAAAATAACAGCAGGTCATTCCAACCGTGTAAAGATGTATTCTGAGTTGATTTGCGATGTAATGAAAACTGACGAAAAAACAAAAGCAAATGTCATCCATGCAGCAGTTTTACACGATATTGGAAAAATAGGGATTAAAGATGCTGTTTTGCAAAAGGACGGAAAATTAACCGATGATGAATATAAACATATTCAAGAACACGTAAAAATAACTTATGATATTTTAAATAGAGTCTACATTTCAGAAGAATTTAAAGAAGTTGCGGAAATAGCATCAAGCCACCACGAAAAATACGACGGCACAGGCTATTTCAGAAAGCTCAAAGGAGAAGAAATTCACATAGGTGGAAGAATCCTCGCAGTGAGTGATGTGTTTGATGCAATCACATCAAAAAGACATTACAGAGATAAAATGCCTATAAAAAATGCTCTTGATATTATAAAATCAGGATCCTGGAAGCATTTTGACGGTGATATTGTTGATTCCTTCTTCATGATAAAATTAGACAGACTTGTTGATGTTTTTGTTTCAGAAGTCGAATCGGTTCTTCTTGATGAAGACAGAAATATACTATCAAAATATGATGTAAATTATTTGTATTACCTGCTTAATAAAGACAGTTCAGAATATACAAAAGAAGATTCAGATTTGATAGAATTATTCAACAGATACTACAATTGTAAAGCAGGAAAATAATTAAATGATAAAAAAAATATTGTTAACAGCAGTGATATTGTCTTCTCCATTTTTATCACAGACAAAAAGTTTTTCTCAAGAAACAAATAGAAATATTATAAAAACACCGGTTTCAACTTTTAATAAAGAAAATTTGAAATTGATAAAAAATAATGAATTAACAAACGATTTTGTTAGAATAATCACTTTTTCACAGAATACAGCTGCTGCAAATTCAATAAATCCTGCAAAAATAGACTATGCAAAAAAATATGCTGAAGCCAATGAAAAATTTACACAAGGAAATATAACAGCAGCCTATAAAGACTACAAAACCCTGCTTCTTGCTATGAACGGAGATGATTTTGTGAATCTGGGCTTTGCATACAAATTTGCGAACATAGGGTTGTTTTCTTTAGCACAAGAAGCTATCAACAATATCCAAGACAGAGAACTATACAACTATCAAATACAACTTATAAAATCTAAATTATTTCCTCAAGTAGTTCTATCTTATGACGATGAAATTCAACTTGCACAAAATTATACAGAAATTTACTACAACAATCTTGCATTCGAAGTTGCCAGAGATATGAACAAAATGCCCGAAAGACTAAAACGATCTGATTATTCTCATTTTATCCTTTCACAGGCATATTATAATATCAAAGAATATAACAAGGCAGTGAATGAAATAAACAAAGCATTATCAATAAACCCGGATAATGCTAACTATATCAAATATAAAGCTCAAATTTTTTGTGAAACAAATAAACTTTCTGATGCAGTAAAAACCCTTGATTCCCTTTTGAATCAGGATATAAATATACTTGATTACAAAAACGATGTAGAAGGTTTGCGATATTATACTCTGGCTAAAGCAACAAAAGACCGAGCAAAATCAAGATTTTATCTCGCTAATTATTTTATAAAAACAGGAGACAACACAAGAGCCATTAAAGAACTGAACCAAAATATAGCACAAAACAAAAAAGATTACCAATCAACAACACTGCTTGCAGAAATCTATTTCAGACAAAACAATCTTGCTGATGCAATGGATCTGTATGAAAAAGCATATAAAATCAAGAAAAATTATCCAGAAACTTTAATTGGAATTGCTAACATGTATCTTTTCAAAAAAGATTACAAAAATGCGCTTGATTTCTACATTAAAGCATCCAAAAAAGATAAAAATAACACAGAAGCATTAATAAATGCCTCACTTTGCTACAAAATGCTTGGAATGACAGATAAATCAACAGAATACGCAAATAAAGTATTTGAAAAAGATAAAGTTAATGCAAAAACTTATTACACAGCTTCAAAAATTGATGAAATAAAAAACATTCAATATTTAAAAAAAGCAGTTTCCCAAAACCCGATGTTTATTGATGCTTGGCTTGATCTCGCCGATATTGCAATAAAAAGCAACCGTACAGATTTAGCAAAAATATACATCAAACCTGTAAAATATGTAGACAGCAAAAATTATCGCTATTATTACTATTCAGGGCTCATCCAAAAACAACAGGGAAACAAAGATGCAGCAGCACAGGACTTCAAAAAATCGCTTGAAATTAATCCTTTCTTTGTTGATGCATCAAAAGAACTAAACTCACAGTTATAGTTAAAGATTAGGAAATAAATGAGTAAATTAAACATTCTCATCGTCGAAGATCATGCTTTAACAAGATTCGGCTTAAGAACTGCATTCGAAGACAGCAGCTCTAATATATGTATATATGAAGCAGAAAATGCACAAAAAGGTCTGAACATTCTTGGGAAAGAAAACATAGACATTGTTATTATGGATCTCGGATTACCTGATATAGACGGAATAGAAGCCACAAAGATAATAAAAACCAAATATCCGTCTAAAAAAGTTATTATACTTTCTTCTCACGAAAAGGAAGAAGATGTAATGAAAGCACTAAATGCAGGTGCAAATTCATATTGTACAAAAGATGTCGAACCTGAAAGATTACTGGAAATAGTAAATTCCGTAAGCAAAGGTGCAGCGTGGTTTGACCCGAAAGTAGCTCAATTTGTTTTAAATGCGGCATCAAGCGGAAACAATGAATCCTTGCAAATTACAAATCAAACAAAAACAACAGAATCAAACCTTACAGCAAGAGAAAGACAGGTTCTAACTTTAATTTCAGATGGTTTTACAAATAACGAAATAGCACAAAAACTTGATGTAAGTATAAACACAACCAAAGCTCATGTCTGTAATATATTGCAAAAACTCGGTGTCCAAGATAGAACACAAGCGGCCATAAAAGCACTTAAAGATAAAATAATATAAATAGATGAATTTCTCATAATTTCAATTGATAATTATTAACTTATCAATTAAAATTACAACTAAAGTATGAGAAGAAAGAGATGTAAAAATGGTAGCTATTGCTAAGATTTTAATAATCGATGACAGCCCAAAATATCTGGCTGATGCACTTCCTTTATATGGATATGAGGTTGAAACAGCAACAGACGGACTTCAAGGAATAAAGAAACTTACTTCTGAAAAGAGTGATTTTGACATGGTCCTTTTAGATGTAATGATGCCTAATATGGATGGATGGGAAACACTCAAAGCTATCAGAATGAACAAAAAATTTGCAAACCTACCAATCATAATGATTACGGCACTGAATGAAGAACAAAAAGAAATATCAGGCTTGAAATTCGGAGCTGACGACTATGTTGTAAAACCATTTATTCTTCCAAACCTGCTGGCAAGAATTGAAGCTCTTTTGAGACGTTCAAGCTGGCAAAAAGAAAAAGTAAACAACGTTGATTTAAAATTTGTACAAGAAGGTGAAATAGAACCTTTAACAGCACGTGAAAAAGAAATTCTCAAAATGGTATCACAGGGTGCAAGCAACAATGATATAGCTGAAAAACTTTTTGTCAGAGAAGTAACAGTAAAAACTCACCTTAACAGTATATTTAAAAAACTTAAAGTAAAAAACAGAACCCAGGCGGTATTACTCGCTATGCAGATGAGAATAATAGAAGATTAGAATATAAAAAAAATGGTATTATAGATATATCAGAGTAATAGGCAGCTAAGGAGAATTTCTATGGCAAATTACACAAAAGAAGAAGTTTTTGATTTGATTATTAAAAAACCAAAAGAATATGAAGATTACAAAAATTCTCAAGAAGAATTGGATCTCAGTGAATTGGATTTTTCAAATCTTACTCTTGAAGGTATTGATTTGTCAGATGCAGACCTTAGCGGTTGTTCATTTACGGAAACAACTTTTACAGAAGTTAACTTCTCAAATACTGACTTAACTTCAGCTGATTTTTCCAGAGCAAATCTGGTTGAATGTAATTTTTCAGGTGCGCTTTTAAATGGAACAGATTACAGCTATGCAACAGTCAGCTATTGTAACTTTACGGATGCAGACATGGCTGGTGCGGTATTCAATGAAAGCAATTTGGAAAATTCTGACTTTTCCGCAGCAGAAAATATGACTGCGGTAAGATTTGATGAATCTACCGTATGGCCTGATACAGATTTGCTTCCTGAAGATTTTGATACAACATATACACGTGACTTGTCATCACTCGAAGACGATGATGACACAGTAAGTCACGACTATTAAGCATTAAAGATTAATTTTTCTTATAAGCTGCTCTGCTATTTTTGCGCTGGATTCAGGATTTTGGCCTGTAATAAGGTTTGCATCTGAAACAACATTTTCTTGCCAGGGAGATGCTTCATTAAAATAAGCCCCCAGCTGTTTCAGCCTGGATTCCAATAAAAAAGGAACCATTGCCTCTTTTTTCACAAGTTTTTCTTCTTCATTTGTGAAAGAGGTTAACTGCATACCCTTTACAATAGGTTCTCCTTTCGGGGTTTTTGCTTTTAAAAGTCCTGCCGGTCCATGACAAACTGCGCCTACCGGTTTATGTTCATTATAAAACCATGAAATAACTTCACCTAAAAAATCATCTTTTGCAAGATCAAACATTGGCCCGTGTCCGCCAGGTAAAAATACAGCATCATATGTCTTGTAATCAACTTCGCTGAGTTTTTCCGTATTATCTAAATATTCTTTTGTATAATCCCATTCTGTTGGATTCTCACAAAGTAAACTGGCAGGGTCAATTGGAGACACACCACCAAGGGGACTGGCAACCGTAACATCAAATCCCGCATCTTTAAAACGATAAAATGGAACGGCAAACTCCTCAAGCCAGACCCCTGTTTCTGTTTTATTCGAATCATCCATGTGGGATGTATTTGTAACTATTATCAAAATTTTCTTATTATTCATATATACTCCTTATCTTTTTTACAAGATAAAATAATTAAATTTAAATTTCATTGGAGTAAAGTATTAAAATACAACGAATATATGATGTGACTTTGTACCTTAATTCTTAAGATTGTTATAGGGGAAGATGTATAAAAAGAGGTAAAAATCTTTCCGGGGATTAGGGGAAAATTGCTTATAAGGGAAGAGAGTGAAAACATAACATCTGAATTTTCCAGCCGGTTAAAGTTAACTTATAACTGGTTTAATGGAAATTTCACAAAAATTTTACATGACACTTTTATTGAATTCTGGGGAAATGATGCAGAAATAAAGCTTGTCAGTGTCAGTGAAAACACTAATATTCTCTCTTCAAATGAAGAATTTTTCGTTACCCAAATCAGATTAAACAAAGAACTGTCTGTTTTTATCAGACTTTCAAAACAAATTGTCAAATCTCTTTTAGAAGGTATTTTAGGCTCTAACGAAAAAAACTTTAATATTGAAAAAATAACCGAACTTGAAGCAAAAATCCTTACCGGATTTGATGATTTTTTATACAAAAACTTTTCTCATCTAATCAAAACAGCAAACAACCTTCCTAAAAATAACACAAATTATAATGAATGCAATTTGACTTTCTTTGTAAAAGAAGGAATAAAAACACTTGGAAAAATAGTTATAAAAATACCTGTTGTTGCAATTACCCCTGAAAACATTGCATTAGGAGAAGAAACTTTCAACATTACAAATTTTTTATCCAGCACAGCTGAAGTTAACTTGTCTGTCGGAACTACGAGATTGAGGCTTAATGATGTAAAAAATTTGGAAAAAGATGATATTGTACTGTTAGAAAACAGCAGTGCAGCAAAAATGATATTGAAATACGGGAATTATTGCTGTGATGTAAGAATCGCACCGAACCCGGCTATTATGATTGATTATGACAATTTTGACGAAAACGGAGGGAAATCTATGACCGGCCCTGATATATATAATATGTGGGACACCATACAGGTTGAGATAGGTGCTGAATTTGAAAAAGTAAAACTAACTCTCGGAGAACTTAAACAAATCTCTGAAGGTCTTGTTGTTGATATAGGTTCTGTATATGACAACAAAATCGATTTGAAAGTTGAGGACAAAATTGTTGCCTCAGGAGAATTGGTCATTATAAATGATAGGTACGGAGTCAAAATCAACGAAATCTTCACTGAAGAAAAACAAGAAGCTTCTGACAATGCACAATATGCACAAGAATATGATGACATTGCAGAAGAAGATACTAATGAAATCGAAGATTTTGAAGAGGATAATACACTCCCGCAACAAGAAGATGAAGACGAAGAATTCAAAGAAGAAGACTTTGATTATTCAGACTTTGATGTAGACGAAGAAGATATTTAAAAAATAGGGAAACAAATATGGGTGTATATTTAATAAATTTTCTTATATATTCAATGGCAATGGTAGGATTATTGTTTTTATGTCTGATGATATACAAAAAAACAATGATAGATAACCGTTTCGCAAAAAATGATAACGATTTAAAAATAGAAAATGCACTCAACCTATCTCAAAGAAAAACACTTTACGTAATCAAAGCAGGAAATGAAAAATTTCTTATAGCTGCTGATGTTGACAGAACATCATTTCTTGCAAAACTGAATCAAAATATACAAGAAAAAACTCCTCAAAATATCATGCCTGTGCCCCAAACAGTTCAAACTGCAAGAAAAAATCAAAAAGAATCACAGGTTATTGATTACAGCGAAGTTATGAATGCAATTAAAACAACAAGAAATTCTCAAAAACAACCTGTTATGAAAGAAATGTTGAGAAAACTTTCCGAACCAATAAAAAAGGATTAAATAAAAAAGAGGACTATAAAATAAAATGGATATTTTATTAAAAGATATGAATCCGGTTTTACAAATGTTGATGGTAATGACGATTTTTTCGATGCTACCATTCTTTTTCACATGTATGACCAGCTTTTTAAGATATGCAATAGTATTTTCAATGCTCAAACAGGCTCTGGGTACACAGCAGGTGCCACCGGCAATTGTACTTCTTGGCCTGTCAATAATTCTGACGATCTATACAATGAGCCCTGTATTTTCAAAAATGTGGGATATGGGGTCAATTCCATATCAGCAAAACGGAGATATCGTAGGAGCTGTGGTTGAAGGCTCAAAACCGCTTAAAGAATTTATGATGAAACAAACCCGCCAGGAAGATATGACATTCTTTATTCAACTGTCGGGCGCACCAAAGCCCAAAACGCCTGATGATATAACTATCTGGCAGGTGGCACCGGCTTACATAATAAGTGAATTGAAAACAGCCTTTGAAATAGGTTTTGTTATATATGTACCGTTTATTGTACTAGACCTCGTTGTAGCGAATGTACTGCTGGCATTAGGTATGTTTATGCTGTCTCCAACAATTATCTCATTACCATTTAAACTGCTGATATTCATTGCTGTTGATGGCTGGAGCATGATTGTTCACGGACTCGTAACCAGCTTCAATTAACAATATCGATAAAGGAAAAATATTATGGAAATATTACTTGAATATATGGGAAAAGGGCTAATAACAATGCTTATGATATCAATGCCGTGTGTACTTGTTGCAGCCGGAGTAGGTCTGGTTGTTGGTATTTTGCAAGCTGTTACTCAGGTTCAAGAACAAACTATTGCTGCCGCCCCAAAAATTCTTGCTGTATTTTTAGTTTTGATGATTATGGGTGTAGGCTATATAAAACTTTTAACGAATCTTTTGCAGGAAGGTTTCCAGCTTGCTTTCAATCAAATACCAGCAGCTGACAGCTATGTCCTGTCCTCAAGTTATCACAAATATACAAAACCATTCGATGCAGAATTCAAGCAAGGTTCAGGCAGATTTGATAAACAAGAAATCGGTGATATTATGAGAAATCCCGGAAAAATCCCTTTCATAGACTACAACTCAAAAATCAAACACTATCCGTCTGACAGAATGCCAAATCCAAGACCCAACCTAATCGAAACAAATGCAATAATGAACCGTTAATGGAGAAAACAGCATAAGGAGTATTTATGAAAAAGTTACTTTTATTTTTGTCATTATTAATACTGCCGCAGTTCCTGATTAATGCACATGCAATAGAGTCAGGTGCTGTTTTAAATCTTCATACAAATGAAAGTTATATTCTGGATCTTAAACAACGCCCTAAAGATATTCAAAACAGCAATCCCAGAATTGTTAAAGCAGAAAGTGTAACTGAAATTTTTACAACTGACTCAAATCTTATAATAACAACCTATGAAGAAGGCATCGCATATATTACATTCAAACTTAACGAAAAAAATACAACTATCAAACTTCTGATTGATGACAAAGCAGATGAAGACAAAGGGCTGTTAAAACTGGATAAGCCGGAAAATGAGATTAAACACTGATGATTGATACAATATTAGAAGCATTTCCCAAATATTTTCCTGAAATAAATAGCGGTCTCAGTGCAGGTATATTTATTTTTGCAAGAGTACTCGGATTCATCAGATTTGCTCCTGTTTTAAACAGAAAAGAGATTCCAGGATTTGTTAAACTTTCCTTTGCAATGGTACTCACAATAATCTTAATGATGACAGTTGAGACACATGCGGTGCCTAAAGGTACATCGCTTGTTCTTGGCATTATTTTGAACGTCGTCGGAGGAATGATAATAGGCTTTATAGCTAACTGTATAGTTCTAGCCATTGCAGCAGCCGGAGATATGATAAACATGCAAATGGGTCTTTCCTCTGCAATGGTTTTGGATCCAACTGCCGGTGCTCAGGTTTCTATTCTAGGGAACTTCTTTGGATTACTTGCTGTAATATTATTTATAAATATAGGTGGTGTTTACTGGCTGATAAATGCCCTGCATAGAAGCTTTGAGATATTTCCAATTTATGCAAGTGCAATCCCACTCGATCAAATCGTAAATAAAGATTATCTTATTACACTAACTTCAAACGTTCTATATGTCGGACTGCAAATAGCTTCACCTGTGCTTCTTGCTACACTTGGACAGGATTTAATTCTAGGTATAATTTCAAAAACAGCACCACAGGTAAACGTTTTCCAATTGAGTTTCCTTTTCAAACCGGTCCTAGGAGCGGCAATTCTTCTCTGGATTATGCCAATTATATTTAATGTAATTGATGATTACTTTATGTCATTTGCAAAAATATTTTAATTATTTTAGATCTTCATTAAAATATCCTACAAAATATTTTAATTTTTTTATAGCCTCATCAAAACCATACTCTCTTGGCTCGTTTGTTCTCTTATTTAAAAGCACAATTCTTTTCTTATCATTATCAACATGCAAAACAGTATAACAATGCCATCTTCGTCCATCGTCCATTTTTTTCATACCACTTCCAACAACAAAGCTGTAATCATCAGAATTTGTGTTACCTAACCTTTCAAAAAGTTTATAAACTTCTTTTTTATAAGGCTTCAAATTTAGATTAAAAGATGTTTCTGCTAAAATATAAGGTTTTTTGCCGGTAAACATCTCCATAAAATTAGAAACCTTGTTGTATTCGAAATTCTTTTTAAAAGGAAAAACAATTTTACTGATTAAAGGTTTCTTGTCAGGGTATTTTTTTAAAAGCTCAGACATTGCTGATTCAAAAGCAAAAATCACCGGATTTTTTTGTTTTGCCCAAATTTCTGAGTATTTTGGATTGTTCTGCGAAATAAAAAAATCTTCTTGATTACCTTTCACGTTTTTGAATCTTACACGAAAAACCTCACACTGATTTAAAGCATTTTCAAGAGAAGGAGTGTTCTTGCAAAAAATATCTTTAAAGTTTTCTGATTTAATTGATGTATTGAGACATAGCCTTTGTACGTTATCACTTAAAACATTCCTGCCTTGAGTCGAATGAGCCAATGCCTCCAAAGATGAAAGCATATAACAGTCAGAAAAAATCTGTTTTGACTGTTGTATCAAATTAAAATCAGTAGTGTTGAAGGAACGAGAACAAATCATACTTATAAAAAATATAAATATAAAATTTTTTGCTATTCAAATTCAGATTATGATGCCCAGTTTTTCCAGTACAATTGTTCATAATATGAGTATTTTTTCATCTCATATTCAAAATATTCTTTTGGACGAAATGGTCGCCTGAGCAATTTCATTCCTGCTTCTTTAGGAGTCTTGTCTGCTTTATATTGATTACACTCTTTACAACATGTAACTATATTTTCCCAAATATCAGGCCCCAGACGCGATTTCGGATAAACATGATCCAAGGTAAGTTCAGAAGCAGGAAATTTTTTCCCGCAATACTGACAGGTATATTCATCCCTGACAAACACATTCTCTCGACTAAAAGGCAGTTCCCTATAAGGAACTGCCATGTCATAGTTAAGTTTTATAACTTTAGGTATATAAGTATTGTCTATACTGATATAATCTTCTATATTTTTAATACGTTCATCACACTCCGCCTTACCTTTTAACAACAATACCAGTGCTCGCTTCCAGCTACATATTCGAAGCGGCTCATTTTCAGAATTCAATAAAAGCACCCGACTCATATCTTCATCTTTCTTGTTGTTACATTTGTAGTATAACATATTTTTATAAAAAAAATAAGTGTAAAAATCAGATTTATGAAGAAATATTGCAAATAAATTCTTCTCTGAAACCTGCACAAAACTTGTATTCTTCACTTAAACCTTTTAAAATAAACTTTATGAAAAGAGCATTTATAATAATTGGATACACGTTAATAGTTCTGGGTGCAGTTTCTATGATTGCGCCTTTTTTATGGATGTTGAGCGTGTCCTTTATGACAAATTCTCAGATTTTTTCTTACCCGCCCCAAATTCTTCCGAATCCAATTATACTAAACAACTATCAAGATGTTTTTACCAGACTGCCTATAACAAGATTTTTCATAAACAGCCTCTTTGTTGCAGCAACAACTACAATTTTTCAGGTTCTTTTTTCATCAATGGCAGGTTTTGCTTTTGCAAGAAGCAAATTTGAACACAAAGATTTTATATTTTTCATATTTCTGCTAACAATGATGATACCACCTCAGGTTAACATAATCCCGCTTTTCTTTTTAATGAGAGAACTTCATTGGATTGACACATATCAGGCATTAATTCTTCCCGGTATATTCGGTGGTTTTGGTGTGTTTTTAATGAGACAATGGTTTAAAGGGCTGTCTTCGGAAATTGAAGATGCAGCCAAAATAGACGGATGTAATTTCTTTGAAATATTTTTCAAAATTGCATTGCCACTTTCTACTCCGGCAGCAGTGACACTGGCTCTTTTTACATTTATCACCGCATGGAACAGTTTTATGTGGCCATTGATAGTAACAAATTCAGAAGCAGTAACAACTCTTCCAGTAGCGGTTTCTCAATTTAGAGGCAGCTTTAGAGAAATAATAATGTGGGGAGATTTATGTGCCTGTTCGGTTATATTATCAATTCCTGTAATTTTAATTTTTTTAGCGGGTAAAAAATATTTCATAAATGATATGCTGGCTGGAGGTATCAAAGAATGATACAATTAAAGAAATAATCCTCCAGTTGGGTAATTCTTATTTTACTATAAAAGATTTAAGATAAGTTTCCCAGTGTAAAGGAAGAAATCAGAATGGAAAAGACAGAAGGAAAACTATTAATTGTTGACGACAATGCAATGAACATAGAATTGCTTGAAGCAACATTAGAACCTTTAGGTTATGAAATTTTATCATACATCAGCCCCTTAAAAGCTTTGGAAGATTTAAAAGACGTTAAAATTGATCTGGCATTGATTGATGTCGTCATGCCTGAAATGGATGGTTTCAATTTTACCGAAAAATTTACCGAAACGCACAAAAACACACCTATCATCTATGTAAGTGCCCACGGTGCCAATGAAAACAAAATCAGAGGATACAATCTCGGCTCTTTTGCTTATATTGAAAAGCCCTTCGATGTAAATACAACACGTGCACAAGTAAAAAGCGTTTTGAAACTAAAGCACATGCAAGACGAGCTTTTAAAAGAAAAAAAGAAACTCGATATTATCTATGAATTCACCAAAGATGAAATTATACTTGCCGATTTGAATTTCAACATAATTTCACAAAACCACAAACTTTTGACCAACAAAAAATATTTGAACAAAAGTTTTATTGAGATACTTAAAGAAAATAATCAAACAGAAAACATTGAATTATTGCAAGAATTTGTTAAATCAGATAATGAATATATTTCATTCAGAGTCATTATAGAAGAAGAAAAATACACAAAAACAAACATATCAAAAATACATGTAGCGGACAGTTCCGCTGGCTATTTGATTGTTATGACTGATTTAACAGAAGAAATCAAAGCAGAAAGAGACAGAGAAAGATTTATAGAAATGCTTACGCATGACTTAAAAACGCCTGTAAGGGCGGAAAAAAGGGCTCTAGAACTACTTCTTGATGGCAGTTTTGGAGAGTTAAATGAAGAACAACAAGAAATGGTAAAAGAAATTCTTCATTCTTCTCGATATATGATTAGAATGACGGATAATGTACTCACAAGATATAAAATAGACAACGGTCAATGCAAATTACATAAAAAACCAAACTCCATAAAACTGATTCTTCAATCGAGTATAGATGGACTAAAATACCTTCTTGAAGAACAGAATCAAACAATAAAAATCAACACAGATATAACTAATGATATTTTGAACTTTGACGAACTTGAAATGAAGAGAGTCATAACAAATTTAATAGCAAATGCTTCAGAATATTCTCCGCCTGACACAACAATCTATATATCTGTAAAACAAAACCCCGATAATATTGAAGTGTCCGTACAAGATGAAGGACCGGGTATTGCAGAAGACAAACTGGATACAATATTTAATGAATACATTTCTGGTGCAGAACGATTTAAAAAAGTAGGATCCGGACTTGGTTTATTTATTTCAAAAAAAATAATAGAAGCACACAACGGCAAAATTTATGTAGAATCAAAACCAGGATGCGGTGCAAAATTCACTTTCTGCATACCTTACGAACAATCATTAGATGTTGAAATCACCCAAAATTAATTTATTTTTATCGGTTCACAATAATATATATAGTTTTTTATTACCCGATTAGATTTTTTTGAAAAGACTTTGCTTAAATCTTTCATAAAGTTTTTTTCAACAAATTCTGCTTGTTTTTTCTTATAACTATCATTGGAATAAATATGCATAACTCTCTCTCGTAAACTTTATACTCTATGGCAACGTTCAGATATAATATGCTATAAATATTGATAAAAGACCTTGCTCTTTTGTCAGATTTTGAGGATACTTAAGAAAGATTTCATAAAAAGAATTCTGATTTTAAATATATAGAAAAACGGGACAATCAACTCGGAATAATTAAATATGCAGGATTGGAGAAAAAAACTTAAATTCATATTTATTACAGCAGCCTTTGCTATATTGATTCTTATAGTTTTAACAAATGTCGTTAAGATGACACAGGTTTCAGAAAAAGATTATCGTACTTATGAGCAAGGACTTCACTATCTTAATAAAAAAGATTATGAAAATGCATTCTTCAATTTTTCCAATGTCTCAAAAAATTCTGCAATATATGAAATAGCTCTTTTGCATCAGGCTCTTTGTGCTGATGAACTAAAAGATGTAGATACAGCAGCTAAAAGATACAAGCTTTTTATAGAAAAATATCCTGACTCTGTTTTTATACAAAAGGTATATTATGCCCTTGCACAAAACTATTTTAGAGAAGAAGAATTTTCTAAATCAGAAAAGACATTCAATGCAATAAAAAGAAATTTTAAAGACAGTGAATATAGTACAGCTTCAAATTATTATCTGGGGCTAATATATAAGAACCAGGATAAACAAAAAGCAAAGAATTTTTTTATTGAATATTTAAAATCAGCATCTGACGGCAGATATGCTATGGCTTGTGTTAACGAAATTGTCTCATTGAACCTGGAGCTTAACCAAGAGGATTACAACATTATAGGAAAAACGTATCTCAAAAACGGCAATATTAAAGAATCAATCAAAAATCTTAATAAATCATACATGTCATCAAGCTGGGGATACATTTCTATTGCTGATAAAAAACTTGGAGAATATCAAAAAAGCAGAGAAATTTTTGAAAACGGATACGCAAAATATTCCCACAATATACCTGAAGACGAACTGAGAGAGTTTATTGAAAATTACGTAAACATATATCCACAAGGACCTCAAAGCGGGTTATATAAAGCATTAGAAATTTCACAAGCAGTAAATGCCGCAGGCTCAGACTATATTCTTTATAGACTCACAAAATATGAAAATAATGAAACAAAGTTCAAATTGTACAAAGAAATTTTCACCAAATATCCAAAAGGTAACTATGCATCAGATGCACTAGCAAATCTTTTCTGGCAGGCTTATAAACTAAACAAATATGATGAAGCAATGAGGCTCGGACAAATTCACCTGAGAGATTACCCGAACACAAATGCTTCAGCAAGAGTAATGTTCTGGATGGGAAAAATAGCCGAAAAACAGGGACTAAGAAATGAAGCAAAAGGATTCTATCAAAGACTTTTAGAAAAATACCCTGATAATTATTATGCATTTAGAGCAGCTAAAAAGCTGAGTTTTTCTTCGCATAGTTCAGGCTGGAAAACAAAAACTTCTCATCGACTGCCTGAATCCGAACAGATTATGCTATTTCCTATTCGGCATACAAACATTTCAGATGACAATTTAACCCTCATAAATACAATTATCAAGCTGAAAGATTATTCTCTTCTGGGAGAAATAGAACCTGATAATAAAGTTATAAGAAGCTGGCTTTTATATAAAGAAGGCAAATATGCTTCATCAGCAGCACTTGCCAGAGATGCAATTTCTGAACTTGAAACAAAACCTTCATTCTCTGATAGTCTTTACAAACTCGCATATCAGCTTCACTATCAGGAATATATCAATGATAATGCAAAATATTATGGACTGGATGCTTATTTAGTAGCCGCATTGATTAGAGAAGAAAGCTACTATAATCCGAAAGCAGGAAGCACAGCAGGCGCAATGGGTCTTATGCAGCTCATGCCAGCAACTGCATCTTATATTGCTTCTAAGAAAGGTATCAAATATAATGGTTCATCCTCTCTGTACAATCCTGAAACTAACATAACACTTGGATGTGCATACCTTGATTATGCAAAACAAAAACTTCACAATAATGACTTGCTGGCTGTTGCATCGTATAATGGAGGTCCCAATGCCGTAAGAAACTGGCACGAAAACCTAAATTATGATAATTTTGATGAGTTCATTGAAAACATTCCTTACACTGAAACAAAAGATTATGTAAAAAAAGTATATAGAAGCTATTGGGTATACCTAAATGTATACTAGATTATTATTCCTCTAAAAAGATATAATAAATTTATGGAAAAACTCATAGAAATTAAAAATTTGGATATGTATTACCCCATTCAAAGCGGAGTTTCTTTTTCTAACAAAGCTAAAGAATATCTCCATGCCCTAAATAGTATAAACCTTGACATATACAAAGGGGAAATTCTCGGACTTGTCGGTGAATCAGGATGTGGAAAATCAACACTGGGCAAAGCCATACTTAAACTCATAACCCCCGAAGGCAAAGTATTTTACGAAGATGAAAATATCTTAGCTTTTGACAGCTGCCAGCTTAAAAACTTCAGAAAAAAAGCACAACTTATATTTCAGAATCCATATTCAAGCCTTGATCCAAGAATGACTACATATGAAATCCTGAGAGAACCGCTGGTTGTTCACAAAATAAGAGATAAAGAAGAAATAAGAAAAAGAATAACAGAAGTAACTGAACTGACAGGACTTGACCAGGAATCGCTAAAAAGATATCCACACGAGTTTTCAGGCGGCCAAAGACAAAGAATTGCAATAGCCAGAGCTTTAATACTAAAACCGGAATTTCTTGTGGCAGATGAGCCTGTTTCTGCTCTTGACGTTAGTATTCAGGCACAAATTATAACTCTTTTAAAAAACTTAAAAGAAAAATTAAACCTTACTGTTTTATTCATTTCACATGATCTTGGTGTAGTAAAATATTTATCAGACAGAATTGCCGTAATGTATCTGGGTGATATCGTTGAACTCTCAACAGCTGAAGAGCTTTTCAAAAATCCGAAACACCCTTATACTCAGGCATTAATCTCAGCAGTACCATCCATTCACAAAAAAGAACAAGAAGAAATCAAACTTGAAGGTGATCTTCCGTCGCCAAAAAATCCGCCTAAAGCTTGCCGATTCCACACAAGATGCCCGTATGCAATGGATATTTGTTCCAAAACTATACCTGAGATAATAAAAATTTCAGAAACTCATTATGTAAAATGTCACTTATATGACTAAAAAAGTTCCTTATCAGGAACTTTTTTAAGTTATTTATTTTGCATATTTCAAGAATCTTTGAACTTTCGTATACATCATTTCTTCTTTAATCTTTAATTTGCCATTTGCATCAGGTCCGATTACAAAATGAGCAGGTATTTTATAATCACTCGTAGACGGTTGTCTCAAGCAGGTAATTTTGTAGTCATTACCATGTTTTGTGATTTTTCTTTCAGTATAATAGTTTTTATACTTAGTCAGCTTAGCACCGTTTGCACCAATTCTCATTTGGTTAAAATACTGCTTTGTATCAGCAGTAACCGTAGCAGTAGAACCGTCAGGTTTCATAACAACCCTGATTATTTTCGCATTTGGAGCATAAAATTCAGTGATTGTATCACTGTATGTATTTGCAGCATTTACATACTTATTGAAGAAAGCAAGAGCCTCTTCCGGAGTGGCTGCATTTGCTGCCATTCCCATAACAAACACACATAATAATGCTAATATTTTCTTCATTTTTCACTCTCTCCTTAAAAGTTACTATTAATCTTATATATATTATATAACGAAAACAACACCTGTTTGTTCAGAAAAAATCCAATATTTTACAAAACAAAATCAGAGCTCAGATTGAAATTCAATTAGATTTTCAAATTGAACTCTGAATAAAATTCTTTTGACACACCGCCCAGAGTTTTACTTTTTTAATGCTGAATATAGTTCTTGAGTAATACTTGTAATTTTTGAGAATTAATAGACATTTCTTTTTCCTTTTCTCACAAAAAAAGAAGGTGGCTTTTAAGAACTTAGCCACCTTCTTTTATAATATTTTTATTAATTACCTGAAACCTGAATCAAACTGTAAGCAGAACTCCAAGGGTTTGTCGATTTTGCCATATTTCTTACTCTTTTGAGTTTTTGCGCTTGCAATTTTTCCTGTTCTTTTTTAGCTTTAGCAGTCTTAGATGCACTTGCATTTCTAATTTTCAGATTAGCATAAATCAAATTCAAAGCCTTTTGATATGAATCTGTTTTGTAGTTAGCTTTAACTTGAGCAGGATAATTATAGTTTGCATAATCATAAATATTCATAATTCTTTCTTCACAAGAAAGATTATCATCCAATATTCCACCTTGAACAGCAGCATCGGATTTATAAACAACCGATATCAAAGCCAAAGGATTATATTTTGCTGTCATCATCAAGTCTACTGCCGTCAAATCAGCTTCCTTGTCATTTTCTTTTGCAACCTTATTTGATGATATTGTTTTTAAAAGACTTACAGTAGCTGCACCTTTTTCAGTTGAAGTTGTCGGATTAAAAGAAGAAATTGCATTGTTCAAAATTGAAGATTTAGCAGTATGTCCGTTAACAAGATGCCCTATTTCATGAGCCACAACAGCAGCAAGTTCATTGTCATTTTCTACATATTTTAAATCACCGCTATATATATAAACGACCTGTGTATATGTAGATTCTGTATTCATATTTTCATTATCAGTAACTTTAAAAGTTACTGTTGCAGGCATTTTGTTTGCCTTAACAATATTTTGTCCAATTGTATTCAAATGGCTTACATTTTTTGAATCAAACCAATTTGTTGTAGTGTTATACGAGGCTGCATATGAACTGCAAACCGACAAAATAAAACATAATAATAAACCCAAAAATTTTTTCATATTTAACTCCCTTCTTTTCTTGATTAAATTATAGCAAATAAAAAAAAACAGTATCAAAATTGATACTGCTTTTTTAACTTATATGAATATATTCTATTCAACCGTAAAATCAGGAGCTCCGAACATACCTTCAATTTCTTCCAAAATTGCAGAAGGTTTACGTGCATTGTTCTTTTGAGCTGCTCTTCTTTGTGCTTCTTTGTCTTTTTCTTCAGAAGCATGAGTTAAATGGTAGTAACCTGTTCCGGCAGGAATTAATCTACCGATGATTACGTTTTCTTTAAGACCTCTCAACAAATCCTTCTTACCGTCAACAGCTGCCTCTGTCAAGATTCTTGTAGTTTCCTGGAAGGAAGCTGCTGAGATAAAGCTTTCTGTATTCAAAGAAGCTTTAGTTATACCAAGAAGAACCGGTTCAAATGTAGCCGGCTGTCCGCCTGCTTCTTCAACTGCCTGATTTTCAAGTTCGAGCATTTGTATTTCAACCAATTCACCCGGAAGAAGTTTTGTATCGCCGGATTCTACGACTTTAACTTTCTTTGTCATCTGACGTACAATAATTTCAACGTGTTTATCTGCAATTTCTACACCTTGTGAACGATATACTCTTTGTACCTCATCAACAAGGTATTGTTGAGCTGCTTCAATACCGTTCAGCCTGATTACGTCATGCGGATTCAAAGGACCGCTTGTTAAAGGTTGACCAACTTTTATCTGTTGTTTGTCCTGAACAATAATGTTTGAATCAATAGGATATTTGATTTCTGTTCTTCCGTTTTCATTAACAAGATATAATCTCGGAACATCATCTTCAATCTCAATTTCAGCAACAGCATCAAATTCAGCAAGAATAGCAGAATCTTTCGGTTTTCTACCTTCAAGAAGCTCTTCTACTCTCGGAAGACCCTGTACGATGTCACCTGTTTTTTGTCTTTCAAATACAAGGTTGGCTAACATATCACCACGTAATACGAGTGAACCTGAATCAACCTGCAACATAGTACCTGGGCTGATTAAGTAAGGACGACCGATTCTTATTACAACAGAATCTTTATTTACAGAAACGATTCTTCCCGAAATAGGAGCAGTCTCTCCGCTTTCTGAAATAACACCGTCACGTCTTACAAAATCGCCTTCTTTAACAACAGGTTTTGTCTTAAGTTTTACTGTTTGTTCAACATTATCAGAAATAAGAAGCAATCTTCTCAAGTCTTCCTTATCTGATTTATTTACAGCAACACCGTCATTTATAGCAAGTACCTGTGTTTTAGCAACAGGTTCTTTAGGAGCAATAACCTGACCGTCTTCAACAAGAAGTTCTGTTTGTAATGAAGCTTTATTTGTACCTTCAACTTCACGTCTAACGATTAAAGTTTCAAGTACAACAACCTTTAATGCATCATCTTTCGTCATCTCAACCATACCTTTTAAGTGGCTCAAATAACCCTGCATTTGAAGAACCAAACTCGTTCTTGTCAAAGTAGCACCGTCAAGGTTTCTGACTCTTGCACCATCTTTGTATTGAAGTTGAGTTACAGGAACAATGCTGATAGCTTCATCTGTACTTTCAAACTCAATACTTACAGATTTTGGCTGTATATCAAATTGTTGTACAGGTCTTACAAGAATTTGAATAGGCTTATTAGTAATTGAATCTTCATCTAGAGAAGTTACATCAATTTCTTCATCAAGATCATCAATTTCTAAATTCTCATCTTCAGACTCAAGGATTGTTACGATTGAAGTTTGCTTAGCTTTAATTTTTCCGGCAATTACCGTACCTGCTTCAACAACTTCACCCTCTTCAACTTTCAAATCGCCGATGTTATCCAGAGTATAAATTTCTCCAGGTCTTACAACAACTTCGTGGATAATATCATTGAATTCTTTAATTTCAACGATACCATCTATATGAGTATAAAGGTCTTTAACAACTTCTGTACCTGCTGTAACAAATGTATTATTTTCAACCATTTTCAAAGTTACATCTTTGCTGATTTGATGAACTTCTTCAGGGATGAATACAACTGATCCGGGTTTTGTAATGATTTGGTTTTCATCTACTTCTATACCCATATATCTGATTTCACCAGAAGATTGAACAGAATATTCATCATCAATCAACTCTGCAATAATCATTCCATTTTCAACAGAGGTGTCAGCAGGAGATTTAACAATGTATTTTTCACCTGTCGAATCTACTGTCCAGAATTGTTCCTTCTTAGTAGTTTCAAAAGTTGCATTAGAAGGAGCAATAGAAGCAATAACAATTGTCAGTTCTTTACCTTGAACAATTTTCTTGATTTTTTTACCTTCAAATTTAACTTCTTCAACAACGAGGTTTTCACCAACTCTAACTTCACCGCCGTGTTCTGATGAAATATGTGTTTCCGCAAGTTTCTCACCTGTTTTAATTTTTTGACCGTCTTTAACAAGGATTTTTGAACCGCCCGGAAGGTTGTAAACGTCACCGCCTAATACCCATACAATACCGTTTTTGTTAGCAGTTCTTGAAACGTTGCCCTGTCTATCTTTCTTTTCATCTGCAACAAAATCTTCAAATAATACTTCACCTGACAAATCAGAGTTAATATCCTTTGTTGCTTTTTCTGTCAAACGGCTTCCATCACCTGAAGAAGCAGGTTCGAATTCTGCAATTTGATCACCTTTTTTAACAGACATGCCATTTACAACAAACATTTTGGCACCAGTCGGAATGTGATATTTTCTTGTCATTTTAGCGCCTTTTAATTCAAGGTCACCTTCTTGTATGTTAACCTGAACAATATCACCGTGACGTGTTCTCATTTCTTTTGTTTTTAATTTAGAAATAATTTCACCATCAATATCTGCATCAATGTGCTTCATAGCACCTGAACCTTTAAATACACCGCCTGTGTGGAATGTTCTCATTGTCAGCTGTGTACCGGGTTCCCCGATTGACTGAGCAGCAATAATACCGATTGCTTCACCTACATCAACCATTTTTTGTGTAGTCATTGCCCAACCATAGCACTTACGGCAAACACCATACTCAAGTGCACATGTTAATGCTGAACGAACCTTCAAAGAATGAAGGTCAATTCCTTCAATTTTCTTGATATCCTCTCTGTCCATTGTTGTTCCTGATGTAACAACAACATTACCTTCAGCATCTTTGATATCTTCAGCAATTGTTCTGCCTAAAAGTCTTTCTTTTAAAGGAGCAACTACTTTTTCACCGTCTTTGATATCTGTCATTGTTATGAATTTTGTTGTATGACAGTCATCTTCTCTGATAATTACATCTTGAGCAACGTCAACCAGACGTCTTGTCAAATAACCAGAGTCAGCTGTTTTCAACGCTGTATCTACAAGACCTTTACGTGCACCATATGAAGAAATGATGTATTCAGTTACTGAAAGGCCTTCTTTAAAGTTTGATTTAATCGGCAAGTCGATGATTTGGCCTTGTGCGTCAGCCATCAAACCACGCATACCAACCAGCTGTGATACCTGTGAAAGGTTACCTCTGGCTCCTGAGAATGCCATCATATATACCGGGTTCAATCTGTCAAAGTTTTCAACTACCTGTTCTGTTAATTTAGCAGTTGTTTCAGACCAGGTGTCAATAACCTTTGTATATCTTTCTACTTCGGTAATTTCACCTTTTAAGTAACGATTTGTTGATTTTTCAATTTCAGCTTCTGCTTCTGCAAGAAGTTGTTTTTTTACAGGAGGTACACTCAAGTCGCTAATAGAAATAGTTGTACCTGATTTTGTTGCATATTTATAACCGAGGTTTTTCAAATTGTTGGCAAGATTAGCCGCTTTTGATCCGCCGTACTCAAGATAGACTTGAGCGAGAAGGTTATTCAATGCTTTTTTGTTCACAATCTGGTTTATGAACTCCATTGTTTTTTTATTATGTTTTTGAATTAATGTATCCATTTTTTCTTTTCTTCCCTCTAGTTTGTAATCTAGTGTCCCTTAAAGGTGTGGGCTCACTATGAAGATAATGAGTTTCTTACAGTTTCATTAAAGATGATTCTGCCGACTGTTGTTTCGATTCTTTCGCCTTTTTCATCTCTGACAATAATTTTGTCATGAAGATCAATAATCTTAGCCTCAAGTGCAGAAATAGCATCGTCAAAGCTATAAAAATAGCCTTTAACTTCATCATCTCCATCATGATTTTTCAAGATAGTCAGGTAATACATACCCAATACCATATCCTGTGTAGGAGTAATAATAGGTTTACCTGTTGCAGGAGCGAGAATGTTGTTTGTAGCAAGCATTAACATTCTTGCTTCTGTTTGAGCCTCAATTGAAAGAGGAACGTGAACAGCCATTTGGTCACCATCAAAGTCGGCGTTGAATGCCGTACAAACGAGCGGGTGAAGCTGGATAGCTCTTCCTTCAACCAATTTAGGTTCAAATGCCTGAATACCCAGTCTGTGAAGAGTAGGAGCACGGTTAAGCATAACCGGGTGTCCATCAATTACTTCTTCCAAGATATCCCAAACTACGGGTTCAGAACGTTCAATTTTCTTTTTAGCTGATTTGATGTTTTGAACCAAACCACGTTCGATTAATTTATTAACAACGAAGGGTTTGAACAGTTCGATAGCCATTTCTTTCGGCAATCCGCACTGATTCAACTCAAGGCTCGGACCTACTACGATAACAGAACGTCCTGAGTAGTCAACACGTTTACCCAAAAGGTTTTGTCTGAAACGACCCTGTTTACCTTCGATAATATTAGATAATGATTTTAACGGTCTGTTGTTAGGACCAACAACAGTTCTGCCTCTTCTGCCGTTATCGATAAGAGCATCAACAGCTTCTTGAAGCATACGTTTTTCGTTCCTTACGATGATTTCCGGAGCACCCATCTCAAGCAATCTCAACAAACGGTTGTTTCTGTTGATAACACGTCTGTAAAGGTCGTTCAAATCTGATGTAGCGAAACGTCCGCCATCCAACTGAACCATTGGTCTCAAATCAGGAGGAGTAACAGGAAGAACATCCATAATCATCCAAGTAGGTTCTGTATTAGATGCAATCAAAGATTCAATAAGTCTTAGTCTTTTAATCAATTTTGCTCTTTTTTGAACAGAACCGCCAGCCTGAGCCAGCTCACCTCTGATTTCTTCAACAAGTTCTGTCATGTTGATTTCACCGAGAAGTTCTTTAATAGCTTCAGCTCCGATACCTACTTTTAAAGCAGATTCTTCGTTTTCAATGATAAAGTCTTCATATTCCTCTTCTGAAAGCAGTTGATATTTTTTGAAGCCTGAATCAGCAGGATCAATTACAACATAGTTGTTGAAATAAATAACCTGTTCAAGATCTTTTAAAGACATATCCAAAAGTAAACCTAAATAAGAAGGAATACCTTTCAAGAACCAGATATGAGAAACGGGAGCAGCAAGTTTTATATGTCCCATTCTGTGTCTTCTTACTTTAGAATCGGTAACTTCAACGCCGCAACGTTCGCAGATGATACCTTTATGTCTTACCCTTTTATATTTACCGCAATAGCATTCCCAGTCCTTTGTAGGTCCAAAAATTCTTTCGCAGAACAAACCGTCTCTCTCAGGTTTCAAAGCAGTATACGCTCCGGAGAAGCGATACTGATTCGTATATAGTCAAAATAATCTATACTTGTAGACAATTTATTATCTCCTTATTAGTTATTCTTTAAATGTGGTAGGCGTTTCAAAGAAGTTAATATTTAACAGTTCCGAATCAATATCAGAAAGTGTTCTCTTAGCTGCTGATTTTCTCAAATCATCAGTATCAGACATTAAGTCAACTTCTTCACCGCCTTTTTTAGCAACAGTGATATCCAAACCGATAGACTGAAGTTCTCTTACGAGTACTTTGAACGATTCAGGTATACCAGGTCTTGGGATGTTGTCGCCTTTAACGATTGCTTCGTATGCTCTTGAACGTCCGTTAACATCATCTGATTTGATTGTTAACATTTCTTGAAGAGTATAAGCAGCACCGTAAGCTTCTAACGCCCAAACCTCCATCTCACCGAATCTTTGACCGCCGAATTGAGCTTTACCGCCTAACGGTTGTTGTGTAACGAGTGAGTATGGACCTGTGCTTCTTGCGTGGATTTTGTCATCTACAAGGTGAACAAGTTTCAATACATAAGTCAAACCAACTGCAACAGGTCTATCAAACGGCTCACCGGTTCTTCCGTCGATAAGTCTGACCTTACCGTCTTCACCAACCCAGTCAACACCCATTTTCTTGATACCTTTGAGCAGTTCTTCTTTGGTAACTTTTTCTGACATACCATCGCCGTACATTTCATCAAATGATGGGGCTTCGTAGTATTCCTTATTCAAATATGCTGCCATACCGAGCAAGTTTTCATAAGTTTGACCCACGTTCATACGTGAAGGTACACCAAGCGGATTCAAAACTACATCGACAGGAGTTCCGTCAGGCAAGAAAGGCATATCTTCTTTTGGAAGAATTCTTGAAACAATACCTTTGTTTCCGTGACGACCTGAAAGTTTATCACCAACAGATACCTTACGTTTTTGAGCAATGTAAACTCTGATAACTGTGTTAGCTCCAGGAGGCAATTCATCACCTTTTTCACGGTCAAATACTTTAACGTCGACTACGCGGCCGCCTTCACCGTGAGGAACTCTCAAGGAATTATCTTTTACATCTCTTGCTTTTTCAGCAAAGATGGCTCTTAACAGTTTTTCTTCAGGCGGGTGTTCAGATTCACCTTTCGGTGTAACTTTACCAACCAAAATATCGTCAGCGTAAACTCTTGCACCGATTCTTACGATACCTCTTTCATCGAGGTGGCGCAAAGATTCTTCAGAAACATTCGGAACTTCTCTTGTTATTTCTTCCGGTCCGAGTTTAGTTTGACGAGCGTCTATTTCTAATTTTTCAATGTGGACTGAAGTGAAGATGTCATCGTGAACGCATCTTTCTGAAAGAAGAATAGCATCCTCGTAGTTATAACCTTCCCAAGGCATATAAGCCAGAAGTACGTTCTTACCGAGTGAAAGTTCACCGCAGTGTGTAGAAGCACCGTCTGCAATTACATCACCGGCTTTAACTTCGTCACCGTCTCTTACGATAGGTTTCTGGTTAATACAAGTGTCCTGGTTGCTTCTAACATATTTCATTAATTGTATTCTGTGAAGCTTATTTTCTTTATCTCTGATATAAATTTCTTCACCGACTACTTTTTCTACTGTACCGTCACAAGGTGCAACAGCAACCATACCCGAGTCTTTTGCTGCTCTCTTTTCAAGACCTGTACCAACAACCGGACGGTCTGTGATAAGAAGAGGTACTGATTGACGCTGCATGTTAGAGCCCATTAATGCACGGTTTGCATCATCGTGTTCAATGAACGGAATTAACGATGTAGCAACAGAGAAAATCTGAATCGGAGATACACCGATAAAGTCAACCCTGTTTGCTTCAGACATTGTAAATTCAGATCTGTAACGGCAAGGCACATAAGGATATTTAATGCTTCTGTCTTCATTCAATTCAAGATCGGCAGGAGCAATACGAAGGTTGTCTTCTTCATCCGCTGTGAGGTAGTGGACTTCGTCTGTAACAACGCCGTCTTTAACAGCAAAGAACGGAGACTCGATAAATCCATAGTCATTAACTTTAGCGTGAGTAGCCAAAGAACCGATAAGACCTGCGTTCGGACCTTCAGGAGTTTCAACCGGACAAATACGTCCGTAGTGTGAAGGGTGGATATCACGAACAGCAAAACCCGCTCTTTCTCTAACAAGACCACCAGGTCCAAGAGCAGAGATACGTCTTTTGTGAGTTAACTCTGCCAACGGGTTAATCTGGTCCATGAACTGTGATAACTGAGAAGAACCGAAGAACTCTTTCAATGAAGCAACTAAAGGTTTAGTGTTCAAAAGATTCAACGGTGTTAATGTATCAGAATCTTGAAGAGTCATTCTTTCTTTAACGATTCTTTCAATTCTTGAAAGACCGACTCTGAATTGGTTTTGCAGCAATTCACCGACTGAACGGATTCTTCTGTTTCCGAGGTGGTCAATATCGTCTACCGAACCTTCATCATAAGTTAAGTTGATTAAATATTCGATTGAAGCTACCAAATCCTGAACAGTGATTGTTCTTTGAGTTTCCGGCAGGTTCAAGCCGAGTTTTTTATTTAATTTATAACGACCTACACGACCGATATCGTATTTCTTTTCATCAAAGAAACGAGCTTCGAGGATAGATCGTCCGCCTGCTGCTGAAGCAGGATCGCCGGGTCTAAGTTTTTTATAAATTTCAATTAAAGCATCATCTGTTGTTTCTGTTGTATCTTTGTCCAGAGTCTTTTTCAAAAACTCTGCATGAGTAAACAAAGTTTCCATTTCAGAAACAGTAATACCCAGAGCTTTCAACAACGTTGTAGCCAGGATTTTTCTGTTTTTATCGATTTTTACATAAATGTTGTCATTGGCATCTGTTTCTATTTTTAACCAAGCACCTCTGTTTGGAATAAGAGTTGCATTATACAAACGTTTACCTGTCGGAGAAATTTCACGCTTGAAATACACGCCTGGTGAACGAACGATTTGTGAAACAATAACACGTTCGGCACCGTTAACAATGAATGTACCCTTGTCAGTCATTGTCGGGATATCACCGATGTAAACTTCCTGTTCTTTTATTTCACCTGTGTCACGGTTAACCAATCTAACCATTACACGGAGTTGTTTTGCATAAGTAGCATCGTGGATACGTGCTTCTTCAATTGTATACTTTGGATTATCAAAAGTATAGTTAGGAAGGAAGTGTAATTCCAAACGACCTGTATAGTCTTTAATAGGAGAGAATGAAAGCAATTCTTCCTTCAATCCTTCTTTAAGAAACCATTCAAAAGAATTCTTTTGAACTTCAATAAGATCAGGTAAATCATCCAATCTGGTATTAGGGATACCCATTGGTGTTACTCTGGTTGCTTGATTTGTTGTCGACATTTATTTACCTCGCTAAATGTGGCGTACTACATTATTTTTGTAAACTGTTGTTATTAAAATTTTCGGGCACAGAGCAGCTCCCCGCCGCTTCTGTTTATAAGATTTTGTAATTACAATACATTTTTACTCATATCTAACCATTCTATAATCTTATTCGCTAAAACATGCCCGTCAAGAAAAATAACGGTTTTTTCAGTTTTAGATGAAATAATTTGTAACAAACGTACACAAAATTGTTACATTTTAACTCAAATACTTATTACGACTGAAAAAAACTGTCAAGTGGTCTCGCTGTTTAAAATTATAGACATAAGGGCAATGAAAAAGTTTCCTTTAATGTAAATAATTTTTATACAACTTAAAAATAGCTAAGGGAAAGGATGCTTATGGGAACAGATATTCTAAATAGGATATACAAAGCAGTTGATATGTCAGGAGGCGTAAAAGACATTGTTGTATTTACACAAAGCTTCAAAGCTTATGGCACAATAGTAAAAGACCACAAAGACAATCTAAAGGATATTTTAACATTAAAAGATGCAACAATCTGCCATCATTTCGACGAATGCAGCTGCAACATAGAAAGCCCTAAATACGAATGGCTAAACATCAATGAAGATAAGATTATTGCCTTCAGCATACTCGGATATATGACTTGTGAAAATTAAAAAACGGGCTAAAGCCCGTTTTTTAATTAAAATAATTCTTCAAACCTTTTGTAAGATTATTATTTTTACACAGCTTTTTGAGCTTACTAATTGCTCTGTTTTCAATTTGTCTGATACGTTCTCTTGAAACACCGTATCTGGAGCCTATTTCTTCAAGTGTTTTTCTGTTTCCGTCATCATTCAATCCATAACGCATAATCAAAACATCGCGTTCTTTGGGACTAAGCTGGTTCAACATTTTTTGTATATCTTCAAAAAGATTTTCCTGGGAAACCTTTGTATCAGGTGAAACAGTCGACTCATCAACAATAAAGTCACCTAGTTTTGATGATTCATCTTTCGCAGTTGCAGGTGTTTCTATGCTGATTGTTGATTGAGCTGCCTTGATAAGGCTGGTAAGTTTGCTCACAGGGATTCCGACTCGGTATGCAATTTCTTCTTTTGAAGGAATTTTCCCTGTTTCCGTTGTCAAATCCACCGTAACTTTTTTTATCTTACTTAACGTTTCAATCATATGAACAGGAAGTCTTATGATTCTGGATTTGTCAGCAATAGCTCTTGTAATAGACTGTTGAATCCACCAAGTAGCATAAGTTGAAAACTTGTAGCCTTTTGCATAATCAAATTTTTCAGCAGCTTTCATGAGCCCCATATTTCCTTCTTGAATCAAATCAAGAAAAGAAAGTCCTCTTCCTATATACTTTTTCGCAATGCTGACAACAAGTCTCAAATTTGCATTAACAAGAGTTTCTTTTGCCTGTTCATCATTTTTTTCTTTAATTTTTTTTGCAACTTCCAATTCCTGTTCAGCAGTCAAAAGCGGAATTTTTCCGATTTGCTGAAGATAAATCTTAACAGAATCATCAGCATTTACAGAAGAAACATTCTCAGAAGTTTTTGGTTCTTCAACAGAAAGAATAAGCTCTTCATCTTCGGGCTCTTCACTGATTTTTTCTATATTAACTTCCGAATCAATGGTATTTTCTGCATCTTCGGAAATAAATTTATCAATCTTGTTTGCCATTTACACTCCGTTATTTCAAGGTAATAATATTATACACTATGTTTTTGTTTAGTAATCATCTGTCGTACTGATTCATAAATTATTGCAGAGGCAGCATTAGAAACATTAAGAGAGTTAAAATTTCTTAACATTGGTATCTTAACAACAAAATCAGAGTTTTTCATATTGTTTTTGGAAACACCTGTCTCTTCTCCGCCCATAATTATAGCAAAATTCATATCTGTATAATCAACATCATAGTAATTATCTTTCCCGTGTGCATCTGCTGCAATTATCCAATAGTCGTTATCTTTTAATTTATCTATTATATTCGAAAGGCTATTAACCTGAATTAAAGGAATATGGTTAATTGCTCCTGCTGAAGTTTTTTCAACAATAGCACTAACCTGTGCATTGCGCCTGCTTGGAATAATAACAGCATCAAATCCTGCACAAGCAGCCGTCCTAATGATTGCACCAAGGTTATGAGGATCTTCAACTCCATCAAGAATAATCAATTTTGAATATCCTTTTTTCTCTTTTTGAACAACCAAAAAATCATAAAAGTCCACATATTCAACAGGAGCAACCATAGCCATAACCCCCTGATGAGGAAGATTCGAGAGTTCTTGAAATTTTTCTTTAGGAACAAATTGAAAAACAACTCCGTATTTTTTTGCAAGCTTAATAATTTCATCAATTTTAGGATCCTTTGATGAGCTTTTTGAAATAAGCACCTTGTTAATTCTCTTAGGCCTGGAAGAAAGCGCTTCCATAACACTGTTTCTTCCGTATATATAATTATTTTTGTCCATAAAAATCACCCAAATTCTTTATTTTTTGTAATAATCTTGCCATAATAATTATACTATAATATAATTGTATAGGTTTTGAAGTAACATTTATAATTTGGAATTAGTGAATGAATAATTTTTTAGCGAAATTAAAGCCTGATACAAAGGTGAATGTGGGAGTTTCTGTATCTCCCAATGTTGGATTAGAAATGATTATGGTTGATCCTGTGCAGCATAAAATTATGAAATATGCGCACAGACCGCTTGCATACAATCAATCAAGCAGAGAGATTGAGGATTATAGTGAATTTAAAATAGCTCTTACTGAATTGTTTAATGAGCTTAAGATACTTCCTCAAAATGCAAATGTAGTTATTAACATGCCGAGCGTTTACTTCGGCCATACATTCTTGCCGACTACTCTCGATGATGAGTCAGTCACCGGTGCTTTGATATCAAAAGCAGAAGAACAATATTTGTTCAAAAAAAATGCACCAGTTGTCAGCTGGGTTGAAGTAAAAGAAAACAATTCAACAGAAAAAAGATATATTTTGTATTCAGCAATGCAAGAAGGCGTTGTTGATGTAATTAAACAAATATTTAACGAGCTCGGAGCTACTCTTGTTGCAATCGAGAATACATATTCTTCATTGATGAAAACTCTGGAGTTTACAGGACTGACAAGAGATTTCGCAGACACCCCCGGTTCCTGGAATATTCTTTTGGTATCACAAAATAGTTATGCAGTATTCTCACTTATTGATTACAACATAATTGAATATTATGAAGATCCTCTTGCAATAAAATCTTTCAGCAATGATGAGGTTTATGTTGCAATTTCTCAAGCAGCATCTGCTGTTTTAGATAAATATCCGTCAGACAAGCTTTTAATTATAAGCGAATCAAATGATGTAAGTGCTGAAATTCTTGCTATCCAGTTGAAACAGCCTGGGTCTGTTATATTCCTCGAATGTAACCAGTACGCCAAAACACCGATGATGGATGTAGACTTAAATGTACTTCCAAACTATATAAAAGCTATTACACCAGAAGCAATCGGTGCAGCAATATATCGTTCAAAAGACTTTAGCTTAAAACTTAATTTTCTTGCTAAATCTGATTATAAAGCACCTGACACTATTACCGTTATGGGCTTTGACCTTACAAAAGAACAATTGATGATTTATACATTAATAATTGGTGCAGCTATCATCCTTGTTTGTTTCCTGGCTTCTGTCGTTATCGGTTCATATAACACAACGCTAGAAAATCAAAAAGCTGCTCTTGATCAGGAATCAACAAATCAACAAACAGAATTGGCCGATTTGCAAAAAGATAAAGGCAAAATAGATATTTATGCAGCAGCAAAATCAATTGACAAAAGTATGGTAGAAAAAATATTATACTACAATGCAATTGGTGCTGATATACCGGCAAAAGTATGGCTGACATCTTTTTATGCAGACTCAAATAAAGCATACGGCATCATTGGTGAAACTACATCAGTTGATGATGTATACCTTTTCTTTAGAAATATCAAAGCACAGGTGCCAAATTCAGACTTAATCCTCTCAAAACTCGGTGTAGACGATCAAGGTGGATTAATAGATATTGAAAAAACACCTAATGCAAATTATACATTTGAATTGACAAACGGCGGATACGCTTCTGTTGCAGCAGCTGCTGCGACACCTCCTGCTGATCCCAATGCACCAGCAGACCCGAACGCTCCAACCGCAGAAGGCAACGCACCTGCTCCAGATGCATCACCTTCAGGAGGTTTTAGTTTGCCAAAACTTCCTTCATTACCTGGAACCTAATTTATAAATAAACCTATATACTGAAAGGGCAGAAAGTGAATAATCAACAAACATTACCATATATGATCGGTTTAGTATTTTGTTTAATTGTCGGAATCTATTTGTTATATCCGAAAGTTACGGCAGTTTATACAAACTATAATGAGGTTAAAACAAAAACTCAAGCTGTCGAACAAGCAAAACAACAAATTGCCGATTTAAAAGCACAAAAAGAAAGCTATGAAAGAGAAGAAAAGGTTTCAACAAAACCTGTATATAAAAATGACATAGCTACTGTTGATCCAATGTCATCATTCGGAGTAATGTTTGAAGACGTTATACAATCTGCTAAATATAATGGATTGAAACTCAGATCAATTTCTTATAATACTGCACCAGGAGAAGATGTTGTTCAAAAAAATATTTCTTCTGATTACAATGTTTGTGCAATATCAATGCAATTGATTGGCAACTATATGCAATTCCGTTCATATTTTCAAGATATATACAATTATCCTTACCTTATTAACTTGGATAAAATCAGCATTAAACCATATGAAAATAATAAAAGAATACTTATTGCTGACATAACTGTAACATTATATTCAGTTAAAAATGAAGCTCAAAAAGCAGCAGCTGCTGCTGCCGCAGAATTAGCACCACAAGGTGATCAGGCAGCTGCACCTGTTACTACACCGGAAGCTCCAATGCCAGGAATGTAATTATGCTGGGACCATTTTTGAGCAAAAACTGGATTGGTTCTGTTGATTCGTATAATGAAGCTGACATTATCATGATAGGATTACCGTTTGACGGAACATGTTCTTATCGACCGGGCAGCAGATTTGCACCTGAAAGACTACGGCTTGCCAGCTGGGGAATGGAAGATTACTCTCCAAATTATGACATGCACCTTGATGATGTAAACTTCTTTGATGCAGGAGAGCTTGAATTCCCATTAGGCAATACAGTAAAAACGTTAGACCTAATTGAAGAAAACGCCAGGCACATCTTTAATGACAATAAAAAATATTTAGGAATTGGCGGTGAACATCTTGTTACATATCCTGCAGTGAAAGCTTGTTATGAAAAATATCCGGATCTGGCAGTTATTCACTTTGATGCACACACTGACTTGCGGGAAGATTATCTCGGTGAAAAATTGTCACATGCATCAGTACTCAGACGAATAGGCGAAACCATTGGCTTTGAAAATATAAAACAAATTGGTATACGTTCCGGACTAAAAGAAGAGTTTGACTTAATGAAAAAATACAATACTCTTGTAAAAAAAGCAGGTGATTTAGAACCAATAAAAAATAAGAATATATTTTTAACAATTGATATTGATGTTCTCGATCCATCAATTATGCCTGGTACAGGTACTCCTGAAGCTGACGGAATGTTTTATCGTGAACTTGCAGAATGGATAAAATATCTAAAAGGATTTAATATCGTAGGAGCTGATGTTGTTGAACTTGCACCGGATTATGATAAGAGTGAAGTCTCAACCGCAGTTGCAGCTAAAGTGATAAGAGATGTATTAATGATTTTATAAAAAATAGAGCCTAATTATGCAACTCATAATTAGGCTCTATTTTTAGAACTATAACTGGAACAAAATAATGAACTAGAACATTTCTAGACCGGCATATTTGGTTCTTGCAACATTAGCTGTATTTTCCATTGCCATAGTAAGAATTTTCTCTACAACATTTCTTACTTTTTTCAAATCTTTTTGAAGTTCTTCATACTTTTGTTCTTCTGCTTTTTTCAAAGCCATTTTAAATTTTTCAAAACCTGCCATGATTAATACTCCCTTTTATTTATTTTATCAACACTATTTCTATCGGACTTAAAAAGATAAAACTTTATAGTTCAAAGAGATAATTTAACAATTAGTTACAAATATCATTTAATCTAAACGCTTTGCAATAATTTGCCCAGACTACAAAGTATGATTTATAATTAAGAATATGGATATAATTTCACAAATAAAAAATAAGGTTATAGTGTCTGTTCAGGCAATGCCGTCCGAACCTTTGTACAAAGAAGAATGCATGATAGCAATGATGCAATCAGTTGTAAAAGGCGGAGCCGCTGCATTAAGGGTTGCAGGTGTCAGGGATGTGATTAATGCCAAAAAACTTTTTAACATCCCTGTTATAGGAATAACAAAACCGGAAGTAATCCCTCCGAATTGGCGTGAAATAGTTTATATCACACCAACAATTAAAGATGCAAAAGATCTCATTCAAGCAGGTGCTGATATTATTGCATTAGACGGAACATCACGTCCAAGAGGGGAAAATAACCTTAAACAAATAATAAAATTCATAAAAATAAACAAAAAAATAGTTATGGCAGATGTTGCAACTCTGTCAGAAGGAATAAATGCTCGACTTCTCGGAGCTGATATTGTATCAACAACTCTTTCCGGCTATACGACAGAATCTCCTGAAACGTCAGCCGAACCTGATTTTGAACTTTTAAAAGGGCTGGTCAATTCAGTTGATTGTCCTGTAATTTTAGAAGGCAGAATTTGGCAGCCTGAACAAGTAGACAAGGCTTTTGAACTCGGTGCTCATGCAGTCGTAATCGGTTCAGCTATAACAAGACCTCAGCTAATCACGAAGAAATTTGTAAACAGAAATGAAAAATAAAGAGAAATTTATGAGAAAAGCACTGGGAATTGATATAGGCGGAACAAAAATTTGCTATTCAATAATAGATGAAAAAGGCAATAAATTAATATCGCCTCAAAAAACAGCTACGCCCAAAACAGCTGATGAAATAGTTGATCTTTTAAAAAAAATAATTGCAGAAAATTACTCAGATATAGAAGTAATAGGCTTGTCTTCAGCCGGAGCGGCTAATATAGATAATACTAGAATCGTAAGCTCTACACCTAATTTACCATCGGGTTATAATTCTATTGATTTTTCAACACTTTCCGATAAGAAAGTATTTGTTGAAAATGATGCAAATTGTGCGGTTGTAGCTGAATCTATAATGGGAGCAGGCAAAGGTTTTGATACTGTTCTTATGATTACAATAGGAACCGGAATCGGCGGAGGAGTGTTTTCAAAAGAAAAACTTTTCAGAGGAGCCAAAGGAAACGCTCTTGAAGTAGGAAGCATGAAGATTTTTGCGGATAAAAGACAAAAATGTACATGTGGCAGATATGATTGCTGGGAGTCTTATGCTTCAGGTACAGGACTCAAAAATTGTGCAAAATTCGGTGCACAAAACTATGATGAGTTTAAAAACAGTTTATTTAAACATAAAAAACCAGAAGAAATTACAACATATGATATTACTGATGGTGTAGAAAAAGGCGATTTGTTTTCACAAAAAGTTTTTGATCAATGGATGGAATATATTTTTACAGGTCTTGTAAGCCTCACTAACATATTCAATCCGGACTGTATTGTAATTTCCGGAGGAATGTGCAGGTTTATTGATGTCAAAAAGCTAGAAGAAAAAATCAATCAAGAATCTGTTGTTACTGATGTACAAGTCAAAACAGCTCATACTGAAAATGAAGCAGGTATGATAGGTGCAGCACTTTTGGCACTTCAATAAAAAATTCAACAAAAAAAAGCCCGGAATTAATTTCCCGGGCAAGTTGCCATCACCTATTATTGTAATTTATCTATTGTTATTGAATTAAGTTCAACGCTAATGAAGGCAGCTGGTTAGCTTGAACCAACAATGTAGCTGAAGTTTGTTGAAGAATTTGTTGTTTTGTATATTCAGCAGATTCTTCTGCAATATCAGCATCCATGATTGTTGATTTAGCTGCTGTTGCGTTTTCAATTGTTGTTACCAAAGAGCTTGATGCTGAATCCAATCTATTCATAACAGCACCAATTGTAGATTTGTTTGAAGAAATCGTATCAATAGCATTGTCAACGACTGTAATATATCTAGCTGCTGCTGATGCTGTTGCAAATGCAGCTTCTAAGTTATCTCTTAAACTTGCATCTGTTATAGCTGTTGCACCTGGATCAGCAGTCGGGTCAGAACCAGTAGTTCCACTTACACCCAATGTAGTTGAATCAATTTTTGTAAAGATTGATTTATCAATAGTAATTGAGTTTGTTGCAGCCTCAGCATTTGCACCTACCTGCAATCTCAAACCGTCTTTACTTAAACCTTCAGTTCCGTCACCGCTTAACAACTTCAAACCATTAAAGTTTGATGCACCAGAAATACGATCAATTTCATCTAAACGAGCTTTAACTTCATCTTGCATAGCTTTCATTGCGCTTTCATCATAAACGCTGTTTGCTGCTTGAGTAGCAAGATCTCTGATACGGTTGAGGTTGTCTAACATAACATCAAGGTCACCCTCAACTGTTGAAAGAACGTTGTTTCCGGTAGCAATATTATTTTTAGCTACTGTTGAACCGTTAATTTGTGTGTTTATACCTGTTGCTACGTATAAACCGGCTGCGTCGTCTTTTGCAGCATTGATTTTCAAACCTGTTGACATTCTTTCAAGTGCTGTGTTCAAAGAATTTGTTGCATTGTTCAAGTTCTTTTGTGTTTTCAACGCAGAAATGTTTGTGTTAACGATAATTGCCATACAATTCTCCTTTCGGCATATCCTATTTACATCCTGTAAATTTAAATAGACTGTTCTATCATCTATTTAGACTGTGTTAATTTTTTCCTGTTCTTTACGTATTTATAATAACTTTTTGTCCATGCAAACTTAATTCTTACAAAGTTTGAGATTTCTAATACTAAAGTGGTAAAAAAAGCCGGAGATTTCTCTCCGGCGGTAATTATCGTTAACTATCTATTGTTTTTGTGTAAAGAACTTATTGTCTGACTAATGTTAATGCCATAGAAGGCAACTGATTAGCTTGCACAAGCAGCGTAGCTGAAGTTTGCTGTAAGATTTGAGCTTTTGTATAATTAGCAGATTCTTCAGCTATATCAGCATCCATAATCGTGGACTTTGCTGCTGTTGCGTTTTCAATTGTTGTTACCAGAGAATCCTGTGCTGATGTCAATCTGTTTTGAGTAGCTCCGATTGTAGCTTTTCTTTCAGCGACATTACTTATTGCTGTATCAACCTTACCTAAAAGAGTAGTTGCATCAGCAGTAGAAGCAAAGGTTGCTGTTGCAGAACCCACAAGAGTTGTTGCATCTGCTTTAGCAAATACATCTTTTGTTACGGCTATACGGTCGTTTGTTGTGCCATTTGCACCAACTTGAAGAGTTAAATCAGTTGTAATAGAACCATCAAGCAATTTTTTACCGTTAAAATCAGCTGATGCAGATATTCTGGTAATTTCAGCAAGACGTGCATCAATTTCATTTTTCATAGCAGTATAAGACTTTGCATCATAAACACCGTTCGCACCCTGTACACAAAGGTCTCTAATACGAAGAAGGTTTTCATTAATTACATCAAGGTTACCTTCAACAGTTTGCAAAACATTGATACCTGTTGCTACGTTTGATTGTGCAATTTTGGAACCTCTGATTTGAGTTTCAAGATTGTTTGCAACGAACATACCTGCGGCATCATCTGCTGCACGATTGATTTTTAAACCTGTTGACATTCTTTCAAGTGCTGTATTTAAAGAATTCGTTGCACTGGTTAAATTTCTTTGGGTCTTCAATGAAGACATATTTGTATTAACTATAATCGCCATAATTATATTCCTTTATATTAAATCTACTGAATCAAACTTATTGCAAGTGCAGGAAGTTGGTTAGCCTGAACAAGCAGTGTTGCGGAAGTTTGTTGTAATATTTGTGCTTTTGTATAATTTGCTGATTCTTCAGCAATATCCGCATCCATGATTGTAGATTTTGCAGCTGTTGCATTTTCAATTGTTGTTGTTAAAGATTCCTGCGCAGAACTCAATCTGTTTTGAATTGCACCGATTGTAGCTTTGCTCGTTGACACTTTACCAATAGCAGTATCCATAGTTGCAATCATTGCCTGTGCATTTGCTTGAGTAAAGTCAGTAGAAGCACCCGGTTTCGTAACTGCAATAGTCTGGAAAATAGTATTTGCAACCTTAATTTGGTCATTAGCCGTACCATTTGCACCAACTTGAAGTGTCATGCCGTCTTTGCCCAAACCTGTTGTACTTGCTGTAAACAATGCCATACCGTTAAAGTTGGCAGAAGCTTGGATTCTTGTAATTTCATCCATACGGGCAATGATTTCATCTCTCATTGCGTTTAGTGATTTTGTATCATAAACACCGTTTGCTCCCTGTACAGCCAAATCTCTGATACGAAGCAGGTTATCATTAATTACATCCAAAGTGCCTTCTACTGTTTGTAAAACGTTTATACCTGTTGCCACATTTGATTGGGCAATTTTTGAACCCCTTATTTGAGTTTCGAGATTGTTAGCTACGAACATCCCTGCTGCATCATCAGCAGCCCGGTTGATTTTCAAACCTGTTGACATTCTTTCCAATGCCGTATTCAAAGAAGTTGTGGCATTAGTAAGATTCCTCTGCGTTTTTAACGCAGACATGTTTGTGTTAACGATAATTGCCATGCATTATCTCTCCTTTCGCATATCCTTATTTATTACATCCCTGTTAATGTATTCTCATATTAAAGTATTAAACTTCGAGACGTAATTCATATAAAGTTGTAAATTCCTACAACTTAAGTATGAAAAATGCGAAATTTTTGTATAAAAACACAACTTGAGTATAAAAAGCTATACTTTTTTATCAAAGTTTATCCAACTGCAGCATTAACTAATTTTAAAGCAAGCACACCCGATATCTGGTTTGCTTGAGACACCATTGCAGATGCAGTTTGTTGGAGAAGTTGATTTTTTGTATAATTTGCAGTTTCGGCAGCTATATCAGTATCCATAACAGTAGAATAAGCAGATGCCATATTTTCGTTTTGAGTCATAAGCAAATCGCTAATCGAAGAAAGTCTGCTCTGCCATATTCCTGCATTAGAAATACGTTCAGTAACAATATCCGCAGAAGCCTGAACAATATCTATGAATTTTGCTGCTGTATCAGCATCTTTGAACGCTGCTTCTACATCAGCAAACTGGTCAGCACCGCTGCCAAAAAGTTTTATTCCGTCCTGTCCTGTTGATGCATTCAAAAATACATCATCGACAGTAAGCGAATTTGTCGCTGCATCTGATTCAGAACCAATCTGAAGACGAACAGAGCCTCTTGAACCATCAAGCAGTTTCAAGTCATTAAAATCGGATTCTTCAGCAATTCTGTTAATCTCATCGACTCTTTGCTGCACCTCTTTTTTAATAGCCTTTTGTTGTTCTTCTGTGAGTGAATCATTAGAATATTGAGTTGCCAGATCTTTAATCCTTTCAAGCTGATCATTAATAGATTCAAGATCACCAGCAGCAGCAGTAATCATATTATTGCCGGCCTGAACATTTTGATATGCAACATTTGACCCTCTGATTTTTGCATTCAATCTTGCTGCATAATAAGAACCGGCAGGATCATCAGCAGCAGAATTTATTCTGTTACCTGTTGATAATCTTTCCAAACTGGTACTCAAATTCCATGTTGCTCTGGTCAATGCATTTTGTGCAACCAGCGACGAAACGCTTGTATTAATGATAATAGGCATAATGGTCCCTTTTCCAATAAATAGGTGCTGCTTCTTTTCAGAAGCATTGACGATACTTTAGTTGTATGTTTAGACAATAGATAAAATCAGGAATATACAACAATCCCTACAACTTAAGTATAGTTTTTTTTCATTAATACATGAAGTGTAATTTGAATAAGTTTTACAAAACTAAATATATTTTTTATATACACATGTTATACATGTAGTGTTTCTTGTATCTCTCTTTTTAACGTGCTAAAATTATTAAGTTCTTGCTGCAAATTACAGCAAAAAGCACAAAAGGAAAATTTCAAGACAAAGAAAAGGTACGAGTTTATGAAAAAAGAATTAATTTTTATGGGGCCGCCTGCCAGCGGTAAAGGCACACAAACAAAAAAACTTGCAGCTGAAACAGGTTTTGTCCATGTTGATACCGGTTCTTTACTCAGAGAAGCAATGGCTAAAGGAACAGAAGCAGGAAAAATTGCAAAAGACTATGTGGAAAAAGGTGCACTCGTCCCTGTTGAAGTAGTAGCTCAGATTATAAAAGACAGACTGTCACAAGACGATGTTCAAAAAGGATTTATACTTGACGGTTTTCCAAGAAGCATTGAACAGGCAAATATGCTCGACGATATGTTAAAAGAAATAGATGAAGGAAAAGAAGTTTCAACCAAAGTAATTTATTTTGATGTGCCAATCGAAAATCTTATGGAAAGAATTATTTACAGACGTTCTTGCCCCAAATGCGGAGCAATCTACAATCTAAAAACTATGCCTATAAAACAGGAAGGCATCTGTGATGCATGCGGTGCAGAACTTATCCAAAGAAAAGATGACACCGAAGAAATTGCAAAGAATAGATTTGACACATATTTCAAACAAACAGCACCTCTTATAGATTTTTATGAAAACAGAAATATTTTGACAAAAATTGATGCAACCGGTTCTGTTGATGAAATTTATGCAAAATTAAAAGAAGTTATCTAAGAAAGAAGTGATAAAATGTCAGTTCATAAAAAATCAAGAGAAGAAATAAAACTTATGAAAGAAGCGGGCAACGTTGTTGCCCTCGTTCATCAAGAAATGAGAAGAATCATTGAACCGGGTATCTCAACAAAATATCTAGATGATGCAGCCAGAAAAATCATCAAAGAAAACAAATGTATACCGACTTTTTTGGGATACAACGGGTTTCCTGCCGCAATATGTGCCTCTGTTAATGGAGAAGTTGTACACGGCATTCCGCGTGAAACCTGCATACTTAAAGAGGGTGACATTGTAAGCATCGATGTAGGAGCGACTTACAGAGGTCTGGTTGGTGACGGCGCCTGGACATACCCTGTCGGGCAAATTTCAGATGAATGCAAAATGCTTCTTGAAACAACAGAGCGCTCTTTATTTGCAGCAATTGACAAAATGAGAGACAACAACCCTCTTGAAGAAGTTTCAGGAGCCGTTGAAGATGTTGCCAATGAAAAAGGTCTTGGTATTGTTCGTCAATACGGTGGTCATGGTGTAGGTCATGCAATGCATGAAGAGCCGTTTGTTTTCAATTACAGAGTCGGCAACAAGTTTATTCTTAAGTCTGGTATGACAATAGCTATCGAGCCTATGTTAAACCTAGGCTGTGATGACGTTCATACACTTGAAGACGACTGGACAGTTGTTACCAACGACGGAAAGCCTTCCGCTCACTTTGAACATACAATTCATGTAACGGACGGTGAGCCTGAAATTTTAACAAAACTTTCATAACCTAAAAACGGCTTTTAAAATTTAAAAGCCGTTTTTTTATAAATCTAATTTTGGAAATATCAAAATTGTTCCATCAGGTTCTCTCCACTGAATATAGCCGATTTTTGGAAGTTTATCAAAATCTACAACAGTAACCAGAGCGAAATTACCACTAACCTTATTTAACCTGATTGTCTTTATCAACGTAAAACTACCGAGTTTTTGGGAATTGAGTTCAGCCCCGCTGTATATTCCTCGTTTTCGATAATCTACATTTTTCATATAATAAAGACCGTATTTTTTTCCGTAGAATGAATAAAAATCACGAAGCCCCCAAAAGTCTTCTGAAGCAGCAGGTTTTATCCAGCCTGATTTGTTATGAAGTTTGTCATAAACAATCTTGTACCAGTCATCCTGTTCATCTATAACCATACAAAAGGCATATTTGTTTTTCTCCACTAGGGAGACAAACATTTCAGAAGGTTCCATTTTTCTGCTTCTGGTGCTTACCTCATATTGATTCCAGCTTATAGTGTCGACAATTTGAGAATCTTCTCTCGGATAAAGATAAAGATTAAACTTTTTGGGTACATGTAAAAAACCAATAGTTTCTTTGCTTATTGCACCTGTATAATAAGGCATAACATCAGCCAATACAGGAGAACAAAACAGAACAAAGAAAAATATTATTAAAAAATATTTTATACTTTTCATATTACAAAAGTTAGCATAAATTTTATTTTTTTTCAAAGAATCTTACTTTTATCGTATAAACACATTAGATATGTTTTTTTGCATAATTTCTTTTATTTCAAGAAATTCTTCGTCTGTATAAGTCTCTTCTTTTTTAAATGCACAATCAAGAGTAATCATAGGTTTAAATTTTTGAAGATAATATTTCATTGTTCCATTAAGCATCTTTGATATCTGATAAAAATCCTCATAACTCAGCTGTGATCGAACTACTGTTGTTCGAAATTCATAGTCCACACCTGATTCAGCAATCAAATTTATAGATTTCTCTATTTTTTCAACATCTGTTTTTCTTCCGGTAATTTCTTCATACTTCTCTAGTGGAGCTTTTATATCCATCGCAATATAATCCACAAGATGTTTATCAATTAAATTTTGAACAGTCTCCGGATTAGTACCGTTTGTATCCAGCTTTGTTAAAAAGCCGAGTTTTTTAAGTTTGACAAAAAAGTTTTCCAAATCGCTTTGAAGCGTGGGTTCACCACCAGAAACAACAACAGCATCCAGCTTACCTTTTCTCAAGGATAAGAAATCAAAAACAGCAGCCTCATCCAGTAATTTTTCAGACGAAACTGCTGTAATCAAGTTCGGATTGTGACAATAAGGACATCTGAAATTGCAGCCCAAAGTAAAAACCACAGCCGCAATTTTAGATGGATAGTCCAATAAAGAAGACTTTTGTAAACCTGCAATATTCATAGTTTATATAGAAAAAGTCTTTCTCATTTTGAATTCTTCTGACTTACCTTCATTCCATTGATTTACAGGACTGATGTAGCCAACTACTCTTGAAAAGACCTCACAGCTTTCACCACAGTCAGGACAGTTGAAATGTTCTCCTGCAACATATCCATGATTTGGGCAGATGCTAAATGTTGGTGAGAAAGTAAAGTACGGAATTCTATAATTTTCGCATACTTTTTTGACAAGATTTTTAATTACTGAAGTATCGTATACTCTTTCACCTGCAAATATATGAACAACTGTTCCTCCTGTATATTTTGTCTGAATATCATCCTGATGATCAAGTAGTTCAAAAATATCATCTGTATAGTTTACCGGAAGCTGGGTAGAGTTTGTATAGAAAGGTTTTGCCCCTTGTTCATATTCAAATTGGTTTGCACATTTTACATCATCAAATTTTTGTTTGTCCAAACGAGCAAGCCTATATGATGTTCCCTCAGCAGGTGTAGCTTCCAGATTATAATTATGACCTGTTTCTTTCTGAAAATTAGAAATCATGTTACGCATATAATCCATAACTTTTAAAGCAAATTCTTTGCCTTCTTTTGATGCAATATCTTTATTCAAAAGATTCAAGCAAGCCTCATTCATTCCAACCAAGCCTATTGTAGAGAAATGATTCTTCCAATAAACACCATATCTGGCTTTTATGTCTCTAAGATAAAATTTTGTATAAGGGTAAAGGTTTTTGTCAGTATATTCTTCAATAACTTTTCTTTTTACCTCGAGGCTTTCTTTAGCAAGTTCCATGTTTGCGCAAAGCATTTGAAAAAATTCAGCTTCAGAATTAGCAAGATAACCGATTCTCGGAAGATTAACTGTAACAACACCAACAGAACCGGTAAGAGGATTTGAGCCGAACAAGCCGCCGCCTCTATATTCAAGTTCTCTGTTATCAATTCTCAAACGACAACACATAGATCTTGCATCTTCAGGGCTCATATCAGAGTTAATAAAGTTAGAAAAATAAGGAATACCATATTTTGCCGTCATCTCCCACAACCCTTCAAGCTCAGGATTATCCCAGTCAAAATCTTTTGTAATATTGTAAGTTGGAATAGGGAAAGTAAAGACTTTGCCGGTGTAGTCACCTTGCATCATGACTTCAAAATAAGCTCTGTTAATGAGGTTCATCTCATTTTGGAATTCTTTGTAGGTCTCTTCCATTAACTCACCGCCGATTATAACAGGTGCATCTGCATAATATGAAGGAACTACGAGATCCATTGTTATATTGGTAAAAGGAGTTTGAAACCCTGTTCTTGTCGGAACATTAAGGTTAAAGACAAATTCCTGCATAGCTTGTTTTATTTGAGAATAGTCCAATTTGTCATATCTGACAAAAGGAGCCAAAAGCGTATCAAAATTTGAGAATGCTTGTGCTCCGGCAGACTCGCCCTGCATAGTATAAAGGAAATTTACCATTTGACCGAGTGCAGTTCTGAAATGTTTCGGTGGTGCGCATTTTACTTTTCCGCTTACACCGGTAAATCCTTCCATTAAAAGATCTTTTAAATCCCAGCCTACACAATATGTTGAAATCATATTCAAATCATGAATATGTATGTCGCCATTTTCATGGGCCTGTTTTATCTGAGGTGAATATATTTTATTAAGCCAATAATTTTTGCTGATTGCAGAAGAAAGATAATTGTTCAAACCCTGAATAGAATATGTCATGTTTGAGTTTTCTGCAACCTGCCAATCAAGCCTTTTCAAATAATCATCAACAAGTTTTACATTTTTATCAACATTAAGATTTAGAACATCTTTTGTATTGTCCGTATTTTTGGATGCATAATTTGTAACACGAGGATCTGTTGCATTCTTGGATGCAAGCTTCAAAATTCTGTCTTCAATTTTTGAAGACGAACGAGGTGTGTGAGTAAATCCCATAAAAATCTCCTTGTCTCGAAGTAATACATACCATATAAGCATTCCGACTATAACGGCTGCGGACCAGTGAGGGATTTTCACCCATGCTTTCCTTATGTGGTTTTATCATGTTAATTCTTTTTTTTATTCAAGTCAACAAATGTTTATAAAAATTCATTAAAATAATTTAGATGAGATTTTTTCGTATTATTTTCCTGGTGCATAACCCACTGCCTGAGCAAATAACACTTCTTCACCAAGTTTGAGCTCAAGCTTATTATTCAATGCGTAGCTGTTCACTCCGTATAAAAATATTGTGTTCAGATCATTAGCAGCACAATATAAATAAACATTTTGTCCTATAAATCCTACATCAACAGAAGCCAGATACTTACTTTGTCTTGACAGATTTGCAACATATAAAAGTGTTAAAGGATATTTGCCTACAATTGGTCTAATATCTTCTTTGCTGAATGCAGTAAGAGTATGAGTCTGAGGATTATATTTGTATATTCCATCAGGAAATGCGGCATAAACAGTAACAACTTGTGCATTTAAAGCACTGGGAGCCGTTCTTTTTCCGTCAGGACGATTTACTCCGTCCGCTGCCCACAATAAATTTGAAAGAGTCTGTAAAGGTATTGGTTCTTTTGAAAATTTAACACTGGACTTTCTATTTTTTAACGCATCCATAATAGGCATACCGCCAGTTATAGACGGAGCAGGCAGTTGGATATCATTTGCTATCGTCTCACAGTATGCAGAAATCGAAGATAATAAAAATGCTCCAATTGCAGCCATTGTAACCATTAAGTTTTTCAAATTTTTCATAACTAACTTACCTATCTACCTTTTCTACTTATTGAATTTATTCTAAACAAACTTCTGTCAAACTCATCAAAATCAGCAATTATGCTATTTACAGCAGGTACTTTTGAATAAACTTCTTTTGTATCCATAGATTCAATAGCAATAATTTTGCCGATTCCTGCCCTATACGCTGCTTCAATTCCTGACAACGCATCCTCAACAACAATACAGTCTTTAGGTTTTAAACCTATCTTTTCAGCAGCCAGAAGATATATATCGGGTGCGGGTTTCCCCTGTATTTCTCCATTGTCGTATACAATTTTATCTATATCAAACCATTTTTCAAGATGAAAACCTTCTATAAAAAAATCCACATTATTTTTTTCAGACATTGTTGCAATTGTATGAGGTATTTCATTATCTTTTATAAAATCAAGAAATTCTTCCGCACCCTTTGCAAGTTTAAAATTTTCCATGTCTTTTCTGCACATATCACGATAGATTGCTTCTTTTTCATCCTGATATTTTTGCACCATTTCTTTTGAAGGTTTTTTACCTATGCAATAGGCAATTATATCCTCGTTAGTCCTGCCAAACATATATTTTCGCATTTCATCGTCAGTAAAAGGAGTTCCGCGAAGGATTTTAGAATATGCTCTCCATGCTTCGAGATGTTTTTTTGAATCCCAAAATAATGTTCCGTTAAAATCAAAAATTATACCTGAATATTTCATTTCTCTTACCATTTATTGTAATGTATTTTTTCAGAATCATATCTTCTGGGTCGTTCAATTTTCACAGCACCATAACCTAACGCAATCAAATTGAACGGCACAACATTTTCGGGAAGACCTAAATATTTTGCAAAATCCTGTGTTAATTCTTCCCAGGGATAAATCCCCATCCAACAGGTATCAAGTCCGAGAGCCTTAGCTGCCAAAAGCATATTTTCAGTAGCAGCAGAACAGTCCGTAACATAAAATCCCTTTGCCATTTCTTTTTCAGTATCCCCGCATACCATTATACAAACAGGTGCAGTTTCAAGAGTCTTTGCATAAGGATGAAGGTTTTTTAACTCTAAAATTTTATCCTTTTCATTAAAAACAATAAAATGCCATGGTTGTTTATTTGATGCTGAAGGAGCAAACATGCCCGCTCTTATTATTTCATCAACAAGATCAGGATTGACCGGTTTGTCCAAATATTTTCTTATACTTCTTCTGTCATAAATAGTATCAATTGTATTTTCCATATTACCTTTTACACTCCAACTTTTCTATATTTTTCCATAAATTTTCCATATGCAATTGAGAACGATAAGTTCTCAAAAAGTCCATATCTATCTGAGCACAAGCCACACCCTCATACTCTCCGGCATCAGAAAGTATCCTTCCGTCAGGAGAAACTATCATCGAATGACCGCACGAGTTCAAACCGGAATCAACCCTGCCGCAAAGATTTGATGAGACAAAGTAAACCAGATTGTCAAAAGCTCTTGCTCTGTTCATCAAAATCCAATTATCCGTATATTCATTCAAAAGGTTATTTGGTGCTGACCATGCTGAAGGAGCCACAATTATTTCAGCACCTTTTTTAACCAATTCTATATACTGCAAAGGAAACTTTATATCGAAACAAACAGATAGACCCAATTTCCCAAAATCAGTCTCCACCACAACATATTTGTCTCCTGCTTCACAGTATGTATGTTCTATACCTCCAAAGCTGTCAAAAAGATGAATTTTCCGGTAAACAGCTATTTCGTCCCCATTTCTGTCCAACAGCCTGCTTGTATTATAAAATTTATTATTCTCTTTTTCCATTATGCTGCCTACTAAAACATAGGAATTATAATGAAGTGCAATATCTTTAAAGCAATCAAGAGTTTCATTTTTTTCAGGAACTTCAGCAAGTTTTTGAAATTCAGGAAGACTGATTCCTGTATTAAAGAATTCAGGCATTACTATAAGATCAGGATTAGAGCTAAAATTTTTGACAGAGGTTTCAAGCAATGATTCAACTTTTTTTATATTTTCCTTTTTTCTTCCGATTTTAGGATTTATTTGAATACTAATTATATTAACCTTATTCATCAACTCTATCCGTAAACATCTATATCTTTTATGCAAAAAATTATATCATACTATTAGCACTTACAATATTACCCGGTTGGGTCTCTTTACAAAAAAATAATTATAAAAATAAAAAAGCAGCATTATAAAAATGCTGCTCTTGTTATTCTTTAAGATAATTTATATTACTAATCTTTACCGTTAATAGCATCCATACATTCACGGCAGATTGCACCATTTCCGTCAATATCAATCAAATCACGATATTTCCAGCATCTGTCACATTTTTCACCGTGAGCACGTGTAACATAAATAGTATAATCGTCTTCTTTATACTCATTCATAACCCCTTCAGGTTTTGAATCTGTAAGATAGGCCTGTGAAGTGATGAATATATTAGACAGTTCATTTTTATACGTACCAAGAAGTTCTTTATCACCGCCAGAAACATATACAGCAACTTCAAGAGAACTTCCGATTTCTTTTTCTGCTCTCAAAGGTTCTATTGCCTTTGTTACAATTTCTCTGAGTTTGAGAATTTTAGTAAATTCTTTCTCAATTTTTTCATTTGCCCATTTTGCATTTGAAACCGGCCAATCAGAAAGAAGTATACTTTCCAATCCGTTTTGTTGTTTTTCCGGAGTATTGAGCCAGATATCTTCAGCCTGGTGAGGCATTACAGGAACAAGAAGTCTTGTTAAAGCCTGTGATATTTCATAAAGAACAGTCTGACAAGCTCTTCTTGAAAGTGATTTTTTTCCTGCTGTATATAATCTGTCTTTTACAATATCCAGATAGAACGAGCTCAAGTCAGCTGCTGCAAAATTTTGCAAATGTTGGAAATATTTATAAAATTCATAAGACTCAAATGCTTCAGTTACATTTGAAATCAAATTGTTCAATTTGTGCAAAGCAAACTTGTCAATACTTTTCAGGTCTTTGTAGAATACATAATCAGCAATCGGATCAAAGTCATATAAATTACCGAGTAAAAATCTGGAAGTGTTTCTGATTTTCTTGAATATTTCAACCATTTGAGAAATAGCAGTCTGTCCGATTTTTACATCGTTTCTGTAATCTACTGAAGCAGCCCAAAGTCTCAAAACATCTGCACCATACAGTTTAATAATATCTTGCGGAGCAACTGTGTTACCTAAAGACTTACTCATCTTTCTGCCTTCACCGTCTAATACAAAACCGTGAGTCAATACAGTAAGATAAGGTGCTCTGCCTGTTGTAGCAACAGAAGTAAGCAATGATGACTGGAACCAGCCTCTGTGTTGGTCAGAGCCTTCCAAATACATTTCAACGGGAAGATGTCCAAGTTCTTCATGTCTTTTTTCAACAACTGCTCTGTGAGTAATACCTGAGTCAAACCAAACATCCATGATGTCTTTTTCTTTTAAGAAATCTTTGCTTCCGCAATGCGGGCATTTATAACCAGTGGGAACAAGATATTTTGCAGGAGTTGTAACCCAAGCATCAGATGACTCTTTTTCAAATGTCCTGGCAATTTTATCAATTGTAGCAGGTGTAACAATTTCTTTTCCACAATGTTTACAATATAAAACAGGAATCGGAACACCCCATACACGTTGTCTTGAAATACACCAGTCAGAACGCGAAGCTACCATGTTTGATATTCTTTGTTCACCTGAAGCAGGAATCCACTGGACATTGCTAATTTCACGGAGTGCTTCCTGCCTAAATCTGTCTACTCTAACAAACCACTGTGGCGTAGCTCTGTATATAACAGGTTTTTTACATCTCCAACAGTGAGGATAGCTGTGAGTAATTTCCTTGTTGGAAATTAGCGCAAAACACTTATTCAAACGTTCTATAACAATTTTATTTCCATCTTCATAATATACACCTTGCATATCAGGTACTTCATCAGTCCAATAGCCTTTTGCATCAAGAGGAGACAAAACCTCAATGCCATATCTCTGACAAACCTCCCAGTCTTCAAGACCATGACCGGGCGCAGTATGAACACAGCCTGTACCAGCGTCCAAAGTAACATGATCACCAACAAGAATCGGAGAAAATCTGTCATAAAGAGGGTGTTTTGTTTTCAGGTTTTCAAGATCCTTACCTTGAACAGCACCGATAACAACCACATCATTTTCACTGAGTTCGGCATCTTTTACAAAAGAATCTATCAAATCAGTAGCAACCAGATAAACTTCATCCACATATTGAAGCAATGAATATTCAAACCTTTCATTTACACTGATAGCCAGGTTTGAAGGAATTGTCCAAGGAGTTGTTGTCCAAATCACAGCGGACAATGGTTTATCTGTTTTAACACCTGCTTTTGCATAGATTTTAGCTTCATCCTCAGGTTCAAATAAAAATTTAACATATATTGCAGTGGAAGTATGATCAGCATATTCAACCTCAGCCTCTGCCAGTGCAGTTTCACAAGCAGGACACCAATATACAGGCTTCAATCCTTTTTCAATGTATCCTTTTTCATACATTTCACCAAAAACTCTAACCTGTTCAGCTTCTATTTCAGGTGAAATTGTTACATATGGATGTTCCCAGTTGCCCCATACACCAAGACGCTTAAAATCATCTTCCTGACCTTTAAGGTTTGTCATAGCAAACTCCCTGCATTTAGCTCTGAGTTCACTTTTGGTCAATGCCTCTCTACCGCCTTCGACATTCTTCACCACCGCATTTTCAATCGGTAAACCATGTCCGTCATATCCAGGAACATATGGTGAATAATATCCTGACTGAGCTTTATACTTTATGACAATATCTTTTAGAATTTTATTTAACGCTGTACCAATATGAATTTTTGGAGAACTCAAATACGGAGGACCGTCATGCAAAACAAACTTTTTCTCTTTATCTCTCTGGGCAAGATTTTTTTCATAAATCTTTCTCATTTCCCAAAAATCTTGTATATCCAATTCTCTAACCGCAGCATTAGCACGCATTGCCAGTGTAGTTTGCGGCAGATTCAGAGTGTTTTTAAATTCAAGTGGTTTTTTATCTGACATTTCCAATCCTCTATTCTATTTGTTTTAATAATAATTTTATACAAAAAATACTTAATAGTAAAATATCGCCAGAACCAATATACATTTTTTGGAGGATACAGTTAAGAAAACGCATGTAGTACCCTGTTAATATATAATTTCTAGACTTTATGTAAAAAAACATTTAAGAGGCAGGTTTGAAAAAATTTCAATTCAGATTACAGGTAGTACTTGATATAAAAGAAAAACTTCTTGAAGAGAAACTTCTTGAACTATCTAAAGTTCAAAGAGGATTACAAGAAGCTGTACAAAAACAAAAAACACTTGAAAGCTATCAAATGGAAATCAATGATGCTTTGTTGAATGTTTTTCAAAGCGGAAACGATTTAGATTTAGTTGAAGTTCAAAGATATAAAGATTTTATCAACAAATTGATTGTAGATATCTCTAACCAAAAAGTCGTTGTACAAAATATTTCAAAAGTGCTTGAACTGAAAAGAAGAGAAGTAAACGAAGTCTTGAAAGAAAAAAAGGTACTGGAAAAACTTAAAGAAAACCAGAAGAAAAAATTTTATCAGGAATTTGAACAATACGAAAGAAGAGAGCTTGATGACATAGCCTCAAGCAGATACGCAAGAATCTAAAATTAAATATCGGGCAGGAGAGAGAATGACATCACCATATACATCAAATATTTTGAATAACATTTTATCATCAGCAGTGTCTTCAAACAACACTTCTGTTCAAACTGCCAACACAATTGATAATACTGATACAGGATTTATGAAAGCTCTTGACAATTCTATTAAAAGTTATGCTGATAAATCCCAATCAGTTACAAATAACAATTATAACAATCCTACTTATGCTGAAAAAACAAAAGATGTACAAAGCGCAAAACAACAAGAATCTGAGCCCATAGAAAAAAAAGATTCATCAAAACCCGAAGCGCAAACAAAAGAAACACAAGCAGCATCTGATGACATAAAAACAGACAACAAAAAAACTGATGAACAAAAAACAGAAAATGTTAAAGAAAGTAATGAGCAAAATAAAGTAGAAAACAACAACTCAAATGATGAAACATCTTCATCAAAAGAAGACACATCAGATAATAACTCTCAGGACACAGAGACTGAAGAAAATACTAATACAACCAATAACAATAATTCAGCTGCAATTGCCGTTGCAACAGAATCAATTTTAGCCAACATTGAATATTCAGAAATAGAACAAAGCTCAACAAATAATGTTGTATCAGCAATAGAAACAAAAAAAGAAATTAACAATACAAAAACACAAAACGTTGATATTCCTATGCAAACAACTGATCTAATAGAAGAAGCTGTTTCAAACAACAGTGAAACAAAGGAATCTAATCAAAATCAACAACAAACCAGTACAATTAATCCGCAAAATATAAAATCAACAGAATTACCAGACACAGAAATTACAAATTCTCAGGATCTAAAAGTTGAAGTAAAAACACAGGAAAAAAATATTCAGGATCAGATATCAACAGCCCAAAAAGATACTAAAGCAGCTCTAGCTTCAGACAATTCAAGAATAATTTTGAATCTTGACGAAAATACTGCTGATTCAAATACACAGACACAGGAAACAGCAGTTACACCTGCTGATACAGAACCTGAAAAAACTCCGGTAATAAAAGTTACAGATGATGTTGCTGCTTCTACAAAAGAAAATACAACTGCTAATTTTGTTGAAAATAAAGATTTCACAACTTCAGCAAAACAAAAAGCTGTCTCTCAAATGACAGGTGTTGAAAATACCGACACAGTTGTAACACAAACAAACACTCAACAAAATACAGGAAGCGAAAGCTCTCTCAATAATCAAAACGCAGAAGAACAAATCATAAAAATGAATATTGATGACGCTTCACAACCGGTAAATTCATCCGAAGCTTTTGTTAATAGATTTGACAGCACATTCAGCAATACTGCTTCAAAATTATCAGCAGGAAATCAGACTCAAATGTTGAATTCAAACGACATAATGAATCAAATAAATTCAAAACTTGATGAACTTCAAAATTCAGGTAACAGTAAGGTTTCAATTGTTTTAAAACCTGAAAATTTAGGCAGAGTTTCGCTTGAAATCATGAACTCAAAAGACGGTATTGTTGCAAAAATGACAACAGACAACCAACAAGTCAAAGAACTTTTTGACAAAAACGTTGAAGCATTAAAATCTAACCTAAGTTCACAAGGTGTAAATGTAAACAACATTAAAGTCGAATGTTCACAAGAATCATCCAACAATGCAATGAACTTCGAAAGAGATCAATTCAATCAACAAAACACATCACATCACCAGAATGGAAACGGAAAACAAACTGCAAACACCTCTGAAAGCTATACTAATACAAATTACACAGAAGAAACAGAATTTGAATATTCAGAAGGTGCAGAAATTAAAAACACAGAAACAATAATACAACACAATGGTAAGGTAGATTACAAAGTCTAATCCAAATGCCGGACAGACTTTGGGAGGAGTAAATAAAAATGGCATCATCAGTATCAAATGAATTAACAAATATGCAAAACGCAACTGCATATAATAAAGCACAAGAACAAAAAGCCAGCGGTGCTTCGCAGGAACTCGACCAAGATGCATTTCTTATGCTAATGATTGAACAGCTGAAGAATCAAGACCCGATGAACCCTATGGACAACTCTGAAATGCTTGCTCAGCAGGCACAGTTTACTCAAATAAGTGAACTCCAAAAACTTAATAGTGCATTGAATTCAAACAATATGATTCAACAGGCAAACAGTCTTGTTGGTAAAACTGTTCAAATTGTTGATCCTAATAACACATCAAGACTTATTACAGGTGTTGTAACAAGTGCCAACTTCACAAGTGACTCTGCGACTGTAACAGTCAATGGTGTTGAATATCCGCTAGGACTAGTAGCCGCAGTAACTGATGGAGCCAGCGCAACAGATAACGAAACACTCGGCAACAAAAAACTCGGAGATCTTAACAATGCATCAATAAAAGAAGGCTATGTAACCTTGACTATGCAAGATACATCGGGCAAGAAAACAAATGTTGCAATCAACATAACAAAAGATATGACAGTCAATGACTTCATGAAAAAGATAGAAGAAGCAGGTCTGAAAACTTCTCTTGAAAACGGTATCATAACTATCGAAAAAGGTGGTTATAAACAAATAAGTATGTCAAACGGTCATTACAATAATGACAGTGCAATATCATCAAACCTTGTCGGAGCATTCCAAATGTTTCAGGCAGAAAACGGAGACCTTGAAACAGGCATATTAGATTTTGACAGATCAAAAAAATAAAAAATATATATACAGTTATTACAAAATAAAAACGGGAGGATAAATGTCTCAAGCATTTTACACAGCAATCGGCGGTATGGCAGCCGGTCAAACAAAAGTCAATGTTGTTGCTGACAACATTGCAAATATGAACACGGTGGGTTTTAAAGCTTCTACCGTAAACTTTTCAGATGTTTATTACAGAACAACATCAACAGGGCAAGCACCAACAGGGAAAATGGGTGGTGTAAACCCTAAACAAATTGGTATTGGTGTACAAACAGCTGCCATAACAAGAGACTTTTCAGCAGGCACAACACTTACAACCGGTAAAGCAACAGACCTGTGCATTCAAGGCAGCAGCTTCTTCACAGTTGCTTCACCAACAGTAGAAATTCTCTATACAAGAGCAGGTAACTTTACAGTAGATGCAAACGGAAACCTTGTACTCCCAAATGGATATAAAGCCCTTGGTACAGACAGAGCCCTTAACACTACATCAAGTACTACACCTATCAAAATTCCTACTTACATAAACACAATTACATCAACATCAACAGCTGAACAGATGAAAGACAAAAAGCTTTCTGACTTGAACGGTGCTAATATTTCAACTGGTTCCTTCACAATAACAACAACTGCTGCTGACGGAAAGACAACTAAAAATAATGTAATTAATATTACAGAAGATATGACAGTTGACGGACTTATTCAAGAAATCAACAAAATTGACGGTATCACAGCAAAAGCTGACAACGGTGGATTCTCATTTGAAATTGATGACAAAAAGTTAGCAAGACTTGATTTTAAAAACGGAAACCTTGATGATACAACACAGCCTTCATCAAATATCATCACTGAATTAAACATATCAGAATCACCTGACAATCCGCCTACTTACTCAAGTGAAACAGTTTCTTTCCACCAGACAATCGGTGCAGGTGCAGCAGGTGTAGATACATCTGAAAACTACACAGACGTAACTATCACTGAATCAGGAATCATTGAAGTAAAATACGGAAATAACGATACCCTCAGTGTAATGCAAGATCCAAACAATCCTGAACGTGTAATTTTCAAATATACATTGAATGACGGTACTATCATTACAGGAAACGATGTAACCATTAATGACAACCTTGTTGAAGCAGCTAACCTCCAGATGCAAATGGCAAGTTTTGTTAACCCTAACGGCTTAACAGGTGTCGGAAATAACGCATACTCTTCAGGTCCTAACTGTGGTATGGCTCTTTACGGAAGTATAAGTTCAGATGCTTTCGGAACTGTAAAATCAGGTATCCTTGAAGGTTCTAACGTTGACCTGGCTACACAATTTGCTGACATGGTAGTTTCCCAAAGAGCTATTGAAGCAAACAGCCGTGTGTTCGATGCAACAAACCAAATACTTCAAACATTATCAACATTAGGCAGATAATTCTGAAGTTTTTATTTTATATTTTATAACTGTATAAGAAAAACCCGATTCAATAGAATCGGGTTTTTACTCTCTCGTCTTAATTCTTAATAAGATTTATATTCTTTTTCAAAGCCAAACAGTGAGCTAACTGATTCATTATCATGGATTCTTGAAATTGCTTCACCAAGAATAGGAGCAATGCTCAACTGTGTAAATTTTGAAGAAACTTCCCTGTCTAACGGAATAGAATTTGTAATGATAACTTCTTCAACAGGAGCATCCTCAAGTCTTTGAATTGCAGGACCTGACAATATGCCATGAGCAGCACATACATAAACTTTTTCAGCACCTTCTCTAAGGAGCAGTTTAGATGCTTCACAAATAGTTCCTGCCGTGTCAATCATATCATCAACCAGAACACAAATTTTGTTTTTTACATCACCTATTATGTGATCAGCAATAGCTTCGTTGTGTTTATCTCTTCTTTTATCAACAATTGCCAGAGGACAATCCAATTGTTTTGCAAAAACTCTAGTTCTTTGAACACCGCCTGTATCAGGGCTGACAGCAACAAGTTTTTCAGCAGGGATATTCAATTTTTTAATGTAATCTGTCAAAACAGGAGTAGCATATATGTGATCCACAAGAATATTGAAAAAGCCCTGTATCTGACCGGTATGTAAATCCATAGCAAGTATTCTGCTTGCACCGGCAGTTGTCAGCAAATCTGCAACCAATTTTGCTGTAATAGCTTCTCTTCCCGATGTTTTTCTATCCTGTCTTGCATAACCATAATAAGGAATAACAGCTGTAATTGATTTTGCACTGGCTCTTTTGAAAGCATCTATCATAATCAAAAGTTCCATAAGATTTTCATTAACAGGGTTTGACAATGGTTGAATTATAAAAACATCATCGCCTCTGATACTTTGTTGAACCTGTACATAGATTTCACCATCAGCAAAATTTTTGATTATCATCGGTCCCACGCTTGTACCAAGATACTGAGCAATTTCATCAGCCAGTTTTTGATGTGCTCTTCCGGCAAAGAGTTTTATGTCATGTGTCGGATTGATTGTTTTTTCTCGCTGAGGGAATTCCATTGTTAATTCCATTTTACATTCCTTCCTAAAGTTCACAGATGTCTTCATAAAGACTATACAATTATAACAGTAAGTTAATAATTAACATACTATTTTTTTTCAAATATTAAATTTTTCCTGATGTGTTTAATTACAAAAATCGTAAAAATATTTTTTGTTACTTTAATTTCAGTGTTTTTTATTTCCGAAATAAAATGTTACAAATGTAATGCATAATAAACAAAATTAATTTTACTTTGCTTACTGTCTGTTATATCATTTTTTTAAGGTTACAAATATAACATTAATAACGAAACAGGTAAAATATGGAAAATTCAAAATTAAGAAATATAGCGATAATCGCTCACGTTGACCATGGAAAAACCACTCTTGTTGACTGTATGCTCAAACAGTGCGGCGTTTTTCGCGAAAATGAAACAGTTCAGGAACGTGTTCTGGATAGTAATGATCTTGAAAGAGAACGAGGAATTACAATCCTTGCAAAAAATGTTTCTGTTCACTATAAAGACTACAAAATCAATATCGTAGACACCCCGGGGCACGCTGATTTTGGTGGAGAAGTAGAACGTGTACTCGGTATGGTTGATGGAGCTTTACTTATTGTCGATGCAGCAGAAGGACCAATGCCCCAAACAAGATTTGTTCTTCAAAAAGCACTGGAACTTGGAATAAGAGTCATTGTTGTAATAAATAAAATTGATAAACCCGCTGCTGATCCTGACAACACATTGAATAAAGTGTTCGATTTATTTACAGAACTGACTGATGACGAATATCTGATTGACTTTCCTGTCATTTATTCAAGCAGTTTGAACGGATTTGCTAAAAAAGAACTCGAAGACGAATCAAAAGATATTATTCCTTTGCTCGATTCAATAATTGAAAATATAAAACCACCTATTGCCGATGTAACTAAAGACTTACAATTCCATGTAACAACTCTTGATTACAATGAATATGTCGGAAGAATTGCAATAGGAAGAATCGTAAATGGCTCTATCCATTCACAAGAACAAGTTTCTTTGATAAAAACAGATGGCAGCATAAGCAGAGGAAAAGTTGTAAAACTTTTCGGTTTTGAAGACTTAGGCCGTGTCGAAATTAAAGAGGCAAACGCCGGTGATATAGTCGGAATAGCAGGTTTTCCCGATGTACAAATCGGAGAAACAATTGCCTGCCTGGAAAATCCAAAAGCATTACCTTTGATAAAAATTGATGAACCGACCTTACAAATGAATTTTTCTGTAAACAATAGTCCGTTTGCCGGTCAGGAAGGAAAATTCGTTACCTCAAGACAATTAAGAAAAAGACTCTATCAAGAACTTGAAAAAAATGTATCACTTAGAGTTGAAGATACAGAAAACACAGATGTATTCAGAGTTTCAGGAAGAGGTGAACTTCACTTAAGCATCCTCATTGAAACTATGAGAAGAGAAGGTTATGAATTTCAAGTTTCCAAACCGGAAGTTATTTACAAAACAATAAATGAAGAACTTTATGAACCTTACGAAGATTTATTGATTGATGTTCCTGAAGAATATGCAGGCAGCTGTATAGAAAAACTTGCCGGCAGAAAAGGAGAAATGCAAGAAATGAACGCCTCAGGTAATCGTTCAAAAATGAGATTTCTCATTCCTGCCAGAGGTCTGATTGGTTTTAGAGGCGATTTTATTCGTATGACAAGAGGCGAAGGCATAATGAACCACACATTCTACGACTATAAACCTTATGCAGGAGATATAAACAGACAAAGAATGGGGTCTTTGATAGCATTTGAAGACGGTGAGGCAGTTCCTTATGCACTGGCACAATTTGAAGACAGAGGTGTTTTCTTTGTTGTACCAAAAACAAGAGTATATAGAGGAATGATTGTTGGTGAATGCAATCGTCCTCAGGATATTGCAGTAAATGTATGCAAAACTAAAAAACTCACTAACATGAGAACTGCAACAGCAGATGTTATGGTTACATTACAAGCACCGAGACTAATGTCTCTTGAAGAATGCCTGGAATATATATCAGACGACGAACTTGTCGAAATAACACCAGAAAATGTTCGAATGAGAAAATATGATTTAGTTAAATTAAGATAAAATAAAAAGGCTTTTCAAAATTTGAAAAGCCTTTTTATTTTTAGTAATCTATTTTACCTTCTTTCAAAACTTTAGCTGCGCAAGTGTTTCCTGCTTTTCCAGCGACACAGTCTTTTGATCCGTCATCAGCACCGGCAGGCATAATACCTCTGTCTTTTGTCATTACAAAGAAGAAAACGTCTACACCAAGCTGGTTTGGTTTTTTATCACCATTTACATCAACATAAAAACCTAAAGAACCTGAAGGAGCAGAAGAAGAGTTAAGCCCTGAAGTATCTCCAGTACCATCCAAACTGAAATTCATACCATCAGTTGTAGAAAAAGTAGCTATGTTAGTTCCGATTCCATAAGAATTACCGACTTTCGTTCCCGAAAGGTTTTTTGTTTGTGTCCAGCATCCATCTTTGTTCGCTTCGCAAACTCTTGAAACATTCATCACGCTTGTGTAATATTTAACCATTCTGTTAACTTCATCGTTAGAACTGTCTTTAAATCTCCAGCGTTTGAAATCTCCGTATTGTCCTTCCAAAACAGATGTAGCCTGTCTTAAAGAAGAATATGCTTTTCTAAGAAGAGCAACATTTTCCTGCATTTCCGCATTTCTTTTTAAAGCAGGAATAGTCATCGAAGCTATGACACCTATAATCATTAAAGTAACCAGCACTTCAGCAAGTGTAAAAGCAGAAGATTTTTTATATTTATTAAAGACCATATCTAACTCCTTCATACTACGTTTTTATTATACAGGTTTTTAAACATATTGTCATTCCAAGTATAAAAAATAAAAATACATTATTTGGCGGATATTCCGTACAATCAAAGTGTGAAATTATATTATCAGATACTTATAAATTGGGGATTAGTATAGTCAAAAACAGGCGAGGTAGGTTGTGAATTTTTCGGCAATAATAGCTATAATAGCTGCTGTTTTTTTAATATTGGTATCACACAGAGCTGACGGTGCATCAATGGTTTCACTGTTTCAACCATCAGCGGTAATGATTGTTCTTGGTGGAACCTTCTGTGCAGCAATAGTGAATTTTAACCCATCAACTTTAATGAATGCAATTAAAGCTTCAATGGACGTTTTTTTTGACAAACATCCTTCTCACATTAAAGTTGTTGATGAAATTATATATTTGGCTCATCAAGCAAGATTAAAAGGCCTGTTTTCTCTCAACAATCTAATTGATAATATTCAGGATCCATTTTTGAAAAGAGGGGTCCAACTTTCTATCGATTTTAATAATCCTCAAATGATTTATGACATTTTAAAAGCTGAAATATCTTATGATGAAGAGGAAGAATTAATAAACTCAAGAGTCTTTGAAGCATTAGGAGGATATGCCCCTACTTTCGGCATTGTCGGAGCTGTATTCGGACTCATACAAATTATGGGTTATATTCAACAACCTGACATTCTCGCTCAGGGAATAGCTGTTGCTTTTGTCTCAACCCTTTATGGTGTAGGTTTTGCAAATTTAATTTTTCTCCCGATTGCTGGAAAACTTAAAATGAACCTAAGAGAGAAGATTCTTTTGAAAGAAGTAGTACTTCAAGGAATTGTTTCTATTCAAATGGAAGAATCTCCAATGGTCATAGAAGAAAAGCTGCTTGCTTATTTAAAATATCACAACAGAAATCATACGTACGAAACAAACAAAAAAGTTCCGGGAACTTTTGGAATCAGATAAATGAAAAACGATTATTACTCAAACTCAAATGACTATATTAACCGTTGGGTTATATCATATGCAGATTTTGTGACAATGCTTTTGGCATTGTTTATGGTTATGTTCGCTACTTCATCTATGGGTGACACAAAAGTTAAAGATGTTAACAAGTCTATACAAAAAGTTTTCGCCTCACAAACAATTCAAAATACTCAAACAGAACAAAATGTTAAGAATATTGAAACAGAACAAGAAACTCAAAGTAAACTTGAAAACGCAGGCAAAACGCTTATAGAGGGCGGAGATGGCATACTCGACTCAGGTCAGCTCATAGAAGAATTCAAAAAAGATATAGAGCTGAATTCCTCGATAAAAGTCCTAAAAGAGCCCAGAGGTGTAGTAATCAGATTAAATGACACTATGCTTTTTGACCCCGGTTCTGCTATAATAAAACCACAAGCTATGATTACTCTGGACAGAATAGCTGCTTCTTTGGATAAATTTAAAAATCCTATCGTAATTGAAGGACATACAGATTCAATGCCGATAAGAAACGAAAAATATCCGTCAAACTGGGAGTTATCTACATCCAGAGCTACAAATATAATCAAATATTTGACAGAAAAATATAAATTCCCGCCAAGCAGATTATCAGCCGTAGGCTATGGAGAATTTATGCCGATTGAAAAAAATGATACTCCTCAAGGAAGAGCGAAAAACAGAAGAGTGGATATAATAATATTAAGTTCAGATAAAAAATAATTATCAGTTGGAGAAATAAAATGGCAAAACCTAATCAGGCTAAAGAACCGGATCTCAAACCGGAAAAAGATAAAGGAAATGAAGGAGGAAACGGAGGAAACTCTATCCTTATTAACATCATTACAACAACTATTGTTTGTATAATATTTATAGGTGTTAATTACTTTTTGCAATCCAATTTGCTAACCACTCAGCTAAAAAATGTTTCAGCAGAGCAATCTGTTGATGATGGCTCAGAAGAGCCTCTTGATAAACCGGAAAAAGGTATTGTGCTTGATCTTGGTGATTTTACAATGAATCTTAGTGATATTGATCCCAGAAGATATTTGAAAGCCAATGTAGCTATTGAAATAACAAATCCAGAACCTGACCCGACACAGATTGAAGAGCCTAAAAAAGAAAGCGGTCATGGCGGACATGGAGCAGAAACTACTGCACCGGATCCAAAAGCAAGCATTGTCGCAGAAATGGAACAATATAAACCGGCAATCAGAGATGCGGTAATTACGGTATTAACAAGCAAAACATCCGATGAACTGGCAACAACAGCTGGAAAAGAACTGGCTAAACAGCAGATTGCTGAAGCCGTAAACGGAATCTTTGACGGAGAAAGAGAAGTAATAAGAGTCAGCTTCGGTCAATTCATAATGCAATAAACTCATATAGGGGAGAGGTAATGTCAGGTTCTCAATCAGACAACAAAATGGATACATTTCCGATGGATTATGCGGATAAAGGTATCTTCATAAATGGAGTTGATGAAGTTGATGAGCACAAAAAAGGCTATAAACTTTACAATTTCAGACGTCCTGACAAATTTTCAAAAGACCATTTGAGAGGGCTTCAGGATATTCATAAAGAGTTTTCAAGACAACTTGCGCTCGTTTTGACAGCTTATTTGAGAATGCACCTTGAAGTTGATGTAGTATCAGTTGACCAGCTCACTTATGATGAATTTATGCGTTCAGTACCCAGTCCTATTTCGATTGCAATCTTTGAACTTAATCCACTGCCAGGTCAAATTCTTCTAGGTATAAGCTTTGAAGTTTTATCAAGCATAGTTGACAGAATGTTAGGTGGTGTAGGCACAGTAGAATCAAAGCCGAGAGAGCTCACTGATGTAGAAGAATCTCTTGTCAAAAAAATGATTGAAAGAACAACACAAACACTCGCTGACGCCTGGTCACATATCATACCTGTTGAAAGCAATTTGATAGGTTTAGACAATAATTATTCAGGAATTCAGGTTGCAACAGCAGGTGAAATTGTTGCTTTGATTACACTTGAAGTACATATCTCAGGAAAACATTACGGATTGATAAGTTTATGCTTTCCTTATCCTGTATTGGAAAATGTACTTTCACAACTTACAACACAACACATTTTTCAAACAAAAGGCATAATCGCAACATCGGAAGAACGTCAAAAGATGATAGAAAAACTTGACACTTCTCTTGTTGATATAAATGTTCTATTCGGTCAAACAGATATAAGCCTTAAAGAATTCCTTGATTTGAAAGAAGGAGATGTATTAAAATTGGATAATGCAGCAACCGAAGACCTCATTGTCAAGGTAAATCAAGAACGAAAATTCTATGCCAGACCCGGAAGAATAAAAGATAAAATCTGTGTCAAAATCACAGACAGATATGATTACTATGTTGATGCTTTAAAACGTTATTTTTAGAAAGGATTTCCAATGCAAGATGATAATATGCAAAATGATGACTTAAATCAGCCGAATGTTCCTGATTCTTTTGACAACTTCAGCAACGAAAATCCTGCTTCGGAAATTCCTGATGAATCCACACCGGTCGAAAATGAAGCCGGACAAAATGCTGTAAATTACAATTTTGATGATATTCAGCCCAATTCTGAAGAAGTAAAAATTGACACAAGTATGCACAACAGTGACCCTGTCACGGTTCGTCCCGTTGAATTTACACCATTTGATAGCTACACTCCAACAAATACTGACACAAATAAAAACCTTGAGCTTCTTATGGACATAAAACTCGAACTGACAGTAGAACTTGGAAGATGTCAACTTCCTGTAAAAAAGGTACTTGAACTCACAAGAGGTTCTATCATTGAGCTTGATAAAGTAGCAGGTGAATCAGTCGAGCTTTATGCAAATGGAAAACACGTTGCAAATGGCGAAGTTGTTGTCATAGAAGATAATTTTGGACTTCGTATAACAAGCATCACAGATCCTGAAGAAAGAATAAAAAGCTTATAATTATTCAAAAATTCTTCTTAAGACGCCCTGATTTTCTGTCAGAAGTTTGTCTGCTTCATTATAATCTAGTCCATATAAAATAAAAAGGATTGCATGTTTTGTCTTGTAACCGTTAGTTTCAAGCACGTTTTTTGCAGTAGCCTCGCGACAACCGCAAATAGAAGATACAATTGTTACAGCTCTTCTTTTCAGCTTGTCGTTTGTTGGTTTAACATCAATCATAAGATTGTGGTATGTTTTTCCGATTTTTACCATTGAAGCAGTTGACAGCATATTCAGAATCATTTTTTGTGCCGTACCTGCCTTCAACCTTGTTGAACCGGAGATAGCTTCAGCACCTGTTTCAACACATATAAAAACATCAGAAAATTCTTTCATTTTTGCTTGAGCATTTGAAGTAATCACAACGGTTTTACATTTTTTTATTTTTGCAATTTGCAAAAATTTTGTGACATATTTAGCATTACCAGAAGCTGAAATGCCGACTACCGTATCATTGTCACAAATATCATATTCAGCGAAATCTTTCATAGCAAGATCTTCAGAGTCCTCAGCACCCTCTATCGCTTCACGAAGAGCTCTGTCTCCACCTGCAATAATCCCTTGTACAAGAGATGGAGGTGTATTAAAAGTCGGAGGACATTCAGAAGCATCCAAAACGCCCAATCTGCCGCTTGTTCCTGCTCCCACATAAAAAAGTCGTCCACCATGTAAAAAGTTTCTAACTATGACATCAACAGCCCGTGCTATTTGCGGAACACATTTTCTTACGGCCGAGGCAACTTTTATGTCCTCATCATTTAACATCATGAGCATATCATAAGTTCCGACTAAATCTATATTAACTGTTGCAGGGTTTATATGTTCCGTTGCAGCATCAAAATTCATTTACAATTACCCGACTAACTAATAGGATACTATACCCATAATAACTCTTTTTTGTGCTCCTGTACAGCCCACCAGAGAGTTAGGTATTTTTTTGAGTGTGCAAAAGCCAAGCATAGCAAAAGCTATCGCCTCTTTATATTTATCATTAATGTTGAAATCCTTGTGTGTTTTCACACTCAAATTGGGTAAATACAATCTTAAATATCTCAAAAGTTCTAAATTATACGCACCGCCGCCACCAACAACAAGTTCTTTTATTTCAGTTTTTGGAAAAATAAATCTTTTATAAGCATCTGCTATTGTTTTTGCAGTCAAAGCTGTTATAGTAGCCATTATGTCATATTTATTTTCAGGAGCTTTCTTTGCAATTCTTTCAGCGTAAGCCGTGTTAAAAAGTTCTCTGCCTGTGGATTTTGGCGGAAACTTTTCATAATAAGGTTCATCTAAAAGCTCTTTCAACCACATTTCATCAACTGTTCCTTTTGAAGCCAGTATCCCATCTTTGTCATAAGGCTGATTAAATATTTTTTTTGCAAAATAATCAATAAGCATATTACCTGGTCCTGTATCAAAAGCAAAGGTCTCACATTTTTTTGAAAGAACAGTCACATTTCCTATTCCACCAATATTTTGAATTGCTCTTTCTATATCTTTTTTAAATATCAATTCATCGGCAAAAGGCACAAGAGGCGCGCCTTGCCCCCCTGCTGCAATATCCTTTGAGCGGAAATCGCCTACTGTTGTAATACCTGTAAGCTCTGAAATTACAGAAATATTGCCTATCTGAAGTGTACTGCCAGTGGAAATGCCTCCGGTTGTAATTCCTTCGGGAATATGGAATATCGTTTGCCCGTGAGAAGCGATATAATCAATCTGTTTTTTTCTCAATCCTGATTTTTCCACCAGTTCATTTGCACACTTTGCAAAAAGTCTGCCAACAACAAAATCAAGATTACAAATATCTTTTGTATGTGCATTGTTATTTGCGGCTTCAAAAAGTTTGTCTCTTACTTCTGTTGGATAATCAATACTGTAACAGTCAATAACTTCATAACTAAAATCATCAAAAATCTTTAAAAGACAGGCATCTATTCCGTCCAAAGAGGTGCCTGACATCATCCCGATTGCAGTTTTACAGTTTTTTTCCATAAGTTTATTATATAACGTTTTTACCTTATATCAAAAAACTTATGAACCTGACCTATTAACCTTGTATCATGATAGAGCTTCGTAAATTTATTAAATACTTCAAGAATTTTATCATTAGGCAAACCGATTTCATTTCCGTTCATCTTAGGTTGAAGAATCAAAGGAATATCAAACTCCGATGCAAGTTTAATACTGTCATTAATTTCAAAGTCTTGCAAAGTTTCATCAAAAACAATTTTTGCAAAAACCTCTTTTCCTGAAGCTTTTGTAATTTCTAAAAATTCCTTATGCTTTAAATACAAATCACCAATTTTTGCACAAGAATCAATCTTAAAATCCATTGAAACAATATCAATATATTTAATCAATTGCTTCAATCCATTAGCTAATGTTCCATTTGTTTCGAGATATATTTTCAAATTCAATTTCTTTAATTCAGGAAGAAATTCCCTTAAAAATTCATAATGCAAAAGCGGTTCACCACCCGTAAGGCTAATGCTGTGGACAGCATTTAAATCAAAAGATTTCAATTTAACAAGCAGTTCAGAAACCGTGTAAACTTCGCCTTTATCAAATTCTGTATCGCAATAATCACAAAGCAGATTACATCCGCAAAACCTTATAAAAATCTGTCTATAACCAATATAAGGGCCCTCTCCCTGTATTGAATCGAATATTTCACTGATTTTAGTATTAATCATTTAGCAAATTCTCCCTAATTTTGTGGTTTGATATGTTTCTTAGTTGCTCATAAAGCTTTTTTTCTTCATCAGAAATATCTTTAGGCATAGCTATTTTAACCACAACAATTTGATCACCTTTTTGTTTTGTTTTTTTATCAGACAGCCCTTGCTCCGATAATCTGAATTTTTGGCCGGTAGTAGTATTCTGAGGAATCTTCATAGACACACAACCGTTTAAAGTCGGCACTTCAATTGTAGCGCCCAGAGCTGCTTCATAAGGAGTAATAGGAATTTCGCAATGAACATTATTGCCTTCATAGCTGAAAAAAGAGCTTTCTTCTATATCAATAAACAAATACAAATCACCGTTTTTGCCGCCGTTATAGCCTTTATTTCCTTCATCAGCAATTCTGATTTTTGCACCTTTTTTTATTCCGGAAGGTATTTTTACATTCAATTTCTTATGTATTGAAATCTCACCTGTTCCTTTGCACAAAGGACATTTTGCACCATTAATAAAACGTCTGCCTTCACATTTTGGACACCTTTCACTATGCAGAACATTTACTGTCCTGTGTGTGCCTGAAACAGCTTCTGACATTTTAATATTTACATTGAGATTTATATCTCTGCCATTTTCAGGTTTTTGTTTTTTCTTTGTTGTTTTCTTATTTTTTGCAGAACTATCACTTGTAAATAATCCATCCAAAATATTTTCAAAAACACTGGAAAATGATGCATTAGTATTTCTCGTTTCTTTTTTATACTGCTCCTGTGCTGTCTTAGAAGAGGTATAAGTTTTTTCCTTTGTAGTAGTCGAATTAGCTTCGCTGTATGCTTTTTTCGCTTGAGTTCTGGTTGTATAAGAACTTTCTGTTTTTACATTGAAACCTTTTAAAATGTCATATTGGCTTCTTTTTTGTGAATCACAAAGCACTTCGTAGGCTTCTGTAATTTCTTTAAAACGAATTATACTCTCCTGTGAATTATCATTAACATCAGGATGCCATATACGAGCCTGTTTTCTGTATGCAGACTTAATCTTTGCCTCATCAGAATCAGGCTCAACACCCAAAATTGCATATAAGTTTTTTTTATAATATTCGTTCACAGGTTTATCCGGGTTTCATGCTGTCTACAAAGATATTATAATGGAGATTTAAGAAAAGTCAGATTTCATAACATTTTTTATTATTTCAGGAATTTTCTCAACCTCTTCAAAAGTAATATCTGCTCTTAATGAAATTCTAATCCTTGATGAATTAGGTGCAACAGTCGGATGTCTGATAGGCAGCAGGTAATATCCGTTTTTTATAAGCTCTTTTGATACTTTTAAGGCTTTTTCGTTTTCACCGAGAATAACCGGTATAATATGGCTTTCACCACGTGTTTCCAGACCGAATTCTCTAATTCTATTTCTGAGTTTGTTTGAAAGCTCAATCAGATTTTTTCGTTCCTGTTTCAAATTGGGTATGGTTTCTGTAATTATACAATATGAAAAAGCTGTATTTATCTCCGGCAATGCAGTAGAAAAAATCAAAGGTCTGCATTTGTTAATCAAATAATTTATCAAAACCTCATGCCCTACACAAAATGCACCAACTGAGCCTATTGCTTTACCAAAGGTTCCAACTATCAAATCTATATCTCTTATACAATTCTGCTCCTCGGAAATTCCAAGTCCCTTATCACCGAAAACACCGAAAGCATGTGCCTCATCAATAACAAGAATAGCATTGTATTTCTTCTTTAATTCTATAAGTTTCTCAAGATCGGCAATATCTCCATCCATGCTGAACAATGATTCAGAAACTATAATCGCGTTTTCGAATTCATCTCTATGTTTTTTTAAAAGTTCTTCAAGATTCTCATAGTCCAAATGCTTATATCTGAACATTTTAGAATCAGAAAGTCTGATTCCATCAATGATACTCGCATGATTCAATTTGTCACAAAAGACAACGTCTTTTTTTGAAAGCAAAGCAGACATAATACCAACATTTGCATGATATCCGCTGTTGAAAAGAAGTGCTTTATCCTTTCCAAACAAAGCCGCCAGAAGACACTCAAGCTTTGCATGAACATACGAACCGCCTGTCAAAAGCCTTGAAGAAGCTGAGCCAAGTGAGAATTCAGCTATTTTAAAAAACCTGTTTAATATAGACTGATTCTCTGCAATTCCCAGATAGTCATTAGAAGAAAGATTCAAATATTTCTTATTTTCTTCAAAAATATATTTACCTACTTTTTTGAACGAAATCAGTTTTCTCTCACAACAATTGTCGTGAATTTCTTTTAACTCTTCCTTATATCTGTCAAAAATATTTTTCATTGTTTTCCTTATTTATATAAAAGACAACGCCAGTAAAAGGCTGATAATCAAGGTCAATATCTGTATATTAGTATAAAAATGTATTTTTTCATAAGAAGCAAAATGACCTATTATGAAAGGTAAAAACAAAAATATTGGAAATATCGCTGAATATACTGCATTTCCAGCATAAAGGTTACTAATTGAAAACCACAATATTGATATAAAATACAAACTAAACAATGCACAAATAGCCACAGAAAAATAAGCAAAAAACTTTATAGCATTTTCATTTTTATATAAAACAAGCTTGCCCAGAATAAATCCCAAAATTAAAAGAACATTGGTAATAATTATAAAAATCAGCGAATTCGGAAGCTGATGAAATATTTTCATAATCAAAGAAACATCTAACACAGCAGATCCTCGCTTTCAATCGGTGCAGGCTTAACAACAGGAGGCCCATAAGAAGAGAGGCTGTTTAAAAATTCTATTGATTTTTCAAATACAAAATCTCTTTCGTTATCCATTACAACCAGATGATAACTGTTATCCAACTCTATATATTTTCTTATGCTTGAGCCAACATTTTTGTATACAAATTCAGACCCCTTAGTGCTGGTCAAATCATCTTCTTTTGCATGCATTAAAAGTACAGGAGCTTTTACTTTGAACATATTTTTTTGTGCATATTTTGAAAATTTCAAAAGTTCATAAATACAAGACATTGGATAATTGTCCAAAGCTTCTGTATTCCGTTTTTGTAAAGCAGCAACCTTTTTTCTTAATGCTTCATTTTTCAGACCGTATGGTTCACGTTCAGGAAAAGAATAATAATATCTTAGAATTGTATGCACACCTATTGGCATAAAAAAGTTGTACCAGGGAATTGTCCATCCATCAAGGAATAAAGTAGTCGAAAGAGCAACAATGCCCCTAACTTCTCTATATTCACTGGCTATTGCGAGAGCCATCACAGCCCCCAAACATAAACCGCCCAGGTAAACCTCTTCATATCTTTGTGTCAGATCGCGATAATGCATAGTCGAATCAGTGTACCAATCTTCCCAACGAACAGTTTTAATATTCATCGGGCTGGTTCCATGTCCCGGCAGACAATAACAAAAAACATCAAAATCAGCTTCGTATAATGCTCTGCCCATTTTTTTCATCTCAAAAGGGCTGCCTGTCATTCCGTGGAATAACAAAACAGCTCTTTTACATTTATTTTCATGGATAAATTCGAAATCTAAACTCTGCACCAAATTCCCATTCCCACAACAATCTGTCTAGGCTTTTTCCATATATCTGGCAAAGAGTTGGTCCATAAGCTCTAATGCCATATCGATTTCTTCATCTGTGATATACAGTTGAGGAACCAGAGTAATAATATTTTTGAAGTATCCTCCATTGTTAAGAATCAAACCGCATTTCTTGCCGTTATATGTAAGATCACCCTTCAAACCTGCTTCAATAATTTCATCACAGAGTTCTCTTGCCGGAGAAAAACCGTCATTTTCAGTAACTTCAACACTCAAAGCAAAACCAAGACCGTTAACCGTACCAATGTTTTTATATCTTTTTTCAAGCTCTTTCAAGCCGTTGAGGAATTTTTCACCCTTACGTGCTATTTCTTTTTCAAGAGTTTCTCTTTCCTCTTCAAAAATACTCATCACTTCATAACCTGCACGTGTACCAATCGGGTTGGCTGCATAAGTAGAATGAGTTCTGCCGGCAGGGAACACTTTAGGGTTGATAAGCTCTTCTTTTGCCCACATACCAGCAAGAGGATTCATTCCGTTTGTAATAGATTTTGCAAAAGTCATAGCATCGGGTTTAACGTCAAAATGTTCCATTGCCCAAAGCTTACCTGTTCTGAAACAACCCATTTGAACTTCATCAACCATGAATAATATATTGTATTCATCAAGAACTTTTTTCAACTCTTTAAAATAACCCTTTGGAGGAACAATATATCCACCTGTTCCAAGAAGAGGTTCAGCAATGAATCCGCCGAATTCACAATCTTTTGTTTTCGGGTCATAAACACCGTTGTATTCACTTTCAAAAAGTTTTGCAAACTGTTTTACGCAATACATATTGCAGGATTCACATTTTTTGTCATATGGACATCTAAAGCAATATGGAAAAGGAACAAAATGTGCAGTATCAGACATATGACCAAAATGTTCTCTGTATCTGTAACTTGACGTAACAGCAGTAGTTCCGATTGTTCTTCCGTGATATCCGCCCATGAAAGCAAACATTCTCGGTTTTTTCGTGTAGTTTCGGATTAATTTAAGCATATCCTCATTAACCTGAGCACCGCCCACATTAAATTGAACACGACCTTTTATTCCATATCTGTCAATATTAGCTTTAGCTATTTTTTCGGCAAGGAGAGCTTTATAATCATAAACAAATCTTGATGAAATTTGAGGCATTGTGTGATACTGATCAATCACTGCATCGAGAATTCTTTTATTCTTATATCCGAGATTACAGCTTGAATACCACATTTGAAGATCAAGGTAAGGAGTATCTTTGCCGTCATACATGTAAGAGCCTTCACAGTCTCTGAAAATTGTTTGTTCATCATGATAGTGAACAGTATCACCCCAGGAACAATACTCCTTGTCAATAGATTTAATTTCTTCATCTGACAACTTAAGTTTTGTATCAAGCATATCTTCTCTCCTTTTATAGCCGTTTTATATATTTTTCAATCTCATCAAAAGAGTCAAAACCAATCAGGTTATCGATTTTAGTATTTTTACAATACTCCAATAAAGACCCTTTGGCAAACAGAATATCAACCTTATCGCTCACACAAAAGTCGGATAAGCCGTCCCCTACGTAGAGAACACGCTTTGTAACAATTCTGTTGTCAAGTTTATTATTTTTCAAAACCTCACATTTACAAACACCTGAATTTCTTTCACAATTCTCACTTGAATAAGGAAAAGATGTAAAAAATTTTCCGTTTTGAAATTTTAGTTTATTTGAAAAAATTTTTGCATCATCAATTCCATAACGCAATAATATTCTCTTTATAAAATAATCAAAACCGTCTGATACTATACAAAAATCTATTTTTTCTTTTTTTAAATAATTATAAAAATGTGAAAAAGATTCATCTATCTCAATCGAATCAATAAAATCATCCATTTTTTCTTTTGTCATTGAAGGAAACAGTTTCATCTGTTCTTCTATACATTCTCTTGAACCAATTTCACCACTAATCCACTTATCTTCTACAACGAGCCATTCTTTATCAGCATAAGTCCGTAAAAATCTGTTAAGTGTGTCTACCTTTGTTATTGTACCGTCAAAGTCACTGATGACTTGTATATTCTTCATCCTTAATCCTCTATCTTATTAATAATATAATAAACAAAAGCCGAATGGCACAAGCGTAAACAGGCATTTAATAAAATTTAATGTAAATATCTCACTTTTATAATGTTCTTAGCTTCATCAAAACCTGTGACAATAAACTCACTGTTTTTATTTAACAAAAATTCCTGCTCCATCCAGTGTTTTCTATCTATATTAAACAAAGCATCCAAATCAAGATATTTGCTGCCTTTGGGCAATTCAATTTTTAATATAGGATTACCACAGCTAAACCTCTTTGCCGTATCAAATTCCTGTGAAGTGGAAACAAAAGATGATTCCTTAAACACACCGCCTTTTTGAGCCAATGCATTCATTTGTTCTGGAGAAAGTTTTTGTTGAAGAGCTCTGTAAACAATTTTTGTATCACCGGTTTTCCAAACTTTTTCCTCGTTATTAAACAAATCTTCTATATCATTAATCCACTTCAACAACTCTTCTTTTGTTTGAAGACCTCTGATTTTTCCATCACGAAGATAATAATGAAAAGCTTCAGGATGATACTTATATTCTTTTAATGCTGCCATATCAGATGCGGTAAAATGTTTTTTCAGGACGCCTTTTGCATTATAAATATAAACATCTTTTTTAAAGTTGTCAGATAAATATATTTCATCAAGATAACCTTGAGCATTTCTGATACATTTTGCTCTCATGGTTTCCTGGCATAAACCCGGAAAACCCTCAACAGGTTTTCCTATTGTAATGTGAGAATCACCGATATGACGACCGAGTTGCAAATTATGCTCTTTTGAAATTTTATGCAAAATCACATCTATTTCAGAATCAGTCTTAGGTCCGCAAGACATATTTTTTTGAAGCACAACCTGTGCTTTGCCAAGCACGCCCTGACAAAGAGAAGCTTCACAGTCAACTTTTTTTTCAGCCTGTTTTAAAGCGGTTTTCTCAATATGAGTTTCAAGCGCTTTTCGAACCTGTCTGCTTAATTCTACCGGATCTACCTTCATATATGATTAAAAACAAAAAACTGTTATAAATTGCTTATCACAACAATTAATAAATCACTTTTTCCTCTTCTTTTTAGAAGATGTCAATTCAAAACTGTTTTTTATAATCTCATCTAAAACCTCCGGCGGAGTGGATTCGGGGTCGGCTTTTATCCAGTGTTTTTTGTTCATGTGCCAGCCATGTGTTATGGAGGGATATTGCATACGAAGCAGTGCACCGATTTCAGG
>JAHALR010000011.1 GCA_018362895.1 Clostridium sp. | reverse complement strand
TGTTTGGTTGATTTTGTTTCATTTGTCTTACATATATATAAAGTATATACAAAGTCCAAAATTGCAGACATGAGTATATACTGTTACATTTCTTTACAATACAAAAAAAGCCCTTTTCAGGGCAGAAAAAATAAGTATGAAAACTTTTTACTTTATCACGGTTGTAAATACATAAACAATATACGCCAGATAAAAAACTCCGCATGTTATAAGTATATGAGGGCTGAAAGCCTTGTCTCTATACAAATTAACAAACAATATCAGTGTGGACAAATAAACAAGTACTATATTGATTAAAGACTCCATTCCGAAAACCCATGGAGTCAAAAGTATTCCGATAGCCGTCGGAATACAGCTTTGAAAAACCATTGCACCTGTAATATTGCCCAGAGCGAGTGTATCTTTGCTCTGACTGACCCACAGCACGCTGTTGAACTTTTCAGGCAGTTCTGTTGCAATCGGTGCCAGAATCAAGCTCAAAACAAGAGGATTCAAACTGAAAAGTTTTGCAAAGAACTGAATCTGTCCGACAAACATATGCGCGAATCCAATTAAAGCTGCTATTGACACAAAAACCTGAAGCCAGACAAGAGGTTTATTATACTTTTTAAAAATCCTCTCAAACAGGAGCTCATCTACTTCAGCCCCCTCGCCGCACTGAGAATGAGAGCAGTTCAAGGTTCTGAAGACATAAACTCCGTAATATAAAACCAGACCCGCCGCACAGATATATTTCAATAAAGGAATATGAATAAACCCTGCCGCAATCGCAAGAGTGTAACTAAAGAAGAAAAATTTTAAGTCACGGAACATAACAACATAATTTGCATTCATTTGATGTTCTCTTTTCTTCATCTTCCAGAAAATCAACACGGCCACACCTGTAACAAACATTGCCAGAGTCGAGAGCAAAAACGGAGCACCCAGAATTGCGCCGATTCCGATTTCCTTGCCTGCGTGCACATCAGCATGAGTCAGATACGCTCCCAGAATTGCCACAAGCGGTACTATTGTCTCAGGCAAAGCTGTTCCCACGGCAGCAAGGATACTACCAACCGCACCCTCATTAAGATTATAAAGTTTGCCCAGATGTTCCACAGCATTCGTAAAAACTACACAACATCCAACTATCAGGCACAAATTCAAGAGTGTCAAAACTCCGTGTAAAATAGCTTCCATATCCACCTTTTTTCTTTATAAATGTGTTTTAGATTATTTTATACTATAATAATCTTATGGGCTACAAATCATTTAAAGACACGATAGAGAAAGCTGGAAGTATAATTATTTTTTCCCATGTAAATCCTGACGGAGATACACTGGGAACAATGACTGCTCTTCATTTGATATTGAAAAACAATTTCAACAAAGGCTCCGTTATGGTCACCGGCGGTAAAATTCCCGACATATACAAGTTTTTGCCCTGCATAGAACAGGTAAAATCAGCACAGGAGCTTGATACAACAGAGAAATATGACCTTGCAATCGCCGTAGATATTGCAGCAAAAGACAGAATGACAGATGCCCTGGTGCTTTTTGAAAATGCAAGAGTCACAATGAACATAGACCACCACAAAACAAACAACAACTATGCTGATGTAAATTTTGTCAGAGCAGATGCAGCTTGTGCAGGCGAGGTTTTGTTTGATATAACACAAAGTCTGAACTTAAAAATCGACAAACCTGCGGCAGAAGCACTTTATACATCAATTCTTACAGACACAGGCGGTTTCAGATTTGAAAACACAACAGCTGTTACACTTCAAAAAGCAGCAAAATTGATAGAATACGGTGCACAGCCCGCTTTGATTTCAAGATACTGTTATGAATCAAAGCCGAAACCTATGGTTCTTTTACAGGCAAACAGTCTTATAAATGCAAAATTTATTGAAGACAACAAAATAGCCTACGTATTGATTACAAACAAAGAACTAGAAAAATTTAATGCTGAAAACGACCATACAGAAGGAATTGTCGAAGCACTCAGACAAATAAATACAACAGAGGTTTCGTTTGTCTTAAAAGAGGTGGATGAAAACACCACAAAAGCCAGCCTGAGAAGCAAGAACACAGACGTCAGCCTTGTGGCTTCGGCTTTTGGAGGCGGAGGGCACACATTCGCAGCAGGATGTACTATCCGAAAGCCTTTGAACATTGCCTGTGACAAGATGATTGAAGAGATAAAAAAACATTTATGTTAGAAGGAATAAAAAGATATTTTTGCAATCTTATTAACAGAATCATCATTGACGATTTCCTCGGAATGGCAGCAGAGATGGGTTTTTGGTTCGCTATCGGAATTTTTCCGTTTATGCTGTTTATGATGTCATTTTTCACTCTTCTTGGCAAAAAGTCTCTTTTTATGCCGATTATACATTTTCTCGAAACCGTTGCTCCGACTGATTCCGTAAACCTTATAAAAGAAGTTCTGAACGAAGTTATGATATTTCAACACGGCGGAATCGTAGCCATTTTCGGTTTTATTGTGACAGTATTTCTCTCCTCAAATGCAATTTTTGTAATCATCAAAGGAATGAACAGAGCTCTCGGCATAGACGAACACAGAAACCTTATCACAACCAGAACAATTTCCATTCTCATGGTTTTTGTGAACATCTTCGTTATGTTCATCACAATCAATCTGATTATCTTCGGAAAAATCATCCTTCAGGTTGTTTTGAACTTTGTAAACCTTTCATCCGTATTCATCAACATACTTTTAATCAGCCGTTGGTTTGTTTCTTTCATCGCACTTTATATAATGGCATATCTAAACTATTATCTTCTCCCCGCGTCAGAAGGTCCTGACAGAATAAAGAGCAAAGCCGCACTGCCAGGAACGCTGTTTTTCTGTTTTTGCTGGATGTTTGGCTCGTGGTGTTTTTCTATCTACATCAACAATCTTCACACCTACAACCGTGTTTACGGCTCAATCGGCGCGTTTGTAATGCTTATGGTATGGTTATATTACACCTCGCTTATTATCCTTGTCGGAGGTGAAATCAACTCTCAGGCATACAGAAAACTTACGGAAAAAGAAAGTGCCTAAAACAATTTTTATTTTCACTTCCTGTTTTTAATAAATTCCGGAATCTGACACGCCTCGATAGTTCCGACAACGATTTCCCACTCAGGCATAGCCTCTTGAAGTTCATCTTTCATATGGGCCAAAAGACCGGGGATTATTATTGATCTTGTATCAACTTTATTTATAAGATCGAAATTCTTAACAGATTTTGCGACCATATCAGAGGTAAATTTATCAGCAGACCATGCAGTCAAAACGCTCATTCCGTCAGCAGGTGTTACAACCAGATATGATCCGAATGGCAGAGATTCAAGCTCACCTGCAACTGCAAAATATGTCAGCGCAAAGTTGGTAGTCAAAAATACCGGAGAATCTTTCGAAGGTTCATTGAATTCATACACTTTAGCCTCTACCTGCAAAGGTTTTTGAGGGTTTGTATAAATATTCTGGCGCAGCGTAAAAAGTGTGGAAAGAATTGCTTCATTAAATTCACCAAGAACAATAATATTTGCATACCGGCAAATCAAAAACGAAGCAGCAGCACAGGTTTCAAAAACATCCAATGAATCGGGAAGTTTAACCATAACAGGCCACGTCAAAGGTTCGTAGCGTTTTAAAATAGCCGCACGCCTGATGAACGTAAGCTCATTCATAATCCGGCCGATTGTGTTTTTGTCAAACTCAAGGCTCAGAATCTTTTCTTTTTGAGAAGATTTTGAAGAAAGCTCCACAAACTCTTCAAAGCTTTGAGCACAAATCAAGCGTTCGTCGTGCTCTTTTATCACAGGGATTTCTAACGCCTCAATCATTTCCGATTGATTTTTCGAGGGGTCGCCTTTTAAGTAAACAGCATCAACCCTGAATTTTTCTCCGATGCGTTCTATTTCAAAATTTTTTATTCTTTCTAATTTCTCAAAAAAGTCCTTTGCTTTGCAATCAAGTTCAACAGCAATCACAGTCTTGTTAACAAAAGTTTTATCATGGCGGAACATAACTGTTTCACCGCCTGTTTTAACTCCGAAGCCAAGGTCTATCTCGTGCTGTTGAATTTTAGAGGCTTCACAGAATTTTTCTCTAAGCTCATCAGGAATGTAAGGGCATTTTTCAATATCAGCCTGTTTTTTGGCAAGTTTCAGCGCAAACGCCATACAGGTAGGACATCCGCACTGTTTGCAGTTTATACCTTCTGCTTTTTTTGCGGCAGGAAGAAATTTAAAAATCTGTAAACCTGTCAATTCCATTAGCTTTGTCCTTCAAACATATTTTTCAAAATTTCAACACTTTTGGGGTTCCACAAAACAACAATGTCAGCACCTGCACTAATCATCGCAGAAGCACCGGAAATTTCCCACATAACAGATCGTTCGCCAAAACTGCCCCACTCAGGCGGAAAAGTATCCGACTTTGCTTCTTTGGCTCTGTATGATTCCTCACCGATAAAAGCAATAATCGGCATATTGAGCATTTTATCGCCTTCAAATGCAGCCTGTCTGATTCTTTCAATTATGCTGTATCCGTAATCAAGTCCGTAACCCAGACCGCCCATATCAGGATCAATCAAAATTCTGTCTGGATTCAAACCCTTGTCTGTTGTGAGAATATTCAGTTCTTTTGCAAGATTTATATCAATAGGGGTTCTCAAAACGAGCAAGTGATTGTGTTTCAAAACAAAAGGAACAATATCTTCATAAGTTTGTTCATCAGCAAAAGCAATAATTGCCTCATCAGGTGCTGTTTCACAAAGCACAGGAATCAATTTTCTGTCAATTTCATTATTATTTGCACCCCTTAAAATCAGAGGTTTCTTTGACAGAAGCTCTTTTTCAGACAGCAAAAAATCTTTTGCTTTTTCTATCTGTTGTTCGAGGTTTTCTTCCGAAATATCAAATTTAATCGAAATGATGTCAGCACTGTTCTCTTTTTCAAGAGATTGTTTCAACTCTTTTGAAGAAAACAAAAACTCGAGCGCAAGAAGCGGTTTTTTGAAGTTTGTGCCCTTATTATCTTCATCTACAAAAGGAACAGAAAGAGCACCGCCTATTTTCAATCCTTTGAATTTCGTCTCTCTGATTTTTTCATTACATAAAAAAGATAGGTCTGTTTTATTCATAGACCTATCTTAAAAACTACATGTTTCCTTGTCAAATAATATAATTAACCGAGGATCATACTTGCATGCACAACCTTCTCAGCAAGTGCTTTTTGAGGAGCAGTATTGCCAATAGGCATTCTGTTAGTAAATGCTTTAGCCTGTGCTTGTTCATATTGCTGTGCAGCAAATTTTTTATTTAATTCATTTAACTGTTCAGTCAATTTATTGTTGTTTTCATAAGAGAATCTTCCTTTTGCAGCTTCAAAAGCTGTTCCCACAGGATCTTTTTTCGTAGCTTGAATCAAAGCTTTTCTCTCTTGTCGTGCAGCAGCTCTGAGTTCAGATGAAATAGATGAGATGAAAGTTTTTGCTGCTAATCTGTTGATAGTCATTTTGTCTCCTTTTTCTTTAAAAATTGCTAAAAAGCGTTATGTACTGAGAGTAAAAGTGCCAAAATATATTATTTTGACACTTTATATTGTAAACTTTACAATTATTAATATTAATTAGCCGTAAGGCTATTTAATCAAGGACTCACCCGTCATCTCAGCCGGTTGTTTGATTCCCAAAAGCTGAAGAATCGTCGGAGCCACATCGCACAATGCACCTGTATCTTTGAGTTCATAAGCGTTGTTTCCGTTAATCAAAAGGAACGGAACAGGGTTTGTTGTGTGAGCAGTAAACGGAGCATGAGTTTTTTCGTCCTCCATTTTTTCAGCGTTTCCGTGGTCTGCCGTTAGCAGCATAATCACGCCGTTTTCTTTTGCAGCCTGTGCAATTTTTCCTACACAAGCATCAACCGTTTCACAGGCTTTTACTGCTGCTTCAAACACACCTGTATGACCTACCATATCAGGGTTTGCAAAGTTGACGAGAATAAATCCGTATTCAGGGTTTTTAAGCGCATTAACAACATTTTCACAAACCTGCGGTGCGCTCATTTCAGGCTGCAAGTCATAAGTTGCAACCTTTGGAGAAGCAACAAGTGCACGGGTTTCGAGCTTGCCGGATTTTTCTTCGCCGCCGTTGAAGAAGAAAGTGATGTGCGCATATTTTTCCGTTTCAGCAGTTCTGAACTGCTTCACGCCGTTTTCATCAAGCACATCGCCCAGAATGTTTGTGAGTTTTTCAGGCGGGAATGCAATCGGAAGAGGAAATGTTTCGTCATATTGAGTGAAACATACATAAAACAAGTTGTTTCTTCTTGCTTTTCTTTCAAAGCCGTCAAAGTTTTCAAAAGTCATTGCTCTTGTGATTTCTCTGGCTCTGTCAGGTCTGTAATTGAAGAAAATAACCGCATCATTGTCTTTTATTCTTGAATCCGAATCAGCGTTTGTGACAGTGGGTTCAACAAACTCGTCTGTCACATCTTTTTCATATGAAGCTTTGATTGCTTCTGCCGAGTTTTCAGCTTTTTCGCCTTCACCGAAAAGAAGCGCATTGTAAGCTTTTTCAACTCTTTCCCAGCGGTTGTCTCTGTCCATTGCCCAGTATCTTCCGGAGATTGTAGCAATTTGAGGAAGTCCGTATTTTTTGAGTTCTTCTTCAAGTTCGGCGAGGAAGTTGACTGCGCTCTTGGGGGGAGTGTCTCTACCATCCAAAAAAGCGTGGACGTAAACTTTTTTCAAGCCTTTTTCAGCTGCCATCTTCACAAGTGCTTTTACGTGGTCAAAAGAGCTGTGCACACCGCCTGTTGAAACAAGCCCGTAAAGATGCAATGAAGAATCGTTTTTCTTAACGTGCTCAATTGCCTCATTCAGAGCTTTATTTTCAAAGAAAGAGCCTTCTCTGATAGCTTTGTTGATTCTTGTCAAATCCTGATAAACAATTCTTCCTGCTCCAAGGTTGAGGTGGCCTACTTCGCTGTTGCCCATTTGTCCGTCCGGCAGACCTACATATTCACCCGAAGCGTTAATTGTTGTAAATTTTTCTTCCTGTTTAAGTCTGTCAAAGTTGGGAGTTTTTGCAGCACAAACAGCATTTTTTGTACAGTCTTTGTTCAATCCCCAACCGTCCATAATACAGAGTATAACTCTTTTTTTGTCTGTCATAATTTTTTCCTTTATCTAAACGTTAATTATTGTTCGGTTAATTATATTATCTTTGCTAAATAAAATTTTAGTAGCAATTTTTTTTATTTTCTTGTTTTTGTATCCATGTGCAGTAAATTTTTAAAGGAAGTGTGAATGGAAGTCCAAGGCGTTCAACAGGTAAATTATCAGCCTTCAAAGAAAAACCGAATTGCATCCGGAATCATCGGAGCAACAGTTGCGGCCGCACCGTCAGCTTATGTTTTTTATGATGCAGTTTCAAAACCGGTTGAAAACAAGCTTAAACAGGCGGGAGAATCAATTAAAATTCTTATGCCCGAAGTAGACACCTTAGAAAACATTAAAAAATATGCGGCAAGTGCACTGAAAGATACAGGGCTTGAAGCAAAGGGCGCAAAAATAAAATTTGTAAATTCCTCAAACGTAAACGAAGTTATGCAAGAGATTACGCAATTAACAAAGAAACAGCCATTCGGTGCAAGAATTGCTCAAAAGTTCGGAAAATTGTTTGAATATGGTGGAAATGCAGCCTTCGTAAACAAAAACAACACAGCTTATATCGGAGAAAAGGGTGCATATTCATCTGTATTCCATGAACTTGGACACGCACTGAATCACAATTCGTCAAAGCTTATGAAATTTATGCAGCAAGCAAGAATTCTTACACCGTACAATGTTCCCGTGGTTGGTCTTGGGCTGTTTGCAGCAAGTCTGTTCCACACTGTAAAGCCTGAATCAAAAGACCATCCGAAATCAGGCTGGGAAAAAACAAAAGATTTTGTCAAAAACAATGCAGGAAAAATAACCTTTGCAACATTTCTTCCAACTTTGATTGAAGAGGCAGCAGCCTCCGTAAAAGGAATAAAAATGGCGAAAAAATATCTGAAGCCCGAACAAATTAAACAGCTCGCAAAGAACTATGCAGGTGCATACAGCACTTATGCAATTGCAGCAGTAGCTTTAAGCGCAGCTGTCGGTTTGGGAAATATGATTGCACAGGGAATAAAAAAGCCTGAAAAACAGGTTTAAAAAAAGCTCGGGGCAGATTAGTTTGACATTGTCAAAAGATTTTTTATAATTGTGTCAACGACAGCAAAACTTTTATTTACAGCTTTAAGAGCGGAAAAGAAGCACTCCGAATGTGCGGCTTCAACGTTTTGGAAGGAATTGAAAGATTTGTAGACATTTTGGCGAGCTTCGAAGTAGAGTTTTTCAATTTCTTTTTTGTCCAAAATTTCCTTTTCCATAATTCCTCCTTTTTATGAAACTTTTTTCTTAAACATGAAGTCTAGTTCTTATACAAGAATTAAACTTCATTTTTTATATTAAGTCAAGACATTAACATATAGTTATGAGAGACAAAAGAATCGACAAATTAGCTGCCAACATTAGAGCAGAGCGAAACAGGAAGAAAATTTCACAAGAAGAAATTTCTTCTATCATTGGTCTGTCAACACGTTCACTGAGTGCCATTGAAAACGGGTGGCAGACACCTTCCATTTTTGTAGTCCACGACATTGCCAGGGCACTCGACATTGATATTAATGTCCTTTTGAAGGACATAGACTAAAAGTGCAAAGTTTTACAAAATCCCTTTTTACTATATACTTTAGTTATGACTAACGATTCAAGCAGAAATATTAAAAACGTAAGAAACTTTTGCATAATTGCCCACATTGACCACGGAAAGTCCACTCTGGCTGACCGTTTGCTTGAATACACAGGAACTGTTGCACAACGTGATATGCAAAATCAGCTCCTCGACTCTATGGAAATCGAAAGAGAAAGAGGAATCACAATCAAGCTCAACGCAGCACGTATGAAATATAAAGCAAAAGACGGTCAGGAATATGAACTGAACTTGATTGACACACCCGGTCACGTTGATTTTTCTTATGAAGTTTCACGCTCGCTTGCTGCGTGTGAAGGTGCTCTTTTGATAGTGGATTCGACTCAAGGGGTTGAAGCACAGACCCTCGCGAACGCATATCTTGCTATTGAACAGGACCTTGAAATAATCCCTGTTATCAACAAAATCGACCTGCCCTCCGCTGATGTGGACAGGGTAAAAGAAGAGATTGAAGAAATCCTGGGAATCGACTCAGAGCACGCCATTCCTGCCAGTGCTAAAGCCGGAATCGGAATAGAAGATATTCTTGAAGCAATAGTTAAGTTTGTTCCGCCGCCAATTGACACATCAGACAAGCCTTTGAGAGCTCTTGTTTTTGACAGTGCTTATGACCCCTATCTTGGCACGCTTTGTTTTTTCAAGGTTGTAGACGGAAACATCAAAGTCGGCGACAGCATAAAGTTTATGGCATCAGGCAACAAGTACGAAGTTGTTGAACTGGGCTATCTCAACCCCAACAGAGTACCTGTAAAAGAACTGAAAACAGGTGATGTAGGGTATATGGCGTGTTCGATTAAAGAGCTTACGCGTTTTGTCGGTGACACTGTCACTCACACGGAAAAACCCGCAGACGAGCCGCTCCCGGGCTACAAAGAAGCACTTCCCGTAGTATTTTCAGGTCTTTATCCAGTGGACAACGAGGACTATCAAGACCTCAAAGAGTCGCTTGAAAAGCTCAAACTCAACGATTCTTCAATCACCTTTGAGCCTGAGACATCATCCGCACTGGGATTCGGTTTTAGATGCGGTTTTTTGGGAATGCTCCACATGGAGATTGCTCAAGAAAGGCTTGAAAGGGAATATGACCTTTCGCTAGTTACAACTGCTCCTTCGGTAATCTATCACGTTTACAAAACAGATGGCACAATGGAGGCTGTGGACAACCCTGCAAATCTGCCCGACCCGCAGTATCGTGAATACATTGAAGAGCCCTATGTCAAAGTTAACATAATTACACCAAACGACTATGTCGGAACTCTCATGGACCTTTGTCAATCCAAAAGAGGAAACTTTATAAACATGCACTACATTGACAAAGTACGCGTGGATTTGGAATATGAAATGCCGTTGAGTGAAGTTATTGTTGATTTTTACGACCAGCTCAAGTCCAGAACAAAAGGTTATGCAAGTATGGACTATGAGTTCAAAGAATACAAACGCTCCGACCTTGTGAAATTAGATGTGATGCTCGCAGGCGAGGTCGTTGATGCTCTAAGTGCGATTGTTCACAAAGACAATGCCTTCTATGTCGGTCAAAAACTTACAGCAAAGCTAAAAGATATCATTCCCCGCCAGATGTTTGAAGTTCCGATTCAGGCTGCCGTAGGCGGAAGAATCATTGCCAGAACAAACATCAAGGCACTTCGAAAAAGCGTTCTTGACAAATGTTATGGCGGTGACATTTCCCGTAAGAGAAAACTTTTGGAGAAACAGAAAAAAGGTAAGAAACGTATGAAAGCTGTCGGACGTGTAGAAGTTCCGCAAGAAGCTTTTATGGCTGTTTTGAGTCTGAGTGAAGAGTAGGCTTTATGAATGAAATTTAGCACAAATCTTGAAAAACGGCTGGATTTTTCATTGTTTTTTATATAAAATTTTAGTCATAATATTAATATCACCCCAAATATCCGAAAACTCCATATATATTAAGAGGAATGAGATGGTTAACATTTTAATTTATTTACTGGTAATTCTTGCACTTTATGCTGTAATTTTCTGTGTATATTACGCAATATGCGTTTTTTCAGCATCAAGAGCAAAAAAATTCCTTCAAAAACAAAAATACCATGCGGCAGCACGCCCTAACAACATGATTGTTATAATCTATGCAAGAAACAACGAAGCCACGATTGTTCCGCTTCTTGAAGCCTTGAACAAACAGAATTATCCGAAAGAAAATTTTCAAACACACATAATTCTCGACTATTGCACAGACAATTCGTCGAACATTCTCGAATTCATCGGCGGGGCAAAAATCTGGAGAGTGGGAGAGAATGCGCCTGTTGGAAAAGACGAGGCTGTTTCTTGGATTCTCGAGGGGCTTTTATCTTACCAGAACGTTGATGCTTTTGTTTTTCTGAATGCAGACCGTTACATTGATGAAAACTTCCTTGCTTCTATCAACGCAAACCTCTATGGTGAAGACGTTTTGATTGGTTCAACAGATTATATCGTAAGATCAAAAACTCTCTTGAATAAAATAAAAACCTCTTATCACTCTTACATCAACAGGGTTTTCGACTGCGGACGCTCGCTTATGGGGCTGGCTTCGGTTGTCGATTCAGACATGTTCATAATCAGAAAAGAAGTCCTTGACAAAATTCAGTGTGTTGATTTCAAAGACATCAACAGTGAGCTGAAATATACGACTCTTCTGGTCAGAAACGGATTCATTCCAAAGTTCTGCCCTTTGATAAAAACCTTTACATCAATTGAAAACTACAAAGACAGAAAGCCGTCGGTTTCATTCAAACTTAACCTTGTGTGGCATTGTTTGTCGCTTTTGTTCAAGTCAAACCCGAAATTCGGCGAATTTTTGATGAATATTCTTGCACCAAACTTCTGGATGTTTGTTTTAATCTATCTGGGAGTTTTCACTTTCAGTTACAACTATTATTTTGCAATCCACTATGGAGTAATTGCATTTTGCGGGGTTCTTGCGGTTTGTGCATTCATTGCTTCTTTATATACCTCAAAACTGGGAAGCCAAAACCTGCCTTATTTAATGCTTTACCCGTTATATTCGTTTTTAAAAATCTTCTTCCACGTGCCTGTAATAGGGACTGTCATTGACAAACTCACAAACAAAAAAGACGATGAGGACAGAGAGTCTACGACTGTGGATGTTTTCGTTACCGACGGAAAGAACAATCTGGGCTGCAAGCTCGATTTGATTTCCGAAAGCGGGCTTGTGAAAGCTGTTTTCAGATTTAAGAAGAAAAAATACTCTTCTTCTTCACAAATTCGTATGGTAGATGCCATAAAAGAAGTCTCCGACAAGCTCAACGAGCACGGTTTCAGAATAAAAATCTGTCAGTCCTGCGGTTATTTCAACCTGAAAATGGACGGCTCGACAAATATGGTCAAAGGCTATTGCAACAGAGTGATTCTCCAGAAAGAATCAGACGTGCCTTTGGACACTGTTTTGTGGAACTCTTGCCCGTATTTTGTTCCGCAGGAGGTCAACAAAATCATTGACATTAACAACTTTAGAGACTAATTTCAGGAACGTACTATGGAGAATCAGGACAAATACTGGCTGGCATTTGCCTCGATTGAAAAAATCGGCAGTGTATTCATAAAAACGCTGATTGACTGCTTTGGAAGTGCAAAATCAGCTTGGTGCGCCGGAGCTGACGACCTTTACAAAACAACAAACCTGACAAAACGCCAGATTTCTGACTTTTTAAGCGCACGTGACAAAACAGACCCCGATAGATGTCTTGAATACATTGAAGAAAAAGGCGTGAAATACATAAATTTCATGGACGAAGCTTATCCGCAACTCCTAAAAGAAATCTCGAATCCTCCGATGACGCTGTTTTACAAGGGAGATTTGAAGCGGTGCAATTTTGAACGCACGCTTTCTGTCGTAGGTTCAAGAAAAGCCAGCGAAAGCGCAAAAAACGTACTTTCAAAAATCATCTCTGAGTTTAAAGGGACTGACATCTGTATAGTTTCCGGGCTGGCTCTCGGCATAGACACCTGTGCTCACAAGTCTGCAATCAAAAACAATCTCTCAACAATAGGGGTCATTGCAAGCGGTTTTGATTACGTTTATCCCAGTGCAAACAAAGATCTTTACAAAAAAATTGAAGACGAACAAGGGATAATTTTCAGCGAATATTATCCCTCATTTACGCCCATTCAGTGGCGTTTTCCGCATAGAAACAGAATCGTAACAGGCTTGAGCAAAGGGACACTTGTTGCCGAAGCGGCACTCAAAAGCGGAGCAATAATCAGTGCAAACCTTTGTCTTGAGCAAAACAGAGAGCTTATGTGCATGCCCGGTCTTTTGACAAACCCGAACACAGAAGGGATTTACAAGCTTATAAAAAACGGAGCCGCTGTTGTGACCTGCGCTCAAGACATCTTAGATACGCTTGACTGGCAGATTGAAAGACAAAAACAGCCAAAAAACGCTTCACATGAAAAAGCTGTCTCGCTCTCAGCGAAAGAACAAGAAGTCTTTTCAATCATAGCAAAAGACGGGGCGACAACCGACGGGCTTGCACAAGTCACAGGGTTGGAGTTTGGAGAGCTTATGGTGATTTTAACAAAGCTTGAGCTTGAGGGAATGATTGCCCAAAGTGACGGGGAACGCTATATTTCGACGTAATGTTAAGCAATCTTCACAAAATCCTGCTATAATGTATATATAATTAAACTTCGAAAAAATAGAGCCGATATTTATAATATGGTTTTTATTTTGTGTTTATAGTGTGTGCAGGAGTTAATAAATATGAAAAATTTTGAAAAAATCTTCGCAAAGACTTCAGACAAGGTTAACTCGATTATGCAAAAGGAGATTTTTGAACAGCCGGCCGTTGTAAAAAATCTTCTGAGCAAATACACAACAGAAGACAACAAAATTCACCTCAACCTGCCCTTGAACATTGACAACATTGTGATTGTGGCGAGCGGTTCTTCATACAACTGTGCAGCAATAGCTGCACCTTTGTTCATTGAATACGCACAAATCCCATGTGAATATGAATATTCTTCAGAATTTATTCTTCAAAAAAAACATTTTGTGACAAAAAACTCCCTCTACATTTTCGTTTCGCAGTCGGGAGAAACCTCTGACACCTTAAATGCGCTTAAACAAATAAAAAAAGAAGGTGTAAAAACTCTTTGTATCACAAATGCCCAAAACTCCACAATGTGGCAGCTTTGTGATTACAAGATTCTTTCGGATGCGGGAAAAGAAGAAAGCATAGCCTCAACAAAAGCACTCACCGCCCAGATTCTTTGTTGTATGTTGATTATGCTTGAGACAATGGCACAAAAAGGCGAAGACATTTCCGGCTATTTAAACACAATGCGGCGTTTGCCCGCATATCTTGAGCGCATAAAAAACGATTTGGAAAAGATAAAAACTGCTGCTCATCTGGTTTCAAAGTACAAAAACATCTCAATTCTCGGAAACAAAAACTATTATCCTGTTGCAAAAGAAGGTGCTCTGAAAATAAAAGAGACCTGTTACCTGAACGTAATGGCATATCCGTTCGGCGAGTTTATGCATGGACATGTAGCTGTTTTGAATCAGAAATCTATTGTGATTGCGATTATTGATGAAGAAAACGCAGAATTTGCTGTGCGCAATCTTAAAAAAATAAAAGACGATTACAACCCGAAAATAATCTGCATAACCTCTGTTCAAGACGTAAATTCAGGGGATTTGAACATTTACATAAAAACAAAACGCAAGATGAAAGCGATTTTCGGTTCGCTAATTACGCTCCAGCTGATTGCCTGTGAGCTGGCTAATATTTTGAGAAAAAACCCTGACAGACCAAAGGGTTTGAAAAAAGTAGTTATTGACTAATTTTTCAATTTACTTTTGAAAACAAAAAGTATTTGGGCTGTTTCTTCTTCATAGCCTAAAGGAAGAGGTCTAAATGCCATTTTGGAAACTGCTGCCTCACAAGAAGCATCAAAATCAATGTCTTTTGATGATTTCAAAATCGTTTGAGAAACCGGTATACCGCTTTTATTTATTTCAAAAGCTATCTTTGTTTCAGCATTTGTTTTTGAAGAAGAAATAGCAGGTGGATTCCAGTTTAAAGCAGCTTCTTTTGCGTGTTTAGCTGCATATTCCTTCAAAATTTCATTACCGCTTTGATTATAACAAAAAGCATCAACAGTATTCGCATCTGAACTTTGCTTATAATAAGATTTGTAATCAAATGTGAATAAAATTTGAACACTTTGTTTTGAATAGTTTTTGGGAAGCGGAGGAAATTTATACGAATTTACGAGATTTAATGCCTTTTCGTCAAAATTTTTTGAACCTGATGATTTATAAACCTGAGAAGAAATTAGTTTCCCATTTTTATCCAATTCAAACAAAATTTGTGTAACTGAAATAACGTTGGCTCCTTGAGGATGCCATTTTTTTTTCAAGTCTTTGCTTAAGTTTTTAATATATAAAGAAAAAATCTCATAATCATTTGCAGCATCAACAGAAAGCCCTTGAAAGAACATTAAAATAGAAATAAAAACAAGAATTATTTTTCTCAAAAAACTTGACATTCAGGCCAAAAGGTCCTTTACTGTTTTCAAAAATTCCACAATCTGAATAGGTTTGGCTATGTATCCCGTACAGCCGAGTTCGAGTGCTTTTTGGATTTCGTTATCCATTGCACAGGCTGAAACAACGACAACAGGTGTGTCTTTTTTGTAGAGCTTTAAAAAGTCATACCCACAGACAACAGGCATTTGTATATCAAGAAGAATCAAGTCAAATTCCTGTTCATTCGCAATGTCCAGTCCTTGCTGACCGTCTGTCGCCGTCACAACTTCATAATTTTGAGAAGTGAGAATATCTTTCATCAGCTTCATGTTCATTTCGTTGTCTTCAATTACAAGAATTCTGCTCATAATTAAGATTCCTTTTTCTTTTTGGCTTTCAAAGGAAGCTTCACATAGAATGTAGTGCCTTTATCAACAACGCTTTCAAAAGAAATCTTTCCGCCGTGGAGTTCTACAAGCTCTTTTGTAATTGTAAGCCCGAGCCCTGTTGAGCTTTCTTTTTTCGAATAAACATTGTTCAGCTGGACAAATTTTCCGAAGATTTTTCCGTGATATTTTTTGTCAATTCCGATTCCGTTGTCTTTTACAAAAATCGTTACACTGCTTTTGTTGAAGGTATATCCGATTTCGATTGTGCCTTCTTCTTTTGTGAATTTAATTGCGTTGCTCAAAAGGTTATAGAGAATCTGTTGAATTTTCTGATAGTCAGCTTCAATTTCAAGAAAATCTTTCGTAACCTTTTCAAGTTTTATATGTTTTTTATTCGCAAGAGGTCGGACAATATTTGTGACCTCATTAAGCGAAGTCTGGAGGTTAAACTTTGACAAAGCGAGTTTCACGGCTTTGGCTTCAATTTTTGAAATTTCAAGAATTTCATTAATCATCCCGAGAAGATGAAGCCCCGAGACATGAATATCTGAGACGTATTCCTCCTGTTTTGCGTTCAGCTCGCCAAAAATCTTCATTGAAAGAGCTTCGGAAAATCCAATTATTGCGTTCAACGGTGTGCGAAGCTCGTGTGAAATGTTTGCAAGAAACTCGTTTTTAAGTTTGTCGGCTTCGAGAATTTTCTCATTTTGTTTTTTTATGGTCGCATAGGCCAGAGTTTTGTCCACGAGGCTGTCTTGAAGTGCTCTGAGCTGGAGTTTGAACACGCTTGTCAATTCAGAATCTTTTATAGTATAAGAAACCAGTGAAGCAAAAGCATTCACAAGGTTCAAATCATCCTTTGTAAAAGGCTTTCTTGCACTTCTTGAAAGCAGCACAAAACCGAAAACAGTCTCTCTGATAAAAAGTTTTGCAATAAGGTAGTTTGAATTCGTTGCATTGAACTGTGCAGCTTTAAACACCGGGCTGTTTTCATCAAATACAAGACCTTCACAGTCATAGAGTTTTGATTTTATAATCTCCGGAAAGTTCACAAGAGTAACTTGTTCAGGGATAGGCGCAAGTTTGTTTTTTGCTTTTTCTGATACTTTTCTGTGCTGGATGTTTGCACTCCCCGAATTCAAATAGCAAACATACGCAAACTCATAATCTATCGTTCTTTTCAGCTCATCAAGAATTTTCTCAAAATTTTTTGGCAAATCATCATCCGACGACAAAAGCTCGGGTATTCTCCCCAGAATATTTTTATACTTATTTTCCATAATTATTAATTATATGATGATTTAGGATTTTGGGCAATTTTTTATTAAACAACAACTTGAAATAACTCTTGAAAAGAATTTTTCTTAGTGTTAATTTTAATCGTACACTAGACTTTTAAATTATTTAATTTTATTTAAGGCATTAATAATATGATAAAACACATCCCCGGAATCCAAATATTCCGAAAAATTCCCGTCAAAAAAACCGCAAGAAAATGCTTCGTAGGCATTGAACTTACCGGAATTGCAGGAGCAGGATTTATTGTTTCTGACGGAAGAATTGCATACGAAAACATAGCCAAAGCCCGACCTATAAAGAACAAAGCAGGTGCATCAAAAACATTGAGTTTTGAAGAGGCACAAAAAAAGCTCGCTGAAACAAACAGAATTATGCTCGTCAAAAAAGCTGAACAAAGTTATCTCAGACGTAAAAAAGCAATTATCTCAATGATTATGAAAGAAGACAAAAATCTGGCTCATGGTGCCGACACAGCAAAAATAGCCGAAAACATTGTAAAAGTCGCACAAGAATATGGTGCCGACCCCATACACATAGCCTGTATTGCGAAAAAAGAAACTCACTTTACAGAAAACATTAACAAAGGAGCGGCAAAAGGTATGATGCAGGTCACCCCGATAGTCTCAAAAGATATGTTTCAAAGACCAAACATCTATCACGAAAAAATCTCCGACATAACTTCAAAATACAAAAACCCTAATGAACTGTACAAAGATTTACAGAAAAAACCGCTTTTGAATCTCAGAGTCGGCACTCTGCTTTATCTTTCACACCTTAAAAACTCTCAAGGCAACGTCAGACAGGCACTTATGAAATATAACGGTTCAAAAAGAAAAGCTGCGTATGCAGAAGATGTTTTAAAAGACATAAGAAAATATGAAAACCGCTTTTCTAATTAGTCAATCCAAAACGGAGCAACAGACTGCGTATCCGTTACAATTTCCGCCCTGTCAGTCGGAAGATAAAACGGCACAAAAGTTTCTATACGGTTCATGTTTGTATCATAAGGAAATTTCCGGTCTCCAACAACAAGAACTCTGTGTCTCTGATTCATCTGCATCGAACGGAACATATTCTCCTGTTTTATGAGTGAAAGTTTGGGCACCTCCGCTTTTATCACCACAACAGGAAAACCTTTTTTGCATACCAGTCGTGGAACTGAAGCAGCAATGTCATACACCGAAGAAACAGACAAAAACTCACTTCCCTGTGACGGTTTTGATATTTTTTTCATTATTCGTCCAAAGACTGTATCTTCATCTGTTTTTGCAACATCAAGATAATATCTTATTGCTTCAATTGCCTTATCTTTCTCTTTAAACACAGAAGCATAATTGCCATCCTCTTTCAGCTTTTGAATCAACTCGTCAGGATTTTTTGCATACAATCCTCTGTAAACAGTCTCAGTTCCCAGATAGTCAGAGAATTTTCTTCTCAGTTCAACAGGAGCCATTTCCTTTGTATCAATTTTGTTCTCGTCAACAAAACGTTCAAGTTCGCCTAATCTTGCGCCGACACAAGGATCTGCCAGCAGAACTTTATGTTTTTTATCAATTGCGGTTGAATCAAAAAGCTCATCAAGATTCTCTTTTTCATGTCCATATATTTTCTCCAGAATGAAATCAAGCTTTTCATCATTCATTGAGAGAAATTCATACAGTCTGGGATTGTCAAACGGTGCAATATTTTTCTCCCTCATATCAGAATAAATATCCTGTGCACATTTTTCTGAAGAAGGGAAATTGTTGAGCTTTTGTTGTGCCTGTATTCTCTCTGATTTTTTGACAAAAGAGACAAAAGGCTCTTTTGCCAGCCGGCTTTTCATTCTTTCAAGAGCTGCTTCATCAAAGTAAGCAATGTTGTTTCCTTTTAAATTCTTAGAAAACCCTTCCATAAATCTATGAAACAAAAGCATATGTTTTTGTTCATCAATATCACTGCCGTTCATCAAAACCTCTTTGCGAAAAGCTCCGAGAAGCTGTCTCAATTCATTGCAGTGTTGTTTAAGTGCAATTTTTTCTGGCAGAATTTTTTGCTCTTTCATATGCTCAACAAAAGATTCCGGTGTAAATTTGACTTTTTCATTATCCGAAAGCAACGAAAATGCTTTATTAAACCCTGAAGCAACGGCCTTTGTCAGAGCTTTCTCGTCTATCGGTGCAGGAGGACAGGATTTTAATTCATCTCTTATCATATTTATAAAAGAGTTATTTATGAATTTTGATTCTGTAAGAGGAATATCCAGTATCAAAAAATACGTTTCGATTTTATTTACATTAGAATTTTTGTTCTGTTCATAAAAGCCCTCCAAAAAATTCTCAAATGCTTTTATATCTTCATTTTCTTGCTGTGCTTTGAAATTGAACGGAAGATAATAATTTACAGGATAAGCAGGCGACACAGAGGTTTGATGACCATGTGCCGTTACAGGCAATGAGCCGGGTGAGAGGATAGAGGTATTTTTGTTATTATTAAATATGAAATTTTTTGTGTTGTTTATGGAGACAGGCAATGTTATCATTCTTCTTTTTCTCTCTTTTATTTTTGCAATTACTTATATTAAGTTTAAACAAAAAGCATTTTGCTATTTTAATTGTTAAAAAACATAAATTTGTTGTCAAATTTTTTCTTTTACTGTTTTTCATATATCTATGATTACCCTGAGCAAAATAACAGCGCAAAAACAGCCCGCTGCTCTCATAAAAAAAGTTGTCTCACCGATAACGGTTGAGCTGCCGTCAATTCGATATGCTCCTGAATTGAAACAATCACCTGAATTTTTGCTTTTTAAAAAGCTCTGTCAAAACATCCAAAAAGCAATCCTGAACCCCATAAGCGAAAAAGAGCAGGCACTTTTGAAAAAGAATGTAAACGAATTCACAAACGAAGGCTTTGAAGGGCTGGAACTTACAAAGAATCTTGACAAACAGACATTGAGCCGTCTCATCTCAAGCCTGAAAAGCGACAACGACCTCACCCCCTTTCTTATGGTAGCAACAGGTCACAAACCCGCAATGTTAAACGGAAGCAAAGCAGCTGTATATCTTCAAAAAATTAACGCAAAAGGCTTTGAGACTGTCAGCCGAACAATCAACAGTTACAAAAATATATTGCTGCTTAACATAAATGAAACAAAAAACACGATAGCATCACACAGAGAGTTTTTTGCAAAACGGTTGAATCTTCCTTCGGATGCAGCCGTGGAGGAAATTTACCTTACATTAACAGGAAGCCTCAACCCCTTGCACCAGAAAAACTCTCACGATTTGACAGGAATACTTCTCGGATATCCGAAACAAAACAGCATAATCTTCAACCTCGAGAACATGAGCCCGAATTCGCCTTATGACAGAAAAACCCCGGCTATACTGAAAAGAGAGCTAAAAAAAACACTCTATTGCGAAGAAAGCCCTTACAAAAACTTTGATGAAAAATTTTTTAAAGAAACAGAAGCTTTCATTGACTCTATCACCTGTGTAAAGCACTCTAAAGACAGGCTTTTTGATGGCGTACAAAATGACGGATATATCTTTATCAATTTTAAAGACGAGCCTCTTGAACTCAAAAAAATTCTCTGCCGTTACAGAAGTTTTCTCAAAAATCTTATGCAAAGAAATGAACAGAACAGAATAAACAAAAACCTGAAGGAGATTGGCAGCATAGAAGGCTGCACGGGTGATTTTGCGCTGATGAAGGATTTCTTTTCAATGTTTGCACAATAAAAAAGCCTCCCTTAAATAAAGGAAGGCTTTTTTAATTTTAATATCCGCTAATCATCAGCGTGACCGGCTGTGCCCAAAACGTCTCTCATTTTGTGCATAACCATTTCTTTTACAGCTGTTCTGCCCGGTCCCATGTATTCTCTCGGGTCGAATTTTTCAGGATGTTCAATGAAGAACTCTCTGATAGTAGAAGTCATTGCCAATCTCAAGTCTGTATCAATATTGATTTTAGCCACGCCGTGTTTAGAAGCGTAGTTAAGCATATCTTCAGGTACGCCTTGAGCGTTAGGAAGGTTTCCGCCGTATTTGTTGCATTTTTCAACAAGCTCTTGAGGAACTGAAGAAGAACCGTGCAATACAATCGGATAATCGCCAAAACCTGCTTCTTTCAAAGCATCTTTGATTTCTTTGAGTCTGTCGAAGTCCAATTTAGCTTCGCCTGAGAATTTGTAAGCACCGTGAGATGTACCGATAGCGATAGCAAGTGAGTCACAGCCTGTTTGTTTTACAAATTCAACAGCTTCTTTAACGTTAGTATATTTAGCATCTTTAGCATCAACGTTTACATCATCTTCAACGCCTGCAAGTTTACCCAATTCAGCTTCTACTGAAACGCCTCTTTCGTGAGCGTATTCAACAACTTTTTTAGTAACTGCAACGTTTTCTTCAAATGAGAATCTGCTTCCATCAATCATAACTGATGAGAAACCTCCATCGATACAAGCTTTACAAATTTCAAAATCTGCACCGTGGTCAAGGTGTAAAGCGATAGGTACAGTAGTTGTAGCAAGAGCTGCTTCAACCAGTTTTACAAGGTAAGTTTGGTTAGCATATTTTCTTGCACCTGCTGAAACCTGCAAAATGATAGGTGAGCGGGTTTCTTCAGCTGCTTCTGCAATAGCCTGCAAAATTTCCATGTTGTTAACGTTGTAAGCACCGATAGCATATCCGCCTGCGAGTGCTTTTTTGAACATTTCGTTTGTTCCAACTAATTTTCTTTCTGCCATGAGTTTTTCTCCTCTTTTTTACTCGTGCATAGTCACAACCAAAATACCTCAAAAAAACTTCATGTTCAAGCAGTTTAAATATACACAAACATGAAAACATTAAGTTTTGTAAATCAAGCATCAAAAAAAAGAGCAATTTTCAAAAATTGCAATTGTTTATATAAACATAGGTAGTGTAAAGTTAAAAATTTTCGTGTAAGTAAATAAAAGGAAGTAGGTTAAAAATGGCAAATTTCGCAACAACAATTTTCCCCGGCAGTGTTACAACAGCTCTTCTCGACCCTAACAAAGGCTCTATCAACAACAAATTCAACTGTGCAGGTGAACACATTAAAAACAATGCAGTTTCTTATCTTCAAGCCGGTCTTGTCGGTGGAAGCGCAGCAGGTATAACTTATGCAGCTTACAAAAGCCCAAAAACAGCTCAAGCTATCACAAAAGGGCTCAAAGGCGTTCAAACACTTATGAACAAAAACAAATATACCTCTAAAGTTGCAGGATTCATTTCAAAAGCACTTTCCAAATTCTCAACAACAGGTAAAATCGGTGTAATCGCAGCAGCTCTTGCTCTTCCTGTTTTAGCTTACATCGACCACAAACATACATATAAAGCAGGTCAAATTGACCAAAAATACACTGATAAAGCACAGGTTGCTTCTCAACTCGACAACTTTATCACATTAAACAAAATGTCATAACTCCAAAACCATATAAAAAAGAAATGCCGGCTGAAATCAACCGGCATTTCTTTTATTTCAGAGCTTGTTTTGCTTTTTTCCACAATTCGTCATACTCTTCGAAAGAATATTGCTCAAGCGGCTTGAGTGCCAGTTCTTCCATTTTTCGAAACCTTGCCATGAATTTTCGATTCGCCTTCAAAAGTGCCTGTTCTGCATCTATTTTGTTCCACCGTGCAAGGTTTACAACAGCAAAAAGCATATCTCCGAGTTCTTCTTCTGCGTTTTCTTTATCACCTTTTTTCAAAGCCTCTTTGAATTCGCAGATTTCAGACTCAAAACACTCCCACAAAGACTCTTCACTCGGCCATTCAAAACCGACCGACACAGCCTTTTTGCTGATTTTTTGAGCGCTCATCAAAGCTGCCTGTGAACGAGAAACACCGTCCATCACGGATTTTCTGTGTTTTTTCTCTTGTGCTTTGAGTTTTTCCCAGTTATCAAGAATATCCTGAGTTGAAGAAACCTTTGTATTCCCGAAAACATGAGGATGTCTGTGTACAAGTTTGTCAGCGATGCCCTGTGCTACATCTTCTATTGTGAACTCATTTTCTTCTTTTGCTATTTGAGAATGAAGCACAACTTGAAGCAGCACGTCGCCCAATTCCTCTTTCAGGTGTTCGCAGTCACCGTCTTCGATAGCATCAACAGCTTCATAGGCTTCTTCGAGCATATTTTTTTTCAAAGAATAATGGGTTTGTTCTCTGTCCCATGCACACCCGTTTTCGCTTCGCAGTGTTTCTAAAATATCAATAAGTCTTTCAAGATTAGGATAGTTCATTCTAGCGCACCATCTGGTCAACCGTCATAATCAAAATTCCCTGTCCTCCAAGAGCCTTCAGATGTTCTACGCTGTCAAAAACTTTGTCTGCATCCACTACAACATGGATAACTACGTTTTTGTCATCGCCCATCATTGTCATAACAGTCGGAGCAGTGAAGCCGGGCAAAAACTCTCTGATTTCGTCGAGTTTGTCTTTCGGCACATTAGCCATGAGATACTTTTTCTCTCTTGCTTCAAGCACAGAACGAAGCGCAGTCAAAAGAGTATCCGTCTTTTTTCTCAACCCGGGGGTAAGGCCCTTTCTTGCAACAACAATTGCGCAGGAATCGAGAATTTTGTCGATAATTTTGAGTTTGTTTGATTTCAAAGTTGACCCCGATGAGGTAATATCCACAACAACGTCAGACAGCCCAAGTCTCGGAGTAATTTCCGTAGCACCCGTAACTTCAATTATTTTAGGTTTTTTGCCTGCTTTTTCGAGATATTCTTTTGCAATATTCGGGAAAGAAGTCGCAACGTTGATTTGTTCGGGCAGGTCAGCCGTACAGTCATACGGATCTTCTTCTTTTACGGCAACAACCATCTCACAGCCTCCGAAGTCAAGGTCCATAATCTTTTCCACATCAGCCTTGAGCTCCGTAACAATATCAAACCCGGTAAAGCCTATATCAGCAACGCCGGCCTCGAGGAATCTGGGGATGTCCGCTGTTCTTACAAAGATTATTTTGTGTTTTTTATCTTTTGTTGAGACTTGAAGCGTTCTTTCATCTTTTGACGGAAAGTTCAAGCCTGCACTTGTCAGAAGGTTGTATATTTTTTCTGACATTCTTCCCTTGTTAGGAATAGCTATTTTTAAAACATTTTCTTCATTCATATTTATGATCCTGAAACTATAATCGTAAAATCGCTGTGTACGCAGTACATACGCACGGGGTCATAGACAAACTGCGAGCCTTTTACTTCCGGCACCTGTTTTTTGAGCCAGCTGATGAAATCGCTTGTCACAGCAGCATTGTGACCTATGATTTGCGAATGAGGAAGATGTGCCCGTCCTATACAATTAACTTCGTAACCGGAAGCTGTGAGGGCATCTTTGATTCTCATTGCTTCCTCTTCTTTATCAAACGCATACATAATGCCTGCCACAAGTTTTTTGTCAGAAGGAGCGGGTTTGTCTCTGTAAACCATTCTGTCTATAACCTCCTGAGTTTTTTCAGGGTCAAGAATCCAATAACTGATGTAGCCTTTTTTTGAAGGTGAACCGGGTAAAGTAGCAAACTCAACATCATTCATATTAATGTTTCTTAAAGCTGCTGCAATGTGAGACATTTCATAAAGCGACAGGTTTGTTTTTACGTAAGTTGAAGCAATGTTCAAAACCTCGGGAATTTTGGGTATTGCAGAAGGTGACTGAAGTTTTTCAAGCACTGCTTTGACAAACCACTGTTGCCTTGAAGTTCTGCCGATGTCGCCCAGTCCGTCTTTTCTGAATCTCAAATAGCCTTCCACCTGATCACCGTTCAGAACATGAAGACCTTTTGAAAGATTGATGTGGAGTTTGCCGGCATTGTCGTTATAGTACATATCTTTTTCAATGTACACAGGCACGCCTCCCAGCGCATCCACGAGTTTTTTCACACCGTCATTGTTGACAAGTACATACTTATTAACTTTTATTCCGAGTGTGTCTTCTACTGTTTTTATTGTTAAGTCAATTCCGCCCAGAGCATGTGCAGCATTAATTTTTTGCACGCCATAATCGCCTGCGAGATAGACTTTGCTGTCTCTCGGGATTGAAATTGCATTAATCGAATGAGCAGCAGGGTCAAGGTTCACAAGAATCATTGTGTCAGAGCGTGTACCCTTGAATTTGTCGGCATTATCTCCGTTTGAATCAACCCCTACAATCAATATATTCTGACGCTGTTGAAGAATCGGGAGGTTGAAGCCCTTTTGTTCTCTCGGGCTCAAGTCCTTCACAAAGCTCATAAGCATTTTTGAATATTTATTCTCCTTGCCCGCAAGCCCGATATATGCAAACGCCGCAGCAGCGAGCACAACTATGGTCAAAAGAAGACTCATTATGAGTTTTCCGAATCCGCCTTTTGCCTGAGAATGTTTATGTTTATATAAATATGCGTTGTACTGTTCGTCTTTATCTTTTAATTCATTCATCTCTAATCTATCCTGTCCTGATTGTAATAAATATATTACTTCAAAAAAATTTTTTTTAATACAACGTTTACTTTAAATATTTAATTTTTTAAGTATAATTCTTTGTATGAACAATGCGGAAATACGTAAAAATTTAAGAGCTTCAAAAAGAATCGTTTTCAAATTCGGAACAAACGTCTTAAGAAACGATTTCAAAGAAATTTCGCTTTCGAGAATCTACACATTTATTGAAGACATTGCACAGCTGAAAAAACAGGGTAAAGAACCCATAATCGTAACCTCAGGAGCAGTGGGACTCGGAGCAAAAAGGCTCGGTGTAAACCCCTCTGAAAGTATGTCCATAAAACAGGCGTGTGCTGCCGTGGGCCAATCAAGGCTGATGTCCATTTACGAGGACGGTTTTGACAAGTACGAAATTATTACCTCTCAGATTCTTTTGACTGAAGAAGATTTTACTCACCGCAGAAAATATTTGAGCCTTCATGATGCACTCAACACACTGATTGAACTGGGTACAATCCCCGTAATCAACCAGAACGACACTGTTTCAACAGCCGAGCTTGATTTTTATCAAGATGCCTTTCAGGTCAGTTTTTCCGACAACGACAAACTTTCCGCGCTTGTTGCAAGCGAGCTGGATGCAGATTTGCTTGTTGTTCTGTCTGACATAGACGGGCTTTATGATGACAACCCGAAACTCAATTCGAATGCAAAAAAAATCGATGTTGTTGAAAAATTAACCGAAGAATTTGAAAGTTTTACAAAAAATGCACTCAGCCCGGAAGCAGGCGGCAGAGGAGGAATGAAAACAAAACTGGAAGCAATGAAAGTCGTAACCCGTTCGGGAGCAATGGCTGTTATTGCCAACGGAAAAACTCCTCACATTATTCAACGGCTCTTTGACGAAAAAGAAGAAGAACAGCTGGGCACTATATTTTTACCAACAGAAAATCTTGCAAACAAAAAACGCTGGATTGCTTACGCAACAAATATTCAGGCTCGAATCACCGTAAACGAAGGGGCAAAAAAAGCACTTGCTCAAGAAAACAAAAGTCTTTTGCCCATAGGAGTGCTTTCAATTGAAGGCGACTGTCAAAAAGGTGACATAGTGAGCATTCTCGATGACAGGGGCAATGAATTTGCCAGAGGAATGGTAAATTACAACTGTTCCGATTGCAAAAAAATTCTCGGAAAACACTCGGATGACATTCTCAAAATCCTCGGCTACAAAAATTATGATGCAATAATTACAAGAGACAACATTGCTCTTCTATAAACTACTCATTCAGTTTATTAAGCTCAATCTGGTTGAATTTTATCATTTTGATTTTACTTTTTTGTATGGTTTCGGGTTGAAATTCTTTGAAAATCTTTATCCAGCCGATTCTGTCTTCTGTAAGATTCTGCCCTCCATCCAAATAACATGATTTAACCTTTCGGACAAAAATCTTCGGATGAGTTTTTGACATCTCACACTGAACTTTATCAAAGTGTTGTCTAGCTGTTATCAAAAGAAAATCAAAATTTTGGGTTTTTGTTTCAAGATAATCATAGAGTCTTTTTATTTTTTCTATGCGAGTTTGAACATCACCGTCAAGATTAAGCATATTGTATGTAAAGAGTTTTTTATCTTTTGAAGCCAGATACTTTTTTGTTTTTTCGTACAGATATTTTGTGCGGGACATAAGCTCATCAAAGTCTTCTTTGAGCATTTGTTCGTCTAAAGTGCCGTTTGATTTTAGAAAATCATTATAAAATCTTTTGCTGTGAAAACTCATTTTTGTTACATCACAATGCCACATTCCTCCGCCGCAGGGAAGAAACTTTTTGTTACCGCTGAAAAGGAGTTCAGGATTTTCAAAAACTTTTATCTGCACATCGGGGTCAACTGCCCAGACCCAGTTCCAGAAAGTTGAATCGTCAAATTTGAAATAATAAAAAAAACGTGTTGAAAAATCACAGCTCATTCCAAAGGGAATAATCAATTTATATTTTTTCAAATTTCTTTCCGGCAGAAAGGTCTTATACAATCTGTATTTCAGATTGTATAGTTTCTTAAGAAACTTGGTCTTTGAGGTAAACTTTTTGGAAAAGGTAATTTTAATATTCCCTATTTTATAAACCCTGTGATGAGGCTTGTTTTCCTTTTCAAACAGCATTGCTTCTCCTTTAAGATTATTATATCCAAAAATGGATTGATTAATAGCCAAAATTGTGAGATACTGCGCTTAAATATATACAACAAAAGGGATGAATAATGGTCACAACTCTTGAAACAACGGCACAAAACGCCAAACTGGCATCATATACACTCGCATCTTTAGATACAACAACAAAAAACAATGCTCTCGAGGCGATTGCAAAAAAGCTTGAAGAAAACAAACTCTCAATTTTGCAGGAGAATGCAAAAGATCTCGAAGCAGCAAAAACACTTCTTGAAAACGGAGAAATCACAAAAAGCACCTTCAACCGTCTAAAGCTTGACGAAAACAAGATGAGAGACATGATTCAGGGAATCAGAGATGTAAAAAGACTTGAAGACCCTGTGAACAAAAAGCTCTGGGCAATGGGAATGGATACAGGGCTTGACCTTTACCGCGTCAGCTGTCCGATTGGTGTAATCGGGGTAATTTTTGAAGCCAGACCGGATGTAATCCCCCAGATTTGTTCGCTTGCGGTAAAAAGCGCCAACGCAGTGCTTCTCAAAGGAGGAAAAGAAGCACAAAACACAAACATTATCCTAACTAAATTAATCAAAGAGGCGCTTTCAGAGATTCCTCAATTCCCTGAAAATACAATCAATCTTTTGTTCACAAGAAACGATGTTTCAGAAATGCTCACACTGGACAAGTATATTGACCTCATCATCCCGAGAGGAGGCAATTCGCTCGTTTCTTACGTAAAAAACAACACTAAAATCCCCGTAATGGGTCACGCAGACGGAATCTGCCACATTTACATAGATGAACAGGCCGACTTAAAAAAAGCAACAGAAATTTGCATAGATGCAAAAACCCAATATCCGAGCGCCTGCAATGCGGTTGAGACAATTCTCATCCATGAAAGTCTGCTTGAAAACTATCTTCCCCAGCTTGTTATAGAGTTTGAAAAAGCAGGTGTCACAGTCAAAGGCGATGCAAAATGCAAAGAGTTTGTTCCGCATCTTGAGCTTGCGTCAAAAGAAGACTGGGCAACTGAATACGGAGATTTAACAGTTTCGATAAAAGCTGTAAAAGACCTGTTTGATGCTGTTGCGCACATAAACGTCTACGGCTCGGGGCACACAGACTGTATAATTTCAGAGGACAAACAAAGCATCGAGGTGTTTATGAATCTTGTGGATTCCGCCGGAGTCTTTGCAAACGCATCAACAAGATTTGCAGACGGTTTCCGTTACGGCCTGGGTGCAGAAGTAGGAATCTCCACAGCAAAAACCCACGCAAGAGGACCTGTCGGATTGGAAGGGCTGACAATTTATAAATATAAGCTTTACGGAAAAGGTCAGACAGTAGCTCCTTACGCCGACGGCAAAAAGACTTTTATTCATCAGAGAATAATCTAATGGCACAAAGTGCATACATCCACATACCGTTTTGCAAAAGCAAGTGTAAATATTGCTCGTTTGTGTCCTACACAGGCGAAAATAAAAATGCCCAAAAGCACTATGTTGATATACTTCTCAAAGAAATTGATTATTATTACAAAGACGAACCGCTAAAAACGCTCTATCTCGGAGGCGGAACACCTTCTCTTCTTGAAACTTCTGACATAGCAAGGCTCACAGCCTGTTTCAATTTTCTGCCGGAAGCTGAAATCACAATGGAGATAAACCCCGAAACAGTTGACACAGACTATCTTAAAAGATTGAAAGACACAGGTGTAAACAGAATCTCTGTTGGAATTCAAAGCTTCAACAACGAGATTCTTAAAAAAATCGGAAGAATACACACTGCGCAAAAAGCACTCCAAACCCTTATCGGAGCGAAAAAAGCCGGTTTTGAAAATATCAGTGCGGATTTTATTTACGGGTTGCCCGACCAGACACTCGACGACTTCATAAACGATCTCAGAACTGTTGTTCAAACAGGTGTAAAACACGTTTCACTTTACGGTTTAAAAATTGAAGAAGACTGTACATTTTTTGCCCGCCCGCCCGAAAACCTTCCCGATGACGACCTTCAGGCAGACATGTACCTTGCTGCAATAGAAACCCTCGAGAATGAAGGTTTATTGCATTATGAAATCAGCAATTTCACGCTTCCTTCTTTTGAATCAAGACACAATTTAAACTATTGGGAAGACGGGGAGTATTATGGTTTCGGCGCAGCAGCCCACGGCTACATCGGCGAAGTAAGGTATTCCAACTTTACTACACTGAAAGAATATGAAAAAGGCTATGAAAGCAAAGAGTTTTTGCAAGCTTTAAGCAAAAAGGAACGCCTCGAGGAAACAATCTTTCTCGGATTTCGAAAAGGCGAGGGCATCAACACCGAAAAAATAAATTCAGCGTTTAACATTGAATTTGAGAAAAAATATTCAATACCGCTAAAAAAATATCTTCAAAGCGGTCATCTCCTCCGAACAGACAAAGGCTATCGCCTTTCCAATCAGGGCTTTTTGCTTTCAAACATTATTCTTTCGGAGTTCATTTAAAATTGTTAACATTTATTGATATTTTTACAAAAAACATTAAAGTTTAAGAACAAAATGCCGACCATGAACATGTGAACAGGAAAAGTAGTCTATAAAGGGAAACAACATGTCTGCAAATTTCTTCTCAAACAAAGATCCTCAATTGCCGAATTTGAATCTTAACGATAGTCCAAAAATCAGAAAAGGTCTACCGAGACTTCACAGCTTAAACAAAATGCAGCTTCAAGGAGACAACATTCTTTTTGACATCGAAGGCAAAGATTACAATCTTGATGACATTGCAGAAAAATTAGGAAAAATCTACGGATAATAAATAAAAGAAAACCTCCTGTTAAGCAACAAGAGGTTTTTCTGTATCTGTTGAAATTTTTTCTTTAACCGGTGTATCAGCTTCGGTTTCTGCTTTTAGTTTTTCAAGTTTTTCTGTTTCTTGTTTCAAAAGAGTTTGAATATCGACTTGAGGCTTTTTTTCAGATTTCTCACCAACTTTGCCGTACAATTTGTCGCTCAGTTTATATCCGAAATTGCTGGACAGGATAGAACCTCCGACAAACAAAATACCTTCCAGAACGCCAAGTGCAACTCTGAGATATTTATTCGAAACTTTTGCTCTGAGTTTAGACATTGTATTAGATTTGAAAAATTCTTTCATCAAATATTCACCGCCAAACATAGCAGACATTCCGAAGATTTCATGTCTCAAAGCTGTTTTTTTGTCAACAGATGTCAAAACTCTGTATCCGGCAGCTCCGACAAGAAGAGGATTTACGTGGCGGCTGGCCCAATCTGCACCCTTACCTGCTATTTCAATAGCTTTATATTTCTGAGAAGCCTTGCCCATAACATTTATTGCTGCCTGAGCACCTTTGCCCAGTGAATTGTCAAGCTGAGCAGCAGTTTTAAAAGCGTTTGTAAATTGACCGACATCAGCTGCTAATCTGCCTTTGTCAGCGGTATTAACAACCTTATCAGCATTTCTTACACCAAAAATTGTTGAACGTACTAAATAATCGTACATAAAATACCTTTACACTTTTACACTTCCTTATATATATAAAAACAATTGAAACAGCGGGATTGCCTGTGATTTAAAAATTGTTTACAATCGTAATATGTTTAAAGAAATTATAATCAAACTGATTAACTGTTATCAGAAAATTTCTGCGCTAAAGCCGCCTGTATGCAGATTTTACCCGACCTGTTCAGAATATATGAAGCAGGCTGTCAAAAAATATGGAGTCATCAAAGGCGGCTGGCTGGGAATCAAAAGAATCTGCCGCTGTCACCCCCTCAACCCCGGCGGATATGACCCTGTACCATAGAAAAAGAGAAATTTTTATCCACACAACTCACTATTTTATCTCACCTGAATTTGTGTTAAAATTGCCTCAAGAGTTTATATAAAAAAGGGGAAGACAATGTTTTCATTCTTAAAAAATCTTGGCGGGAAAAAATCTGAAAAACTGGATAAGGAAATAAATTCCATGTTTAAAAAGCTGAAAGAGCTTTATGGATATGCTGAATTAACCCAAGAGCGCAAAGAATACCTTAAAAACCTGATTGAAGAAAACGGATACCTCCCCTACCCTTATGTGAAGGCACTTGAGGAACTCAGCCCTGCGGAAATTTTGTACGGGCTTGAGATAAAATTTGCCTTGAACAATGTGTTCAAAAGCGAAACCTCAGAGTTTGACTTTGAAAACGAAAAGCTTTCACCTGCACAAAGAGCGGGCTATAAATCAGGCGACTGGATAAAAAAAGAACAACACAATATTAAACTAATCAACCTTGCCGGACTTGGTGACGGAAACAAAACACAAGAAACAGGAAAACTCATTGACTGGCTGAGACAGGTCTTGATTCTTCCCTCAGGAAGAGTTCAAGACGGTGTGCTGGGAACAACAATTTACCTGATTCCATTCCACCCCAGAGAATTCGGCTGTGCATACCTGCCTGTGAGCAGCGAGGTAAGCCCTCATCTCGAGGACAAAACAATAACCTCCAAACTCGGACTCGACACAAAAGCACAGGTTCAGCTGTTTGTGAAACTCGCCCAGCTTGCAGGTCACTGTGTGATTTATGACATTCTTCCCCAGACAGGAAGGTTTTCAAAAATGGTGCTGGCTAACCCGAATGTTGCACGCTGGTATGACGTGAACAAACTTATTGAAAAAATTGAACTCGCTGCTGACGAAGCAGCACAAAAGCTGAAATCTGACGGTGAAATCGACCCAGAGGACATTGACATTGTCCACGACATCTATAAAGCAACTTTGAAAAAAGGCTCAAGTGACCTTTCAGAACATTTTCAAACAATATTCAACGAGCTTGAAGATATTATTGCACCAAAGAAAAAAGAGTTTTCTGACGAAATGATGAAAAAAGCTTCGCAGATTAAAATTCAAAAAAGAGCAGCTGAAATTGTAGCAGAAATAAACGAACTTAAACCGGGCAAAAAACACAGCGAAGATGACATCACAAAGCAGGGTGAAACAATCCAAAAACTGATTTCAGAAGGTTTGTGGCCGGCACCGGGCGGTGCGTGGTGTTCGGCAGGAACTCCTGTTTTTGACAGAATGTCCGAAACAGGCGACTATCCGATGTTTAAACATTTTGACTTCAAATGTGAAGATGTTACACACTTTGCAAACCTCGACTGTCAGACTCCATACTACTTTGTCTATCTCGAATCAGGCGAATATAACAAACCCGTAATCGACTTATACATCGAACATTTGAAAAAACTCCAAAGTGATTACAACTTCGACGGATTCAGAGTTGATCACATTGACCACATTGTTGATGAAGTTTCAGAACAAGACGGCGTGCCTATCAGCTATCGTGCCCCAAGATGTGTTCTCGGCAGAGCAAACAAAGAGCTGAAAGAAAAAGTTCCGCATTTTGCCACTCTCGCTGAATATATGCTCTGGGACAAGTTTTACAAAGAATATCACGAGGATATGCACTTTGACATTCTCTGGGGCAACGACATAATTTCACAGTTCTCAAAAAATCCCGAAGAGATTATGAACAACAACCACGACCTTGCGGAATATAACGTCAAAAACCCGAATTCACAAGACGGTCCACTGTCTATCCTCAAAAGCTACAACAATCAAGACGGTGAATTCCGTGCAATAGACCAATACCCCGGTCAGCTAGGCGAAAGAGGCGCGATGTTCAAATGGTTCAAATACAAGTTTCTGCCTGGCGGAAAAAATGCAACTCGTCCCGTTATGTTCATTGACGGTGACGAGTCCTTCACAAAAACAGGAATCGAAAGTGTCATCGGGGCGGAAGTCTCTATGCCGAGAGAAAAGAATTACAAATTCTTTGACAAATTCAACGCAATCAACAAGTTCGCTCTTGAAAACGAGCTGACAAGAGAAGGCGAAGCCCAGATTATCACTCAGGACAATGACGGTTTTGTGAGCTGGATGGTATCAAAAGACCCGTTGAAAGAGTCGCTTCTTGTGGTCGCAAACTATCAGGCGCCAACCGAAAAAGTCTCTGAAACAAACGCGGACGGGTTCACAAACAGTTTCATCAAAGAAGGCTCATCCGTTTATGACAAGACCGTTCAAATGCCCTGTGATTATATGATTGTCGGGGAGTTTGTATATGATGATGCAAAGGCGGAATTCAAAGAGGTCAAGTTCGAAAAGCCTGAAACAGAGCTTCATTTCGGCGACATAAAACCTTCTGAATTCAAAATTTACAAAATAGTTAAGTAAAATGTAATTCTTAATTACTTTCTAAGCTCGTGAAAATTTTCCTGTGCATACTGGTACAGGTCAAAAAGAGCTGTCTCAACTTTTTTGCGGTAAAATTCAATGTCCTCTTTTGAACAATCAGCAGGAACATATATCGGCTCACCGTACACAGCAATGGTTTTCACCCCGAGCAGAGGGAAACGAAATTCGTCCCAGGTATCAAACTTCAAAAGCCATTTTGAAGGCGAATACCACGTCATAGGCACGATAGGCACCTGTGAAAGCTTGGCAATGTTGATTACACCATCTTTAACTTTTCCCTTAGGACCTCTGGGGCCATCCACTGTAACAGCAGCACTTTCGCCCTGTTCAAGTTTTTCAAGCATCGCAAGAGTAGCACCTGCACCTGATTTTTTGTGAGAGCCTCTGACTGTTTTTATGCCCATGTGCTCTGTTGCCGCAGCAATAATATCACCGTCGTTTGACTTTGAAATCATAACGTTCAGCGTTCCTCTGTCTTCGTTTGCATAAAGTGCACACTGATGAGCATGCCAGAGCGCAAAAATAGCAGGTTTGACATTTGGATAGTTTATATTTTTGCAATCGTAAAAAAGACTCTCAAAAGCGTAGAAATGCTTTGTTAAGAATGAAAGTACAGATACGATTCTTCTCTTGTCAAATTCAAACATAAGTTTTAAGTTACAACAAAAAAACTTTTTGTTCAATATTTGAAACAAACACCCCTCAGGCTCTTCTCATAAGGTCAGAAAGCTTGACTTCTTTGCTCACTTTTTTTCTTGCTTTGGGAATTACAGGCTTTCTTGCACGTTTAAAGCTCGTAAGCCCGACCAGTTTTTTGTCCTCTTTTTTCAAAAGAAGCAGTTCTTTCATAAAATCTACAATTTCTCTCACGGTTTTGTCCCTTTCTCAATCTCTGTGTCATTTTATTCTTCATACAGCCTTTTTTTAAGCCCCGATTATGGTATATTACTGTTTATGACAGAAGAGATTAAAATAATAAATGATATAGAAAAAGCCTGCGAATTTTGTGAAAGAGAGTTTTCGCACGGGGAGCTTTTTGAGATTCTAAGAGGCGAAGATGATGTAAAAAAGCAGATTTGCATATTGAAAATCAATGAATTAAAAAACCCCGAAGAAGCTCAACTGCTTATTTTTCACCTGACAGAGCACCACGGCATAGTCAGAGAATCAACAGCACAAAAACTGAACGAAATTATACTAAACGGAAAATATAATAATCTTTTTCAAAACAAATATGCTATGGACTCTTTGTTGAAGGGGATAAATGACATAAACCCCAATATCTGCCGTACACTGATAGAAGCGATTCCTAAACTTATTGAAGGGTCTGATTACAGAGAATATTTTTTCGAAAAGCTTTACAACAGGATAGAAAAAATTTTTGAAGAGCTTGAGCTTCTTAAAAGAAGTAACCGCTATACAAAAAAGCTTTTCAATCTCTACTGGTGCCTTGAGATGCTGACGTTTGGCAATGCTCCTTTTGACAGCAAGCTTTTTTCTGTGTTGAAACGCACGTGTAAATTTCGAGATTACACAATCAGAGAAAAAAGCGCGATGATTCTTGCAAACCACACAAAAAGGGAAAGCTCTCCCCGTGAAAAAGAGTGGGAAGAGCTTAAAGAGTCATTGAAAGATGACCCGAACTTTTATGTACGCCGTTATGTCTCTAAGTTTTAACACTCAGGTCACTCCGTGACGCGGCGTGCCTGTTAATATCCGCTGTCTTGGATATTAACGTTTCGCCGGAGTTACGTCCGGCTTCACATAGGCACTGGGTCACTTCGTGACGCGGCGTGCCTGTTAATATCCGCCCTCCGTTATACAATAGTGGCCGTCCTCGAGGTCATATTTGTCATGCACACGACAAACATTGCACAAACATCCCTTGTCCTCGTCTATACATCTGCTTTTTGTATATGCACAAAAGAGATTCTCCAGCCCTTCAACATTTTCAAGCCCCTTCATCATATCAACAAGATTGTGAGGCATTTCTTTTATTTTGCAAGAGGTTGTATAAGAAGGGCATTTCAAACAATTGCACTGTTCTAAATTTTCTTTTGTTCTCTCCACCTGTGTCATTTTTTTCTCCTTATCTTGGTTTCTTTTTTCCGTCCATCATATCTTCAACTTCGTGAGCACCCTCGCCGTAATATTTTGCTTCCTCAGGGTCAAGCGTAATCAAGAGCTTGAACAGCTCGCCTGCGTGTTCTCTTTCTTCATTGACAATATCCGTCAAAACCGTATGCACAAGCTCGTTGTCAGTTGATTCTTTTATTTGCTCATAAAGCTGAATAGCTTCGTATTCCGCTGCAATATTAAATCTTATTCCTCTGATAAGCTCCTCTTTGGTCAATTTTCTATCACAATGTTTGACATTGCAGGAATTTTCAAAATGCGGCATAATCAGTCTCCATAATTGTGTATGCAGACACATACTAACTTCAAATTCCGCAAGTTGAATCAGACACGGGAGCTAGGTTAATTCATCTAATTTTGAGGCTGTTCTGCCTGAGAATCGCTCTGTGCATTCTCCTGAGGCTGAGTATCAGCAGCCTGGCCTGTGGCTGAGCCGTCCTCTTGAACAGCATTCGGATCTACAACAGCCACACCCATAGCCTGCAAAGCCTGTCTGGCTTTAGGTGCAAGTGCTGTGTCGGGGAAATTTTCAAGTATTGTTTGGTAACAATCTATTGCTTCTTGTTTATATTCTCTGGCTTTATAAAGGTTTGCAGCTTTATAATACAACGGCGCAAGAGAAACATCCGGCGCAACAAGCATCTGGTTGTCGAGTTTGATTTTTATCTCAATCATGCTCGAATTGTCCTGAGGTGAAAACAAAGAGTTTGCATAAACTTTTCTTGTGAGTTTATCAATTGTCTCAGCCATGGTAACCATTTCCTCCTGAGAAATTGCACCTGCTGATTTTTTAGAACGTTTAGCCGCCATAGAATCCTTTGACGCCATTGAAAAAATAATCAATCCTACCAGCAATAAAACTAAAGTCTTTTTCATTTTTTAAACTCTCCGCCCTCAGGCTATAAAAATATACTCCTGCTAATATATTATTCTATAATAAAAAAAAATTACAGACACTCATCCGTTTGATGTAAAATATTTTTTATGAAAAATGATTTAAGAAAAAAAATCCTCTCTATGTTCATCCTCGGATATGAGGAAGAAAATCCGGCACCGGAGTTTTTGAAGCTTGTGGAAGACGGACTGGGCGGGGTGATTTTTTTCACAAGAAATATAAAAACAAAAGAGCAGTTCAAATCTGCGGTTAAAACGCTAAAAAGCCGTGAGCAAAAAGACAAACCGCTTATTTTAAGCATTGACCAGGAAGGCGGAAGGGTTGAGCGCACACTGAACCTTTATAACGGCTCAAAATACTTGAGTGCTGAAACTTGCGCAAAAAAAGGAATCGGGTTTGTAAAAGCCCAAACCCGTGAGATTGCGCTTGAGTTGAAAGATTTTGGCTTGAACATGAATTTTGCGCCTGTTCTCGACGTGAACACAAACCCCACAAACCCGATTATAGCCGAGCGTGCGTATTCTTCAAATACACATGAGGTTACAGAATTCGGCACTACGGCGGCTCAAACCTATCTTGAAAACGGAATCATTCCAGTGGGCAAACACTTTCCGGGTCACGGAGACACATCAATCGATTCACATAAGGCTATGCCCGTAGTCGATTTGAGCCTTGAAGAGCTTGAAAACATTCACATAAAGCCGTTTGCCGCTCTGATTCATAAAGGGCTTTTGCCTGCAATAATGGTTGCACATATCCATTTTACCGCTTTTGAGAAAGAAGCTTTGCCCTCTTCGATTTCAAAAAATGTAATCACAAAGTATCTTCGAAACAAACTCAAGTTCAACGGGGTCGTAATTTCCGATGACATGGTTATGGGCGGAATAAAAGGTTTTTCTTCCTTTGAGGCTTGCAGGCTCGGAATCGAAGCCGGAATAAACATGTTTATTTTCCGAAATGCAGACAAAGAAACCCTCTCTCTCATTGAAAAACTTGCTCTCGAAGCAGAAAAAGGAAACATTGACATCTCGAAAATCGATACCTCGATTGAGAAAATAAACTGTTTAAAAAAACAAAGATTAACAAATGTTTAGATAACTCAAGCGAAACACTTGATAAGAAATTATGTTTTTATTAAGATTTATTTATTGTCATTAAAATCAGATTAAATATAAGGAATAAAAAAATGAATCCGATAGTTGAAGCATTAGGAAAAAAACATGTTGAAAACAGCAGTTTGCCTGAATTGAACCCCGGCGATACTGTTAAAGTTTTCGTTAGAATTATCGAAGGCAACAAAGAAAGAACTCAGGCTTTCGAAGGTATCATCATTAAAAAGAGAGGCTCAGGCGTAGGCAAAACTATCACCGTAAGAAAAACTTTCCAGGGTGTTGGTGTTGAAAGAGTTTTCCCTGTTTACTCTCCGAGACTTGAAAAAATTCAAGTTGTTAGAAGAGGGGACGTTAGAAGAGCTAAATTATACTACCTCAGAGAACGTTCAGGCAAAGCTACAAGAATTAAAGAAAAAATCGAAAAAAGATAATCTTTTTTTCAAACAAAAAATCACAAAGCGGCAAACATTAAACATTTGCCGCTTTATTTATAATTATACAAGGACAATTTATGGCACACATCCACTGGTACCCCGGACACATCGCAAAAGCAGAAAAAAAGCTCAAAGAACTCATCAACCTCGTTGATGTTGTAATTGAAGTTCTTGATGCAAGAATCCCGGACAGCTCTGTTTATCCCGACATAAAAAAACTGCTGGGCGAAAAACCCAGACTGATTGTTTTGAACAAGTCCGATCTTGCAGACGAAACAAGGCTCAAGGAGTGGACAAAATATTACGAAGAAAAAACAGGCTTCCCTGTGATAGCCTCCTGTGCTTCAAAAAACAATGACATTTCTCTGATAGAAAAAAAGGTTATTGAACTTGCAAAACCCAGAATCGACAAACTCGTGGCAAAAGGACTGCTCCCGAGACCCGCACGTGTCGTGGTAGTGGGGATGCCAAACGTGGGCAAGTCGAGTATAATCAACAAACTCATAAGAAAAGGCAAAGCCAAAGTCGGCGCAAAAGCCGGTGTAACAAGACAGCAGCAGTGGGTCAGAGTAAACCCGAAAATCGACCTTCTTGACACACCGGGGATTATCCCGCTCAAGCAAGAAGACCAGATTAAAGCAGGCAAGCTCGCCATGGTAAACTCGGTAAGCGAAAATGCCTACGAAAATGAGGAGGTTGCTCAAGAGCTTCTTGAAATTCTTGCTGTGAAATATCCCGAAAAAGTCAAAGAATATTACAATCTCACGGACGAAATTTCACTTTCGCAGGTTGCAAAAAGCAGAAATTGGATTGTAAAAAATTCCGAACCTGATATAATAAGAGCGTCAGTAATGGTCTTGACGGATTTTCGTTCGGGAAGAATAGGAAGATTTACTCTGGATGATTTCGAAAACAAAGAAAACCAAAACGCCCAAGCCGAGCATAATTAAAGAACTTTTTGCGTTTGACAATGAGGCGCTTCAAAGTGAAGATTTTATCATAGGCACGGATGAAGCAGGAAGAGGGCCCGGCGCAGGACCTGTTTTTGCAGCAGCAGTGTGTTTCAAATATTTTGATGAACAGCTTTTCAGGCTGCTTGCAGATTTGAACGATTCAAAAAAATTAACAGAAAAGCAGAGAAACGAGCTTTTTGAGGTAATAATTCAATGTGCTGTGTGCTCGATTCAAGCAGGCAGTGTCGAAGATATTGAGAAGAAAAACATCCTGAACACATCTTTAGACTGCATGAAGCAGGCTTGTATGGATGTTCGAAAACACCTTATCGGAAACAGCTGTAAAGTGCTTGTGGACGGAAACAAACTCATAAAAAATTTCAGCATAAAACAGGAGTGTGTCATAAAAGGCGACTCAAAGTCAGCTGCAATTGCAGCAGCAAGCATCCTTGCCAAAGTCACCCGTGACAAATTTATGGAGGCACTTTCAAAGGATTATCCCGAATACGGCTGGGACAAGAACAAAGGCTATCTCACCGCACAGCACGTTGAGGCGATAAAGAAATTCGGTCCGACAAAATGGCACAGGGCAAAATTTTTAAGAAATATAATATAGCAACACAGATACAAACTATCTGGCTTGCTTTCTGTTTTTATATTAAAATTTAGACATACACAATTAAAAGAAAAAGGAATGATTAGTATGTCAGAAACACAACATAAACCCCTCACAGGGACTGAAATCAGAGAAGCCTTCTTGAAGTTTTTCGCTGAAAAACACCAATCAACAATTGTAAAAAGTTCCTCACTCATCCCCGACAACCCGACAGTACTTTTGACCACAGCGGGTATGCTCCAGTTTGTTCCCTACTTTTTGGGTTACGAAGAATGCCCCTATGACCCCAAAAGAATCACAACCTGCCAGAAATGTGCACGTGCAGGCGGAAAAGATTCTGACATCGAAAACGTAGGCAGAACACCCAGACACCATACCTTCTTTGAGATGCTGGGCAATTTCTCTTTCGGCGACTATTACAAAAAAGAAGTTATACCCTGGGCGTGGGATTTTGTGACAAACTATCTTCACCTTGACCCAAACAGGCTCTACATCACAATTTACACAGACGATGACGAAGCTTTTGACATCTGGCACAACGATGTGGGAATCCCTGCTGAAAGAATTTTCAGAAAAGGCAAAAAAGACAACTTCTGGGGTCCTGTTTCAGACGTAGGCTCGTGCGGTCCGTGCTCTGAAATCCACTATGACCTCGGCGAAGATATGAAATGCTGCGACGATTGTTCTGTTGCGACATGCGAATGCGACCGCTGGGTTGAAATCTGGAACCTTGTTTTCACAGAACTTTTCAAAGACAAAGAAGGAAACTATACTCCGCTTGAAAAGAAAAATGTGGACACCGGTATGGGGCTTGAAAGAATCGCAATGGTTGTTCAAGGCAAAACCTCAACCTTTGAAACAGACCTTTTGACTCCAATTCTGGATAAAGTTTGTGAAATGACAGGCAAAAAATACAAACAGGACGAAAAAACAGATATCTCTTTAAGAATCATTACAGATCATGCAAGATGTGTTTCTTTTATGATTTCTGACGGAATCGTTCCCGGCAATGAAGGCAGAAACTATGTTCTCCGTATGATTATGAGACGTGCCCTTCGCCACGGAAAAATGCTCGGGCTTGAGCTTCCGTTTTTATACAACATTGTCGACACGGTAGTGGACAGCTACAAGTCTGCATACCCTGAGCTTGACGAAAACAGAGCAAAAATCAAAGACGTCATTAAAAAAGAAGAAGAAAAATTCAAACAGACTTTAGACAGAGGACAAAAACTCCTCGACGACCTGCTTTGTGACGGTTCAAAAGAAATCTCGGGCGAAAATGCTTTCAAACTCTACGACACATACGGATTCCCGCTCGAACTGACTGTTGAAATCGCTCAGGAGAAAGGAATCAAAGTGGACGAAGAAGGCTTCAAAGCCTGCATGAAAGAACAAAAAGAACGTGCCAAAGCAGCCGCACAAAAGATTATCCTGACAGACGACCTTATTTACATAGACATTGAAAAAGAAAAAGGCGAAACTGTTTTCACAGGGTACGAAAAAACCTGCGGAGAAGCAAAAGTCACTGCACTGGTTAAAGATGCACAAAGAATCAACTCCGCAGACGAAGGCGAGACAGTGGACATAATCCTTGACACAACACCTTTTTATGCTGAATGCGGCGGTCAGGTCGGCGACACCGGCGTAATTGAAGGCAAAAACTTCAAAGCAGAAGTCTTAAACACCTTCAAAGTTGACAACCTTTATGCTCACCGTGTTGAAATAAAAGAAGGCACGCTCGAAGAAGGGGTTGAGGTTTGTGCACAAATTGACACAAACAGAAGAAAACAGGTGACCTCACACCACAGTGCAACACACCTTTTACAAGCAGCACTGATAAAAGTTCTCGGCAACGGTGTAAAACAAGCAGGGTCACAGGTTGAGCCGGACAAAGCCCGTTTTGATTTCTCATTTGACAGGGCAATGACTCCTTCTGAAATCGAACAGGTTGAAGAAATTTTAAACAGCTGGATTTCAAGAGGTTGCGTACAGCAAACAGAAGTTATGGACGCAGAAGAGGCTAAAAAATGCGGAGCTATGGCTCTTTTTGGCGAAAAATACGGCGACAAAGTCCGTGTAGTCGGAATCAAAGACGAATCAGGAAATTTCATCTCGCGTGAGCTTTGCGGCGGAACACACGTCAAAAACACTTCAGAAATCAGGCTCGCAAAAGTGGTTCAAGAATCTGCCATTTCCGCAGGTTCAAGACGTATTGAGATTGTGGTTTCGGATGCTGCATACAACTTCCTTAATGCAAGAGCAAAAGAAGCCGAAAAACTCGCACACCTGTTCAAGTCTCAGGTATCTGAAATAGGTGAGCGTGTGGACAAGCTCATTGAAACAAACAAAACTCTCACAAAACGTACTGTTGAGCTGCAAAAAGAGATTGCGAATGCAAAATTCTCTACCTTCCTGAGCAAAACACAGGACATTAACGGCGGAAAGCTTTTCATTTCAAAAATCGAAGATTTTGAACCTGCGATGGTTAAAGAATTTGTTGAAAAACTTTCCGATAAATTGGGCGACAGCGTTATTGTTGTAGGCTCGGTGAAAAAAGACGGCGGAGTCTTTATCATGGTTAAGGTTTCTGACAGTTTTGTCCAAAAAGGAATCAATGCAGGCAAAATCGTCGGTGAGATTGCCTCGGCAACTGAGGGCAAAGGCGGCGGACGTCCGAACTTTGCTCAGGGCGCAGGAACAAACGCAGCCAACCTCGACAAAGTTCTTGCGATTGTTGAGCAAGAAATCAAAATGATATAAACATAAAATGAATGGCGGAATCTTAATGGTTCCGCCCATTTTATTTTCCTATTTTATTTTCATATATTTATGTAAAAATTTTACTTAAAATACTCTTAAAAACAGCAAAAATTTTTCTTCACGGGCCTTAAAAAAGAGTAAACTCAACGGAGCCCGGCATGCCGATTTCAAACCTTTCAAACATCTCCCAGCAATATATAAAAACCGAACACGGCTGGACAACAACCGAGCCAATTTTGTCTAACCCGGAAAAGCCTAAAAGCAAAGCACCCAAAATAGCTCGTGCAATCATTTCAGCAGGTGCGGCTGCTGCTGTTTTTGCTTATGCGGTTTACGGAATAAAAAAACTGACACTGCCTGAAGAGGTCAAAAACAAAAAGAAACTTGAAAAACTGGTAAACACTTTCAAACAAAATCTCGAAGAGCTCAAAGTCAGCACAGAAAAATTTGAAACCTACGCAAACGAAACCGCTTTTGAAGCAGAACAAAAACTCTTTAGACGACAGGAGAAAATAAAATATATAAAAAACTTGCTTGCAAATAAGAAAGTTAAAGACAAAAAGAAAAAACTTATTAACTTGCAAAAAGATATTGAAAAAGAATTAGCTGATACACAAAATTATCCGACATACAAAATTACAACTTTTTACGACAGCACCGTTTCAACCTTATCAACACCAAAATCCAGCATACAACAAAGAAAACAAAATATTGTGGATCAGATGAAGAAAGTGCTGGGTGAAAATAATGCCAAAAACCCTGTATACGATGATTTCTTCAAAAAGCTGGACAAAATAGAAACAGAACAAGAACCCTCTGTTTTTGAGCTATCAGCCGAGGTAAAGAAAAGAATCGAAGAGATTAGGAAAAAAGATGTCAGCACAATCGAACAGGCGGACTTCGAAAGCCGTCAGGAATTGTACAGACTGATACTGGAGCTTCAAAACTACATGTCAAAAGCTAATTAAAATGGAAGTTTGCCCTTTGAGCCAAAACCTTTCGGGAGTTTGGGCATTTTCATTTTTCCTGATTTAATTTTGTCAGACACCTGAGTGAAGCCTTTCATCATTTTTCGCATTTGTTCAAACTGTGTTATGAACTGGTTAATCTCTTGAAGCTCCATACCGCAGCCTTTTGCAATACGTTTTTTTCGGCTTGTGTTGATAATCGAAGGATTGTCGCGCTCTTGCGGGGTCATGCTCTGAATGAACGCTTCAATTCTCTTGAGCTGTTTTTCGCCCTCATGCGCAATCATCTGTCTGTCGTCTTTTTTCAGACCCGGAATCGGAAGCATACCGAGAATCTGGTCGATTGAGCCGAGATTTTTCATGGTTTTTTGCATGTTCAAAAAGTCGTTAAAAGAAAACTCGGCTTTTCTCATTTTCTTTTCAAGTGCTTCTGCCTGTTTGACATCAAAATTCTGTTGTGCTTTTTCAACAAGAGAGACAATGTCGCCCATACCGAGAATTCTTGTAGCCATACGGTCGGGGAAAAAATCCTGTAAAGCATCGAGTTTTTCGCCCACGCCGGTGAGTTTAACCGGTTTTTGAGTACAGTAAACAACGCTCAGCGCCGCACCGCCTCTGGAGTCGCCGTCGAGTTTTGTCAGCACCATACCGGTTATTTCAAGCTGTGCATTAAAGTTTTCCGCAACGTTCACAGCCTCCTGACCTGTCATCGCATCGATAACAAGGAGTTTTTCCTGCGGCTGCAAGAGTCTGTCAAGAATCAACAGCTCAGCCATCATCTGAGTATCTATCTGTAATCGTCCAGCCGTATCGAGAATAACAACGTTGAATCCGTTGTCTTTTGCATATTGCAAAGCCTTCTGGGCAATGTCTCTGACATCGGTTGAGCCTTCGATTGTGAAAACTTCTGTATTCGTCTGTTCGCCGAGCGTTTTGAGCTGTGCAATCGCAGCAGGTCTGTAAACATCACATGCAACAAGCAGAGGGTTTTTACCTTCTTTTTTCAATTTAACGGCAAGCTTTGCACTCGAGGTAGTCTTCCCCGAGCCCTGAAGCCCGAGCATCATTATAATCGAAGGATGTCCGTTCAAATTCAAAGGTTCATTATGTCCGCCGAGCAGTTTGACAAGCTCATCGTTGACTATTTTTATGAGCTGCTGGGCAGGATCAACGCCCTGTACAACTTTTTCACCTTCGGCACGTTCTCTCACAGAAGCAACAAAAGCCTTCACCACGCGGAGGTTTACATCTGCTTCAAGAAGTGCACGTCTGATTTCTCTTAGCGCATCCGACATATTTTCTTCTGTCAGTTTGTCTGTGCCTGAAGTTTTTCTGATTATTTCCTGTAATTTGTCTGATAAAGAATCGAACATTCCTATTTTCCCCTGTTGTCACAGGTTTATTATAGCAAAAACATGTTCCCTTGCCACTAATGCGTTATCACAACCCCTTGAACCTCTTTTGACACGCCGAGAGATTTTGACAGGCTTTGCATAAGCTCTGCCGCTGTGTTCGCCGTATAAAACTTACCCGTTGTCACAAGCGCAGTACATTTCAGCTGATTGTTCGCCTCCTGATCATATATATTAAATGCAATAACGTCGATGATTATATCCTGTCTGGTTTGTGTAAGCTCCATTACATAGTCGCAAGGGCTTTCGTCGCAGTTCTCGCCCCCGTCAGAAAGAAGGATGATTCGTTTTTTGCCTCCAACGCCGGCAAAGTCGCAGTTCACCGCCTGTTTCAAAGAGTAGGTAATCGGTGTCCAGCCTGTGGGTTTCAGAGAAAAAAGCGCACTTTGAATTGCAGGAGCACTTCCTTTTGTCATAGGTACAATCAAAGAGCTGGCTTTACATGCAGCGTTCGGCATAAAGCCTCCGCCTTTATGGCCGTAAACCCTTAGACCCACCCGTTTATTTTTCGGAATTTTAGGCAAAAGCTCCTGCATTGTATCCAGCACCATATTAATCTTCTTTGTTCCATGAAGTTTTTCTGTCATGCTGTTTGAAAAGTCAACTATGAACAGCACAAACTCCTCACCGTCGTTTTGCACTTGAGCCTGATATGTCTTTTGCGTTTTTGAAAAAGCAGGAGGCACAGAAAGTGTACAGTTTACAAGTAAAGAAAAAATGATTAGAATATAAGAAATGTGTCTAATATATTTTGTGTGATTGTTCATTTGAAGGGGTCCTTATATGGAATTTTTTGACGTAATTAATACAAGAAAAACTATCAGAAAATACAAGGAAGATATACCCCCTCTGTCGGATATAAAAAAAATAGCCGACTCCGGCAGACTCGCTCCGTCAGCAACCAACTCTCAGAACTGGAGATTCATTGCAGTTTACAACAAAGACATCATAAAAAAAATGACTCAGGCAGTGAATTCCCGCTTTGACGAAATTCAATCGCTTATAAATGACGAAACAGACCTTCAAAAAATGAGCGGATACAGATATTATTCAATGTTTTTTAAAGATGCTCCTGTTGTCATAGTAGTTGTTGAAAGAGCAAGAAAATCAACAATAATGAGCCTTTTAGAAAAAAACGGAGTAAGCGGAAAAGAGCTTAAAAAATACAACAATCGCTCTTCTATCCTCTCTATGGGCGCAGCAATCGAAAACATGACTCTTGCTGCACATGCTCTCGGATACGGAGCCTGTTGGATGTGTGCACCGATTATTGCAAAAGAAGATTTCAAAAAAATCTTCAACCTCGATGAAACAGACAAAGTCGTCTCTCTTCTTGCAATAGGCTATCCACAAGAAAAAACACCGCCTCCGCCACCAAAAAAATCGCTGGATGACATTTTTGAAGCAGTATTTTAAAATTTTATCAAACAAATAAAAAAGAGGGGATTAACCCTCTTTTTTATACCAAGCCCAACATTTTTTTGTACCAGCTGAAAGTTTCAAGTTCCAGACCGTTGAATGTTGTTTTCAAGCATTGTCTTTTCAAGTACTTTTCAAATTCATCGTTGAATTTTGATTTGAGTTCCTTAGTTTTGTTTGATGCAGTTTTAGTAGACATAGCGCCTCCTTTTTAAAAGTAAAAATTATATGAAATCAAACCCTGACCTTATTGTGATAATTATATCACACAATTCACAAGTTCGCTACTACAAATACTATAATTGTAAAACATGTAAAGGTAAATTTTTGCTAATTTTTCACGAAATCGTTACTTTTCAGCTTCACATTTCTTTACGTGTATGATATACACGCAATCCGGGCTAATTCTCGCTCAGATATTTCACGCTGCGTGCAATCTTTCCGGCAGGATGCAGTTTGTCGCCGGCTGTCAGATATCCGTATTTTTCACGGACTCTGTGGATAAGTTTCTGTTTTTGAGGGTCAGGGTCAAAAAACAGCTTTGCGTATACGCTGACTCCGTCGTTTATTATCGGAGCATCGGAGTTTTCAAACAGGTTCCCGTACCTCTTTAGAAAAGCACGGTGTGAAACAGCATTCATCCCCAGACAGTCTAACTCCTCCTGTACAGAACTTTCGCCGTCGTTGTCATAGGCATGAGAACATTCATGCAGAATCGCTTCTGCTATTGCAATTATCACAGGAAAGTCCATACATTTTTTGTAACGGTTGTTTATTGCTATTATGTTTGTTGAAAATTCATACTGGGCATGTATGTTTTTGTCCGCCGGTTTGTCAAAGATGATTCTGACGTTTTTCTCTTTAATAAAATCCACTGCCTCTTTTCCGTTTTTGAAAGGCACTCTGATTTCATTTGAAGCAAGATAATTTATGTCTTCTTCTGAAAAGGTAATATCAGACAATGCCTCAAGCGAAGCCCTGAGGGTTTTGTCGGTAAGCCAGGGGAAGTCTTTTGTAAAATCCACAGCACTGCTTTGAACACATGGCACCCGGGAGGAAGGAGGAGTCATGTTCGTCTTTTTCCATTTATAATTCGGAAACGAAGCCGCTATGTTTGAAAAAACAGGTGATATAGGGGACATTTTGTTTTAGTTCTCATAAGAAATTGTGTAATTAGGGCTGACAGCAAGCCATCTGAAGGTTTCCTGCGTTTCGTTTTCAGGAAGTTCAGTGACAAAGGTTCCGCCGTAACGTCCTCTTGAAAAGCTTACGTATCCCTGTTTTGCAAGGTTCTGGAGAGCTTTTCTCACAGTATTGCTCGACACATCAAATTCTTTTGAAAGGGCTTCCATTGATGGGATTTTATCACCTATTTCAAAGTTGTCTCTGATATAATTTTTGATTGTGTTTTCGATTTTTTGATAGCTGTAAAATGCTGCATCTTCGGCTTTTGCAAAGATTGATGCTGCCTTAATCGAAGATTCACAGATAGAAACCTCATTCACAGGCTGGAGAAGGTTGTCTCCCGGAATTTTTATAATCGTTGTTCCGTATCTGCCTCTTCTTGCCAGCAGAATGCCCTCTTCAATCAGTGCTCTCATTGCATCATGCACTGTTTTTACGCTGACTTTAAGAATTTCGGACAGCTCAAAATGCGCAGGCAGTTTGTCTCCCACTTTATGATTAGCTTTTATATACTCTTTCAGGTCTTTTTCTACCTTTTCAACAAGGGTTTTGCTATTCAGGGTTTCTGTTTTAAAAATTTCTTTTTCCTCTTCGCTGAACTCGGGTTCTTTTTTCAAAATCCAGTTTGCTTCATTTGAACGAAACGCCTTTGCTTCAATCAAACCTGTGGAGCACAAAAAGTCAAGAGCGAGTCTTGTTGTGTTTGTGGAGTTTCCAATGATTGAGGAAAGTGCTCTTGCCGAAGGAAGAGGTTCACCGGGTTTGATTCCGTTGTCAGCTATATATTTTTTTATCAGTGTAATAACTTTTTCACGTTTTGATGAGGCTTTTCTAAAAATCTGATTCTTTGCCTTCAAAGGGTTTTCGGCGTGTCCATTCCTTATGATTGTGCCGATTCTCTGTTTTGATTCAAGAAGGCCTGTATCCTCAACAAATCTGATTGCATTTTGAACAGTGCCCACGCTTACGCCAAGATAATATGCAAGGTCAGCCTTTTTGGGCAACAGGGTGTTTTCCTTAAGCTGTCCTTTTTTAAAGCCCGAACAAATCCAGTCTGTGAGCCATTTTTTTATTACAGAATCCTTTGATTCAAATGAGTTTTTGAAGTTTGGTATTTCTTTTGGCAGCTGGCTTATTTCAATTCTTTTCAATTCATTTTTTTCAATTTTTTCAAAAGTTTTGTTATCCTTCACAGTCTGAGACCTCCACAGTTTTTACTTAATATTTTATAACACTAAAAAAACAAAATGTTTTTTTTTGTCAGTTTGTAAACATAAACTTAACAATTGTTACTTAAAATTAAAAAAACAGGCAATTTTAGCAAAGAAAATGTTTTTTCATAAATATATTGAGGAATTATATTACATTTTAAGAGGAGCAGACTATGCCAAACACAGTAACCATTCAATCAGGACAAACACTTTCTGAAATCGCAGTAAAATACGGCGTTTCCGTTGAAGATTTGAAAAAAGCGAACGGAATCACAAACGCGGATGACATAAAAGCAGGTCAAAAAATCAACATCCCCATTGCGTCAAACAAACCTCAGGGGGTAGGGGATAATGTGGACAATAAACCAAAAGCTCCGAATGCAACAATTGCAAAATACAGCTATTCAAAAGAAGAAGTCGCAGAAAACACACAATATTCAAACGAAAAAATCAAAAAAACATATGAAACAAACGCAAAAGAGAAAAAAGCAACAGCCACGCTCTCAGCAGACCCCTATTCAGGTCATGTAATGATTCAGCCAAAACGCAAAGTCACCGCAGAAGAGCTGAAAAAGATGTACAACATCCCTGATGGTGTTTTGAAAAACTACAACCCGATAGATTACAGCTGGGGCACTCTGCCTGATGACCACCATTACAAAGATTACGGAAACCCGACTTTCAACAAAGGGGACAAAGTCATTGTTCCTGCTTCAAGTTTTGAATACGGCGGTTTCTTAAAAGAAGCCTGGCATGAGATAAAAAGCTGGTTCTAATGCTATAATTAAAATATGCTAAACTTTATAAAATCGCTCTGGTGGGAGTTCTTATCCTATTTCGTAACTGAAAAAATGGAATATGAAATCACCGGAGAGTGCAAAAAATGCGGAAAATGCTGCAACTACATGTACAGTTTTGACACTTACACAGAAAAAGAGTTCAAAATCATGCAGTTTCTCTATCCTGCATACAAGCGGTTTTATATCAAAGGAAAGGACGAATTCGGCAATTTTATTTTTGCCTGCAAATATGTCACAAAAGAAGGGCTTTGTTCTGTTTATGACAAAAGGCTCGCCATGTGCAAAAAATATCCCATGCCCAAAATTCCTTACCCTGCCGAGCTTCACGAAGGATGCGGATTTACGGTGCATAAGAAGAAATTTTCGGATTATTTGAAAAAAGAACAAAATACATAAAATTTAAAATAAATCCGTTTTTTTTCTTTAGAGTGAGTTAAAATAATTCTATGATTGACACAGTAATTTTTGACCTTGACGGAACACTTCTTTATACGCTCGAAGATTTAACAGAAAGCACAAACCGCGCTCTTGAGCACTTTGGCTGTGAAAAAAGAAGCATAAAAGAAATTCGCTCCTTTGTCGGAAACGGCGTAAAAAAACTCATCGAACGCTCACTCAAAGACGGGCAGCAAAATCCCCATTTTGAAGAGTGCCTCGCATTCTTCAAAGAAGATTACGCAAAAAACATGTACAACAAAACAAAACCCTACGAAGGCATCCCCGAACTCTTACACAAACTGGAAGCCTCAGGAATCAAAACCGCCGTTGTCTCAAACAAATTCGACCTTGCCGTCAAAGAGCTGTGTAAAAAATATTTCCCGAACAATTTTCAATGTGTGATGGGCGAATCTGAAAAAATAAGAAAAAAACCGGCTCCAGACAGCGTTCTTAGCATCATGAGACAGTTGAATACAACACCTCAGAGAACTGTCTACGTCGGAGACTCCGAAGTAGACATACAAACAGCACAAAATGCCGGGATTCAATGTATAAGTGTGAACTGGGGCTACAAAGACACGGAATTTTTAAAAGAAAACGGAGCGCAGGTGATTGTTTCTACGCCCCGGGGGTTTATCGAGGAGTTGACAAGCCTCAATTCAAGGCTCATCAGTGGTTAGTTTTCTAAATCTATTGCCCTTAAAAACAGCTCCTTTCTGTTTTCGACATTATAAAATTTATAAATATATTTCAGTTTTTTCTTAACCGTATTCGGACTGTAACCGAGATTTTCAGCAATCTCAGTGTTGGTTTTGCCCTCAAACACAAATTTGATAAGTTTTTGTTGTTCATTTGTCAGCATTATTTTTTTCTTCCATTATCTTTTTTAGTAAATTCTCCTTACTCCTGAAAAATTCCTCAGGCGGCGGAACACCCTCCTCATGCTTGATTCGCTCGAGATAATCAGAGGTCTCTTTGACTGAGATTACGGCAGAAGACTTCTGTTTTTGAGACGTTGAGCGTTTTTGTTTCAAATATTTTTGAAGCCTCAAAAAATGTAAGTCAGGACACTCAAAATCGTATGGTTTCTCTTTGTTCATCGCAATGTTTTCTGACAACTCATCAACAATTGTCTGAAAAAGACGCTCGTCAGCACATTGAGCGGAAAGAGAAGAAAAATTTGAAGGAGAAAGAAATACATTTTTCAAAACTCCAAAAAAATTTTCATCACTTTCTTTATTTTTTTTATTTTCTTTATTTTCATTTTCTTTCTTTTCTTTCTTTTTTTTATTTATAGCATTGCCCCCGCAATCCGTTTGCAATGCGTTCGCATCCAGTTCTTTTTCACTCCCCCCGATTCCTTGAGGGTTCCATCTTCTCATTGCAGACTCTCTGGCTTTTTGGCTTTTTTCTTTTTGGAGTTTCAAATTTTGTGCAACCCTCTTTGATGAAATTGTATTTTTTCTGACAGTGAAAAGATTGAAATCATAAATCACAGACTCCAGTTTTTCCTTTTCTACACCCATGTCAGAAGCCAGAAGGTCAATTTCACTAACATCTATTTTGTTTGAGTTGTAGTGCAAAAACTCCGCAAGTGCCCAGAAAATGCCATAGCCCTCCATCTTGTGTTTGTTCATAAGTCGTTTTATTTTTAAATTTTCACGAGAAAATATGTCATGAGAAAAATACGGTTTCATTTTTTGTCCTTATCTGCGGCAGAATCTGTGTTGAAATCCTCCAGCCCTTGAAAAATAAGGCTCTTGCAAAAATCACCGCTTTGACATTTTTTAAGTTTTTCATTTTCATCAAAACGAATTTTACAATATGAACAGATTTCATTTTCCACAAGACCTCCTATTGCCCTGTCTAACATCCCCAAAAGACGTGGTTTTTCGAGATTTTTTGCGTAAAGTAAAAATTTTTTCATGATTTTTAAATAAATTTGTTGAAAGAAAAATTCTTTCATGTTAAATTAATAGAGAAGTATATATTTTTGCCTGATCTCGGGGGTCAGGCCATTTTTTTAATTATTTCATGTAACAATCCCCTTTTCTTGATAGTTGTTTTGGTCAGGCCATTTTTCAATCATTTCATTACTTTACATTGTGTTTACATTTGGTTTACATTTTGTAAACTGAAAATGTTTTTGTGTTATAATGTAAAGACAATCTACTTTACACAGTATAGAATTTTACTTTGCGTTTGTCAAGTTGGTTTACAAAAATACAAAAGGTACATGGATGAAACTTTACAAGTTTATAGAAGAAATTACAGGTCAATTAAAAAGAAAAGTCAGCTACACAGATATTGCCGCAGCACTTGACGTAAGCAGGCAATATGCAAACCAGATTAAAAACAAAGAGCTGACCCAAAAACAGCTCCAAAAGCTCAACGAATACTTCAAATGTAATTTTAACATCGACCTTGCAAACGCAAAGCGGCAAACTGCTCCTGCTGTCACAGATGACTGTATAAGCATACCCGTTCTGGGAGGTGTTGCAGCAAGCATGGGCTATGGAGTTACTGTTTACAACGAAGAACAAACCGCAAGCTATTCCATCAGCAAGAAGCTCGCAAACGATCTTGACATCAACCCCAGGCGGACAGAAATGATTTTTGCACAAGGCGACAGCATGCTTCCGACAATCGAAGGCGGAGACAGTCTTTTAATAGACCACTCAAGAAGGGAAATTTACGACGGAAAAATCTATTGTGTAAGAATCGAAGGACAGCTCTATGCAAAAAGGCTCCAAAAAATTCCTCCGAACACTATCAGGGTTGTATCAGACAATGACAAATACAGAAGTTTCGAAATTGACCTCTCTCAGGAAATCAACTTTGATTTTGCTGTAATCGGTGAAGTCCGCTGGTGGGGAAGAGTCGCACGCTGAGATGCTTCAGCTCATGACATTTTTGAAACAAAACTCTCAAACAGAGATTTTGTTGTTTTATAGACAGCATTCTCAAGTTTCAAGCGGTTTTCTTCTTCTTTTGTGATTGAAGGCTTCTTCAGTTCAGACTCGTTTTTTGAGATTTTTTGTTCAAGATTCGAGATATAATCCTTTATTTTTGCCTGTGAATTTTCGCCCAGAAGACCGCTCAAAGAGTTTTTCATCGCTTCTTCAAGTGATTCACTGTCTTTAACTTCAGAAAATTCCGAAGGCTGTGTGCTTACACTTGCAAGCATTTGTTTAAGCATTGCAGAAATTTCGTTTGTTGAAATGCCGGCTTTTTCACACTGTCTGTATACGGGCACAAGAGCCTCAAGAGTATAAACAACGTCAACGAGCGCTTTGATTTTTGCTTCGCCCTCCTGCTGGCAGGCACTAATTTTTGCTTCAAGTTCTTTGAGTTTGCTTTGTTTTTCGCTGTCACTCAGGTACGGGTTATTGAGGATTTCTTCATATTTCGCAGAATAGCTTTGAATTTTCAGAGTTACTGCGCTCATGATTCCGCTCGCTTTTGAAAACGCGCTCATTGCCTGAGCACTCAGAGCAAAGACTTTGCGTTTTGACAAAGATTCAGCAACATCCGCTATTTGAGCGGTCAGCTCCATCATGCCTGTATTATCTCCAAGATATTCAGCCTGTTGTGAGGTCGAAGACGAACTCAGCTCCAAATTCGCAGTTGAGGTTTCGACTTCTGTTTCATTTGTCTTTTGCACTGACTGCAAGTTTTTTATCACAGCAGTTTCCGCTTTTTTTTCAATTTTCATACGCACTTTATCCCTGTTTTTGTGAGTTTAAGCCAGAGGAAGATGTCCCGAATACATCAGGATATTCCAGCCTTTGTAATACTTAACCTGTGTAGCAGAACCTGTTGGAATGAACACACGATTCTGGTTTTCAACCGGAATTTCAAGAGCATTTCTTATAGCTGCTCTGATAAAGTTCGAGTGGGTGACGACAATTATTCTTTTTGTGAGGTTTTTTTCGATGATATCATTCATTGTATTTTCAACGCGTTCATCGAATTCTAAAAGTGTTTCACCGCCTTCCGGTGCATAGCTCGAGGTGAGTTCATGATATTTTTTTAACATTTCGGGGTATCGTTCTTCGACCTCGTCATAGCTGAGACCTTTCCAGATTCCAAACTCCTGATTGCGCAGCTCGGGAAGGATTTCAAAGTCTTTTTGATAGGCTTTTGAGATATACTGCGCAGTCTGCACACAGCTGAGCGCAGCACCCGTATATATGTTGTCCACCTGAGGCGAACGTCTGACAATCCACTGTGCAATTCTTTCCGCTTCTTCCTGACCGATTTCATTCAACGGGGGGTGGGTTTCCTTGTCACAGATACGGTTTTCTTCCGTATAGATAGTTGCGCCATGCGCGATGAAGGTTATCTTACATTTGCGTTTAAAAAGCATTAGTTCACTCCGATTTTATATGTATTTTATAAGTCGGCTTATTTTGCAAAAACTTTAATAAAAAAAGACCGGAGTTTTTCAACGCCGGTCATCAATTTATGATTTTTCAACTACTCGAGAATCATTCCGTTTGTAAGATCGATTCTGACAGGTTTGTTAAGTTTCAGGTTAAGAATATCACCCTGTTTAATCTGAATTTTGTGTCCTTTAAAGATTTTCAGATAAAGGGTTTTCCAGAAACCTTCGGGTCTGTAACCGCCGACAGCCGTACCACAGAAGGCAGCTGTCTGATTTTTGTCGGTTGTTATTGTATAAGTATCCATGTCAACTTTGCCGTTTCTGATGAAGAGTCTGCCCACTTTAACATCAGTGATTTTTCCGTTCAGCGGGTCATTTTCAACAAGGAGAAGGTATCTTTCTTTTGTAATGATATTTTTTGGCAATTTTGAAAGGAACTCGTCACCGACTTTTGATTTTTTACAGGTGATTGATTTGTTCAAAACCATTACAGGAATAACTGTTCCCGCAGGAATAGTCGCAACGTATCCCTCAAGGTCAGCATTGACAACGATTCCGTCCGCTGTTCTGGGGCTCATTGCTTCTCTAAGTTTTGCATTCGGATTGAGTTTTGCCTGTTCAAGCATTTTGCAAAGAAAAGCTGCCAGCTCTGCTCTTGTTGCAGGTCTGTTAGCGTTTATCAAGCCTTCTTCACCCGGAGCTTTCACTACCATTCCGAGAATTTCTGCCTTGCCCGCTGCAATAATAAGCCAGTCCGGAATTTCTTGATAGTCAGAATAGCTGTTTTCAAGGATTTCGACTGCTTTTGCATTAGAAATAGTTTCTGTTGTCAAAGCATTTGTAATTGTAGAAATTGCATGACCGCGAGAAACTGTTCCGTAAGGATCAAAGCTTCCGTTCGGATTGCCCTTCAAAAGGTCAAACATAACCGCTCTTTGAACCATTCCATAGAACCAGTCGTTTTCTTTCACGTCAGAGAATTTTGCCGGTTGTTTGATTTCTGCGTTTTGTTGATTAAACGCTTTAACCACCATTGTTGCAAATTCTGCTCTTGTAACGTTTGCATCGGGTCTGTATGCACCGTCCGGGTACCCGACAACTACATTAAAATTCGTCAAAATCTGGATTTGTTTATAAGCCCAGTGATCTTTTGGAAGGTCTGTGTATTCTTTAGCCGAAGCAGACAAAGCACATGTACAGCTGATGCCTGCGAGAACAACAAGCATGAGTGCTTTTGTTAATAATTTTTTCATAACCGTCTCCTGTTTAATAAACTAACACTATCAATCACTTGATTTTAGCAGTGAAATGAACAATATTCAAGAAAAAGTAAAATATCTTTACGTCACCGAGCAAAACAACCCTCATGTGACTTGTCAAACAAAGTTTATTTTTATATAATATAGTCTCAGTGTTAGGAGGCTTATATGACTATTAATCTATGGCAGCTCTGGTGCATTATCGGTATAATGCTTGTTATATTTATGGCTTCAATAATAACTTTAGCCCTAATCAAAAGAAAAAAAGCTAAAGAAGAAGAACTCAAAGCAAAATATACAAATCAGGAAGCCACAGCGCTTACAAGAGTCACCCTGACAGAAGGCAGAGTTTCTGTTTCAGGCAAAGAATGGGAAGCCAGAGCTTGTTATGCGGATGAAGACATCCCCGAAGGACGTGTGGTTCAAATCAAAAGAATTGAAGGCAAGATTATGTACGTCGACAACTTTATTGATGACACAGGGCTCGAATACACACTCCATGACGGAGATTTATATTCCGGAGCAGAAAATCTCATTACTCCAAAAGGGGATTTCAAATAAATGAACATTAGCTTTTTCTTCCCCGTTGTTTTTGTCAAAAAAGACGAAGAAGCCGTTGTCGAGAGGTTTGGAGAATTTCACAGACTGCTCGGACCGGGAGTTCATTTCTTGATTCCGCTCTTTGAAAAGCTCCACGGCATAGACAGCCCTGACCCCAAGAATTTTCACGGCCATCAAAAACTTATCAACAACGGAAAAATTCCCATCTGTGAACAAAAACTCCTGCTGCCAAAAGACGACAGAGTGTTTTACACAAAAAGTAAAAATACACTCAAAGTCAAAGCCGAAACGGTTTACAAAATAACAGACCCATACAAAGCTGTCTATGAGGTTGCTTATCTTTTTGATGCAATCAATCAGCTTGTTTGCGGAATTTTGCAAAAAAGAATCCTCGAAACAGAACTCGACGAAAATTCCACACCCGAGCAAGAAACAGAAATGCTCAAGTCTATCCTTGAGCAGGCTGTTGAAACCTGTGACAACTATACAGTAAACTGGGGAGTGAAGATTCTGCGCATAAAAGTGCTTCAGGTCGTTGACCCGAAAGGCATCAGACACAATTTTTAATCAAAACAAAAAAAACGGCGGCTTGTTATATACTGTAAAAAATTACTGTATATGTTCAGGGCGCCTTTTTTGTTGTAATCAAATAAATAAGTCAAGTTTGGGTGTGCGATTGTTTTAGTTAAACTTTTTTTGTATTAAGAAAATACTTTGAAAGTTCTTTCAATGTTCTTGTCCATAATCTTCTTCACTGAATCAATCTCAGTGTCACAAGCTTTCTGCTGTGTTT
>JAHALR010000010.1 GCA_018362895.1 Clostridium sp. | reverse complement strand
TATTCAAGATGCAATTAACAATCTTAACAAGCAGTATGCTACTTCAATGACTCGTCTTGTCTTGAATAAAAATAACTCTTCTTTTAATCCTATTGTGTCTTGATAATTGCATAGGATTGAAAACCTTTGGGTATAATGATATTATAAGAATAAATTATTTGTATGATTTATTTGTATATGAAATCTATTAAACTGTCTTTGAGGTGAAAAATTATGTCAATATCTTTTTCGGGCGTAGGCTCAGGATTACCAATAGATGAATGGATTACTGCTTTAGTTAAAATTAAGCAGGATAAGGTTGATGCTCTTTCAAAAGATCAAGAAGCTCTTCAAAAGAAACAATCTACTTTAAATACTTTAAAGTCAGAATATAATGCAATAAAAACAAATACTTTGAAGTTTACAGATTCTTTGATGGGCCCGGGTTCGGATTTGTTTTCCAAGGTTTCTGTTTCAGCTTCTGAAACTAGTGTTGTTACTGCTACTGTAACTCAATATGCAACACCTTCTTCTTTTGATTTAGAAGTTTCACAACTGGCATCCAGTACAAAAAGACAATCTGATGAAAGTGATGTTTGGAGAGATTCTTCGAAAAAACTTTCTGATTTAGGTATGACAGCTGAAAGCGGAAACTTTGAGATTAATGGTGCAACCATTAATGTTACAAAAGATATGACAATTGATTCGTTGATTTATCAAATCAACAATTCTTCAACAGCAGGTGTAAAAGCTTCTTTGGAAAAAGGGCATCTTGTTCTGAAAAATAGAGATATGGGTGATAAAGAAATTACTGTTACAGGTACAGATATTGTTGGTGATGGTAAAAACTTTGCTCAGCTAATTGGATTGGACAATAATGATGCTGAACATTACACCAAAGGTACAAATGCTGTTTTCAAAATTGACGGCGTGGAAAAAACAGCTGATACAAATACCTTAACAAGTGATGATACTGGTATTTTGGGTTTGTCATTGGAATTATTGACAACCACAGATACGGATCCTGATACAGGTGATCCGATTCCTGTTACTATTGAGATTGAGCGTGATTATGATGCTGAAGCTCCAATGACAGCTTTGCAGGAATTTGTGGATGCTTTCAATAAGGCAATTACCGATACTGATTCAAGTACTGATTCCGGTGTGAATTCGGGTACTCAAGGGTTATTATACGGTGAAAACAATTTAGTATATATAAGAAATAATTTAAGAACTCTTGTTACTTCCCAGATTCCTAATTCCGGCAATTATAAATCACTTGCTGATATTGGTATTACAACAGGTGCTCCTGGTATGTCTGTTGATGCTGATACAACACAGTTAGTTATTGATAAGGACAAATTTATTGAAGCTTTTGAAAAAGATCCTGCTTCAGTTAAAGCTCTTTTGATTGGTGACAATACTTCAGGTTCACAGTCTGATGGTCTTATGCAAAAAATGCAAGAAGCTTTGAAACCGGCTATTGATACAGCAGGCGGTTATTTTAAAGCCAGATCTGATTCTTTGACCAGCCAGATTTCAAATCTGTCTGATACTATTGCAAAAAAACAAGAACAGGTTACTTTATACCAAGAACAATTGACAAAACAATTTAACTATATGGACCAGCAAATTGCTAAAATGAACCAGCAGTTTTCACAAATGCAGCAACAACTTGCTTCTATTGGTGTAAATGTTGGCGGTAGTTCATAATTATCAATAAATGAGTCGATCTTTATTCGATTTCTCTTCGGCATTCGATAGCCTTGGCAAGAGTTATTTCATCTGCATATTCGATGTCTGAACCAATTGGAAGTCCGAATGCAATTCTCGATATCTTTATGTTAAATGGTTTAAGCAGTTTTGTAAGGTATAAACTAGTTGCTTCACCTTCTACTGAAGGATTGAGTGCTATTATTATTTCTTTAATATCGTTTTGGGCAACCCTTTGAAGCAATTCTTTTATGCGTATATCTTCTGCACCTATTCCATCCATTGGTGAAATCAGTCCTTGAAGGACATGATATTTCCCTTTGAATTCATTTGTGTTTTCAATAGCAACTAAATCTTTTGTTTCTGCGCAAACACAGATTACAGAGTCATCTCTGTTAGTTGATGAACAGATTTCACATGGATTCGTTGCTGACATATTAAAACATATATCACAATAGTGGATTGTTTCTTTGGCTGTAATCATTGCTTGCGCAAATTTTTCAACATCATGAATCGGCATTTTAAGAAGGTAAAACGCGATTCTTTGTGCTGATTTTGGTCCTATTCCCGGTAAACGTTGGAAATAGTCAATTAAGTTTGCAAGTGGTTTAGTATATTGCATTAAAATAATCCGGGTATGTTAATTCCGCCTGTCAATGCTTTCATTTTTGACTCCATTTCTGAACCGGCTTGTGTTGTAGCTTGGTTCATTGCTGTTGTAATCAAGTCCTCGAGCATTTCAACTGTATCTAAATCAACTGATGCAGGATTTTCAGGGTTTAATGCTGCTTGTGTTAATTTTATAGACTTAAATTTACCTTGCCCGTCACAAGTAACAGTAACAGCTCCATTGCCAGATGTGGCTGTAAAAGTTGTATTTGAAAGTTCAGTCTGTGCTTCTTGGAGCTTTTTTTGCATTTGTTGAGCCTGTTTCATCATTTGAGCAATATTCATATTTACCTCATCCCCTTTTATTTTATAATCTAGTATGTAAATTATAAATAAAGCAAAATTTTTATGCAATTTGTTAATTTATTATCAATTTTTATATCAAATGTATACAATTTTGGAAAATATGGTATTATCTAAGTATGGATGATTTTTTTAAATCTAGAATGCGTGTAGTTGGTGCTGTAACAATTATAATAGTTGCAGTATTTGTTATATTGCTTATCTTTGTTCAGTATAGAGAAAAGAAAAATACTGCGCTTCGCTTGAGAATGTTCTATTCTGATATGTCACAAGCATTGCAATATGCTAAAAACTTAAATGGTCCTCCGGGTGATTGGGGATGGGTGCCTGGCTATAAAAATATTGATTTGATTAATTCAAATTTATCAAATTATATGAAGGTTTCTGAAAATTGTACAAAACAGCATGGTGCTTGTATGCCAGAAGCTAACTATAAGTCGGTGAATGGAAAAACTACTACGGTTAATTTATATCAGTTACCTGCAATTAAGCTTCAAAATGGTATTTCCTTTGCTATTGAAACGGTTAGCAACTGCCAAAAACAAGGCAGCACCTGCGCTGTTGTTTATGTTGATTTGAATAGCATTGAACCTCCTAATGCTTTTGGTAAAGATTTATTCGTATTTTTGATTATTAATTCAAATTCAGCGGCTTTTATACCGTACAATTCAAGGTTGCCGGGCTTTGCACTGGCTGGTGATGAAAAATATGGCTGCAACAAAAAAGCTGATATTGCTATGTATTGTTCTGCTCTTATTTTTACTAACGGTTGGTCCATTGATAGGACTTATCCCTGGTAAACTTGAAAAAAATGACCCTCGAAAGTATAATTTATAAAGAATAATTAACAAGGAGAGAAAATGTCGGATTTTGATTTAAGCCGTGTATTGAGTTATGTCCCTATGGTCATAGAATCTTCTTCCAGAGGGGAAAAATCTTTTGATATATTTTCGCGATTATTGAGAGAAAGAATAATTTTTCTTGGTGAAGAAATTGATGATGAAATGGCAAATGTAATTGTTGCACAGCTTTTGCTTCTGGACTCAGAAAATCCTGAGAAAGATATTATGCTTTACATAAATAGCCCGGGAGGTGTTATTACAGCGGGATTAGCGATATATGACACTATGCAGCATATTCGTGCAGATGTAAGCACTATTTGTATTGGTGAAGCAGCTAGCATGGGCTCATTTTTACTTTCGTCGGGAGCTAAAGGTAAGAGACTTTCTCTGCCCAGTTCTAGAATAATGATTCACCAACCTTTGGGTGGTGCTCAAGGACAAGCAACTGATATTGAAATTGAGGCTAAAGAAATTTTGAGAATGAAAAATATGCTTAATGGCATTCTTGCAACAAATTGTTCTCAGCCTTTGGAAAAAATTAAGGAAGATACAGAAAGAGACTATTATATGTCTGCTCAAGAGGCCGTTGAATATGGACTCATAGACAAAGTTATTACAAGGGTTTCTTAATATATCTTAATATTTTAACAAAAAAGTATATTTACAAACTAGCTACTTTTTATACAAAAAGTAGCTAGTTTGTATTTAAATTATATATATTAAAGTTTCTGAAATGGGTTTGAAAACCGGATATATCAAGGGAAATAGGCAATTTCTCATTTTTTTAATTTTATAAAACCTTTTAGGCAATTTTACTTTTTAAAATGTTTTTATATAAGTGTAAGGTTAGAAAAAAGTTGGTTATGGTAGGAGATTAAAACAGTGTACGCAATTTTTACAATGCGAAAGCTACAATTGACTCAGCGAATCAATCAGCTCCAATATAGACAAATGGAGTTGGCCCAACGGCTTCAAGATTTGGCTGTGTATGCGGGTAACGTAGCAGATGGAGTTATTTCGCCAAGTGAGTTTATGAGCTCACCGGCTAGCATCTTCGGTGCTCAAATGAACTTCTTTAATAATAGTGTTCCTAAGTCACTATTTGAAGCTGCTAGATCATCTCAGATTTATAATGCAAACATTATGAATATGAACGCTGCCTCCAATGGTCAATACGGAATGGCTGTTGATCCAACTAACCCGGGTTCTATCTTCGCTAACCAATACTTTATTTTCAACGCATTCTTCAAACAGGCTCTTGATGCAGCAGGTAAAGCTGAAGCTGCAAAGGTAAAACGCTTGGAAACTGATATTCAAAACCAAAAATTGCAAATAGATACACAGTTAAAAGCAGCAGAAGCCGAACTCAAGAGTGTTGAAGAGGCTGAACAAAAAGGAATAGAAGCCTCAGCTCCTAAATATGTATAATGAATAAGTAATTAATAATTCCTCGTGATGTGTGAAAATATATTAAAGCCCTTGCAATCTTATTGCAAAGGGCTTTTTATTTTCTTGATTAAAACAAAAAAAAGTTATAAAATATGTCTAATATTATCTGGTAAATTATTTACCAATTATCTAACAAGGAGACTCTCAAAATGTATCAAGACGAAAAACTCATCTGTGAAGACTGTTCAGCAGAATTTGTGTTTACGGCAGGTGAGCAGGAATTTTACGCAGAAAAAGGATTGGTAAATAAACCAAAACGTTGCCCGGAATGTAGAAAAAAAAGAAGACAAAATAACAGAAAAAAGATGTATGATGTTGTTTGTTCAAAATGTGGTGCACAAACCCAGGTTCCTTTTAAACCTATTATGGGTAAGGAAGTTTATTGCAAAGATTGTTATCAGGCAATTCATGGTACAAAATAAAATAAAAAAGAAGCACCGGAAGGTGCTTCTTTTTTCTCCTTATACTTTTTAATATCTGTAACCTGATATTATTGATGGATATTCTCCATAGTTTTTATTTGTTTGTGATAATGATTGAATTGATGTGTAGAATACGCCCATTATCAATAATAATGTAATTAATAGCGTATAATTAGCTATTCTTACTTCGTTCATTGTCCACCCCGGTTGAATAGTAGTCTGCCGTTATCTCTTATGATAAAAACTTTGCCTTATTTATGCCATTGCACAAAATGTTCCGCCTGCATTGTTTGCAAGTGAGCCTGCGGTTTCTGCTCCGCCGAAAGCCAGTGTCCCTGCTGTTTCGATTGGTTTGTGAGCTAAAGTTCCTGCTGTTTCCGGTTTAGCTGCAAATAAATTTCCGATTGCTGATACGTTCATAATTTACTCCTTCATCAAACTTATCTACTTTTGAAATATTTTTTATATACCTCGTACTTATATAAAAACAATCAAAAAGTTTGAAATTCAGTTTTATCATTTTTCATTACATTTCTTAACATATTTTTTTAGAAACAATCTGTACGCACTTCTCGTCTATGTTCGTATAAAAGTTAAGAAAAAATTAAAATTCCTTGAGTAAATAGTTTGATAACTTATAATTATAGTATTGTTATTTATAAAAGGGCGATATTATGGGGAAACATAACGAAGATAAGAATCTAGATGAAATAAAATGTGAAAACAATCCTTTTGCTCCTGAAACAGAAGCAGAAAAAAATGAATCAATTGAATCTATTGAAGAACCTGCGGATGCTGAATGCGAAACAGCAATTTCATCTTTAAAAGAAGAAATTGATAAAATTAACAATCAATATATAAGACTTGCTGCTGATTTTGACAATTATAGAAAAAGACAGATGCAAGAGCGTGAGGCTTTGTTAAAGTACGGTGCTGAAGAAACGTTGAAAAAAATGATTGAAGCTTTGGATAATATAGACAGAGCAAAAGCTTCAGTCGAAAATGTTGAAGACGTCAATACTGTCAAGGAAAGTTATGATATGGTCTTCAAACAGATTTATGATGTTTTAGCTAAAATGGGTATGGAAATTATAGATACCAAGGATAAAGAGTTTGACCCAAATCTTCACGAGGCGGTTATGCAAACACCAACAAATGAATATCCTGAAAATACAATTATAAATGAGTTACAAAAAGGTTATAAACTTGGCGATAAAGTATTGAGACCGTCGCTTGTTAATGTGGCAGTCAGTGAATAGGGGAATATGGCAAATTATTACGAGATATTAGGTGTAAGCGCAGATGCAACACAGGCTGAAATAAAAAGTGCTTTTAGAAAAAAAGCAAGAGAATTACATCCGGATGTGAACAAAGCTCCGGATGCGGAGGAAAAATTTAAAGAACTGGGAAAAGCATATGAAACCCTTTCTGACCAGGAAAAACGTTCTTTATATGATAGATACGGTGAAGAAGGTCTGTCAAATGCAGGTTATGATACTTCAGGACCTTTTGACTTTGGTTTTGGAAATATAAATGATATTTTTGAAACCTTTTTCGGAGGAATGGGTGGCTTTGCTTCGCAAGCTGCTGATCCAAATGCACCTCAAAGAGGTCACGATTTGAGGCTTGATATTGAGCTTGAATTTGAAGAAGCTGCATTTGGTGTAGAAAAAGAGATTAAGATTGATCATCTTGAAATGTGCAAAGATTGTTATGGAACTGGTGCAGAACCGGGAACAAAACCCTCAGTTTGTCCTGAATGTAATGGTAAAGGCAGGGTTGTTCAATTAACCAGAACTATTCTGGGCAGTATACAACAGGTGACGACATGTCCAAAATGTGGAGGAAAGGGACAGATAATAGGTGCTCCATGCAAAAAGTGTCATGGCGAAGGTAGAGTTGAAACAGAAAAAACTATTAAAGTTAAGATACCTGCCGGTGTTGATAACAATGCTAAAATTAGAGTTGCAAATGAAGGTGATGCAGGCAAAAACGGCGGTTCAAGCGGTGATTTATATATTATTATGTATGTTAAGCCTCACAAAACTTTCAAACGAGATGGATTCAATGTATATTCGGAATTGTATGTAAGCTTTCCACAGGCTGTATTAGGAGATAACATTCAGATTGATACAATTCATGGCCTTAAGGAACTGGTTGTGCCAGCAGGTATAGAATATGGTAAAATACTTACTATAAAAAATGCAGGTATACCCTATCTCGGTCATCCTGAAAAAAGAGGTGACCATATGGTTGTTGTAAAATATAAAACACCAAAATCTCTTAATGATGAAGAAAAGAGATTGTATAAAAAACTTTTTGAATTGTCTGAAAACAAAAAACCTAATGAAAAATTCATAGACAAATTTAAAAATGCAATTCACAGCTAACGAATCGGAATATATTAATGGAAATAAAAAAAGTCGGAAGAATAGTAAGAATCGAATTTAAGAGTTTTGTCATAGCACTTCTTGCATATTTGCTTACTTCTATGTCAGCGTTTGCTACAAAACTACCTGATAATATTTTACAAACAATTAAATCTGACTTGCCAAAAGCTTCTGTTCGTTTTGACGGATTGATTACCCTTCCGGACGGGACTGTTTATATTCCCGTTCTTCCGTCTAATCCAAAGCGAAATGCTGTTGGTAAAGTAGTTTCTACTTATCCTGCGAATAAAAAACTTGCACAGCTTCCTGATGTCGTAGTTTTCGATTCAAACTATGCTTTTCTTAAAGTGATAAAAACTAAGGATGGTAAGTTGACTGTTACGGCTTCTAATAATATTCCATTTATTGTGAAAACGGGTCTTTTACCTCAGGATATGCTTGTGCCGCCCGGATTAATATTTCCTGAAGATATGCAGATTATGTTAGGTGATTTGAAAGTTGCTTTGAAGAATTCTTCTGTTAATAACATTTTTCAGGGGGCCGTTGAGGTCAAAAAAAATCCGGTAAGTACAAAGATTGTTCCTGTTCCTTATATGGCCGGAAGGACTCTCTTGGTTACATCTTTGGATTCTAAGCTGATTAATGTTATTCCTTCAGATTCTACAACCCCTAAATTTACATTAAAGATGGAAAATTTACCCAAGTTTATTCAGCCTGTATGCAATGATGACTATATTCTAATTGCTGCATCAGGCAAAACATATATTGATGTTGCTGATGTAAAACAGGAAGTTCTTGCAAGAAAAATCGATCTTGCTTATCAACCTTCAGAAATTATTTTAACTTCTGACAAGGCAAAAGCTTATGTAGCTGTTGATGACGATCAATCTATCTTTTTAATAGACTTGAAATCTATGACTTTGGTTGAGAAAATTAAAATTAAAGGTTATCCGAAGCATATAACAATAAGTGCTGATGATAAACAAATAGCTTATATTGATAAAAACACAGGTGATATTTATACTCTGACATTAGATGAGTCTTATACTAATAAATTCATTTATAATGCATCAAATATCTCAAAACTGATAGTTAAAGGAGATAATATCTATGCTCTTTCAAGAACTGAAGATGAATTACTAGTTATTGATAATGATATCCAAGATATTATCTATAAACAGCCTGTTGCGAAAAAGCCTGTTGATATGTTTTTGAAGGAAAATAAGCTCTATATACTCTGTGCTTCAAACGAACTGGATATATTTAATTTGGAAGATTTTTCGATGGAAACAATTGTAAAACTTCCGTCAACAGGTTTTTCAAAAAAACTTGTTCAGGTTCCTAATACAAATATTTTGTTGATTACAAATGTTACGGATAAAAAATATCTGGTTTATGATATGAAAACAAATACTGTGCTGCAAACTGTTACAACCCCTTTGTTTATTAATGATTTGCAGCTGATAAATAAAAGGTTAAAATAAACAAAATGGATACATTTACGCTAGAAATTTTATCTGAACTTGAAAAAACTCAGCATGAGTTTTGGAATATATCCCGTCAAACTGCTGAATTTATCAGTATGTTAATAAAAATTTCGAAAGTTAAAAATGTTTTGGAAATAGGGACTTCTAACGGATATTCTACTTTGTGGATTGCTGATGCTTTAAAAGAATCTGGGAATGGTGGGCATTTGGCTACAATTGAATTTTATGAAAAACGCCAGTCCATTGCCCGTGAAAATATTGAAAAATGTGGTCTGTCTGCCTATGTAACTTTTAAACAGGGCAGAGCTTTAGAAATTCTTGCTGAATTGGATTTTATACCTGATATGGTATTTGTTGATGCAAACAAATCCGAATATATTCAGTATTTTGATTTGTTAAAAGACAACCTTCAAAAGGGGGCAATTATACTTGCTGATAATGTCACATCACACGCTGCTAAGGTGGCTGATTTCCTTGAAGAAATAAAAAATGATACAAGATACCAGTCTCAGGTTTTGGATCTTCCTGCGGGTCTGCTAATGGCTTTAAAATTAGTTTAATCTTCTTGGCTTCTAACAGGTCATTACGCAATTATTTATAAAAATATGCAAGAATGCAGTTGTTATTAATAAAACAAAAGACAGGTCTTTTAAAACCTGTCTTTTTGTTTTACATTTTTTATTTATTTTGCTGCTTCTGCTTTTTCACCAACCTTTTCAAAGACTATCTTTTTGTCTTCAAGTTTGGCAGAAATTACATCGCCTGCAACATATTTGCCGTTAAGGATTTCTTCAGCTAGAGTGTCTTCGATTTTCTTTTGAATAACTCTTCTGAGCGGTCTTGCACCATATGCTTCAGAGTAACCTTCATCAGCAAGATAGTCCTTAACTTCGTCAGAGACTTCAATCGTGAAGTCATGTGACTGAATTCGTTTGAGCAAATCTTTGAACATAAGTTCAACAATTTCTCTGATTTCAGGTTTGCTGAGGTGTGAGAATACGATAATATCATCGATTCTGTTAAGGAATTCAGGTCTAAATGCCTTTTTCATTTCTTCCATAACAGTATCTTTGAGATGTTCATATTTATCTTTAGTTTCATCATTAGAAACAGAGAAGCCGAGTTTTGATGATGTTGTAATCATGCTCGCCCCAACGTTTGACGTCATAATGATGATTGTGTTTTTGAAGTTTATGTGTCTTCCTTTTGCATCTGTTAAACGACCGTCATCAAGAATTTGGAGCATGATGTTGAATACATCAGGGTGTGCTTTTTCAATTTCATCAAACAGTACAACTGAATAAGGTTTTTTACGGATAGTTTCTGTCAAATGTCCCCCGTCATCATAACCAACATATCCCGGAGGAGAGCCGATAAGTTTTGCAGTTGAATGTTTTTCCATAAATTCAGACATATCAACTCTTATCATGTTATCTTCTGAACCAAAAACAGCTTCTGCAAGAGCTTTAGCAAGTTCTGTTTTACCAACACCTGTTGGTCCGGCAAATATAAAGCTTCCAATAGGTCTGTTGGGTGCTTTCAGGCCGACTCTTGCACGTCTAATTGCTTTAGCAAGAGAAACTACTGCTTGATCTTGTCCAATTACTCTGTTGTGAAGAGTTTCTTCGAGTTTGAGCAGTCTTTCTGATTCTTTTTCTGTGATTTTTGTTGTTGGAATACCTGTCATTGTGCTGACTACTTCAGCTACGTGTTCAGGTGTTACAACAGGTTTGTTTGCATCGTGTGCTTCTTTCCATTGTTGAGACATTTCTCTGATTTTTTCTTTTAAATCAGCTTCTTTATCTCGGAGGTTAGATGCATGTTCAAATTCCTGATTTCTTATGGCATCTTCTTTTTGTTTGATGATGCTTTTCAATTCTTTTTCAATTTCTTTTCCTTCAGGAGGAAGTGAGCTGACGTTCAGTCTAACTTTAGAACTTGCTTCATCGATAATATCAATTGCTTTATCCGGAAGGAATCTGTCTGTAATATATTTGTCTGAAAGTGAAACGGCAGCAATGATAGCTTCATCTGAAATCTTTAGTCTATGATGTTCTTCATATTTTGATTTTAGACCTCTGATAATTTCAATTGACTCATCAATTGAAGGTTCATCAATGATTACAGGCTGGAATCTTCTTTCTAAAGCTGCGTCTTTTTCAACATATTTTCTGTATTCATCCAGTGTTGTTGCACCGATAACCTGAATTTCACCTCTTGATAAAGCAGGTTTTAAAATATTCGCAGCATCAATTGCGCCTTCTGCTGCACCTGCACCGATTAAGGTATGCATTTCGTCAATTACAAGAATAACGTTACCTGCCTGTCTGATTTCATCCATAATCTTTTTGAGGCGTTCTTCAAACTCACCTCTGTATTTAGTACCGGCAACAAGAAGCCCCATATCAAGCTGTATGATTTTTTTGCCTTCAAGAATATCCGGTACATCAGAATTAACAATTCTGATGGCAAGACCTTCTGCAACAGCTGTTTTACCAACGCCGGGTTCACCAATTAAAACCGGGTTATTTTTTGTTCTTCGTGCGAGAATTTGTATAACACGTTCGATTTCTTTTTCTCTTCCGACAACAGGGTCAAGTCTTTGTTCTTGTGCAGCAAGTGTCAAGTCAGTGCCAAATTCATCAAGTGAAGGAGTTTTTGTTTTCCCGCCGGAAGCACTGCCGGCTGTTGCTGTTTGTGCTGTTGGTTTTGATTCGCCAAGCATTTTTATTACATTACTTCTTACTTTGTTAAGGTCTACGCCAAGATTTTCTAAAACTCTTGCTGCAACCCCTTCACCTTCTCTGATTAACCCCAGAAGAAGATGTTCAGTACCAATGTAATTGTGACCTAGTTGTCTGGCTTCATCCCATGACAGTTCAAGAACCCTTTTTGCTCTAGGTGTAAAAGGTATTTCAACAGCCACAAAGCCAGAACCTCTGCCTATAATTTTTTCAACTTCTGCTCTTGCATCTTTGAGTGTTATGCCCATAGATTTTAATGTTTTTGAGGCAACCCCTGTACCTTCTCCAATCAAGCCGAGAAGAACCTGCTCTGTGCCGACAAAATTATGACCTAATCTTCTCGCTTCCTCTTGTGCGAGCATGATTACTTTTATCGCTTTCTCTGTAAAACGTTCAAACATTACTAACTCCTGTCGTATTATTATACAGTTATTTTACCTCATAAACGGGCAAAGTTTCAACTTAAATTTATCTCATCCAGCAGTTTTTTTGCTGGATAATAGCCAAATCCCTTTTCAAGACTTGTTTCGAGTGCTTTTCTGGCACTTTGTATGTCTTTATTGTGTATATAGCATTTTGCAAGAAGAAAATGGACTTCAGGGTCAACATAACAGACATCTTTTGCTTTTTGCAGAAACAAATCAGCTAGGTCAAAATAACCATTGTTTACAAAAACCCTGCCTATAAATTTATAGCTTTCCTGATTGTTTTGTGCAAGTAAATGGGCTCCGTTAACTATATTTTCACAATATGTAATAAGATTAGCATTTAGAAGAGCATCAAGATCGACTTCCAAAAATGCTCTGATTTGAAAAAAAGTCGGTATGTTAATCACATAAAGATTAATAAATTCTAATAGTGATTTACCCCACAAGACAGCGGGATTTTCTTCTTTTATTGAGCCCCAAATGTCTTTTGTTTTGTTAAATTCGCCTTGCAATAACTGACATCTTCCATATTCAAAAAGCATGCCTGCCTGTTCATATAATTCCGCAGCTTTTTGATAATTTTTTTCTTCTAGATATATTCTGGCAAGGAAGCCCTTTTCATAATTTGATGAAGAATTTTTTAAAACTTCTTTAAGGTAGGAATAGTTTTTTTTTGCAAAAAATTCAGTCAGTAAATCCTTGTTATTCATGGTTAAGTTTGTTTGTTAAATTGTCAAAATTTGATGAAACAAATGATGATTTTCTTTCTTTTATAAGTTCATGAAGTTCTTTGATTGAATTTGTTGAAACGTCATTGCTGCTAATGTTGGCAGATTTGATTTCTTTATAGAGTTCTTCTCTGTAAACTGATACATTCTTTGGAGCATTAATCCCTATTCTTACAGTATTCTGATTTGAATCGAGAACAATAATCTCTATATCATCATTTAATATAATTTTTTCGCCTACTTTTCTGGCTAATACTAGCATTTTATACTCTCCAATCCCTAATTAATAATGTTGCTAAATACATATCAGTCTTTGAAAAGAGGATATTTTACAGGATAATTTGAATTTGACAAAACTATCTGCATCCCCTGTTTGTTAGCTGCATTGATAATAATGGGGGCTAACAGATTTATTGTTGCTTGTCTCGGGTTTGTTTGAGGTATTGTTACAATATTTAAGGAGATTAAAGAATCAACCGTATTTAAGTTAATTTTTTCTGCTTTTTCCGTTGGAATCTCAAATTGATAATCAATATCAAAAAAAGCAGGAGATGTTACAGGAAAAGCAAGACCTGCATCTTCTACTGATTGAAGCCATTTGAATGCAGAATTTTCTGAATGTTCTACAAGTACAAATTTGCTCAAGTTATCATAACCTATAACCGGTTCAACAAAATCAAATATAAGATTTTCATCTATATTTATCTCGCCGAATTTAATTGTTTTTATATTCATTCTCTCCTCGTCAAGCCTAGCCTTTACAGGCATATTGTTTAATAAGTATTTGTTCCGAATTCCGGTGCCATTTGTGACATCATCATTGTTTGAATTATTTCTGGTGAAATATTTTGGTTTCCATTTTGATTCATCATCAAAAGTGGAAGCATATTCATAGAATTATTCTGATTATTATTGTTTCCAAGCAGCATGTTCATTTGCATCATTTCAGGGTTTTGATACAAACCGGCTAATTGATTTGCCATAGGATTTATGCCAACTTTAGCTAAAGTTTTAACTGCATTAGCTATTTCATCATTTGTCGGCATATTATTTGAAGCATCAGATTTTTTCGGGTTTAGTTCATCGTTAATATTTTCTTTGATTCTGTCGAGTCTTTTCTTATTAACTTCTGATTGTACTGCTTTGTCATAAAATTTATTTGATTTTATAAAAGCATCCATTTCACTAGTTTCTTCAGCTTTGCAAGCTTCTGTTCCATTGATGCAAGCAAGTCCTCTTTCAGCATAAGAGGTGAGTTGAGGATTAGTATTTAATGTTTTAACTTTTTCAAGAGCTTCAATTGCTTCTTCTTTCTTTCCCAGTTGAGAGTATGCCAGCCCTTTATAATAAAGGGCAAAAATATTGGATGGATTATCTTTCAATATTGTATCTGAAAATTGGATACATCCGAGATAGTTTCCTGCTTTGTATTTGTTGACAAGAACTCTGATGGTTGAGTCAGAAACTTGTGCAGCAAAACAGCCCAACTGAACAGCGGTAAAACCTGTTAAAACTAAACCTAATAATAAATTTTTTAATTTCATACCTCTATATCCTTTTTTATTATCCTTTAATAATAATTTAACATAAGTCAACTATAATATTTTTATTATATATTATTTTGTTTGAAATGACCTAATATATTTAACTGAAAAAGTTACATCTTATAAATTTCACGAATAATTAAGTCTTCGAATTTTTTGATATTTATAACAGGTTGTGAAAAATTTTGTATCAAAATTGCAAAACTATATTTTTTTCCTGATTTTGTATCAATATATCCTGTTATAGAACTAATTCCACTTGCAGTGCCAGTTTTGGCTCTCAATTTGAGACTTATATCAAGCAACCTGTCCGACAAAGTTCCTTCAATCGGCTTGGGTAAAAGTGTTGCAAAATCATCAAAGTCTTTATCTTTATAAAGCTTGTTCAATGCTTCTGTCATCCAGTCTGCACTAATGAGGTCATTTCGTGATATCCCGCAGGCATCGGCGATAACAGGTTTTTCACTTTTAATGTCAGAATAATATTTGTTAAACATTTCGATTGCATCTTCTGTTGAGCCTTGTTTTTTGGAATATTCTGAGGCTGCTTTTTTGAATATCATTTCGGAATAGAAGTTATTGCTGTTTTTTAGTGTTGTTGCTACTAATTCAGACAGGCGAACACTGTTTATTTCAGCAATTTTTTGTGCGCCTGATTGTACAGGTGCATATTTTATGCTGCCAGTGAATTTTAGCTTTGAAGAAGCCATTGCCTGTTTCAATATTTCGTTAAAATGTCTTTCCGGGGAATCAACAGGCAGTTTCTGTTTAATTGTATTTTTTATTGTGCCTTGGATATATGTCATGTCAGATGTTAACCAAGGTTGGCGTTCAAATGAAAGAGAATCTGTTGTTCCGTTTTTCAACATATTAACAAACATTAAAGAATATGAGCTTTTATTCTTGATTTCAGGTATTCTTCCGTTTTTGCCGGGCTGAATTACTATATCAATTTTGTTTTCGTTTACTGAAAAAGGTGAATATTTGGGGAGGTAAGGATTTGCATCATCATCCCACATCCATCCTGTTCCCCATTGTTTGTTATCGATAATTGTTCCATCTAATACAATATCTTTTATTGGTTTATTGTATTTTTCTTTTACTGCGGTTAAAAGATTTTTCAACGATGCAGTTGTTAAAGACGGATCTGCTCCCAGTTTTATATATAAATTGCTGTTTTTATCAATATATGCAGTTGTTTTGAAAGTGTAATCTTTTCCGAGTTGGTTATAAGCACTTCTCATTGTAAAGACTTTTTGTGCTGAAGCAGGATTCATTAATTTATGTTCGTTGTATTGGTAAACAATTTTTCCTGTTTTTACATCTTTAACGGAAACTGCAATTGTTGAGGTTTTATTGATGTCTGATTTTTGAATCAAAGAATCCAGAGAAGAAGATTCTGATGGTATTGCTGTAAAGATAAATATTACAGCCGTTATGATTAATGTTTTTATTCTATTCATATAATTTAATCTCCTTTATTTTAAAAGAATCGAAAGATAAATCTCTTCTGTCAGAGATGAGCGGGAATTCTTTTCTTAAATTCTTCACATCATCTGTATCAAATTCAGTTATTATACAGCCTTCTTCTTCTCCCATGCAAGCATCTATGTCTCCCCAGGGATTTATAAGCATAGAATGACCAAGATTATATTCATCATCGGTGATTTTTCCTGTTTGGTCAGCTGTTATCATAAAACACTGGTTTTCTATTGCTCTTGATCTGTGCATAATGTTCCAGTGTTCAAGTTTTTTGTTTGACCATGCTGCTGCATTGACAAAAATTTCTACGCCATGTTTTGAATATTGTCTGTATATTTCCGGAAATCTAATATCATAACAAATTGTCAACCCTATTTTGGTAAAGCCAAGGTTTAGAATTTTTAATTCATTTCCGGTTGAAATATATTTATTTTCCTCAGAGCCTTTATGAGAAAAAAGATGCATTTTATCATATGTTGCAATAAGTTTGCCTTCTTTATTTATTACAGGACATGTGTTTTTAAAAGTATTTTCTTTTTTTTGAATAAATGAGCCGCCAATCACTGTGCTTTTAAAATCCAAAGCAGTATTTTTTAGAAAATCTATTGTTTCTGATGTCTCAATAATTTCTGATTCCTGTGGGAAATTTTTGCAATACCATCCGATTGACCAGACTTCTGGAAAAATAATTAAGTCAGGAGTTTCGTTTTTGAATGGGGCTAACAGTTTATAGGCATTTTCAATTGTTGCTTGTTTATTGCCTATTATTGCATTATTTTGTAATATTAATACCTTAAGTTTCATTCTTTGATTATATTACAAAACAATCAGCGTGGCTGACACAAGCTATACAAGTTCTGCAATCAGCATTCCCGTGTCTTTTTCAATGTTAAGAAGCTTTACTGTCGCAATATTGTTTAAAAGATTTTTGTCATGTGAGTTTATCAAAACGTTTAAATAATTTTTTGTAACACCCTTAAGTAAATTTGTTCTTTTGTCAGGTCTCTTTTCTATCAAAACTTCTGCGAGTGAACCTATATTTTTTTCTTTAAAATTATTTATTTTTTTTAGTGCTTCTTCATGTAATATGGCTGCTCTTTTTTGTTTTTCTTTTTCTGAAATTTGATCCGACATTTCTGCTGCTTTTGTGTTTTTTCTGATTGAATAAGGAAAAACATGTATATTGGAGAGTTGTGAGATTTTAACATTTTCCAAGGTTTTGTTGAAATCCTCTTCTGTTTCTCCAGGAAATCCAATAATAATATCACTTCCTATGAAAGGCAAATCGAATTTCTTTTCAATTTTTTCCATTAGATCAAGACAGCTTTTGGCATCATAGTGTCTGTTCATTAATTTTAAAATATTGTCATTAAGTGACTGCAAAGACAAATGAAAGTGGGGGCAGAATTTTTTTGATGATGATAAAAAGTTAAGGAGTTCGTCATCTATTTCGAGTGTATTCAAAGAACCTAGTCTGTATCTTTTTATGTCGGTATTTTCTATGGCAGATAAAAGGTCTTTTAGACTTTGTTTTGAATCAAAGTCTTCTCCCCATTGTCCTATATGAATTCCTGTTAAGACGACTTCTTTTATTCCTGAATCTGTGTAGTCATGAATCTGTTTAATTATATTATCAATCGTGTTGCTTCTGCTTTTTCCTCTTGCCAGAGGTATGGTGCAATAACTGCAATAATTGTTGCAGCCGTCTTGAATTTTGAGATAACCTCTTGTATTGAAATAATTGTGTACAGGCTGATTGTTGAAGTGAGAAACTTCAAATATATCATTAACACTGCTTTTAAATTCTGAAATTGCTTTAACTATTTCAAATTTATCGTTGTTTCCAAGGATAATATCAATAAATGGTAAATTTAAAAGTTTTTCTGCATTGAGTTGAGCACAACAACCTGTTAAAACAGTTATAATATTTTCATTTTTATTTTTTGCATGACGTACTGTTCTCAATGCTTCATTGTCAGCATTTTCAGTTACTGAGCATGAATTCAAAATGAAATAGTCTGCTTCTTCAATGTTTGTGCTTATTTCAAATCCATATTCAAGTAATTTTTCTTTTATTACAGCAGATTCAAGTTGATTTGATTTGCAGCCGTGTGTTTTTAATATAAATTTTTTCATATTACTTATTAATTAGCACAAAATATTTCTATAAACAAAAAATTATATTTGTAGTATAATTTTTACATAGGATAAAATGGCATGTCTATTTCTAAAATAAATAACAGCTCTACCATTTTTAAAACTCAAAATAATTTGAGAAACTTTCACGGTACAGAAAATATGTTTAATAAGCATGCCATTGATGATTCTTCTTCTCAGAAGTTATCTTCTGAAGAAATTTATGAACTTGCTTCAGCTCAGCCAAACAAAATTTTAAATAAAGTAGTGAAAAATTCTTTAAAAACCATTATTGTTGGTGTGCCAGTTGTTGATTCTCTTTTTTCGGGCATAGCGGAATCGGGTTCCCTTTCTCAAAAAGTGTTTAAATCTGCAAGAACTATGGGCAAGTGGGGATTGGTTTTTGCTTCGGGTGCAGCTGTTATTGGTCTTAAAAAATTTGTGAACAAGCATGCTGAAACTCTTGATAATTTTGATAAAAAAAATAGAGCAGCTGCCATAGGCGTTGATGCTGCTGCATTTTATGCGGCTATGACAACTGCTTTTTCTATGAAAAACAAAACAAAATCGCTTTTGTATAAGGTTTTCCCGGACACTGCCCAAAAAATTAATACAAAACTGCTTAAACCAATTAAAAGAACGTTGGATTTTTCCGTTTTTAATAAAAAAATTGTTAAACCTTTTGAAAAATATGTTTCTAAAAAGCCCTATTATAAGCCAGTAGCAAAGACAACAGCTTTACTGCTTGCTCCTGCTATATCAATAGCTGCTTTTTGTAGGGTTCACAATGAAGCAAAAAAGCAAAGAGAAAATGTCTTTGTTAGATATGCCCTTCTTAGTTACATAAATAACAAAACTACTTGACCGTTATTTATGTAGATGATATTTTATATATACAAAGTCGTCACGGGCCTGTGGCGCAGCGGTAGCGCAGGGGACTCATAATCCCTTGGTCGTGGGTTCGAATCCCTCCGGGCCCATTTTAAAATTTATCCTTTGGACGGTTTTGTTCCATTCACAAGAACATTTTGTATCTGTTCTTTTTTGTCTTCGAGTCTTAAAGTGTTTGTATCTAAAATATCTTTGATATCATTTTGGTTTTGTGCCATTTCACTTTTTTGTGCAAGAAGCAGTGCTTTTTGCGGACCGAAGTCCTGTATGAGTTTTGCGATAGTTTCTGTTTTTTCCGAGCTTGTACATAGTTGAACAAATTCAGCAAGCTGATCTGTTGTAATAGAAGAGGATATACTTGTTATTTTGTTTAAGCTGTCAGGGTTTTTCAACAAAGCCTCAATTAAAGCTTTGTTACCTCCGTACTTCTTCAGCATAGGTATTATTGATGGGTTATTTTCTACTTTAGTAAGTAATAAGTCACCTACTGTTCCGAGCCGACGGTACAAGAACTGAGATATTTCTTGTCTTGTATATACTTTTTCTTGTTTGATATTTGCTTCAGTTGTATTGTTTTTCGTATTTGTCAAATTGTTGGCAGCTTCGTTATATTTTCTTGATGCAGTTTCTCTTACCGGATTTGTCATATTGCTTTCGGATGGAGTATTGAATGTATAAGATTCTGTTGTGCTTCTTGTATTCTGATTTGTCGAATATTCTGCAATATCATTTCCTGAATAGTTGCTATTATTCAATTTTTCAAGCACAAGATTTTTTATTGACGGATTATCAGTAATATTTCCTGATATTGTTACAATATTATCTCCACTAAGCTTTTCATGTTTAACAAGATTAATTGTATTTTCTAGATATTCGTTAATTTTGTCATTATTTTTGTCTACCATGTAGTTCGATTGTGAAAAAATATTATCTGCACTAAATCTGTCTTTTCCGTTTTTATCTTTACAGCCGAGAAATTTTTCAATTGCGTGCTTCATTTCAGGATTTGTGACAAGATTATCTGTAATTCCAATCAAATAATCATCATTCATATCCGATTTTTTGGCAGTTTTTAGCATTGTTGATTTTAAATCTTTGTTATCAATCATTTTTTCATCGACATTTATGATAGTTGTGCCGTTATATTTAATGTGTCCGTTCTCATCTTTTATTGATTCTAATTCTATTGCATTGTCTCGGAATTCAATTGCATCTTGTGGTTTTTCAGACATTATGTTTACTGCCTGAAGCACTGATTCTTCATTATAAAGTTTTTTGCCTGCAATTTCTTCTTTTTCAACAAAGTGCATGGTTGGCTCTTTTATTTCTTCATTTTCAATTATTTTGTCAGCAACATTGACCAGTCCTTCCGAGCTGAAGTCTGATCTTTTTTCTCGAATTTCTTCCATATTGCCGGATAATTTATCGGAATAGTATACCTTTTCACTTTTGGCTAAGCTTACGGCTTCCGATATTCCATCTGTAAATGCCTTTTTGACAACATTTCCTATACGTTTGAAAAAGCCTGAAGATGCCTTTTCTTTCACTTTTTTCATTGCTGCTACTATGTCATCACTTTTTAAGCCATCCTTTTCAATTATTTCCAAAAAGGATTTTAAATCTTTTTTGTCAGATAACATTTCTGAGAGTTGTTTTCTTTGTTCTTCATTGAATATTCCCAGCTCATCAAGTATTGCCGCGGGATCTTTTTTATATTTTTTTAATAATGCCTTTGTATCAATATTGTCAGGTATTGTTTCTTGTTTTACTGTTTCGTCCTGTGGGGCACTTGTTGCAGAGTTAAAAATTTGAATAGAAGATTTATTGTCCTTTTTAACATCTTCTGATGTTTGTGATTCATAAGGACTTATAATTCTTTCTTTTACTTTTGAACTATCACTAATATAGCTCATCTCTGCTTGTTCCTTTGTCTCTCTGAATTCTCTCTATAAATACAATGGTTTATATATATAAAGTATATTTTTAGTATTAAATTGCTTTATATTTATAGTTTGTAAAGAAATGTAACGCCCTGTGTCATTTATCCACAGGGCGTTTGGGTTATTTTTGTCTTTTATACACCTAATTTGTGAGCTTGGGCTTCTGCCATATCAGCTTGTCTCCAAATTCTGTCTATTTCGGCTGCTCTACTTGATGCAGGGTTAATTGCCGCTTCTGGTCCGAGTATTGGGTTGGGTATATATGTTCTTTTTATTTTTGAATCGGGTGATTTTAATTCACCGGATGCGATTGGCTGTTCCGGTGTTATTGATTGTGCGCCAATTGGACTTTGAACGGAATTATTGTGTAAATTGTTCATTTTTTCTACAAGGTTTCCAGGTTTTGCTTGGGGAGTCTGCTGTTGTGGTTGTACAGGTTTTTGGATGGATTGTGGTGCGCTCATTTGTTTTTGTTGATTTATAGTTTCATTTTGCGCAGTTTCTGTTTCTTTTTCAGCTTCTTGTTCTTTTAATTTATCTCTTTCAATTGTTTTGGCTGGTTTACCGAATATTGTATGAGAAAAACCTCTTGCAAGTTTTTGAAACAAAGGAATGATTATTCCCATTACAATAGCTGCCCTGCCGACATAGCCGAGACCTACTTTTAATCCGTATGGAATTTTCTTAAAGAAGCCTCCTGCTGTTCCTGTTTTAAGAGGTTTAATTGTTTCTCTTAGTCTGCCGAAGCTTAAAATATTGCCTAGCCATTTTATTGGTTTTTGATACCATTTTACTTTATAGTTTTTAAGGTTTTTAATTTGTGTTTTTAATGCATTGTATGTTGCTGAATCGCCTGCTTTCGCCGCTTCATTAATTTTTTGCATTGCTAATTGATATTTTTTATAGTTAGCCTGGCTCATTCCGATGAATTTCATGCCGGCAGCGTGGTTCATGACTCTCATTTGAAGTCCGACTGCTGCTGTCATTGCCATTAAATCAGCAAGTGAGGCTGCAAAAGTTTGGAATTTTTCTCCTTTTTCAGCTTTCATTCCTTCGCTCAATGACATTGCTATCCAGATACCCTGCATTAAAACAGAGCCTTTTCCCGACAAAAGACCGTTTGTCAGTGCTTCGGCACCTCTAAACATATATCCTGCAACACGTGAACCGAGTTTGCCGGAAGTTTTGTAATTGTTAATCAATTTATATTTATTTAAAATCTCTTTTAAATTATTTTTGTTTTTGAGAAGACCAAAACTCCACTTTGTTGGTTTTACAAAAGTTTTATCAAGTTTAAGACCGCTGTTATTTATAAAATTGATAATATCATTTGTATGTAGGTGGGGTGTTTTTTCAACAGTTGAAATAAAGTTATTCAGGTTTGATAATTGTGCGCTGGTAAGCAAAGTGCTGTCTTTTTTAGCTGCATCAGCGTATTTTTTCAATATTTCAACAGCTCTTGAAGAAAGCTGGCCCATTGCACCAGCTGCCTGTGACTGTACCTGTGGACCACCCAAACTGGGTTTGTATTTTAAAGTCTTGAAAAATTCAAATTTATCAGTAAATTTGTCAACGGCTTTAATACCTTTTTTTAGATATTCAGTGGCTTTTGAGACATATTTATTTGTATTTTCAATATTATTGAGTTTATTTTCTATAATGCCTAAAAATGATTTGTTGTAATCTCCCTGAAGACCTCTGTTGAGATATTCAGAAGCAGCAAGAAGTCCGCCTGTTGCTGCAACACCTCCCAACGCAATTGCTGTTGAGTTATCTTTTGCTTTTTCAGCAGTTTTTACAAGAGGGTTATTCTCTATTGCTGCACCGTTTGAAATATTATTACCGGCTGCAAAATTAGGATTTTGCTGCTGAGTGTATTGATTTCTATTATAAATAGGAATATTCGGGATATTTTGAGACATTATCTAACCTATGTATACCTTCCACTATTATAATAAAAACATTGATTAGTTATTTCTTGTCAGAAAGAAAGTTTATATTAAATTTTATTAACAAAAAAGCCCCGATGCTAACATCGGAGCTTTTTTATAATTTAGTTTAATTATTCAGCTATTTCTTCTGTTTCCGGAGTTTCTTCAATTTCGGATTTTAAAATTTCAGAAGCTGTTACGATAACAGGAAGTTCTGTTTTTACTTTTGAAGTTAATTTTATTAACATTTTAAACTCACCGATTTTATTGATAGCAGCATCAAGAGAAATAATTTTTCTGTCAATTGAAGTGCCGAGTTTTGCATTGAGTTCTTCAGCTAATTTTTTAGTAGTAATTGTACCGAATAATTTTCCTGATTCACCAGCTCTTGCTGAAAGTTCAAGTTTTTCAAGCGCTTCGATTTTTTGTGCCAATTCAAGAGCTTCCTGGTGAAGTTTTTCTTGTTTAGCTTTGATTCTTGCGAGATTTTGTTCTCTATTTTTCAAAGCACCGTCAGTAGCTACTTCAGCAAAATTTTGTGGAATTAAAAAGTTTCTTGCATAACCGTCTTTAACGTTAACTACGTCACCGGCTTCACCTACGTTTTGTACATCTTTTCTTAAAATAACTTGCATTTTTTATTCTCCTTTAAAATTATTTTTTTGAATTTAACTTTATCGTAATAAAAACATATTGAATTGTCATCTGTTTTCGGAGATTTTTTTTAATTATTGTATAATTTTTGTAATGATTAATAAAAATAGAACAATTGAATTATTAGCTCCGGCAAGGGATAAAGAATGTGCTTTCGCTGCTATAAATTCGGGTGCTGATGCGGTTTATATCGGTCCGGATGCTTTTGGAGCAAGAAAAAAAGCTTCAAATACCACAGATGACATTAAAGAAATTGTAAAATATGCACATAAATTTCTGGTCAAGGTTTATGTAACTGTTAACACGATATTATACGAAAATGAAATTGAGAAGGCGCAAAAACTTATTTGGGATTTGTATGATGCTGGTGTTGATGCAGTAATATTTCAAGATTTTTCCTTTTTTGAAATGGATTTGCCTCCAATTGCATTGCATGCCAGCACTCAGTGCAATAATGATTCTTTGGAAAAAATTAAATTTCTAAAAAATTTGAATGTGCAAAGAGTTGTTCTTCCCAGAGAATTTTCATTTTCTGAAATAAAACAGGTTACAGAGAATGTCGATATTGAAACAGAAGTCTTTGTGCATGGTGCTTTGTGTGTTAGTTACAGCGGTCAGTGCTATTTTAGCAATTTTATAGGTGGAAGAAGCGCAAACCGTGGAGAATGTGCACAGCCTTGCAGGAGAAAGTATTCTCTTGTTGATGACAGGGATAATGTTCTGCTCGAAAAACAGTATCTGCTTTCTATGAAAGACAACAATTTGTCTGCTCATTTAAAAGAACTTATTGTTGCAGGTGTTACGTCTTTAAAAATAATGTTGTTTCTTATTACAGACAGGCAATTGACAACATTTCAAAAACACTAAAAGCTTCTGAAGGCGAAATAATAACTTCCTTTATGCCAAACCCTGATAAGACTTTTAATAGAGGCTATACAAATTTCTATTTTGACGGGAAAAGAAAAAAATTTATTAACCCTCTGACTCCAAAGTTTATGGGTGAAAAAATAGGAACAGCAACATCAGTCAAAGGGAAAAGTGTTGTTATTGATTCAAAACACAACCTTAACCCCGGTGACAGGCTTGCTTATTTTGATAGAAACAATGACCTGACAGGGACAACCGTAAAAATTGTTAACAAAAACGCAATAGAAGTGCTGGATGCTTCTTCCATAAAACAGGGGACCGTTTTATATAGAAATTATGACTCGTTGTTCTATAAATCGTTAAATTCAGCAGAATTTAAAAGAAAAATACCCGTAGAGATATTTGCTGACAATAAAAAAATAGTTATTAAGTCTTTTGATAACAATCAAATTGCATATGAGTATAAAGAAAATTTTGAAACAGCTAATAATCTTGAAAAGGCAAAAGATACAATTGCAAAACAGCTTGCTAAATTGGGAGATACAGAATTTTTTGCCAAAGAAACAGTTATTGATGAAGCATTTAACCTTTTTATCCCTGTCTCCAAGTTAAATGAAATAAGGCGTGAAGCAGTAAACCAGCTTGTTTTAAAATCTAAAGAAAATTATAAATTCCAAAGACGTGATACAAAGATTGAATATAAAGATTATCCTTTTAATGTGCTTGATTATTCGTTTAATATATCTAATACAAAAGCAAAAGATTTTTATGAAAAATGCGGCTGTAATGTAAAACAATGGGCACCTGAGCATACAGAATGCTCAAATATTACGCTTATGAAGACAAAACACTGCTTAAGGGATTTTGCTGGTATTTGTCTTAAAAAGAGCAAAGACACAAGAAAGCTCTTTTTGATTGATGAATACGGTAAAAAATACAAGCTCAATTTTGATTGCAAAAAATGTATTATGAAAATAGAATAATTATAGATACTTAATTTTATAGAAAGGTTTTATATATGAGAGTCAAAAAAACACATATTATAGATTCAGTAGTGCGCTAAAAAAAGAGTTCAACCTGCAAATCATCAAAATAAAGTTGAGTTGAAAGGGATTCCTGATACAGATATAGTAGAGTTTATGGTAGACTCTTTTAATGTACAAATACAGGATCAGAAAAAAAGAAATCTTGAAAACATATTAAAATCTTTTATTCAGAAGTAAAAAAGAGTACCTTAAAGGTACTCTTTTTGTTATTGATTAGATAACCATCCTTATTCTTCGTCGTCTTGTGCATCGACTTCTTCTTCAGGAACTTCTTCCATCATGTCTTCTGCATCAATGCCGTATTCTTCTTCTACGATAGGTTCTTCTTCTGTTTCAACGTTTTCTTCAATATATTCTTCTTCAACAGGAGCTTCATCATATTGAGCCTGATAAGCTGCTTCAGCTTGAGCTGCTTGAGATTCATTTTTAATATCAATTTTCCAGCCTGTTAGCTTGTGAGCAAGTCTTACATTTTGACCTTCTCTTCCTATTGCAAGACTTAATTGATCATCAGGTACTACAACAAGTGCTTCATGAGCATTTTCATCGTCAGCAAGTATATCTACTGAAATGATTCTTGCCGGAGACAGTGCGTTAACAATGTATTCTACCGGATCTTCTGACCATCTTACGATATCAATTTTTTCATTTTTAAGTTCACCAACAATAGTTTGGATTCTTGAACCTCTTGGTCCTATGCAGGCACCGACTGAATCGATTTCAGGGTCATTTGAATGAACAGCCAATTTTGTTCTAAAGCCTGCCTCTCTTGCAATTGATTTTATTTCAACAATACCGTCTTCTATTTCAGGAACTTCGAGTTCGAACAGTTCCCTTACGATTTCTGCGTGAGCATGTGAAACAATAACTTGAGGCAATCTGTTTGTTTCTTTTACATTAAGAACAAATACTCTGATTCTGTTGCCGGGTTTGTAGTATTCTCCAGGTATTTGTTCTCTAAAAGGAAGAATGGCATCTGTTTTGCCGATGTTGACAAATACATTTCTGTTTTCAACACGCTGGATAATACCTGTTGTCAAAGTACCTTTCTTTTCCAAGAATTCATCTAGAACGAGTTTTCTTTCTGCTTCTCTGATTCTTTGAGTAATAACCTGTTTTGCTGATTGGGCAGCAATACGTCCGAAGTTTTCAGGGGTAACTTCTATTTTTACTTCATCTTCGAGTTCTACTTCATCATCAATTTCTTTTGCATCTTCTAATGAAATTTCAAGGTTCTCATCTTCAACCTGTTCAACAACTAATTTTGTTCTGAAAACTCCAATTTCTCCTGATACTTCATCAAGAATAGCTTCTACATTTGGTGCATCTTTTACTTTAATATGTTTCTTATATGCAGCAACAAGGGCATCTTTCAATGAATCAATAATGACTTCTTTTGAAATTCCCTTTTCTCTTTCCAGTTCTTCTGTTGCTTCGAAAAGAGCTGTACCGATTTTAATCATCTTTTTCTCCTTTTTATATGTCTTCTATGTGTAATTGTGCTCTGTGTATTTTTTCTTTTGGAATTATTAATTCTTTATTTTCGTCAATTTTTAACACTTTTAGTCCTTTTTCTGGGTCAAAATCAAGAATCTTGCATATAAACTGTTTTTCTTCAGTTCCTTCTATCTGGCTCTTGAGTTTTAAATTTATAATCTTGCCTTGAAAAATTATAAATTCTCTATCAGATTTGAGTTTTCTGTCTAAACCCGGAGAACTGACTTCCAGATAAAATTTTACAGGAACAAGCTCATCCAAAAACGGATTCAGACTTCTTGATACATTTTCGCAATCATCAAGTGTAACGCCTTCTTCTTTATAGAGAAATATTCTCAAAAACCATTTTCCGTTTTCTTTTGAAAAATCAATTTCAATCGGAATCAGATTGTATCTCATTGCAGTATTTTCAATGAGAGGTATTAGTTTATCAAGAATTTCGTTTTTATTGAAGTGTTTAGGCTCCATAACTTCTCCGTTTTAAGAAAAAAAGAAACGGGGTTACCGTTTCTTTTTACTAACAATTCTATAATAACATTAAAATTCAAATTTTCAATAAATATCATTTTTATTCTTTATCAATTCTTAATCTTAATATTCTAGACTCACAAATTTGTTGAGTTATAATTGAATTTGTAGAACTAGATTTTGGAGTTGGTAATACTTTTAATATGGAAGAAAAGATAAAAAAGTGTGTGGATTTTAATTGTGATATTTCACAAATAGATTTTGAAAAGTCAAAAGAATTTGATGTTCTTGATTATGTCAGTTCAGTAAATATTCCTTGCGGTATACACGAGGGAAATCCTGTTGATATCAAGTATATTATTGAACATTGTAGATTTAAGAATAAGGTTATAGGTGCTTCAATCGGATTTTCTTCCGCACCTAAAAAAACATCAAGAAAACCAATTTCTCCTGAAAAACTTTCAGAAGAAGAGATTGAAGCTCTTGTGCTCTATCAACTGGGTGCTCTGGCTTCGTTTGCAAAAGCTAACAGTCTTGTCATTGAATATGTCAGACCTTCCGGTTTGATGTATGAAATGGCATCAAAGGATCTGGCTTTTTCTATTTCTGTTGCAAAAGCTGTAAAAAAATATAGTGAGTGGCTTATTTATTATGGTGCTGCTACGGATATTTTAAAAGAAGCTGCTGAGAGTGTAAGAATAAATTATGCAGCAGAAGTATTCTTAGATAAAAAATATTGCGAAGATGGATTGTTAAATTTCGGAAGTGATGAAAAAATTGAATTAGGGCAGTCTTTGATAAGGTTGAGAAGATTAATGAATTTGTCAGAAATAGAGGTTGCTGAAGGGGTATACAAAAAATTTGATTTTGACACCATACATTTTTGCAGTATGAAAGATAATATTCAGGAACTTTTAAAAGAATCAAATAAAATTGTTGTTCCTCATCCGGTAAATTACAATAAGGCACTGCCTTCGGGTTGGGTTTAAACAATTTGGGTAATAGGGAGAATAACTTTGAAAAAGATTTTATATAAGATAAGAATGCCAAAAGATGCGGGCTGGCTGCTTCCGGGTTTGCAGGTAAAAAGATGGTTCGGTTTAATCATTATTGGAACAATACTGAGCTTGTTGGGCTTGTGTGTGATTTTTAATATGAAACCCGTTTATTTTGCTGTTGGTATATTGAAATATATTGCAGTTACTGTCAATCAGGAATTGCTTGGTATTTTGCTTGTTCTGGCAGGTGCTTATGTATTTTTAAAAGGCTGGAAAAATACAAATTATTCTATTCTTGATTTAAGTGAAGAAAGAGACAGACATGCTCTTTTAGAATCTTTATATAAAAGAAGAAAACTTAATTATGGACCCAAAATTGTTGCAGTAGGCGGTGGTACAGGACTTTCTACAATGCTAAAAGGCATTAAGAAAATTACAAATAATATTACTGCTGTTGTTACTGTTGGTGATGATGGAGGAAGTTCAGGACGACTCAGACAGGAAATGGGAATTCTTCCTCCCGGTGATATTCGTAACTGTATTGCTGCTTTAGCTGATGATGAAGATTTGGTAACTAAACTTTTTCAATATAGATTCAAGACGGGTGAGGGGTTGGAAGGACATAGCTTTGGCAATTTATTTCTTACCGCCCTTTGTGCAATCACAGGCAATATGGTTCGTGCTGTTCAAGAGTCTGCAAAAGTTTTAAATATCAGAGGCAGAGTTCTTCCTTCTACTCTTGATGATATGAAACTTTCTGCTGAAATGGAGGACGGGACTATTGTTGAAGGAGAATCTAATATTCCTGAAACTGGAAAAAAAATAAAAAGACTCTTTACGACACCTGCCCACTGTAAAGCGTTGCCTGAAGTAATTCAAGCAATTAAAGAGGCTGATTTGATTATTCTGGGACCGGGAAGTTTATATACAAGTGTAATTCCAAATTTACTGATAAAAGAAATTTCTGAAGCTATTTCTAAATCTTCAGCAAAGAAAATTTATGTTTGCAATATTATGACACAGCCTGGAGAAACTACTAATTATACAGCTTCTGAACACATACAGGCTATTCTTGATCATGCAGGATATCCTAATATGGTAGAGGCAATGCTTGTGAACAATTCTTTGCCGGATGATCTGTCTCCGGATTATGAGAATTCAAATTCATACCCTGTTGTAATTGATACAGAAGCTATAAAAGCAAAGCACATAAATGTCGTTTGTACCAGACTTTATGAAGAAAATGACCAAAAATACGTGCGTCACAGCCCTTCAAGGTTAGCAAGAGCAATTGCATATTGGTATAAAAAACAACTTAAAAACAAGAAACAAAAATAACATCAAACGAGGCAAAATTATGTCAGTTCAATCAAAACTAAAAAACGTAACAATAGATACTTTTCTTAAGAAAAAAGAAGAAAAACAAAAAATTACAATGCTGACGGCTTATGACTGTTCCACAGCAAAATATTTTGATGAAGCAGGGATAGATGCAATTCTGATAGGGGATTCTCTTGGGATGGTAGTGCTTGGGTATGAATCAACACATAAAGTAACAATGAATGATATGAAAGTTTTTACAGGTGCAGTGTCTAGAGGTGCCAAAAGATGCATGATTGTTGCTGATATGCCATTTTTGAGCTATCATTGTTCTGTTTCTGATGCGACTAAAAATGCTGGTGAATTGATTCAAGCAGGTGCTTTTGCTGTAAAAATTGAAGGTGCAACCGACCATATTCTTGAGGTTGTAAAAAGATGTAATGAAAGTGGTATTCCCGTAATGGGACATTTAGGTTTTACCCCGCAATATCTTAATGTCCTTGGGGGGTATAAAGTTCAGGGTAAGTCTTTGGAAAATACAAAATTTATATTGGAACAGGCAAAAAAACTGGAACAAGCAGGTGCTTTTTCTGTTGTTTTAGAAATGGTTCCTGAAGAATCTGCAAAGTATATTACGGATAATCTTAATATACCGACTATTGGTATTGGTGCTGGCAGGTATACAGACGGGCAAATTCTTGTTGCAGACGATATATTAGGGAAATTTTCAGAATTCAAACCTAAATTTGCAAGACGTTATGCTGATTTAAAATCTGTTATTTCTGATGCTGCTAAATCTTATATAGAAGAAGTGACAACAGGGAAATTTCCACAAGAATCAGAGGTGTTTCACCTCCCTGATGAAGTAAAGTTGCAATTAGAAGGGTTGGCAAAAATTGAGTACAGTTATAGTAAATAAAATTTCAGAACTTAGAGAAATAATAAAAAAGGAAAAATCTGCCGGTAAGAAAATAGGTTTGGTACCGACTATGGGTTGTCTTCATGAAGGTCATAAATCTTTGATGTTAAAGGCCGTACAAAATGCTGATTTTACAGTAATTTCTGTTTTTGTAAATCCGATACAGTTTTGTCCGGGCGAAGATTATGACAAATATCCCAGAACTCTTGATTCTGATAAAAAAATTGCTGAATCAGCAGCTGTCGATGTTATTTTTGCACCTTCTGTAAATGAAATGTACCCGGGATTGGAAAAGTTTTCTGATTTAACAATGGTTGTTCCTCCTTATGAATTGACAGATATAATGTGTGGAAAATCAAGAGTCGGACATTTTGATGGTGTTGAAACAGTTGTCTCAAAACTTTTTAACATTGTTCAGCCTGATATTGCATGTTTTGGAATGAAAGACATACAACAGCTTTTTTTGATAAAAAAAATGGTCAAAGACTTGAATTTTCCTGTTGAAATCATTGAATGTCCTCTTGTTAGAGAAGAAAGTGGGCTTGCTTTAAGCTCAAGAAATAAATATTTATCTGAAAAGGAAAAAGAATACGCTTTATCCATTAGCAAAACTCTTTTTCTTATTGGTGAAGCGGTTAAAAATGGTATAATAGATACTAAAAAACTTCTTGATATTGCCTTGACAAATCTCAATAAAAATGTTGAACTTGAGTATCTGGAATTTGTAAATAAGGATACATTTGAAAAAATTGATGAAATAAATCATACTGCTATATGTGCTATGGCTGCCAGAGTCGGTGATGTTAGACTTATTGACAATATTATAATAGAGGTATAGATGTTTTTCAGAGTTATTGATAAATTTTTTGAACAATTGAAGTATGCTATTTCTTTGATAATATTTGTTTTAATTGGTATGGCATCTTTGCTGTTTATATACTGGTTGCTTTTTAGCGCCAAAATACAGCTGCCTGATTTTATTAATACATTTGTGTGGGCTGTGATTGACTTTTTTGCACAGAGCTTCAAAGGTACAAAAATGTATACGGATATAGTGCCAATCCTTCCCGTTCTTGCTTCCGGAGTTTTTATTATACTTACTTATATATGTAATTGTTTAATGGTATTTCTTGAAAATAACCACTTGAAATTTCAAAGTTGTGTTCAAACATATAAACATAATCTTGAAAAAACGATTAATAAACAGTTACATGATTCTTTTATCAATGATTTGAAAAAAACAACTTATATGCTTGTCAAAATTAAAGTTGATATTGAAAAACATAATTCTTATCTTACTTCGTTAAATGATAGTAACGTTGATACTTCTTTAATTGAAAAGCAGATTGTGAATTCGATTTTGGCAGCAATCTCATCTGACTTTGTTATTAAAAAAGGTGTTTTGGGGCAAAGTGCATACTTTTTGCTTGCAGATTTTGAAAAATCAAAAGAGTTTTTTTCCAATCTTGTGGCAAGATCCGTAAGAAGTATCAATGAAAATATAAGACCTAAAATGAATATTAGTTTTTATTGCGGTGCAGAGTTATTTGATGATTTATCAGAATTTAATGATAAATCAATTTATGTCGACAGACTTTTAACTTTAAAAATACCTAATAAAATTGTTGTAACACCAAAATTTAAGCTTTTATTTGAGAATATTCATACAGATTTCTTTTCTTTCAAAGTTTTGGGTGAATACAATTTAAGTGGTGACCCTTCAAAAACAACCTACACAATGATTCATTCTCTTCACAGAAGGATTTAGTCAATAGTTTTTATATTTTCAAGATCATCTGTAATGTATTCTGAAGTTATTATCTCTCCCGGTACAATCAGAGGAATACCTGGTGGATAAGATATAATGGCTTCTGCACAAATTTTTCCGTACGCATTTGATTTTTCAATGAATTTGCTATTTGCAAAGTAGGCCTGTCTGGGTGTCATTGCTTTTTCAGGCAGTACATAATAATATTCATTTTCTTTTAATGCATTGGGTTTTTGTGAAAAATCAGTCATTGAAAGAACTTCAAAAAGTCTTTTAAGTTTTTTATAAGTTGTGCCTATTCCGGTAATAAAAAGCATGTATGATTCGGTAGAAAACTCTTCTTCTATTTTGTATTTTTTATTAAGAATTTCAGCTGCTTTTAATGCATTCATTCCTTTTATTTTAATTAAAATCTTTGTCGGGTCATTAAATCCTTCATAAAAAATGATATTTTCTGAGCATCCATTTTTTAAATCTTTTATATCACTTAAGAGTTTACTGATTTGTGTTTTTCCTTTTATAGATGCGAGAAAATCGACAGTTGCTTCAATTGCTGCCAAAAGAGGATAGGACGGTGATGTTGTGTTTATAAGATTGAGTGCATTTTGAATACTGTCACTATTTATTGATGAATTTTGGGCAATATGTAAAAGTGCACAAGGGTTTGGAGCTCCTGCTGTTTTATGGAGTGATTGAACACAGGCATCTGCACCGCATAATATTGCGGGTTTTGTTTTAAATTCCCCAAAATTTACAAGAGCACCGTGAGCTTCGTCAATAATGAGTTTTGTGTTGTATTTCTTGGTTATTTTTGATATTTCTCCAATGTCACTAAAAATTCCTTCATATGTTGGACTGGTCAAAATTACTGCTTTGATATCTTTTTCTTTTTTCAGTATATTTTCTATTTGTGAAGGTGATATACCTTTAAAAATACCCCATTCTTTATCATATTCAGGCAAAAACCACACCGGATTAGCACCTGTAAGTGTCAGACCGTTGCAGACTGATATGTGACAATTTCTTGCTACAAGAACTTTATCGTCAGGTTTTAAGATTGCAAGCATTAATGCGCAAATTCCTGAGCTTGAGCCATTCGTAAGCATAAACGACTTTTTGCTTTGATAAATATATGATATTTTGTCCTGTAATTCTAAAAGTATTCCTTCTGGGTGTCTCAGATTGTCAAAGTCTTCAATTTCAGAAAAGTCGCATTTAAAAAATTTTTTACCGAGAAGCATTTTAGCTTCGTCGGGTATATACTCTCCCTGTGCGTGAGAAGGGGTTGTGAATAGAAGATTTCCACCTTTTTTATAATAATCCTTAATTTTTCTTGTAAGACTCATTTTTTATATCAATTTTTTGTTGTAAAATAGTACTGTGTAGATTATACAGGAAATGAGCCATTAATAACATAGATGCAGAAAAGCGAATTTATGAGCTATCGGAATTAATCAGAAAATATAGTAAAGAATATTATGAACTTAATTCTCCGACAATAGCTGATGTTGAGTATGACAGGTTGTTTAAAGAACTTGAAATGCTCGAAAGTTTGTATCCTCAATTTAAAAAATCAGATTCTCCTACTGTTAGAGTCGGCTCAGCCGCTGAAAAACGATTTGTACAACATAAACATAAGATCAGGTTATACAGCCTTGATAATACTTATTCATATGATGATTTGGTTCAGTGGTATGAGAAACTTAAAAAAAATTACGATTTGGATTATTCACCTGAACTTGTGTGTGAGCTTAAAATTGACGGACTTGCTGTGTCATTAAATTATGAAAATAGCAGATTTAATATAGGTGCAACAAGAGGTGACGGTGTTGTTGGGGAAAATATTACGAATAACTTGAGAACAATAAAAACTATCCCTGAAACACTTCCTGAAAATATTAAGGAACTGGAGGTCAGAGGTGAAATCTTTATGCCCAGATCTTCATTTGAAAAACTCAATAAAGTGCAACGAGAAAATAATGCCAAACTTTTTGCCAACCCTAGAAATGCAGCTGCCGGTTCTTTAAGACAGCTCGACTCTAATATCACGGCTTCTCGTGATCTGGCAATGTTTTCTTATTATGGACGTTTGGACAGCAAAGAAGTTGATATAAGTTCCCATTCGAATATGCTTGTTTTTTTAAAACAACTTGGTTTTAATGTTAATCCAGAATATAAAGTTTGTAAAAATATCGAAGAGGCAATTGAATATTGCAAATATTGGGATACGAGGCGCCAATCACTGGATTATGCAACAGACGGGGTTGTAATAAAAATAAATGATTTTTCGCTGCAAGATGAAATGGGTTATACCTCCAGGGCTCCCAGATGGGCTACGGCCTTTAAATTTCCTCCTGAAGAAGTGTCTACCATTGTAGAGGATATACAGGTAAATGTTGGACGAAGCGGAGCTGTCACGCCTGTTGCAATATTGGAACCTGTTTATGTGTCAGGGTCTACTGTTCAGCGTGCTACTCTTCACAATTTTGACGAGGTTAAGCGTTTGAATATTAATATAGGTGACAGAGTTCTTATAAAAAAAGCTGCCGAAATTATCCCAAAAGTAATCTGTGTAACGGAGCATGCAACAGATAAAGAAAATTCTTTTGAACCACCGACAGTTTGTCCGTCTTGTCATTCAAAACTTCAAAATATTGAAGGAGAAGTAAATTTATATTGTTTAAATCATTTGGGTTGTCCTGCTCAAATAAAAGCCAGGCTGGAATACTGGGTGTCTAAAGATTGTATGGATATTGACGGATTGGGAGATAACATAATTTCTCAGCTTGTAGATAGAGGTATGGTAAAAACTCCTGCGGATCTTTATTTGCTGACTGTCGAAGACTTTTTGCAGCTTGATCTCATAGCTGAAAAATCTGCAAAAAATTTATATAGTGTTATTCAGGCATCTAAAAATCCAACTTTAGCAAGATTTATCGGTTCAATCGGAATTAAACATGTCGGTAAGGAAACCTCAGAGCTTCTTGCAAATAAGTTCAAAACACTTGAGGCTTTCAAAAATGCCGAACTGGATGATATTCTGGACATAGATGGAATAGGTGAAAAAATAGCCGTAAGTATTCTTGATTTTTTCAGTAATTCATTTAATAATAAGTTATTGGAGAATTTATCTCTTGCTGGTGTAAAACCACAAAATATTGAAAATACACAGAACTCTGATATATTTAAAGGTTTGACTTTTGTAATTACAGGTACACTATCTGAAACCAGAGATGTATTTGAGAAATTGATAAAACAAAATGGCGGAAAAACTTCTTCAAGTGTCAGCAAAAAAACTTCATATCTGCTTGCCGGTGAGAATGCGGGCTCAAAATATGATAAAGCTGAAAATCTAGGTGTCAAAATAATATCAGAAGAACAATTTAACAAGCTACTGGCTGGGGAAACAATAGGTTAATATGAATAAAAATTTCAACATAATAAAAATAACAGGATTCAAAGGGCTATTAATTGTATTATTTTTAATATGCTGTTTTGCTGCGGGATTCATGATTTTCCCCGGCTGGATTTGCATGAGCGCCTGGAATTTTATTGCAGGTTTCTTTATGGATATGCCAAAGATGACGCTTTTACATGGTTCAATTCTATGGCTAATTATTGCACTTTCTTTATATGCGCTGAATAAAGGAAATTTTTCAGTTTCTTTCGGGTCGGCAGCACCTTTGCCGATGGCAAATAATGAAGAGCGAATAAAAGAAATAATAAAAAAAATAAATGAAAGGAATGCAAATATCGTTCCTGTTACAAAACATCATAATTCTAATGAAGATTTTGATGAAAATAATGAAAATAGTGATAGAATAAAAAAATAGCTGATATTCAACAGAATTTAGGAGAAGGTATGAAAAAATTAATAATCAGTTTGGGATTGCTTATTTTCGCAGCATGTTCACTGCCTGCAAGTGCAATAACTGTTGTCGAAAAGGATATGGGCTTTGTATCTGTGAATACAACTGCCTCGAAAGAAATTATTCCTGATACGGCTTCTGTATGTTTTTCAGTTGAAACTTCCGCTGTTGACTCAAAAACAGCTGTAAATAAAAATAAAGAACTTACTGAAAAATTAATAATAGCGTTGAAGCCGATTTTATCTATCGAAAAATCAGATTCTATCCAAACAAAAAACTTTTATCTGAAACCAAACTATTCAAAAGACAAAAATGGTAAAAAAACTTTTGTTAACTATACAGCGAAAAATACAATTTTTGTAAAAACGAAGAAACTTGAAAATGTCGGCAAACTTATAGATGTTGCTGTTGCAAACAATGCTTCAAAAATTGATGATTTAAATTTTTATGTTGAAAATGAAAAGAAATACGCCGGTGAACTAGCTCAAGAAGCAATCAGAAACGCAAAAATTCTTGCACAGTTGACAGCTGATACTTTGAACCAAAAGGTAAATGGTGTTAAATCAATCAGAGTCAATGTATATCCGGAAAATCAATACTCTGCAAGATATGCAGCAATGAAAGCTTCAACAGTTGAATCGTCATCTTCTAACAAAATTACTCCTGTTGAGTTTGGAAAAATTAAGTTACAAGCAAGTGTTAATGCTGAATTCTACGTAAAATAAATGCTGAAACCTAAGAAAACTTTAGACAATATTAAATTTTATGAAACAGCTTTATATCCTGAAAAATGGGATATGAAGCTTGATTCTAATGAAAATTATATAGGCCCATCAACAAAAGTCCTAAATGCATTAAGGAATCTCAATGTTGAGGATATTTCAAGATATCCACATTATGGACTTTTGTATGAAAAAATTGCGGAACTTAATAAAATTGATGTAAAAAACATTTTAATAACAAATGGTGCAGATGAAGCTCTTTCTGCTGTTTTGAATACTTATATAACTTCAGAAAGCAACATTGTTACAGTAACACCATCTTTTTCTATGCCTGAAATATATTGTGGGATTATAGGTGCTGAATACATAAAAGTACCCTATAAAAATAAATGGATTTATCCTTATGATGATATATTAAAAGCAGTAAATGATACAACGAAAGCAATTATATTGACAACACCTAATAATCCAACAGGTGATATTATACCGCTTGAACATATTATAGCAATATTAGAGCGTTTTCCTGAGATTCTTATCATAATTGATGAAACTTATACAAACTATGCAGGTATATCAAATATTTGTCTTACTAAAAAATATGAAAATGCTGTTGTGATTAAGTCTATGTCCAAAGATTATGCTCTGGCGGGCTTAAGGCTGGGGTATATAGTCTCAAATGAAAATAACATAGCAAATATCAAAAAAGTACTCAGTCCCTATAATGTTAATTCGGCAGTAGTGACTGCTGCAATTGCTGCTATTTCAGATACTAATTACATAAATACTATAAGAAAAGAAATCATTGCAGCAAAAGCCTATCTTGAATCAGAATTTAAAGCAATGGGTTTTGCTGCTTTTGAGTCATATGCAAACTTTCTTTTAGTGGATTTTAGAGACAAAAAAGATTTAATCTATCAAAAGCTAAAAGACAGCAAAATCATTGTAAAGAAGTTTTCTGATACACTGCTGGAAAATTGTCTAAGAATTACAGTGCCTACTCTTTCTGCTTCAAAAAGACTTATAAGTCATATTAAATCGAAAGATACTCTTGTTTTTGACATGGATGGAGTTTTAGTTGATGTCACAAACTCGTATATTGAGGCTATTAAATACACATACAACTATTATACAGGCAAAGACATTTCTAATGAGATGATTCAAGAGGCTAAAAGAAAAGGCGGCTTGAACAATGATTGGGATTTGACAGAATTTCTAATAAGTGGCTCAGGGTTTAAGTTTCCTTATGAAAATATTGTGAAGGTATTTCAAAAACAATATTGGAATGAAGGTGACGGCTCAATTAATAATGAAACTTTGCTCATTGATAAATCACTTCTTGATGAATTATCAAAGAAATTTAATCTGGCTGTTTTTACAGGCAGACCAAAGAAAGAAGCATATTATACACTTGAAAAGTTTGATATAAAAAAATATTTCGGCTGTATTATCACAATGGATGATGTGCCACCTGAACGTCAGAAACCACACACAACAGGTCTGTTTTTAATTAAAGAAAGCTTTTTTACTGACAGATTAATATATTTTGGCGATACAGTTGATGATGCAAAATGTGCTTCTGACTTTGGAGCTTATGGTGTAGGTGTACTTCCTCCAAATGACAAATCACAAGAATTAGAAAATACTCTTATTGAAAAAGGTGACAAAATTGTCATTCGAAATATTAATGATTTGAAAACAGTGTTGGAGAATATTATTTATGAGACAGAGCCTGATTACTCGAAAAACTAAAGAAACTGATGTTACGGTTGAATTGAATTTGGATGCAAATTCAGAATATGTGATTAATACTGACATAAAATTTTTTAAACATATGCTTGAACAGCTTGCTTATCATTCAGGCTTTGGACTTAAAATAGAAGCAAAATCTCTCGATGGAGATAGTCATCATTTAATTGAAGATGTGGGATTAGCACTCGGTAGCGCCCTCAAGAATGCATTAAATGAGAAAAAAGGTATTAACAGATATGGACAGTTTATTCTGCCAATGGATGAGGCACTGGTAATGTCTGTTGTTGATATTTCTGGAAGAGCTTTTTCTAAAATTAGTGCTGACATTGCATCAGAAAATGTTTCTGATTTTCCGGTAGTAATGTTGAGCCACTTTTTTAACAGTCTTGCCCAGAATGCTCAAATTACAATACATATCAGAGAATTGGATGGAAGCGATCCCCATCATATAATTGAAGCTGTATTTAAGTCTTTTGGCAGAGCTCTTTCTCAGGCTGTTGCCATTGGTTTAAGTGAAGAAATTCCTTCTACTAAGGGTGTATTATAAAATATTGGAACATTTTGCTGGGTATTTGCGTCTAAAAAATTAGAAAAAGCCTTTATAAATCATTAATTTACAAAGGCTTTTGATACATTTTGTTTGGAGGATTAGTGTTGTGCTGCTCTTTTTTCCATAATTTCGGGAATTGTAATGAAGCATAAATACATCAAACCACCAAATGCTACTAAACTTAAAATTTCCATGATGCCACCTACTTTATCTATTTAACTACTACATTTATCTATCACATTATTATAATTCCCAGTTAAATTTTTTTTAAACATCTTTTTGGTTGAATAAAATAAAATTGGTGTTCATATATGGAATTTGATAAAAAGAGCTGTATTTATTGTAAAATGAGGATTGTATGAACAAGAAGATTATTAATATGTTATTTTCAGACATGTGCTGTTCTGAATGTAAATCGGATTTTACAGAGGATTCGGTATTTGTTCTGAGAAAAGAGAAAAATTTAAATGTTATTCAGGTAATTTGTCAGCATTGTGGCAAGTCTTTCGGTATCGCACTTCTTGGTGGATGTGTAGAAAAAGATAAAACAAAACTTGCAAAAGATGAACTTGCTCTTCAAATCCAAGACGGACCTGACGCAATTTGCTATGATGATGTAATTGATGCACACAACTTTTTTAAAAATCTTGATGAAAGTTGGGAAAAATACATACCAGAAGATTTGAAAAAAAAGTTATAAAATAGAATTTTCAATTAACTTTATAATGTTTTCATTATATCGGTTATTTTGAGTTGAAAAAGGAAGCACTTCTCTTTGTGTAACTTTTTTCAACTCATTAATTTTTGATTGGATTTTCGATTTTGGAGTGAGGTCTATTTTGGTAGCAATGACAATTGAGTCTAATTTGTGATGAAAAAGCCACTCCTGCATTTGTAAATCATTTTTTTGTATTTCATGTCTTGAATCAATAAATTGGACTAAAAGCTTTAGACTGTCTCTTTTCAACAAATATTCTTCAAGGTTTTTTTGCCATTCATTCTGTATCTCTTTTGACACTTTTGCATAACCATACCCTGGCAGATCTGCTACTATATATTTTTCGTCAAATTCAAATAAGTTTATAAGTCTTGTTTTACCTGGTTTGTTGCTGGTTTTTGCAAGTTTTGAATTATTTGTTAAACCATTAATAAATGAAGATTTCCCTACATTAGAACGTCCTAAAAGAGCAATTTCAGGTAGATTGAAATCCGGACATTGTGATAGCTTTGCTGCACTAGTTATAAATCTTGCTTTTTTTATTATCATTTTGCTTGTTACTTATCTGTGAGTTAATCTTTCCTTTTTTATACAAAACAGTTGTTAAAAGATTGTATACTTTTGGGCTGTTATAAACATTAATCTGTGCGGATTCATCTGAAAGATTGAATTGTACTTTGTTTTTTACATTCACACCGTCAATTTCAACATGACAAATTTGTATTATCCGATTTCGAATAATACTTAAAGGTTGTGACAAGAATAGTTCAAAAGTTTGAAATATATTCATTAAGCTTATATTAACAAATAAGCTTGTCAAATTCAATTTAAAATTAATGCTGGATACAGGTATTTTATTTCGATTAAATGTACTTGAAAGATAATTCCCGGGTAAATTATGCAGTCAAGTTCAACGTCATATCTTTTTTAACGTTATTTTCAACGATTTTTTGCATACTTTCAAGCTCGGCAGATGCTGCTTTTTGCTGTGTTTCCAAATTCTTTTGCTGCAATTCAAGATACGAATCCATTGCCTGAAGCTGTTTGACCCTTGGATCAGATTCCCAGTCAACATTTGCAAGGTTCATTGTTTGATAAGCAATTTGCTGTCTTTTGTTGCTTATTGAAGTAATACTGTACTCCAAATTGCTTTTGTACATTGTCAAGGTTAACAATCTTGTGTTAAGTGCGCAGAAAGTCATTTTTTCTCTCCTTAAAACTTAGTCTAGTGGTACGGGTAATTTAATAAATGGTATTTGGTATTTAGTTTGTCTAGTTTTGTATTTTTTGATTTTCTCTCTTGTATATATATAAAAAAAAAACATTATAGAAAATTGCTATATTTATTATATATTGGTTAACATATCTTAACAAATATTAAAAACATAGAAAAAACAGGGTGCTTCAAGAGTTAGACCCTGCTTTTAAATTTTATGGTATATACTTTGTATCTATTTGTTATCTAATGCATTTTTTAAAGCGGCTTCAAGAGTCTCAATTTTAGCTTCGAGAGTTTGTATACGTGCTTTGTCTGATTCATTTGCGACGGATATATTTTCATGTCGTTTTTCATAAGCACTACATTTGTCTGAAAGTTTTTGTTTAAAAATTGAACACACTGCATAACCGGCAACATATGCAGCTGCAAATACCATACAAACAAGAAAAATCAGATGTGTTGTATATGTCTTTTGCATTAGAGGACAAAAATATTCTACTGTTTTATCCATATTAAAGTAACAAAAAGCAGCAAGACCTACAAATATAATAATATTTATAAATAAATAAATTCCTTTCAAAATTGTATTATTGTTCATTTTTTACTCCTTAAATAGTTTAATGTTTTAATTATATCATCATCAAAGTCTAATTTTATTTCTCTTTCTTTATTATCTAATGGAGATGTAAAACGCAGATAAAAAGCCTGAAGAACCTGTTCAGCAGTTTTTACTGGCAATTTTGCACCACCGTACATTGTATCATTAACAATTGGGTGCTTTATATATGACATATGTACTCTAATTTGATGAGTTCTTCCTGTTTCCAGGTTTATTTCCAAAAAAGTATGACTTCCAAATCTTTCCAGAACTTTATAATGCGTAACAGAAGGTTTTCCCTCAGGAGTAACAGCCATTTTTTCAGGTTTTGAAGGGTGTCTGCCTATATTTGCAATAATTGAGCCGCAATCTTTTTCTATATTTCCACATACAATTGCATAGTATTTTTTTACAACCTCATGTTTCTGCATTTTTTCTTTCAAAAAAGTATATGAGTCATTGTTCTTTGCAATCATAAGTAAACCGGAAGTATTTCTGTCTAGTCTATGAACTATTCCCGGACGCATAAAGCCGTTACAATCAGAAAGTTTGTCTCCAAATCTGAACAATAACCCATTCACAAGTGTGCCGGTATTTTCTAATGATGTAGGATGTGTAAGCATTCCTTTAGGTTTGTTAACAACTGCCATAGCCTCATCGTCGTAAAGAATTTCAAGCGGTATATTCTCTGGCAGAATTGAGTAATGTGTCTCAAAATTAATCTCAACTGATATATTATCGTCAGTCTTGAGGATGTTTGATGCTTTAGCCGGCATACCATTTATAAGAATATTTCCGGATTTTATTTGTTTTTGAAGAAATGATCGTGATAAATCAGAATACATTGCAGACAGAAATGTATCCAAACGTTGATTTGCATCTTCAGATTCAATTATAAAAGTGTTATTCAGATTCTGTTTCATTACTAAAAAGTATATTACAAATAAGTATAAAAGCGCCTATATTTATAAACAAATCAGAAAGATTGAATATAGGAAAAGTAACAAAATTTAGCCTTATATAATCTGTTACAAATCCGTCTGAAATACGTTCAAAAAGATTGCAAATAATTCCCGCTGTGAGTAGAGAAGAGAAAAATAGTTCAAACTTAGTAAAATTAAATATATTTTTTAATATGTATATAAGAACAGCACACAAAATGATTACTGATAAAACAATAAGCAAAGAGGTGTGAGTGTGAAAAAGACTAAATGCAGCTCCATAGTTTTTTATGTAATCAATTGTAAATAATTTAAAATCAAAATTGTTATAGTGAGAAATAAGAATATTTCTTGCAGCAAAGGAAATCATAGAAAAAATTGCAGTAAGCAGTAAAAAAATTAGTATTTTTTTATTTTTTATCAGCTGCATTGTCCGGTTCGCTTTCAATTTTGTGCTTAATAACATTTACTCTGCTTGAGAGAAAAGCAATTCCCATAATATTTACATTTATATTGTTATTTTTTATATTAGGTCTTGCAATGCCTATTGATGCAATTGCATTCTCATTTTTTGTGCCATTATTACTGATTAAAATTCGTTCTTGAATACCGTCATTTTTTAGGCTTCTGAATACTTCTTTGCTTCTTTCAACAGGATAGGTAATTGGTTCATTGTTTATTGATATTAAGGCAAGATAACTTTTGGGTACATTAACTTTTAATATGGCAGTGTATTCTTCATTAGGCCCAACAATTGCCGGAGCATCAATGCTCATTGGGATGAAACGGGCAATTCCATATCTCATAGAAGTTTTTTCTGTAATGACAAAGTCAGATACAATTCTCCATTCATTGGAAAAACGCTTAAGATAATAGATAGATGTTGATTCAGAGTCAATATATCCGTTACCTTTTACATATTCGACAGAAGCAGTAGAGATTCCACTAAGCTTTTCTTGTGTCATTACTGTTGCATTATCTATATCAACATCGATTGAAAGAATTTTTACAGAATATTTGACATCAGGATATTCTTTCCAAGATTCAACAGCAAGCTCTTTCAACCTTTTTTTATCATATCCGTCAGAACTCCTATATGTTTCGTCATGCAGGTTAAGAAGATTCTGAAGATCATGGCTGTTTGAGTACTTTTCATAATTGGAGAAAATCTTTTTTATCTGCTCTGCTGGTGCAGTTTCTGCTCTTTTATGAAACCCGATAGACTTAAGTGTTTCATTAGGCAATGCAAAGGCTGGTGTAATTGATAATAAAGTAAATGTAAAAAGTAGTGCTAAAATATATTTTTTCATAATAAAACTCTTATAAATAACAATAATATTATAGCAAAAATATTTTTCTGCTAAAATATATTTGAGGTAAATATGTTATTAACACTGGATATAGGAAACACGTCAACAACAATAGGACTTTTCGACAAAGAAGAGTTAATTGAAACATGGTCAATTTCTTCTGAAAAACACAGATCAGAAGATGAGATAGGTATTTTATTAATGAATTTGCTTAGAATTCATAATTATGAAGGAAAGGTTGATTCAGCCTGTCTATGTAGTGTTGTGGTCTGTCTGACAGAACGTTTCCGCAATGCATTAAAAAGATATCTGAATATCACACCGTTTGTTGTTTCAAATAAAACAACAAATCTTTTAAAATACAATGTTGATGCACCAGAAGAAGTTGGTGCGGATAGAATTGTAAATGCATTTGCTGCATATTCTCTGTATAAAAAGACCTGTATAGTTGTAGATCTTGGAACGGCGACTTCATTTGATATTGTTACAGGCAATGGAGAATTTTTAGGCGGTATTATTTGTGCAGGTATGAAGATTCAGGCAGAAAGTTTAAAGAAATTTACATCAAAACTTCCATTGATTAAAATTGAAGCACCTCATAATGCTATTGGCAAAAATACAATAGATGCTATGCTTTCAGGTATTGTCAGAGGGCATGCCTGCATGATTGAAGGTCTGATAAAAGAGTGCGAAAGTGAACTTGGTGAAAATGCTACGGTTATTGCGACAGGTGGTTATTCTGACATTGTTGCAGAATATATGAACAGAAAATTTGACTATATAAATCCATACATAACTCTCCATGGTCTCAGAATAGTTTACGAAGCCCATACTGTTTCTGTGTAATCTCAAAATCATTCACAATCTCATTCATTAAGCCGAGTTAGATGACTAGTAAATGGTTTATTCTTTTAATAGGAGAATTTTGGGGAGGTGTTGTTTATGAATACTGCGAGAGTTTTTAATTACAGTAAAAATTATTCCTTGGCACCAATTACTGAGCTGTATATTCCACAAACAAACGGTGAAATATCTGAATCAATTATGCAAAACTGGACACTTCAGGCAATAGAATGTTATACAATAAACAGCGATTGCAAAAAATGTTCCTTACGCAATGGAAACTACTCTTTTGTTTGTCAGATGCCCAAAATTCTTAAAGCTTTATTAAAAACTTACGGTGAACCGCCACAAATATCTTAGAATTTTTCAATAAAGAATTTTACAGCTTCATCAACGGTGTCAGGCGAATTCAGATTTTTTGAAATATCAATATGTTTTGTTTGTCCCAGTTTTGTACCTTTTAGCTTTTTATAAGCAAGTAGTATCAAAAATATTGCAATACAAGAACCACCAACCCACAACATTGATATCAAAAATTTTGTGAAAACTTTTTTTTCTTCACTATTTCCTTCGGTTTTATTTTTAGAAGGCAAATTTTGTGATTCTACTTTGTCTCTGGGTTTTAACGGTGAAGTGTCAGAATTATTTTGGGCATACACTCCAATCTGTGAAAAAAAACACATCACCGTTAAAACTATCAAAGCTAATATTTTTGATTTCATATTAAACCTTTTTATTCAGTTACATCTGGTTGTTTTTCTGCCGTTTTTTTTCTGGCTCTTGAAGCTTTTCTTGTTTTTGTTTTCTTCACCGGCTTTTCTTCAACCTTTTCTTCTTGTTTTTCTTCAAGTTTTTTATCCTGAACTTCGACAGCTGCAACAACTTCTTCTTTTATCGGTTCTTGGATTTCTGTTTCTTTAACTTTTTTTGTAGTTCTCTTTCTTGTAGTTTTTTTCGGTTTTTCTTCTACAACAGAAACTTCTGTTTGTTCAGGTATTTGTGACTTTTCTTGTGCTTCATCAGCCTTATCAGCTTCTATCATAAGATTTTCTATTATTTGTTCCGGTTCTGTCTGAGGAACAGGTTCCTGGAATCTTTGATCTTTTCTGTTTTTATTGAAGCGACGCTTGTTGTTTTGTCTTTTTGACTTATTATCATTATTGGGGTTCTCCTGATTTTGAGAAATATCTTTTGTTTCTTCGACAGATTGATCTGAAATTTGATTTTGCTGTTGTCGTCTGTCATATTCATTTTTTTGAGGCTGATTGCCATTTATGTTCTGATGATTAAACACTTTATTGTTATGCTTGTTATCGTTGTGTCTGTTTTTGCCATTGTTCATAGGAGATTTGTTCAATTTTGCTGCTTTTGAGCGAAATTCTCCTTCTGCAACTGCTGAAGAGAATCCAAAATCTTCAAGCAGCTGACCTGTTCCACCGCAATGCGGACATTTCTTTGTGAATATTTCAGCCAGGCTTTGTCCTTGTCTGTGTCTGGTCATTTCTACAAGTCCCAAATCAGAAAGCTGTCCAACTTGTGGCTTGGCTTTGTCAGTTTCAACAGCAAGTTCCAATTCTTCCATAATAGCTATTTTGTCTGCACGGCTCAGCATGTCGATAAAATCGATAATAATCATACCACCTATGTTTCTGAGTTTGAGCTGTCGTGCAATCTCTTTAACAGCCTCTTTGTTTGTTTTCAAAATAGTTTCATCTTGAGTAGCAGAACTTATGAACTTTCCGCTGTTAACGTCTATTACTGTGAGGGCTTCTGTTGTCTGTATAAACAAGTATCCGCCTGAAGGGAGGTTAACTTTGATATTCAAAGCCTGTTCAATTTCTTTTTTGACTCCTGAAGCAACAAGAAGAGGTTCACTTCCTTTATATACTGATATATCAATGTTTTTGTTCAAATTCCAGTTTTGGATGAGCTGCTGCACACGATGCATTGCATATGGCGTATCAACTACTATTTCTTTCACATCTTCTGTGCAGGCCTCTCTGATTACTCTATAAAGTAAATCCTGATCACGATAAAGAAGGTTAGGTGCTTCAACAAGCTCTGCTTGTGTAACAATCATATTCCATTTGTCGAGTAGAATTTCCAAATCTTCTTGAATTTCAGCTTCTGTTTGGCCTTCAGCTTCTGTTCTGATGATAACCCCCAGCCCTACGGGCTTCAAAAGACTGACTATTGATTTAAGTCTTGCTCTTTCTTTTGCCGACATAATCTTTTTGCTTACACTTATGCCTGTTTCTTGAGGCATTAACACACAAAATCTACCGGGTAGGCTTAAAGAGGTAGTGACCCTTGGACCTTTGTGACCTGTTGGTTCTTTTACTACCTGGACTACCAGTTTTTGCTTTGGGGAGAGTTTGTCTTGAAGTCCTCCTTTTCCTATTACATCAGCAGCATGCAAAAAACCCATTTTATCAGAACCAACATCAACGAATGCCGCTTCAATACTGGGGAGAATGTTTTCAACTTTACTCAAATAAACATCACCAAGCAAGATATCACCTTTATGTATAAAAAATTCCGTAATCTTATTATCTTCAAAAACCGCTGCAATATTGTCACGTTCTGCGATTACAATTGATTTAGCCATACAATTTTCCTTTAAATTTCTATAAACTTTGTTACAAGACCTGCATATTTTCGTCAAATAAACATAGTCTTTTAATATTAAATTTCTTTTCAGGATAGAAAATATTCATTAAATGGTCAGCTCTAATAGACGGAATATCAGTGTTTTGTCCCGTCTTTAATGTTACATAAAGTTTATTGTCTTTAGTTTCAACATCTCTTACTGATTGTTTAATGTTAATTAATTTGTCTATACCTTTTTTTGTCTTCTTCTTTAAGAATATTTCATCTTCTGAAGTAAGCTTATCTTTAATATACATTAAATCTTGAAAATTTGAAAGATTTTTGTTCAAATGTTCAATTTCATATCTTGCCCACTGTGTTGTAATATCCAGAGATGGCGTATTTTTAGTTATTTCATAAATATTAATAATCCGTGCATTTTTATCAAGACTACTGTTTATTTTTTCAACAATCTCATTTGTAGAATGTTCACCGAACAACTCAAAATCAATAAATTCAGATTCACTTTCAATAAAAATAGGTAGTGCTGAGCCCAATGATATCTTTGGAATAGGGTTGAATCCTTCAGTGAAAACAACAGGTAGTTCTGAGCGAAAAAGTCCTTTTACGAGAGTGTTTTGCCAATCCAGATGTGAAAGAAACTTTAAATATCCTTTCTTTGTTATTTTTGCACGATATTTTTTTATAGGTAAACTCTTGTGCGTTTTTTCAATAATTACAGGCTCATAAGGCTTGTCCAGGTGTTTTGAGACCTTGTATTCACTGCATATTCCGCAATTTGAACATTTCATTTCACAAGGAACGCTTGCTGCACTTTGCATAGCTTTTTTGTATTCATTAACAAACCAGTCTTTTTTTATACCAACGTTAATAAAGTCCCAGGGCAAAGTTTCTTCAAGCTCAAAGGTCTTTTGTGCAAGTCCTCCGATTGACAGACCGCACTCCTTTGCTGTGTCATACCAAACTTTTTTATCAAAATTTTCGTCCCAAGCATCAAGATAGCAGCCCTTTTTATACAAGGCTTCTATGTAATCACACAAAGAAGCATCACCTCTGGTTAAAACAGCTTCTATTTCTGATATATATTTTTCATGGATTTTTATACGAACACCCTTGAGTGATTTGGATTTTTCTCTTATATATGCAATTTTTTCCGTAATTTTTTCAAGAGAATCCTGCCCTACCCATTGGAAAGGGGTAAATGGTTTGGGTACAAAGATTGAAAGTGTACAGTTAAGTTTCAAATCCTGCTTCAAGTCCAATTCTTTTTTTATAAGCTTTGCTTTATATCTGATTCCGCCAAGCAGTTCTAACATTTCATCAATGTCTTCAAAAGTTTCTGTTGGTAATCCAAGTATGAAATAATATTTTATGCTGTCATAGCCGTTTTTGTAACAATCAAGCGTTGTATTAACAATCTGCTCTCTTGAGATATTTTTGTTAATAACATCTCTCATTCTCTGTGAACCGGCTTCAGGAGCAAGCGTAATGGTTGTTTTTCTGACATCTTTCACGAGATTTGATAAACGTATATTAAAACGGTCTATTCTCTGGCTTGGTAGCGAAGCCGAAACCTTCTTATCGCTAAAAAAGCAGGTTAATTCTTCAAGAACAGGCTCAATGTTTGTGTAATCATTTGATGAAAGAGAAAGCATAGAAAATTCGTCATAACCGGTGTTTTTGACAAGAGCTTTTGTTAATGAAATTATTTCTTCAGCCTTTCTTTCTCTAATAGGAAGATTTACGTGTCCGGGCTGACAGAATCTGCACATTCTTCCGCATCCTCTGCGTATTTCAACAACAGCTCTGTCGTGAATAGATGTCGAAAAAGGTACAGGATATTTTCTAGGAACAGAATCTGTTGAAAAATCAAAAATTCTTTTGTTAATCTTTGCACCTTTGTGAATGGCAGGAATATACATTCCGTCTATTTTTGAAAGTTCTGAGAGAATCTCTGCTCTTTTTAGACCAAGTTTTTTGGCTTTTTTGAAAACCTCTACTGTTTCTTTGAGAATGTCTTCTCCATCACCGATTAAAAATCCGTCAATAAACTCCTTCAACGGCTCAGGGTTGTATGTACAGGGACCGCCTGAAAGAATAACCGGGTGAGAGTCCTCTCTATCCGTATTTCTGATCGGTATACCGGACATATTTAACATTGCAAGTACAGTTGGATAAGCAAGTTCATATTGAAGGGAAAAACCCAGTATATCAAACTCTGATAAAAAAACTTTGGATTCAACTCCATACAAAAATAAGCCCTGTCGTTCTAATTGTTGTTTGCAATCAACATCAGGAGCATAAGCTCTGTCACACATACAGCCTTCAATTGAATTGAGTGTCTCATATATGATTCTGTGTCCCAAATTGCTGGCCCCAACCTCATATTTATCAGGGAAGGCAATGGCAAATGTTACATCAGAGGACTCGAAATCCTTGTTATAAGAGTACATCTCATTTCCTGCATACTGATATGGCTTATTGACACTAAAAAGCAGGTTTTCTAATGATTCTTTATCCAATTTTTTCATTTTTTACACTTTGTTCAAATTATACTTTTCGGCAAAAATTTGTCTATTTCGATAATACTTCCATTTAGTTCATTATTTCTAAACATAAGTAAAAAATCAAGAAGCTTGTCGTTTGGAACATTATAACTGTATAAAGAAGGTTTGCCATTTTTGTCTCTCATAACCTTAACTATATAATGACAATCTTTTGCATATTCAAGCAGCTTTTCTTCTTTGAAAGGATAGCCGTTAACGTCTTTGTCCATTCTTACATAAGAAAAACCAGCAAAAGATTTTACCTTCTCGTCTGTATTTGTCGGCTTATGTTTAATATGTTTGCTGAAAATATTTATTACTTTTTTACTAATTTCTTCTGACATAATTCAATTAAATCGCATTTTTTGAGTGAGTGCCAGTTATTTACAAACTATTAATATTGTTACGTATTGTAAAAAATTCTATTATTTTCTAAAGAAAAAAAAAAAATCACGATAGTAAAATAGTGCAGGGAACAAACATAGGAGAAAAAAATGGAAATAAACAGAATTTTTTCAAAAAAAGCTTATTCGTCAACAGTACAGGAAAAAGATATGCTAAAAGCCAGCAATTCCAAACAGGAAACTGACGCTCTTTTAACATTCAAAGAAGCAGAAGTTAAGTCGTTTTCCTGGGAAGCAATTTCCGATGAAGACGGGCTTGTTGAATTTATAGAAAAATATGGAAATAAGTTGGATAACAAACCGTCTGATACAAATACACAAAAGCCTCCTGTTCAAGATACTGACCCTCCTAAAGAGAATAAGCCTGAAACACCTTCAGCAAAACTGGAGGAAACTTTGACAGAACTCGGTAAAATTATAGATGACTCAAGACACAATAAAAGTGAAAATGAAAAAATATTTACAAGGAATGAATTATTCTTAAATATTCAAAATATGATGAATTCAGATAATGCAGAAATTTCTGCAATAGGACAAACACTTTATGAGGTGTTTAGTACCCTCGGTGTAGAATTACCTAAAAATGATGGTTCTTTAGATAGTATAATAGCTAGCAATGGTGGACTTTACAGCAATATTATTATGAAGGCTATTATGAATGCTATACAGGGTAAAGAAATCGACCCTGAAACCTCCACTGGCGACTTAAAAATTTCTTATCTTGATCAACAGGAAGGAATAACATTGGAAGAACTGCTTGCTCTTGACAAAAACGGCGATGGCAGCATAGTTGATGAATTGAAAGAGATTCTTACAGACAGCAATTTTATTGATACTTGCAAAAAAATGATTCAAAGAGAAAAGAATCGTGCTGCAAATAATGAGCTAATCCGTGCATTAAACACTGATAACAATTCAGAAATATCTGTTGATGAAATTTTTGCACAGTTTGGTAATAATGCTATTGCTGATTTATTTAGAAACGATGACGGCAGTGTTGATAGAGCTCTTCTTATGGCATTAGGCGGAAATATGTCAAAAGATGGAAACTATACAATTAGTATTAGTGCTTTAAAAAAGAGATTGTATGATATGGATGCTGATAGAGATGGCAATATTACTAAAGAAGAAGTAGCAAAATACAAAGAAGGACAATGGTATAGACTTGTTGCGTACAATACAATGATGTCTGAAATGGAAAGAAGCAACACTAATGACGGCAGTTTTGACGGCAAATTTACAATAACGGATATAGAAAAATTTATCAAAAACAATCCGACTGCAAATCGTGAACAAAGAGAATTTTGGTCAATCCTAACAAATATTACTGATGCAAAATTGAAAAGCTTTATTATGAAAACAATCGGTGATGGCTCTGAAACTGTTTCTATTTCACAATTTACTTCTAAATTAGATACAAACGGTGACGGGGTTGTTACCAGAGATGAATTGCAAAAATTTATAGATGAAACGACCCAATTGTACAATTCTTTAACAACAATGAAATAAAAGAATTTGTTTATAACAAAAAGCAGAACCGAAGCTTTCAGTTCTGCTTTTTGCTGTTAATAATCGTTATTTATGCTGCTTGAGCAGGTTTAGCTTCTGCTGGCTGTGCATCTATAATTGTTTCAAGTTTAGCAAGTCCTTCAGCTGCTACTTTTTGAACATTTTCGTCTGCATCTTGTTTAGACAATTCGAAAATTTCTTTCATAACAGGTTTGTATTCAGGTCTTGCATTGTAAGCTAATGCAGCCAAACCGCTTGCTCTCAACATCGGATTCGGGTTGTCTTTGATTGTTGTAACAATTTGTTCCATACCCGGCAAATCTTTGATGTCAGGTGTCATGTTGTTTGTTTTCTTAAATTCATCAATCAAAGCATTTTGAAGAATTGCTGTTGTGAACAATGCATATTGTTTATTTCTTTCAGCCATTTCTAACGGAGTAATTTCATTAGCAATTTTCATATCTGCATCAGAAAGTTGTTTACCAGAAAGAACTTGCTGTCTGAGTTCTTTTTGTTGTTCACTCGGACCTTCTAAATTGCTGCTATCTTTGCCAATTACACCTAACAAAGCTTCCATTAAATCTGTATCAAGAAGTTGTGGAGCATGTGCAGGTTGATTTTGAGCAATATCAGCTACTTTTTCAATAGCTTCACCAGCTTGTTGTAAGTTATCAGATTTTATTTGAGCAACAATTTCAGGAACATTTAAGGTTTGAGCAGCAGGTGTTGTTTCTTTAGGAGCTTCAACGGGAGCCTGGGGTTCTGCTGCCGGAGCTTGTTGAGGAGCAACTACACTCGGAGGTGTTTGGTTAACTGTTTGTGTATTAACAACCTGTGGCGCCGGAGCTGCTGCCGGTGCAGGAGCTGGTGGTGCTATCGGAGGATAGTAAGCAGGGGCTTGAGGAGCAGCTTGTGGATAATTATAAACAGGTGCCTGCGGATAATTATAAACAGGTGCTGCCGGCTGTGTGCCAGGTGCATTTACTTTTGGATCAATAATGTTAATTTCGATAGCGTTATATTTGTTAGGTTGTTGCTGCGGATAAGAAACTTGCTGCGGTGCGGGCATTTGAGCTGCATATCCATAATTTGCTGGTAAAGGTGCTTGTATCATTTTTTTCCCCTTATTAATCTTTTCTTTTGATACTTATTAAATAGAACTCAAGATTGAAAATTGCTATTTGGTGATACTAATTTAATAAATCTTAACAATAATGTTTCGGTAATAAGTCAGTAAAAAAAGCAACCGTTTTTATACGGTTGCTTTATATATTATGCCATGTAATTTAGCTTCTGACCTTCAGGAATTTGCTGTTGTACAGGTTCAGCAGGCGGAGCCGGAACGGGAGCAGGAGCCGGTTGTGCCTGCGCAGGATTAACGCTGGCACCTAGAATGTTAATTTCAATGGCACTATACTTATTTGGAGCAGGTACCTGTCCCTGGACCATTTGCTGTTGTACTGCTGCTTGCTGTACAGGCAAATAATTAGTAGGTTGTTGTATCATTTTTCCTCCGTTACATAGATGTAGGTTTTTTGATTATACTTGCTTAATAACTGAATAAAAAAAAATTTGTTAGTTGTCTGCAATATAATTAACAAAAGTTAACAAAAAACCGTTTGCTATTTAAAAATACAACCAAAACCGCCAAATTGCAATCAAATGTAAATATAATCGCAAAAACGCTACATAGTTAGTAGTAAAATTTTTATATTTGTATTAATATTTAGTGAAGAGGTAAACTTATGCCGATGAAACATTCTAAATATTCTGTAATCATTGTAGGTAGCGGTATAGCAGGTTTATATGCCGCAATAAAATTATCCGAAACCATGACACTTCCTGACGGCATTCTTTTGTTAACAAAATCACAACTTGCCGAATGCAATTCAAGATATGCCCAAGGCGGTATTGTCGGCGTTCTGCCTGAAAATAAACCGGATTCTGTCAGTCTCCATATTGCTGATACTATCAAAGCTGGCTGTGGCCTATGTGATTTTAACGTGGTTAAATTTATTTCAGAAAACAGTCGTTATGCTATTGATGATTTAATGAAATATGGCGTTGTTTTTGATAAAAACTCTGAAAATAAACTTAATTTCACTTTGGAAGGGGCTCACAGCGTTAGAAGAATTCTCCATGTCGGTGGTGATGCAACAGGATATGGAATAGAAAAAGCTCTTGTTGAAAAAGTTAAAAAAGACAATAATATTTCCATTTATGAACAAACACTTGCTGTTGACCTTTTAATTGATTCAAAAAAACAATGCAGAGGTGTAATATCTTATAACAGCGCAACAAATGAATATGAGGCCTTATATGCTCCTGTAACAATTCTTGCAACAGGAGGAACCGGTCAGATTTACAAATATACAACCAATCCTTCTGTTACGACGGGTGATGGTTTAGCACTGGGTATCAGGGCAAATGCAAAAATAAAAGACATGGAATTTATACAATTCCATCCGACAGCGTTATCAATTGAAAATGACGACTCAAGATTTCTTATTTCTGAATCAGTAAGAGGTGAAGGTGCAAAACTTATAAACCAAAACGGTGAATATTTCATGGAAAAACTTCATCCGCAAAAAGATCTTGCCCCAAGAGACATTGTTGCCAGAGCAATTTTCTCTCAGCTTGCACAGGGCAACAAGATTTTTCTCGATGCAACATTGATTCCTATTGAAAAATTTAAACAGAGATTTCCCAATATATATAAAAATTGTTTGGAGAACAATATTGATGTTACCAAAGACTATATTCCGGTTTCTCCTGCTGCACATTATTGTATGGGCGGTATAAAAACAGAAGTGAACGGAAAAACCTCTATTGATAACTTATTTGCTATCGGCGAGGTCGCATGCACTTCTTTACACGGTGCAAACAGACTTGCAAGTAACTCTCTTCTTGAATGTGTTGTTTCTGCTTATGAATTGGTTAATACGATTTCCGGCAAAAAACTTCAATCTTCAGATATTATTGATGAAGCAGTCATGACAACCATAAAAAAATATACAGCCGAAGATTCTGCTGATGATGAAGAAACAGATGTCGCAGAACTTGTCTCTACATTAAAGCGTATTATGTGGGAAAAAGTCGGAATAATTAGAACTGAAGCTTCTTTAATGAGAGCAAAATCTGAAATAAACGAAATAAAAAAACAATTAAAACACAAAGATAAATGCGTTTCTTATGAAGAATATGAACTAAGAAACATGCTTTATGTTGCTGATGCAATAATTGACTCCGCTCTCATAAGAAAAGAATCTATTGGTGCACATTTTAGAGCTGATTCAAAAAACAGCCAGCCTGAAAAAGAAGACATAAAAACCGGAGATATATCTGATGAATCAAAGATTATTGCATGATTTTATAGTTGAAGAACATATAAAAAATGCACTCAAAGAGGATATTGGTTTTGGCGATATTACAACTGATTTTTTGTATTCAAAGAATGATTTAATAACCGCACATCTGAACACAAGAGAAGATGGTGTAGTCTGCGGTTTAGATATATTCAAAAAAGTTTTTGAAATATTGTCGAATGATGTAAAAATTACAACTTATTTTGTAGACGGTGATTTAATAAAAAAAGGCGACAAAATAGCTTCTGTAACAGGACCTTCCAGAGCTGTACTTACCGGAGAAAGAACAGCATTAAATTATATGCAGAGAATGTCAGGAATTGCTACTGAAACAAGAAAATATCAAAATGCAATAAAACCATTTAAAGCAAGAATCACTGATACAAGAAAAAATACACCCGGTTTTAGAATGTTTGAAAAATATGCAGTTATGACAGGAGGAGCAAGACTTCATCGTTTTAATTTAAGTGACTGCGTAATGATAAAAGATAATCATATTAAGCATGCCGGCTCAATTACCAAAGCAATCGAATTGTTAAAGATAAATAATTCGCATGCTCATAAAATAGAGGTTGAATGTGATACATATGAGCAGGTATGCGAAGCACTTGCCGCAGGGTGTGACATTATCATGTTAGATAACATGACAATACCCGAAATGAAAAAATGTGTTGAAACTATTAACAAAAGGGCTATTGTAGAAGCCAGCGGAAATGTTAAAATAAATACTGTAAATGAAATTGCATCAACAGGTGTAGATGTAATTTCGACGAGCGCAATTGTTGCTCAGGCTCATGTGTTAGATCTCGGATTGGATATTTCATAAATGACAGAGAAAAATAAGTCCTTTAAAGTTGTAGTCTGTATCAAACAGGTTCCTGATACTGATGACATAAAATGGACAGAACACAATACAATTCAGAGAGACGGTCTTGATTCTATTATCAATCCTTATGACCTTGGAGCATTGCAGCTTGCAAAAAACGTGAAATTTTTAAATCCTGAAACAGAAATTATTGTAGTTACTATGGGACCGAAACAGGCAGAAAATGCTCTTAAAACAGCACTTGCAATAGGTGCGGACAAAGTATTTTTACTGTCTGACAAGAAATTTTCTGGAGCAGATACACTTGCAACTGCATATACTTTATCTCAATTCATAAAAATAATTGTCCCTGATTTTAAATTGATTATTTGCGGCCAACAAGCGATTGACGGTGATACAGCTCAAACACCATCAAGCATGGCAGAAAAGCTTGGAATTGAACAAATTACTAATGTTATAGCTCTGAAAGAGCTTACAGATAAGACATCTGTATGGATAAAAGATACTTCAAGATTTAAGCAGGAAATCAAAATACCTTATCCAGCATTAATTGCAACTACTTTGAAGGATACAGACATAATTGCTGATATAAATGGCTATATCAAAGCACAAAATACGCAAGTTTCTGTTTTAACAGCTGATGAAATACACGCTGACGATAATCTAATAGGGCTCAAAGGCTCACCCACACAAGTAAGAAAAGCATTTAAAGCTGTAATAGAACGTAATACGACTCTTATTGAAAATGAATCCGTTGAAAATTGTGCAGGCTATATAACAGATGAAATCAACAGGTGTAAGGCACAAAATGACTAAAAAAGTTTTAATATATTTGGAAAATATTGATTCAAGTATTGCTAAAGTCTCAAAAGAGATTATTTCGCATGTGAACAGTTGCTTTAGTGAAGTTGAAGTTAACGGCGTTTTGCTTTGTGATGAAGCAATGTTTCAAAGCATAGAACAAGAACTTAAATCATTAGATTTAAAGAATATATTTGTAATTCAGGATAATCTGTTTGATGCTTTTAATACTTGTATATTTTCAGATGCATTAACAAGATTTGTAACTGAAAATAAACCTGATATATTGCTTATGGGGGCCACAGAAGACGGAAGAGAACTTGCACCAAGAGTAGCATCAAAATTAAATATAGGTCTTACAGCAGATTGTACTGATTTAAAACAAGACGAAAACGGTTTTCTACTGGCAACAAGACCCACATATGGGGGGAAAATGATGGCAACAATCATTTCAAAGACAATCCCGAACTTTGCAACTATACGTCAAGGTGCATTTAAGCTCAGCTCTTCTGTTTCTGAAACATCTGCACAGCTTGTCTTTTTAAAACCTGATATAACAGGATTGAAAACACTGATAGAAGTAATAAAAACTGAAAACAAAGAAAGTAGTGAAGATTGGACATGTTCTGAAATTATAGTTGCAGGTGGCCTTGGACTAAAAACAAAAGAAAATTTCGAATTGATATACAAACTTGCAGAAAAATTAGGTGCTAAACCGGCCGCATCAAGAGCTGCAGTTGAATTAGGCTGGGCGCCTCAAACCATACAGATCGGGCAAACCGGTTCATCTGTTGCACCAAAGTTGTATATAGCTTTTGGAATATCCGGTGCTATGCAGCATATGATCGGAATTACAAATGCTGACAGAATTATTGCAATCAACATTGATAAAAATGCACCTATTATGAAATCAGCTGATGTTGCAATTGTGAACGATGCTGTCAGCATTATAAGACAGCTTTCAGTAGTTTAAACAAGACCTTCTTTTATTGCTTTGACCGCAGCTTGTGTTCTGTCATCAACGACAAGTTTCTGTATTATATTGCAGACATGAGCCTTTGCTGTATGTTCAGATATTGTCAATGTATTTGCAATTTCCGAATTAGATTGTCCATCTACAACAAGCTTCAATACTTCATATTCACGTTCGGTTAAATTTGCATGCTGAGCTCTAAAAGCTGCTCTGGAATTTTGTTTTTGTGGGATAAAACACGATGATTTGTCGCGAATAAGCGGTACAATCTGAGGATCAAGCCAGATTGCACCGTCACTTACTGATTTGATAACCATTGTCAACAATTCTGTGTTGATGTCTTTCAATACATATGCGTATGCACCCGCACTGAGTGAGTCCATAACCTCTTTTTCGTTTATATGTGATGTAAGCATCATAATTTTTTGCTCAACATTGTTATTCAAAATGCGTTTTGTTGCTTCAATTCCAGACATATCAGGCAGCCCTATGTCCATTAGGATAACATCCGGTTTCATTACCTTGGCTTTATCAACTGCCTCCTTGGCTGTTTCAGCCTCAGCAATGACTTTAATTTCCTCTGTTTCGTTGAATAGAGATTTCAGTCCAACCCTTAGCAGCTTATGGTCTTCTACCATAAGAACTGAAATTGATTTCATAGCAGATTCCTCTCTCAGTTTAATTATAAAATCTATTTAAAATATAAATTAATGAGAATAAAACTACATCACCGAGAAATAATTTTCGGTAATATAATTTTTTAATTTAAAAATTCAAATTTCATTTGTGTCTTTTCGATATATAGTGATAAACAATTTTGATCAAGAATCATATTATCAGTATGTATCGTAGCGTAATATATTGATAATATTTTGTAAACAAGTTCACTATATTGTTAATAAAAACTATAATATATTTATGGAAAGTTCACATAAAACCAAAAACTTTGATTTCGTATTTACAGATGATGGATCAACAGGTTTGTACAATTATGATGTACAAGATATTTATCATTCCTCTTACGGTGCAAAAAGTGAAGCCATTGAAAAATTCATTACACCATTAAAAATTGAAGAGAATTTTTTTAATAAAAAAAATCTGAAAGTTCTGGATATTTGTTATGGAATCGGCTACAACTCAAAAGCATTAATTAACAAAATTATAAATACAAATTATCAAGGTTCAATTCATATTGATGCACTGGAATATGATAAACAACTTGTACTATTGTCTCCTTTTATTAAAGACGGATTTTTTTCAAACTCACCTGAAATATCATACTTACTTTTGCATAACCTGATAAATGAAATTTATGAATATAAAAAAGAACTTAGCTCAATCCTTACTGACAGAAAAAATAAGAAATTTTTTGAGCCGGTTTATATGCATTTTATCGAAAAATACAAGATTTGGGGGTATAAATATAACCCCACAAAACAAAATAACTCCTTCTTACATAATATACATTATCATTGTATATCGCCACGCAATAAAAGCCAACTAAAACGCCTTATTTTTAACGATTTTACTTTTAAGGCTCACTTTGATGATGCAAGAAAAACTGTTAAACAAATAAAAGAACCTTATGATATCATTTTTTTGGATGCTTTTACTCCTGCCAAACTCCCCACACTATGGTCAGTTGACTTTTTAAAACAGCTTTTCAGGTTATCATCTGAAAATTCCATGCTTGTCACATATTCAAATTCTTCAGCCGTCAGACATGCTATGATTAAAGCAGGATTTTTTGTCGGAAAGATATTTGATAAAAAAAACAGAAACAGCGGAACTTGTGCATCAAAAAATTCTGACTTTATTCAACATAAACTTGATGATTATGATTTAGGACTTATGAAGACAAATGCAGGTATTTATTTCAAAGATAAAGACTTAAATTTACCTTATGAAAAAATTCTTGAAAATTGGAAAATAGAAAAAGAAACAACCGGGCTTGAATCTTCAAGCCATTATATAAAAACACATCAGCAATTAAAGGAAAATTAATGGAAAAATATGATTTAGTAGTTTGCGGCGGAGGCACTGCCGGATCTGCAGCAGGTTATATCGCAGCAAAAAATGGATTAAAAACGTTAATAGTTGAAAAAAATATTCACCTTGGAGGCAGTATAACATCTGCACTGGTTATGCCTGCTATGAAATCAAATACAATGAATATAAATTGCGAATTCTTCAATGATTTTATTAATGAGCTAAAGAACTATAATGCCCAGATTACTTATTCTGACGGAAACCAGGGTTGGTTTAACCCGGAGCTTTCAAAGATTGCTCTGGATTCATTAATGAAAAAAGTAGGATGTGATGTCTTATTTGATACAGAAGTAACAGATGTTCAAACTGATGAAGATGTTATAAAAAACATAAAATTATCCTCTAAAATGTTATCGCTATATATCGAATCGTCTTATTTTGTAGATGCAACAGGTGATGGAAATTTTTCTGTAATTTTAAAAAATAAAATTTTGAAAAATAATCAAACCAGACAACCAATGACAATGCGTTTTCATATATCAGGAATTGATTTAAAAAAATTCTCACAGTGGATTTTAAAGTTAGATCCGGATAGAAATGTTACAACTGTATTTGAGATTGCTAATGAAATACATTTATCCACAGCCTGTACATGGGATAGTGATAAAAACTGGGCTTTGCAGCCTCTGTTTAAAAAGGGTATAGAAAAAGGCATTTTAAGAGAAGAAGATACAGCTTATTTTCAGATTTTCACAATACCTGCTATGCCGTCAACAGTGTCGTTAAACTGCCCAAGAATCCTTCAAGACGAGGATATTGACCCGCTTGACCCTGTTGAAAAATCAAAGGCCTTTATTAAAGCAAGAGAGCAAATCTGGCGTATTTATTGCTTTTTAAAAGCATATTTTCCGGGATTTGAAAATTCTTTTATTTCAAACATTGCAGATATGCAGGGCGTCAGAGAGTCAAGAAGGGTTTGTGGCAAAAAAATCTATACTAAAGATGATATTATAAGCGGAAAGTCATATGAAACACCGGTTTTGCATGCAAATTATCCAATAGACATTCATTCACACAAAAAAGATTCCTCTGTTCTTGAGCATACAACAATTGATTATGAATTACCAGTGGAATCCCTAATCGCATCTGATTATAGGAACTTGCTTATTGTTGGAAGGTGTCTGTCAGCAGACTTTGAAGCACAGGCAGCATTAAGAATTCAAACCTCATGCTTTTCTATGGGCGAGGCTGCTGCAAAATATATAGCTTTGCAACTGAAATAAATTTTCTATTATTTTTCGCCGAACAGTTCGTCTTCAACAATTGCGCAAATGATATGTCCAATCATAATGTGTGATTCCTGAATTTTGGGTGTGTCACTTGTGGGAACTTTTATTATATAGTCACACAGACTGTCCATTTTACAATCTTTTTGACCAACAAGACCAACTGTTATCAAGCCTTTGTTTTTTGCCTCATTTATTGCTTCGATGACATTTTTAGAATTACCTGAGGTAGAAATGCCTATGAAAATGTCACCTTCTTGTGCATTTGCCTGAATTTGTCTTGAAAAAGTCATATCATAACCATAGTCATTGCCTACCGCAGTAAGTATGGAAGTATCTGTTGTCAGAGCAATAGCGGCAAGTCCCGGTCTGTCAAAATAGAATCTTGAAACGAGTTCAGCTGCAATATGCTGTGCATCTGCTGCTGAACCGCCATTGCCGGCTGTTAATACTTTTTTATTATTTTTATACGCATTAACTATTACATCTGCTACTTTTTTTATGGTCTGAACAGTTTCTTTATTTTCTAGTATTGCCTGTTTTGCCTCAATTGATTGTTTTATATATTCTTCTATAAACATGATTTTTCCTTTTCCTCCTAAAAATACAAATATTATATTATAAAATCCTGTAATTATAAATAATATTTCTTTTTTATGCTACATTGTTAATATGTTTACAGGTCTTATTGAAGAAATCGGAATTATTTCAAATATTAAAAAGCAAAATTCCTCAGTATTGCTGACTGTTAAATGCAAAAAAATTCTTGATGGTCTCAAAATTGGAGACAGTGTAGGAATAAATGGAGCTTGTCAAACAGTTACCGAAATTAATACTTCAGAATTTAGCGTCTTTGCTTCATATGAAACACTGGCTGTTACTAATTTTACAAATTTGAAAGTTGGAGATGAGGTCAACCTTGAAAGGACACTAAGGCTTTCTGACAGGCTCGATGGGCATATTGTCAGCGGGCATATTGACGGAATTGCAAAAGTTACATCAGTTGAGAAAATAGGTGAAACGACAAAATTCTCGTTTGAAACATCACATGAGCTTGCAAAACAAATTGTAAAAAAAGGATCTGTTTCAATTGACGGCATAAGCCTTACTGTTGCAGATATTAACAAGAATGTATTTTCTATTGCGGTAATACCCCATACACTTAAATCAACTACTCTGCACAATCTAAGAATAGGCAGCAGTGTTAATTTGGAGACAGATATGATAGCCAAATATGTTGAAAAATATTTATTACCGAACGATAATAATAGCAACATAGATGCTGACTTTTTAGAAAGAAACGGGTTTATTTAATGTCAATTTTAGAAAATATAAAACAAAATATAAAAGAAATTTTTAACACAGATAACACTTCCTGCAAATTTGACACAGTAGAGGAAGCCATTGAAACAATAAAAAAAGGCGGAATGATAATTGTTGCTGATGATGAATCAAGAGAAAACGAAGGTGATTTGATCTGTGCAGCAGAGCTGATTACTCCGGAAATGGTCAATTTTATTATAACAGAGGCAAAAGGAGTACTTTGTGCTCCTATCAGTGTTGAAAGAGCCCAAAAGCTGGGGCTCGATAGCATGGTTAAAAATAATACGGATGTTAAAGGAACTGCATTTACACAAAGTGTAGATGCTGACCCTAAATATGGTGTTTCAACAGGTGTTTCAGCATTTGACAGAGCAAAAACAATAGAAATTATATCAAGAGATGATGTAACGCCTTCTGACCTCAGACAGCCGGGACATATATTCCCTCTAATTGCAAAAAGAGGAGGGGTTTTGGAAAGAGTCGGACACACTGAAGCAGCCATTGATTTATGCAGACTTGCAGGACTCAAAGATGCAGCAGTGTGTTGCGAAATTGTAAACAATGATGGTTCAATGGCAAGAAGAGATGACCTGAGAAAATTTGCTGACAAACACAATATAAAATTCATAACAGTAGCACAGTTGATTGCATACAGACTAAGAAACGAAAAACTTATCAGAAGAGAAGCAGAGGTTGATCTGCCTACGGCCTTCGGTGATTTTAGGCTGATAGGTTACAGACACGTTTTGACGGGACAAGAGCATGTTGCACTTTTAAAAGATGACGGCTCAGATAAAATTCCTATGGTCAGAATGCACAGTGTATGCTTAACAGGCGATACTTTTCACAGTCTGAGATGCGATTGTAACAGCCAGCTCCAAAATTCTATGAAAATGATTAATGAATACGGAAAAGGTGCTGTCGTTTATCTTATGGACCATGAAGGCAGAGGCATCGGCATTGTAAACAAAATTAAAGCATACGCCCTTCAAGATAAAGGAGAAGATACAATTCAGGCCAACATATCACTGGGATTCAATTCTGATTTAAGAGACTATGGAGACGGTGCTCAAATCCTATTAGATTTAGGATTTAAAAAATTTAAACTAATAACAAACAATCCTCAAAAAATTGTAGGCCTTGAAGGATATGGATTGGAAATACTTGAAAGAGTTCAAGTAGAATCAGAATGTACTAAATATAACTACAAATACCTTTGTACAAAGGTCAACAAAATGCACCATATGATGAAAGTTTCAGAAATTGAACATATGGATGAAAAACAATCGGAGCAGAAATAATGTCGGAAACATTAACATATAAAGTCCAAAAATATTCGGACGATTATAAAAATATTTTTAAAGGTGTTTATAATGACTTTAAAAACAGAGCTTTTTCAGAATATAAGTTTGAGCTTGAACCACTTGAATATGAGGATTTTACAGTTAGTGTAAAAGAAGGTTTAATTGATTGTTTAATCCTTTTTGAAGATGAAATTCCTACTGCTTTTATGGTTTACACTACTGAAATCAGTGAAGCACTTGAATTAAATATAATTCATTGTCTTGGTGAAGAAGATTTGAATGCAAAAAGAAAACTCCTTATGGAGAACTTTATGTCTGAAAATAAAGAGATAATGAAAGAAAAAGTTGTAACTTATCCAATGTTGGGTTCTCAGGAAGCATTTACGCCTGAAATCACAAATTATGACTTTAAATTAATAGGTCTGGCAGTTGAAAGATTTAATTTTGATAACATAAAATCAATTGAAATTTTTAAAAGATACACGCAGACCGAATTACCCGAAGGATATGAGATTACTGATTGGGATGCAAAATATTGTGATGAAATAATTAATGTCATAAATACATCATTCAAAAACACATCAGATGCACTTTTTGACCCCAGATTCCTTTCAAAAGAAGGAAGTACTGATATTTTGAATAAAATAGTAACAGGAGTGTACGGAAAATTTCTTCCTGACTGCACCAGTGTTCTTTTATACAAGAAAAAGCCTGTCGGTTTATGTTTTACTAATATTACAGCCGGCAGAATAGCCAATATACCATTAATAGGCATGCATAAAGAACATTGTTCAAAGGGTTTGGGAGAAGCCCTATTATATAATTCTATGACAAAACTATTCTCTATTTATGGTGATGCATTGTCAGAAGTCAATGCCAGCACTGAAACTGATAACTATCCTGCACTAAAAATGTACAGAAGATTAGGTTTTAAAGAAGACTATTATTATCCTCAGGCTTACAGACCGGCCGGTTAATTATATTTTTAAGATTATAAATTAACCGACTTTGCCTTTGAAATTCATTTGAATTCTTTGTCTTGCGCTTTCTTGAATGTGAGAGCCTTCACCGTAGTATTTTTCTTTGTACTTTTTCATGAAGTAAGGAACAATAACGCCGAGGAACAAACAGGAAATACCGATGTTAGCTACAACAGAACCAACTTTATAATATTTTGCTTTATTCAAGAAGTTCTGAACTGTATTTTTGGCATTTTGAGCTTCCGCTGTTTTTTGAGCTTTTGCAAAGTCTTTTATGTTTTTAGCCAGATCTTTTATATCATCTGCATTTATAAATTGATGAGGATCAACCTTGCCATATTCAGGTTTAGCATTAATTTTAAATATATTGATGAATTTTTGAAGCATATTCGGATTTGAACCTGATTCATCAAGAACCTTCACTATGCCTGATTTTTTAGCTGCTTTAACAACAAGATTTTCTTTATTTGCTTCATTGTAAATAAATTCATAAATAGGTTTATTATTTTTAGCTGCTTTTGCTTCTTCAACAACTTTATTGAAAACACCGAGATGTTTATCAATTTCGTTATTTTCGAGCGCATTCTTGAAAGAATCTGAAGCAAGGAACTCAACGTGTAATTTTATAGGTTTTTTGAATACCTTGTCACTTATATACTCAATGCCTTGTTGTACGTATTTACCGGCAATATACATGAAGAACAATAAGCTGCCTTCCTTAATTGCATATTCCATTTTTTCATGTTTATTTCTTGCAAGAGAAAGTCTTTCTGAAGTAATTCCTGCATCTACAATAAACATATTGTGAACCGGATTAAACATAAAGCTTTGAAGAAGTTGAGGTATGCCCTTGAATGACGGATCTTTACCTTTTGATTTAGACGCATTTAAAGCAGCTGCATCTGCACTATCCAAAGAAAATGCCTTGAATGTTGGATTTTGTGAAAAATGTTTTTTATACTGTTCTTCTTGTGCAAGTCTTTTTAATTCTCTTTTTTCAACTTGTTTATCAGTATATTTTTGCTTCATTACCGTTAATGTAAAATATGAAGCTAAAGTCAAAGCGGTAGCAGCCGCAAATTTTCCTATGAACAAACCTTTGAAAAGTTTTGAATTCTTTTGTGCATCTGTTAAAGATGTAAGAATTGAAGGTTTGTTGAGTTGTTGTGAAAATTCTTTTGCATATTTTTGTGCAACCTCATTAGCTTTATATATTGTCTTATCTGCAAGCCATTTAAAAAATGGTAAACCGCCTAACCAAATGGCTTCTGTTCCAAACTCATCTATAAATCTGTCTTTTGCATCAATTTTTTTTGATTCTACGTCTTTACCGCCCTCCTGATATGAATAAGCTGTCATACCAAGGCTGTTTACAACGTCTTTTACGGCTAATGGATATAGAGAACTGTGATCTCCGAATGTTGAAATTATTTTAAGTGACATTTAATCTTTCCTTTATACACAGGGGCAGTGTATTATAGACCCCATACCAAGTTCATAACTAATACTATTTGAGCATTTGCCCTTGATTGTGTATTTCGTCGATTATTAAACATTTAATTTCTCCTTAGGTTTACTGTTTTAATGTTTCTGAATAATATTTTGTGCTTTATTCAAGCGTAATTTTTATAATTTGTAACAATGTATTTTTGAGACAAAAAAGCCTTCCGAATTTATCAGAAGACTTCACAAATTCTTTTCTATGCTCATGCAACAAAATGCAATCTTTTCAAAATTGGTGAAGACCTTCTAGTTAGTATAAAATTGTCGTTTTTGATACTTTCTGATTCTCATTTTTTGTCCTAGAATTTTACACAATTGTAAATTGTACACTATATATTTACACAAACATAATAATTTGTCCAGTGTTTTATTACAAAAGTAGGAGCTTTTTTATAATAAATTTACTACTTTCCAAAAAATGTGATAAAATAGTCGAATAGAGGTGTTACACTAATAAGGAGAAGAGAATGGCACACGAATTGAAAGTTTACATGGATTCAGATATTGATAAAAGCAAAATCCTTAATAAAAAAGTTGCTGTTATCGGTTATGGTTCTCAAGGCTACGGACAATCTACAAACCTCAAAGACAGCGGTGTTGATGTTGTTATAGGAGCAAGAGTCGGCGGAGCTTCAGCTAAAAAAGCAGAAGCTGAAGGCTTAAAAGTAATGAGTATTGAAGATGCTGTTAAATGGGCAGATTTGATACAAATTCTCATACCTGATGAAGTTCAAGCTAAAGTTTATGAAGAACAAATTAAACCCAATCTCAGAGCAGGTCAATATTTAATGTTTGCTCACGGTTTTAATATACATTTCAAAAAAATTGTACCTCCCGCAGATGTTAATGTTCTTATGGTTGCACCAAAGGGACCTGGACACACAGTAAGAAGTGAATATGTAGCCGGAAAAGGAGTTCCTTCTCTTATTGCTGTATATCAAGACCCTACGGGTGACTCTAAAGAAGTTGCACTTGCTTACGCTTCTGCAATTGGTGCAGGAAGAGCAGGTATCTATGAAACTTCTTTCAAAGAAGAAACGGAAACGGATCTTTTCGGTGAACAGGCGGTTCTATGCGGCGGTTTGTCTGCTTTAATTACAGCAGGTTTTGAAGTGCTTGTTGAGGCAGGCTACTCACCTTATATGGCATATTTTGAATGTCTGCATGAAATGAAATTAATTGTAGATCTGGTAAACCAAGGCGGCATTTCTGATATGAGATATTCAATCTCCAACACAGCAGAATGGGGTGATCTGACCATTGGACCAAGAATCATTACTCCTGCTGTCAAAGAAGAAATGAAAAAAGTTCTTAAAGAAATTCAAGACGGAAAATTTGCAAAAGAGTGGCTTGATGAATATAACTCAGGAATGAAAAAATTCAGAGAGCTTGAAAAACAAGGTGAAGAACACCAGATTGAAGTTGTAGGTAAAGAACTTCGTTCGAAATTTGCCTGGAAAGATAATGATAAAATTATCAATAGAGACAAAAACTAAAAATTTCTCGCTAACAGAAAGACTCTTGCCTTTGCAAGGGTCTTTTTTATTGCTTTTTTCAAAACGATTATTATACCTGTATATAACGTGTGAAAGGACAAATGTAAATGTTTTGTAACATTTAAAAGATGATTTCTAAAGTTTTTAGAAAAAAATGTCGAATATAAAAACAGATATGCAAAACACAAAGGAGTATTAGCAATGGGAATGGCAGCTTCACAAGCCAGATTCTTAGGACTTACGGCAAGAAAAACAAACGTTGAATACGAAGGTCAACAAGTTAACCAACAAAGAACTGCATTGGCTAACCAAAGTGCCGGTTTGTTCAACGAAATGTTGGCATTGGAAGTTCCTACACCTCCTTTGGCAACAAATTATTCAAAAACAGTATACACTTTCACAGATCCTTCTACATCTGAAAGCATCAGCCTCGACAGCATCTACAAAAATCCGGTTGTAGGCACTGAAAAAGAAACTTATACTGTATCAGGTTATTCAAAATCTGCTGCTGTTCTTTCTAACATCAGCACAATAGTTCCTACCGGTACAAGCTCTAACAAATACAGCATACAGCGTGATGAAAAAGATAAATCCAAATTTACAATCAGTGTAAATGGCGGAACAAGAATGACTATCAACGAACCTAAAATGTACAATGGTTTGATTGCATCATTTGCTGAAGCAGAAAAAGCACTGGGCAATGAAGATGCTTCTACTTATCCTAAAGAAGGTGACTGCTTCTTCAAATATACAAATGCCGGCACAGGAATTGAATATTATATCTATGCTGGCAGATACGAAGAAAAGCCTGAAGTTCTTGCTTATGAAAGAGAAGAAGACGGCACATATAAACTTGATTCTGAAGGAAATAAAATTCCTGTAATGAATGAAGATGGTACACAAGCTACTGAAAAAGTTTTCAAACAAGAAGAAAACGGCAAATATATTCTTGATAGCAACGGAAACAAACAACTTGATTACGCTAGTGTTCCTATGACAACAGAAGAACTCGCAGAAGCTGCTGAAAATGGCGCAAGCTTCAAAGTATATTCTGCTGAATCTTATACAAAAGAAGTTCAATTCCACTATGATGATGCACAAATCACAAGTGCAAATGACGGAACAGGAAGATACGACTATATCACTTTCTATACAGCTGATCAAAGAGACCCTGTTACAGGAGAACCTCTTGAAAATGCTACTCCTGTAACTTGCAAATTGACACAACAAACAGTACAGGATGATGATGCATTCGATGCAGCAATGGAAACATATAATGCTAAAAAGGCAATCTATGATAAAACTGTTGCAGATATAGATGCAAAAACATCTGTAATTCAACAACAAGACAGAACATTAGAATTGCACTTAGACCAGTTAGATACAGAACAACAAGCAATCCAGACAGAAATGGATGCAGTTAAGAAGGTAATTGATAAGAACATTGAAGAAACATTCAAAACATTTGCATAATACTCCGATTTTTAACCGGTCTGAAAAACCTAATATTTTAGACTAAGGACCGGTTTTTATTTCAAAAATCCCAAGAGTACATCATATGTATGATTTTTATCAAAACAGGCTTTAAATAAGGGTTTCAACCTCTTATAATAAAAGTAATAAATCTTAATATAAAATGCAGAAATAATGACAAAAACACAAGGATAATTAAACTTAAGAAGGTTAGTAAGTAAGAACGGAGACAAAATATATGGGTATGGCAGCTTCACAGGCCAGATATCTTGGATTGACGGCAAGAAAAATAAATGTTGAGTATGAAGGACAACAGGTCAATCAGCAAAGAACAGCTCTTGCAAATCAAAGTGCTGATTTATTTAGACAGCTTTTAGCTCTGGAAGTTCCTACACCTCCGGCACAAACTGATTACTATACTGACATTTACACCTATAATGATGACACAAGTATAGACGGGAAAACAAAAATCACTTCTATTGCCGAAAATGAAGGAACTGACCCTAAAACTTATACAGTAACGATGTCTTCAACACAAATGGTTCCACAATACGGAGCACAATCAAATCAAGGGGTTTCTGTTACAGGCACTGCACCAAATCAAAAAATTATGCTGCCAAACGGCACATCTTATGATTTATCCGAAAAAATAGACGGAATCAGTAAAACTTATGTTGATGAATTCAACAAACTTGGCAAATCTTCATATGAAAATGAAACAACCGACACTTATTACAGTTTCAAAAATTCTGTTACTGGTGCCACTTATTATATAAACGCAACAAAAACAGGATTTGATCCAACAAAAACATCAACACAAGATGTAGATCTTTTCTCTGTAATGCCTATTGAACAGGAAGTAAACAAAACGATTACTAATGCACAATTGAGCCAGTCAAGTGATGGTATATATAACAACATCTATTGGACTGATGAAAGTGGAGCATCATATACCTACAAGCTTACAAAAGACACTGAATATGACGAACAGGGCTATGATGATGCAATGCAAGCCTACAATGTAAATAACGAATTGTATCAAAAAGAGCTTGCCGATATTAACGCCAAAACAGAACGTTTGCAAGAAACTGACAGAACTCTTGAATTAAGATTAAAACAACTAGATACAGAACAAGAAGCATTACAAACAGAATTGGATTCTGTGAAAAAAGTAATTGATAAGAATATTGAAAATGTATTCAAAACATTTCAATAATTAATTAGATATGCGAGGATATGATGTCTTATAAAAATGACGGTTATTTGGTAATAGCAAATAAATTCGGTAAAGCCAGTTCAGATGCAAAAGCTCAACTGTTTGAAACTTATGACAGATTAAGAGATATTACGGTCAGTGGTTCTTCATTGGATGGTGCAGGTTTCGGTACGGCTGGAAGCTTTTTATGGCAAATAGCAAGATTAATCTCACCGAGTGCTTTTATGCCTGTTCTTGGTGGTAATACGACTATGAATATTCCTGGTACTTCTTACTGGTCCCCTATAAGCGGCGGTAACTCAATTCTTGACAGTGGAAGTGCTGCATTTGGCATCACAGGACTCGGAAACTATCCCGGCTTTCCAAGCGGAGCAGCACCTATTGCTTGGGGTTTTGGAATGGATACAAGTTATGAAACAGGAAATATAACAGGTGGTGCATCCGGTTTATATAGTGCAAGCAGCATCGGTGGTTCTGTCGGATTAAATGCAGCTGCATATGGTGCAGGAATTGCTTCCGGTTTTGGTGTTCCAGGAACAAGCTGGGTGCTCCCGACAGCAGGTGTAATTTCAGGTTTTGCAGGTGTAGTTCAAGCAATGGCTCCTTATATGGGAGGATTTGGCTTAGGAGCTACTGTTTTGGGTAACCTTTTGCAAGGTACAACTTCTGCCGGTTTGGCAGCTTATCAAAATATTTCAGGAAGCATTTTGTCTAATGCAGACACAATTTTGTCTAACAAAGTTAGAAATATTGAAACTGTTGTAAAAATGCTTGATACACAAGGCGACATCGTTAAAAAGATGTTAAAAGACTCTATTGAAAGCGACAGCAAACAAGTTCAGAATATGTAAAGAGGCAAAATGTTTCAATCATCAAGAACCTATATTCGCACTATTAACACAGCTATCTGGGATAATGTCTTTATTTTATCATTATTAAAACGCATTGTAACTTTTTATTACAATTCCTTTATTTTTCAGCCGAATATATTTAAGAAAGCTGAAAAATTGTCGATAACTAATACAGAACACAAGAATTGTCTTGCTTTTCTTAAAGCAGCTAAAGATTCAAATATAAATTTCATTTATTAAGAAATATTAAAATTGAATAATAACAAGGCAATAATATCAAGCGTTCTGTTTTTATAGTTATGTAGGTCCAAGTGGTGGACAAGGAGTAAATATTGTTTCAAGAAGTATTACAAACAAACTTGCAAAAGATATTAAACTTCTTCGGATACCTTATGGCTTATTTCAGAAGAAACAATCCTCTGCAAGCATTCTTAAATCAGATTGTAGGGATGATTAAAGACTATTTGACTATGAACAGAAAGCTGAAAATGGCCAAATACAGAGTTAATTATCAAATGTACAAACTGAATCAGATGGAGCAGTTGATTGCCGAAAACAATGAGCACGTATTCCTCAGAGGAAATAAGCTCAACCTACAAAGATAACTACTAGATAAGGGTGGGCCCATTATGGGAATGGCAACGTCACAACTGAGATTAATGTATTTAAATGCTTACAGGCTTGATCTGGAGTATAAAATACAGTTAATTACCGAAGCAAAAATGAATTTGTCTAAAACTTGCACAGATTTGTTGAATGTCGGTACTGATTTGGACTCTGACGACCCTATGGTTAAAAAGCTTGAAGCAAGAAAAGAACGTTTAAACCAGATGGAAAAGAAACTCGATATGCAAATGCAGCAATATCAGAACAAGCTTAAGATGATTGACCAAGAAATGCAGTCCTGTGATCAAATGCTCCAAAAGAATATCGAGCGGTCGTTTAAATACTAATTAAATCTCTGCATAAAGCTAATTAATTAGCGTTTGATTTGGATAATTTCGAATTAGACATAGATAGTTTTATAAAATTTTTAGCTTCATTTATCGGCACGGCAAATCCGATGCCGATATTTGATATGTTGTTATCAGGATTATAGATAGATTGGCTTATGCCGATAACTTCACCTCTTATATTAATAATAGGTCCGCCTGAATTACCGGGGTTTATTGCCGCATCTGTTTGTATCTTGTTTTTAGAATAATCAATTCTGGAAACAATACCTGTTGTTAATGTTCCGTTAAAACCAAAAGGATTTCCAATCGCAAGAACTCTCTGTCCTACCTTTACTTTTTCAGAATCACCAAGTTCAATGGTCGGAAGTTGTCTCTTTGCATTAATCTTTATAAGAGCAAGATCATTGTCTTTTCCCATTACAGAGATAATATCGCCTTTAAAGACCTCGCCGGTCGAAATAGTAACCTGAACACTTGGAGCTCCTGAAACAACATGAGAACTCGTAAGAATTATTCCCTTAGAATCAATAATACAACCTGTTCCTGTTGATAGCCCGTCTGACAAGTCTGCTTCAATCAAAACAATGGAAGGTGTCATCTTTTCATATATCTGTGTAATTGCAGAATCCTCATCATATCTCATGTTATCCAAAATACTGCAATCTGCCTTCTGGAAATTTGTTCCCATCAATACCAAAAATGACAATAATGTTACTACATATTTTTGCATAAACTCTCTCCCCTCTTTAATTATGTGTAACATTATGAATTCGAATTTGAAGAGAATTAATACCGCAACTGTAATTAGAAGTACTTATTCAATTGATATTTATAATATTTATTCAAATTTTTTAAAAATTAGCACAATACAGAAATCAGAAATATTTTTCAAAAATAATCTTTAACTTTAAAATCTTGTGTTTTATAATTCGAATATGCTTACAAACGAAAATATGAAAACAGTAAAATTCGATAAAAAGATAGTCTCATTACTTGAAAATATTGTCGGAAAAAATAATATAATCTCTGATATTGAAGGAGTTTATGCCTATTCATTTGACTGTGCACATATACCATTTTCAAAAGAAAACCCAATAATAGTTGTTCAGCCTGAAAACACAGTTCAGGTAAGTGAAATATTAAAAACAGCAAACAATTATAATATACCGGTTATACCAAGAGGGGCAGGAACAAACCACGCAGGAGGCTGTGCACCTGTAAAAGGCGGCATTATTATCCACTTTTCAAAAATGAATAAAATTCTAGAAATCAACAATAGCGATTTGACTTGCAGAGTGCAACCCGGCGTTGTTGTAGCAGACTTGCAAAAAGCAGCAAAAGAAGTCGGACTCTTTTATCCTCCTGATCCTTCAAACCTCGCTGTTTCAACAATCGGAGGAGGTATAGCTCTTTCTTCGGGTGGTCCGAGAGCTTTCAAATACGGAACAGTTAAAGATTATGTCCTTGATTTGGAAGTAGTTCTGGCAGATGGAACTATCATCAGAACAGGGGCTAATACACCAAAAAATGTAACGGGTTACAATCTGACACAGCTAATAGTCGGTTCTGAAGGCACTCTTGGCATAGTCACTGAAGCCGTAATGAAATTGATTCCGGAACCGGAAAAAACAAATGTACTTCTTGCTTATTATGAGAGTATTGAAGAAGCCGTTAATTCTGTCAGTGAGATAATTAACAACCATTTAACTCCATCTGTCGTTGATTTAATCGACAAAAAAACCATTCAAACAATAGAAAACTTTTATCCGACAGGCCTTTTATGCAACAAAGAGGCTTTGCTTATAATTGAAGTAGACGGAGATGAAGCCTCAATTTCGCATCAACAGGAAAAAATAATTTCTTTATGCCGTAAAAACGGTTCTGTTGAAGTAATTTGTGCAAAAGATGAAGAAGAAAGAACGAAAATTTGGACATCAAGGCGGTCTGCTTTTGGTGCTTGTGCACAACTTGCACCAAATGTAATAACAGAAGATGTTGTTGTTCCTCGTTCAAAAATTGCAGATTTGTCCAAAGGTATACTTGAGATAAGTGAAAGATATAACCTGATAACAATGGTAATGGGGCACATAGGCGACGGAAACATACATCCGAATTTTGCGCTTGATTTAAGAGACAAAAAACAGAGAGAAAACTTTGAAAAAGCTAAAACAGAACTATTTAAACTTGCTGTATCTCTTGGCGGAACACTTTCCGGAGAACATGGCATAGGTTGTCAGAAAGCAAGATTTTTACCTATTGCACTCGATAAAACAAGCCTTAAGCTTATGAAAGAAATAAAAAAAATATTTGACCCGAAAAATATTTTAAATCCTGAAAAAATGATGTAGGATATTATCAAGGAGAAACATGTGAAAAACTGTGTAATTTACTGTACTGTACCCAATGAATTCAATGCTAATCTGCTTGCAACTACACTTGTTGAAGAAAAACTGGCAGCATGTGTCAATATAATTCCGTCCATAACCTCAGTTTATAAGTGGGAAGGAATTGTCCAGACAGATAACGAGCTTTTGCTTATGATAAAGACTCAAGAATCAAAATTTGAAGATTTAAAAAATAAAATAATTGAACTTCATGAATACACTGTACCTGAAATCATTGCTGTTCCAATAATTTTGGGCAATGAAGAATACCAGAAATGGATCATTAAAGAAACAGAATGATTGAACTTAAAACAGAAAAAGAATACTCAGTCATATTAAACGGAATGATAGAATTTATTGAAAACCTCGGACTTAAGGTAAACACAAAAACCAAAGCTCGCGGGCATCAGGGATTTTTTCTTAAAAACAGAATAGACATATCCTCAAGTCTTTCAAGCAAAAGAAAAATAGAGGTTTTGATACATGAATTCACTCACTATATCCACGCAAAATTAGACCCGCTTGCTCTCAAAAATCAAGCGGATTTATCGATTTTATTCCCAAAATCAGATATAAAAAAAATTGAAAATGAATTATATCAGGTAACAAGATTTCTTGAAAAAAACAAAGCTATCTCAAAGCTTGATGAACAAAGAGAAGAGACTTTAAAAAATATAAAGTATTACGACTCTCTAATAAAAAAAGAGTATCCGGATTTTAAGCGTTCCTATCCATGTAAGTCATTTGAAAAAGAGATCAAAAAGACAGATGCAAAATATCTTTTAAAATATGATAGAGTTCAGGTTAAAGCAATGTTTCTCGGAAAAACCAGCTATTATGCCGTAAAAAACATTGATGAAGATTTTCCATATCTAAAATCAGTTTATAAAAATTACATAATTCTGAAATCTCATCAAAGAATGCTCAAAAGGATATCAGGAAGAATAAACAGGCTGAATAAATATTACAAAAAACCAACAGAGCTTTTTGCAAGATTTGTAGAAGCTTTATTTATAGACACTGCCGCTGTTTCAGACATTGCTCCACATACATACCTTGTTTTTTGCAGAGAGCTTTCTGAAAACAAATATCTTGAGCTGGCTGATTTTATCAACAACTTTTTTTAAGCAATTTCCTTTTTATTTTTAAATAGATTATAATTACAGTATGAAAAAACATTTGTTATGGATTGGAGAACTTTTTATCTGGGGATTGCTAATATTCTCAACACTTTTTGTAAGCCTTTACGTCTACAATTCCAATGTCAGAAAAAAGCACACTTATTATGTGTTTTTTAAAGATATCGACGGGTTAATAAAAGGATCGCCTGTCAAAATGCTAGGTTATCAGGTTGGATACGTCTCAGATATTTCTATCGTTAATGAAGATGTTTTCATAACATTTATAATAACTGATAAAAAGCTTAAAATGCCTGAAAGGATGTCAGCAACAGTTGAATTTACAGGCATGGGAGGCTCAAAATCCCTTGAGCTATCTGTTCCAGATGAAAAAACTAATCCCAAAAACTACATTACAGCTGTTGAACCAAGACGCCTTCAAGATTTCTATGTTTATACAAACCAAATGGCTAACCTAATTTTAGGCATGACCTCAGATTTTATGAAAATAATGGATGCAAGAAGGACAGATCTTTTGAAAAATTTTATAAAAAATCCTTCTGTCTTGCATGATGTACACAGAACCCTTGATGATGTGCAAAAAAGTGAATCACAGTTTATGGAAAGGCGAAAAAACTATGAACGCTGACTTGAATGCAAAAACTGATATGAAAAATGTAATAGTAGTAAAACACCCGCTTTGTGAACACAATCTCGGTGTAATAAGAGATAAAGACATAAATTCAGACGGTTTTAAAAACTCGATGAAAAGACTTGCAACAATTCTTATTCTTGAGGCAACAAAAAATCTGCCGTTAAAAGAATATAATATACAAACCCCTATAAAAGAATGTTATGTTAACAAAATAAGTGATGAATTCAAAATTATTTTTGCACCAATTTTAAGGGCAGGTTTGGCTATTTCGGATGTTGCCAGTGAAGTTGTACCTGATGCCAGTATACAACATGTTGGAATGTATCGTGATGAAACAACACTTGAGCCTGTCTGGTATTATGACAAAACACCTGTTAAGTATGAGGATCCTCAAAACGTTAAGGTTTTCATACTTGATCCTATGCTCGCGACAGGAAATTCAGCACATGCAGCAATTTCACTCTTTCTAAAAAAAGGAATACTAATCGAAAATCTCGTTTTTGTATCTATTCTCAGTGCACCTGAGGGAATAAAACTGCTAACCAATGACTTTCCTGATTTAAAAATAGTCACAGCCAAAATTGACGAATGTTTAAATGAAAGAGGCTACATTGTTCCAGGTCTCGGAGATGCCGGTGACAGACTTTTTAATACCTTCGAAAAATAATATTAATATGTACAAGATAGACTATATAAACAACAAAAAAATACTAAAATCTAATTTAATAACCTCTGCAAATGCTTTTTTCACCACAAGAGAAAGCGTAGTTACACCTAATGTAATGAAAGAACTTACCCCAAAATGTAAGGAAAACTTGAAAGACATTGCTTTATTTTTAAGAATTGATGTTACTGATATCATTTCACCGGTGCAAACACATTCATCTAATATCTCAGTTGCACAAAAAGGTAAAAATTACGAAAATACTGATGCTCTTATCACAGACTGCCCTGATATAGCTTTGCTATTAAACTTTGCTGACTGTACACCTGTTATCTTATACGATGAAAAAAGAAATATTGGTGCCATTGCTCATGCGGGTTGGAGAGGCACTGCTGCATCAATTGTTCCCAAAACAATAACTTTTATGAAAAAAAACTTCAATTCATCACCTTATGATATAAAGGCACTCATTGGTCCGTCTATTTCACTAAAAAACTATCAGGTAGGTGAAGAAGTTTACCAAAAAGTCTCCGAAACTATGGAGAAAAAATATAATGATTACTTTTTTTTCGACACTAATACAGAAAAATATAATCTTGATTTAAAAACTGTAAACTTTCACCAGCTTGTAGAAGCGGGCTTGGATAAGCAGAGAATTGACAAGTGCAATTATTGTACTTATGATTCAAATGATATATTTTTTTCATACAGAAAAGAAAACGGATATACAGCACGACACAGTGCAATTTTAAAGCTAGATAACTTAAAGAACTAAGAGGAGCCGAAATGTCAGTAATAGACAAACTATCATCAATAAGTGATACATTATCAGAAATTTTTAAATATGCTCTAGAAAATGAAGAAATAAAAGAAGATTTTGATGAGTATTTAAAAACAATAGGTGCTTACAATTCACCGCAATCACAAATAAATTCTATTCTGGTTTCTTATATTTTCGAAAGAAACTTTAATAAGGGTGCTGATTCAGTATTTTCTATGTTTCTGAAAGATAAAACTAATATTGACAATGAAACTAAAAAAATCGCACAGGCTCTTTCAGACTCAATCGATTCTCTTTTTGAAATCAAAACAATACACAGAAACGGTTTTGATATGTACAGTCTTGTAAATGAAAAGAAATATTTCGCAATGCCTCTTGTTAAAATGAGCCATTTTAGAAGCATTTACAAAGGTTCATATGTTCTTGCAAGAATTTTTAAATTTGAAAATGAATATTATATAATTGAAATCAGAGAAACATTCTCATCGCTTGAAAAAGATAAAGTTCTCAAATACGCAGTTGCAAAAATTATAGAACAGCCTGAAAATCTATATAAAGATAATGACTCTAAACTAAACGAAATAGAAGCTGAAATAGCCAAGTTTACAGAAAAATTCATAAGCTGTTTCGGAACTGATGAAATAGTAACAACAAATGAATATGTTGACGGATTGATTAGCAATTTCAATGATTATTATTTTGATGAAACAAAAAATCCTGAAGAAATAAAAGAGTTCATTAAACCGATACAAACATACGGATATTTCAAAGTACCGGAATTTAACAGCTCCTATGACAATTATATTGAATCATCTATGGCAGGATTTTCCAGCCACAATGCAAAATATGATGTAGGTGTAATTTTTGACAGGGACTTGGGTATGTTTATTGTACCTTTTTACGGAACACTGTGCCACATATTTGAAACAGAAAATTACCACGATATTCAGGGTTGGGATGAATGTGTAAAGTCATTTATTGAAAATGATAAAATTCCAGCAAGTCTGGTACAAAAACTGGCAAACAAATACTCAAACTTTACTGATATTTTAAATGAAATATACGGCACTGAGATGTCTTTAAATGAATTTTTGGAAAAGTATAAGCTTCACTACCTAAAAAGTAAAATATACTCACCCACTAGTGTCCTATACTCCTCAAAATCGTTTGGAGATTTAATGGGATTCATTCCGGATGAACAAGAAATAAAAGCTAGAGAAATTCAATCACAAAATGGTTCAACAATTGGAAGAAATGATCCTTGTCCGTGCGGAAGCGGCAAAAAATATAAAAAATGCTGTGGAGCTATGGTATAATATCTTTGTATCCAAAATAAAGGTGAAGTATGAAGCATTTACTGGTCAATGTTTCTTGTGAAACATCTGATATAAAAAAGCAGGCATTAAAAGAGCTTAAGAATGTCTGCACACAGTGCAAAGCATGTGAACTTTCAAAAACAAGAACAAGTATGGTTTTCTCCGACGGCTCACCTGATGCAGAAATTATGCTTATTGGTGAAGCACCCGGAGCTGATGAAGATGCTACCGGTGTGCCTTTTGTAGGAAGAGCAGGTCAGTTGCTGAATACTTTTCTTGAAGAAGCAGGAATTTCAAGAAAAAATGACCTTTATATATGCAATACAATAAAATGCCGTCCGCCGCAAAACAGAGTTCCTTCAAATGAAGAAAAACTTGCCTGCCAATCTTATCTTATGGGACAAATTTCAATAGTAAAACCCAAAATCATTCTTCTTTGCGGTGCAACAGCAGCAAATTCATTTATAAATGAAGATTTTAAAATCTCACAGATAAGAGGTAAATGGCTCAATCTATTTGAAGATGTCGAGGTGATGGCTATTTTCCACCCGTCCTATCTTTTAAGAAACCACTCGCTTGAACAAGGCAGCCCCAGATGGCTTATGAAAAAAGATCTTGAAAATGTGAAAAATAGACTAAAGGAACTAAAGTCTCAGTCTGAATAAACATTTTTCAATGCTTTAAATTTTTTGTATATTACAGCAGCAAAGATTGCACACATAAATAAAAATGAAGTAGCCAAACCTATCCAGAAACCATTTAAAGACATATGATAGTGATAAGCAAGCATATATCCAAAAGGCAGCCCAAAAAGCCAATATCCTGCAATCAAAGATATCGAAGCAATCTTTGTCATTTTTAAACCTTTTAATATGCCGCTCAGACTAACCTGCAAGCCATCAAACATTAAATAAAATGCTGCAATATGAAGAATAGGAAGTCCTAATTTTAACATCTGTTCATTAGAAGTGAATACTTCGAAAATTGTTTTTGGGAATACCAGCAAAATAATTGAACAGAACGCCATAAATACAACAGACATAGCAGTCCCTGAAAAAGAATATCTCTTTATTTCACTCAGATTTCGTGCACCATTAAAAAATCCTACTTTAATTGCAATAGCAGCAGAGATTGACATAGGGATAACATAAGCACTTGATGTAATAGTTACACCAATATTGTGAGTTGCAGCAAGGATTCCGGCTTCTCTGCCAACAAGAATCGTAATAAGGTTAAAGCCTAAAAACTCAAGAAACATAGCAATTCCGATAGGATAACCTATCTTTAAAAGCTGTTTTACCAAATTTGTATCAAACGGATTTTTAAAATGTATAAGATCAAAACAATATACCAGCAGTATTACCCCCATGAGTGTACGAACAATGAAAGCTGCCAGAGCTAAACCAATAACCCCCATTCCCTGTATAGGACCAATTCCGAAAACAAGAGAATAAGCAAGCAAAAAGTTCAAAACCAATGCAAATAACAAGATCATATTAGGGAAAGCGACTATCTCGTATGCCATTAAAAACTCCCTCAAACACTGATAAAGATACATTCCAAAAAGAGAAAATGCACAGATAAAAACATATTCCTTTATCATAGGCACAAGTGAAGCATCAAAACCCATTTTTGAAATTAATGGCACCATAAGCAGGCATATCCCGCAAAATATTACTGCCAAAATCATTGCATAATTCAAAACAGTAATCAAAAACTTTTTTGTAGGTTTTCTGTTTCCGCGATAATTTGAAATAAGTATAGATATCGCAGACATTAACCCCATACCCATAATCAAAATACAAAAAATTATCGAATTTGCAATACTTATAGCAGCCAGTGTGTTTGTAGAATGTTTAGCTGCAATAAACACATCAGTTGCACCAATCAAAACCTGCCCCAAATTGCCTACTATCAAAGGAAGAGAAAGTCCGGCAAGTTCTGTGAAATATTTTTTGTATGAAGAAAATTTTTCGACTAGCTGCATAGTAGTTTAATTTATCACAACCAGAATATTAAGCAAAGTTATATTTTTATAATGTATACTAAAAAAATCTATATTAATAGTATAATAATAAGTTATAAGGAGCAGGAATAATGCCTTTTGAATTTAAAAAACTCGAAATAGAAGAAGTAATACTTGTTACACCAAAGGTTTTCAAAGATGACAGAGGTTTTTTTCTGGAATCATACCAAAAAACGACATTTCAAAACAACGGAATTGACGTAGAGTTTAATCAAGATAACCATTCAAAATCTACAAAAGGAGTTTTGAGAGGCTTACACTACCAAACAAACCCTAAAGCACAGGCAAAACTCGTTCGTTGCAGTAAAGGTAAAATTTTTGATGTTGCAGTAGATATAAGAAAAAACTCAAAGACTTTTGGAAAATGGGTTGGAGAAGTTCTCTCCGAAGAAAATAAAAATATGCTTTTTATTCCCGAAGGGTTTGCACACGGATTTATCGTACTCAGCGACGAAGCTGAGCTTCTTTATAAAGCATCAAACGAATATTCTCCGTCTAATGACAGAGGCATAAAATGGGATGACCCTGACATAAATGTAGAATGGGGAATTGATTTTGAGCCGATTATAAGTGAAAAAGACGCAAAACAACCATACTTAAAAGATGTACAAGAGGAGGACTTATTTTGAAAATACTTGTAACTGGCGGTGCCGGCTTTATTGGGAGTTGTTTCATACGACAAATGCTTGAAACCCACCCGGAATACAAAATAATAAACCTCGATGCACTTACTTATGCAGGGAACATTGAAAATCTTGATGACATAAAAAATAATCAAAACTACAAGTTTGTTAAAGGAAATATTTGTGACAAAAATCTTGTAAGAAGCCTTGTTGAAGAAAGTGATGCAGTTGTGAACTTTGCAGCAGAAAGTCATGTTGACCGTTCAATTACAGGTCCTGAAATTTTTATAGAGACAAATGTTCAAGGAACATTAAACCTGCTACAAGCAGCAAAAGAAGCAAACATTGAACGTTTTTTACAGGTTTCAACAGATGAAGTTTACGGTACACTTGGAAAAGACGGCTATTTTTATGAAACTACGCCTCTTGCACCAAATTCACCTTATTCAGCATCAAAAGCAAGTGCTGATTTGCTTGTACGGGCATACTACGAAACATACAAAATGCCTGTTTTAAATACTCGCTGTTCAAACAATTACGGACCTTATCAATATCCTGAAAAACTTATACCGTTTTTTATCTCCCAACTTTTAAAAGGAGAAAAAGTTCCGGTTTACGGTGATGGAATGAATGTAAGAGACTGGCTTTATGTTTATGACCATTGCAGTGCAATAGATACAGTTCTTCATAAAGGAAAAGTAGGTGAAGTTTACAACATCGGCGGACACAATGAAAAAACAAACCTCGAAATAACACATATTATACTTGAGGCAATGGGTAAAGACGAATCTTACATCAAATATGTTGAAGATAGACTCGGACACGACAGAAGATATGCAATAGACAATCACAAAATCCAAACTGAACTTGGCTGGGAACCGTCTGTAACCTTCAAAGAAGGTATAAAACTAACTATTGACTGGTACCTGAAAAATCAAGATTGGATAAAATCAATAGAGAATAAAAAAGCAGGAGCTCTATAATGAAAATACTTGTAACAGGCGCTAAAGGCATGCTTGGTCGAGACTTATGCCCAATGCTTGAAGATAATGATTATGAAGTAATAGAAACTGATATTGAAACATTGGACATAACAAATGAGCTTCAGGTCACACAAGTATTAAAAAACGAAATGCCGGACTATGTAATACATTGTGCGGCATATACCAATGTTGACAAAGCAGAAGAAGACTTTTCAACAGCAGAAAAAATTAATTCAAGAGGCACAGAAAACCTAGCAAAAGCATGCAATGCAAATAATATCGTTTTAATTTATATATCAACAGACTATGTCTTTGACGGTAAAAAACAAACTCCGTATTTGCCTAATGACAAAACAAATCCTATTAATAATTATGGATTGACAAAACTGCATGGAGAAGAAGCTGTCAAAAAGTACTGTAATAAATACTACATTGCCAGAACAAGCTGGCTGTATGGTCATCACGGCAAAAACTTTGTAGAAACAATGATTTCACTAAAAGACAAACCGGAATTAAAAGTCGTCGATGATCAAACAGGCTGTCCTACCTGGACAGTAGATTTATCAGATGCAATTATTAGCCTGATTGAAGAAGAACCTGATTATGGAATATATCATACCTGTGGAGGCGGTCATACCACATGGTATGGTTTTGCAAAAGAAATATTCAATATGTCAGGACTGGAAGTAAACTTGATTCCTTGTGCTACTAAGGAATTTCCAAGACCTGCAAAAAGACCGGTGTGCAGTATAATGGACAATAATGGTCTTTTAAGAAATTGGAAGTTAGCACTGAAAGATTATATAGAATTGAGGATTGATTGATGAAAGGTATAGTTTTAGCAGGCGGAGCAGGAACAAGGCTCTATCCCAGTACAATGACTGTTTCAAAACAGCTGCTTCCAATATATGACAAGCCCATGATTTACCATCCTGTTTCAGTTCTTATGCTTGCCGGCATAAAAGATATTTTAATTATTTCAACTCCACAGGATTTACCTAATTTTAAAAAACTGTTGAAAGACGGCTCCCAATTTGGAATAAAATTCAGCTACAAAGAACAGCCTTCGCCTGACGGACTTGCACAAGCATTTATACTTGGAGAGGACTTCATCGGTTCTGACAGTGCCGCACTAATTCTTGGAGACAATATATTTTACGGACACGGATTTTCAGGAATGCTTCAAAAAGCAGTCAAAAATATTGAAACAAACGGAGGTGCATCTGTTTTTGGTTATCAGGTAAAAGATCCTGAAAGATTTGGTGTTGTTTCTTTTGATAAAAACGGTAAAGCTGAAACAATTGAAGAAAAACCTAAAAATCCAAAATCAAATTTTGCTGTGACAGGTCTTTACTTCTATGACAATGATGTAATAAACCTAGCTAAAAGTCTAAAACCCTCTGCAAGAGGAGAGCTTGAAATAACGGATTTAAATAAACTTTATCTCGAGAAACAAAAACTTAATGTAGAACTTTTAGGCAGAGGTTTTGCATGGCTAGACACAGGCACTCATCAATCTCTTTTACAAGCCGGACAGTATGTTCAAACAATAGAAGAAAATCAAGGAATAAAAATTGCATGCCTTGAAGAAATTGCATTCAGAATGGGATATGTAAAAAAAGAACTGTTAATCCGTCAGGCTGAACAGTATCCAAACAGTGAATATTACAACTATATAAAAAACATTATAGAAAAAGAACAATGAAAGCACTTCTGATAAATACAATAAAACTAATAAATGATATTAACGAAGCATTATTTTTTCCTGTTGATCAGCTGATAGAAAAGCTTCCTTGGATGCCATGGGTTATAGATGCAATAAAAGATAGCATACATATGCTGCCATTTTTATTTATCATATTCGTAGTAATTGAAGTTATCGAATACTTTTACTCATCTAAAATAAATCAACTCACAAAATATTCTGGTAAAGCAGGCCCGCTGGTAGGAAGTATAGCCGCTTCATTTCCTCAATGCGGATTTTCAGTTATCGCAAGTACTCTATATACAAAAAAATTGATAACAAAAGGTACTCTTCTTGCTGTTTATCTTTCAACCTCAGATGAAGCCATTCCCGTCATACTGGCAGAACCAAGCAAAATACAGCTGGTTATACCACTTCTGATTACAAAAATTATTATTGCAATAGCAGCAGGCTATTTTATAGATTTTATTATCGATTCAGCGCATAAAACAACAGAAGAAATACAAGAAGACTCAACAGAAGAAGCTCAGGAAGGATGCTGTCACCACCATGTTAATAAACCTCGTAAAAGAGATTTACTCCTTCATCCCATCGAACATACATTAAACGTTTTTGTGTTTGTGCTGATTGTTACACTTGGAATTAATTATCTTGTAAACAGAGCTGGCGGGGAAGAAAACCTTGGACAATATTTCTTACACGATTCAATATTTCAACCTATACTAACAGCCATAGCAGGACTTATACCAAACTGTGCAGTTTCAATAGCAATTACATTGATGTATCTTAAAGGAGCAATAGGTTTTGGATCTGTAATTGCAGGTCTATCATCAAGTGCAGGTCTGGGTATACTTGTATTGCTTAAAAAAAATGAAAATTTTAAAGATACAGTTAAAATCATTCTCTTACTTTTAACAATAAGTATTTTCTCAGGTATTATCATACAAACCCTGTACAATTAGGGAGTCAAAAAACACATCTGTTAGAATATAATCAACTAAAAAGGAGATTATTATGATTTTAGTTAGATGGATTTGTTTTGCACTTGCATTAATTTTTACAGCCTGGGTAATCCCCGGTATTGAAGTCAGCAGCTTTTGGAGTGCAATGTTTGCTTGCATTATCATTGCTTTAATCAATACTTTTATAAAACCCTTGCTTGAAATTATAACTTTCCCTATAAATTTTATAACAGTTGGTCTTTTCAGCCTTGTAATAAATGCACTGCTCTTAATGCTTGCAGGCTGGATAACACCGGGACTCGAAGTTGAAGGATTCTGGAGTGCACTTTTCGGTTCAATTGTACTCTCTCTTTTCAGTATTGGAATCAGCAAAATATAAAATTTCAAAAACTAAGGCTTTTTATAAGTACTTATATGAGTGCCGTCCATATCATATTTTTTTACAAAACCATTTGAATCCGGCATGAAATATCCAATAGGTGTATCGTTCTTATCAAACATAACTGTTTTGTTTTTTGAAACAGCTGCATAATATCCAATCAAATGATCATACTTGTCATAGACATACGTTTTTCCTTTTGGATTGTTCTTGTACTTAGACAAAACATTACCTCTGGTATCATATTTAGTAGTTGTACCAAAAGCATCCTCAACATAATAACCTGTTTTTGTACCATAAGTATCATACTCAATTACGGATGCCTGAGAAGGCTTATAATATCCGCCTAGACGAGTGGAAGAAGACTTTGATAAGCCTGAACCTATACCTGTACCATTATTCGTTAAACTATATGCATAGCCTTGTAAAAACATAACGGCAACAAAGACAGAACATACACATATTGATATTTTTCTCATGCAAAAGACCTCAATAGGACAACAATAATATTGTATACCTATTTCAAAAAAAGTTAAATAATTAACAAGATTTTACAGACTGTCTTCGACAACTGCCTGTTTCGAAGCAACACCAAGAGCAAGAGCACCAAGCAAATATGTCATCCATGCCAGCGCATAATTTTTCTTAAGAATATTCAATGATTTAGGGTTATTTATAACTTTTTTAGCAGCATTTATGCCTCTTAAAGAAGCAATACCTTCTTCAATCAAAGTAGGAATATATGCACAAAAACCTAATATACCTGCATTTTTTTCAATAAATGTTTTTTGCCCGTCTTGTTTGTTAGAAAAAGCCCTGTTTGCAAGAAGCAAAGCTGTCGGTGCAGCAAGTGCATAACCGCCGAATTTCTGTAAGGAACGAAGTATAGGTTTTGTAAAATTAACGGCATGTCCCAGCTCATGCAATATTAAAGAAGGCTTTGATGAAGGAGCAACAGCTACGTTTACACCTCTATGAAAGAAAGCATTTCTGCCTTTTGCTACTTCATTAACCATTTCTTTTCCCAAACCGGCAAACTGATTTTGATTTTGCGGATTAATAAAGAAAATTTTTGTAGAAAGCTTATTTTTATTAAGCATATTTTGTGCAGCTTTCACCACATTATCAACTGAAGTAAACTCTTTTCCTGCTGCCAGTTTTTTTGAGAAGAATTCAGAAGCTTTTTTTATTCCCATTGCAAGCCCTTGAAGCATTGCGGCCAATCCAAGAGTTTTAGCCGGATTTTCTGCACTCGAGCTTTCTTGAATATCATAATATGGTCCATAATAGCCCTGAGGCGAATATTGAGACTGATACGGATAATAATAACTATTTGTATTATATGAATTTAAACCAATTGGATTCATTACTTCTTACCTTCAATTATTATAAAACATGCCGACTGAAAAAGTTGCTAGGTTGACAAAAAATATTTTAAAATGTTGAAATAGAACTTGAACAAAATATTGTTATTATGATAACATTATGTTATTATGATAACAATATTCCGACAGGAGAGTGGAATGAAATATAAAAAGTTTGCAGCCGGACTGATACTGACCAGCATTTTGAGCATGAATTTCGTTCATGTACCTTGTTTTGCTGCCGGCAAAAAAAATAAACTTATTAAAACACAGGTAACAGAATACAGATTTGACTATGTCAACACTGATTGGTGGAAAACCTTTGATGATGAATATTTGACAGAATACATAATCAAAGCTATTGAAAACAACTATGATTTGAAAATTGCGACACTGAAAGTAGAACAATATCATCAAATGACAAAGCTTCAATTTGCCAATGAACTTCCACAAATTTCAGGAGGTTTTTCTCCAACGGGAATCAAGCTCCCCGGTTCTACCAGCACTAGCGGTATATGGGCGTTTCCTTTGAATGTGAGTTATGAACTTGATTTATTTTTAAAAAACAGAGACAAAACACGTTCAGTAAAAAAAGAATGGGAAAAATCAAAATTTGATGAAAGAGCTTCATATATAGCCATATCATCAGCAGTTGGAGCTACTTATTTCAATATAATAAAAGCAGATAAGCTGATTGAACTTCAAAAAGAAATAATAAAAGACAGAAAACAAATATATGAACTTATGTCAGAAAGAAATAAAATTGGTTTGACCTCAACAGCCGATTTAGTAAAAGCAAACAAAGCATTTGTTTCTGCTACTGCTGATCTGGCGGATTTGGAAAAAACACGAACAACACTTCTTAACAGTCTGGCAGTTTTGATTGGAGAAAGTCCTGCAAATATTAATGATTTAAAAAGAAAAGAATACGAAGAATCTTATCTTGTAAAAGTACCGGAGTCCATACCATCTGAAATAATAGACCAAAGACCTGATTATCTTGCAGCAGAAAAAATGGTAGAAAAAGCCGGCATAGATGTAAGGGTAGCAAAAAAAGAATTTTTGCCTAACATTAATCTTTTCGGTCTTATGGCGTTTGGTTCATCTGCCTTAGGCAATGCTTTCACCTGGGGAAATGTTTTCGGCGTATTAAGCGCAAGTGCAATGCTCAATCTGTTTACAGGAGGCAGAAAAATCGCTAATCTAAGATTGAAAAAAAATGCCTATGAACAAATTCTTCAAAATTACTACAAAACAAATATAACAGCCATTCAAGAAGTTAATGATGCACTTGTTGCGCTAAAACAAGATGACAAAAAATATAAGACTAATCTGAATGTATATAAAATGGAACAGAAAGACTTTAAATACAGTCAGGCAAAATATGAAGAAGGGCTTATTTCTTATCTGGATTTAATTCAAAGAAAAGAAAACCTTCTTGTCTTAAATAAACAGGTTGTTCAAAACCAGCTTGATTGCAATGTAGACTATATTGGGCTATATAAAGCGACAGGCGCAAAAATCTAATTATCTTATAATAAGAACCACTTACCGTACTAACCTCCCAATCAAAAAAGTACGGTATTTTTTTATCTTAACTAAGAATACGGACATCTTCTGATTACATTATCACCATGAGAGTCAATGCCTCCGGTAAATAAAAACGAATATTTTTCAGCAGCAGCATCTATATCTTCTAAATAAGAAAAATATTTTCTCCTGTCATAAGACTGATAATATTTTTCATAGCAAAGTGCCCTGTCCCCACCATATTTTTTATAAACTGCCCAAAAATCGGAAAAGAAATCTCTAATATCTTTATTAATGTTTGATAACTTTAATCGTGCAGGATGAGCTATGCTTATTATTCCAAAATCTAAACTTGAAATAAAAGCAAGAGTTTCTTCAAATGAAGAAAAAGCAGGCTGTATATTTTCTAAAGAAGGATGATTTTCTTCACATATCATCTTTGCCTTTAATAGGTTATTTATAATATTTTCAGGGATTTCATTTAAAACAAATTGTTCTTTATCTCCTGTTAAAAAAGAAAGATATTTTTCCAGTGCATTTTTATAAATATAGAAATATCGTGCATTGTTAAACATCTTTTTATATTTTTGAACCGGTTTTTCATAACTCAATAAGGCCTCTGATACGCCATATTTTTTCAAACGCTCAAGAACAAATGTATTATTTTCTACATAATATGAAAAAAGAATCTTTGCATATATATATTTTTTTAATGGATGGCTTACTTCATCTTGTCCTTTTGTAATCATAGGATGTATCTTTGATGCTTCTTCCAGAGAAAGAGTAATTTGCAAAGAGGAAAGAAGCTCAGACAGAGCGAATTTTAATTTATTCAAAACTTCCTCTGCCAATGAAAATTTTAATCTTCGTTTTTCATCCAGAAAATTATTCAAACGCTTGTCAAATGGATTTATTCCATACAAAAGAGTATGAATATCAAGCGTTCCAGTTTGTTTTTTAAAGTGTGTACCAACAGTTGAAATTTCCACTCCTGCAACAATTTTAATATTTTTATACTTGTTGTAATCTCTAGAAACTATTGAAAGTGCTTCTTTTGCACCCTCTACTGTATCATGATCAGTTATACCCAGCAAAAAAGGTTTTTTCTCTGCAAATTTTAATGAATCTTCGAGAATTGTTTTTACATCTGATGTTCCATCAGAATAATGTGTATGGACATGAAGGTTCGCACAAAATAAACCATTATCTATATTAGAATTATCAAAGGTGTCAACTGTTTCAAAATCGAGTCTTTTGCCGGGTGCAAAATTTTCCTTCTTTAATAAAGAAAGATAGTCCAAGAAAGCCTGTGGACCTAATATATTTTTTCCAAAATCTATATCGTTTATTTTTAGTTCTTGAGCTAAAGTAGTTTTATATTCTTTATCTAACATAACTTCATTCTTCTTTGTCAATGTAAATTATCTTAAAAAAAACAAATAATATAAGCAATTTAAAATCTTTAGAGATTTAATAACATTATGAAACTTGTTCTGCAAAAGTTAAACAACAGCAAATATATAGAAGATTTGTACAGGAAAGAAGCAATTAATTGTATAAAATATCCTGACAACACGAAAAGAGCCAAAGAAAACTTTTTCAAGCTTGAAGCTCTATGTTATTCATCAAACCAACATGATATATTTTGCACAAATGCACAAAAGCTGGCCGAACACTTGCAAAAAAACGGAAAAATCAAACTTGCCAATATATTTTTTGCCGAACTTGGAAAAATTTACGGTACTATTGGCAAAATTAAATTAGCTGAAGAAACAATAGAAAAATCAATAGAAATAAGCAATTGCATGGGCGATCAAATACATGTTATGGCCCGCTTAACTGATTTAGAAATAATTTTCAAAAAAGAAAGAAACGGCAAAAAGCTTTATACAACACTAATCAGAAAGATTGAATGTGGAAAAGAAATACTCGAAAATTATGAACTCTATGAGAAAAACTTTAATACAATTTCCAAAAGACCTGCTAATAAAAACGGAATAAAAATTCAAATGGCTTTTGCTTACTCTGATCTGGCGGATATAATAAAGCATAAAAGACCGAATCATAGCATTAAATTGCTGGAAAAAGCTAAAGAAATTTATAAATCATTGGAAAAAGAACGTGAAATAAAATACCTCGAACAAAAAATAGAATACATAAAAAACAGAATGTGAGAATAAATAACTAAATTACAAATTTAAAAAATTATTAATCGTGTATGTTGACTAGTTGTTCCAGAGGTTTTTTATTATAATAAGCTATACTAAACTAAGCAAATAACCATAAATTTTATTAAGGAGAAATATTATGTCTATGTTTTGTTTTCAATGTGAACAAACAGCAATTGGAAAAGCTTGCACAATGGCACAGGGCGTATGTGGGAAAAAAGCTGACACATCAAATCTTCAAGATGAATTAACAAGCAACTTGATTGAACTGGCTAATTGTTCTCAAGAAAATGAAGAAAACACAGAATTAATAATTAAAGGACTTTTCATAACTATAACAAATGTCAATTTTGACAATGAATCAATTAATAAATTTATTCAAAAGGTAAAAAATGCTAAAAAGTGTGGCAACAATTTTAACATACAACAGGTCTGGGATTGTAATGAAGATGAAAGAAGTTTAAAATCACTCATTCTTTTTGGACTCAAAGGTATGGCGGCTTATGCACACCATGCAAGAATTCTTGGGTATAAAGATGCAGAAGTCGACAAATTTTTCTACACTGCACTTCAATCAATTTCAAAAGAACTCACAACAGATGAATTATTAAATCTTGTTTTAAAAACAGGTGAAATAAATCTGAAATGTATGGAACTTTTAGATAAAGCTAACACAGAAACATACGGAACACCCGAACCAACAAATGTTACAACAAATATAGAAAAAGGACCTTTCATTGTTGTTACCGGACATGATTTGCATGACCTTTATCTTTTGCTTGAACAAACAAAAGATAAAGGCATAAACATATATACTCACGGAGAAATGCTGCCTTGTCATGCTTATCCAAAATTAAAAAAATATAAACACTTGAAAGGAAACTTTGGCACAGCATGGCAAAATCAGCAAAAAGAATTTGACAATATACCTGCACCTATACTTTTTACAACAAATTGCATAATGCCTGTAAAAGAAAATTATAAAGACAGAGTATTTACAACTTCAGTGGTTGCTTATCCTGAGTGTAAACATATAGATGAGGATAAAGACTTTACACCTGTTATAGAAAAAGCTCTCGAATTAGGGGGATACAATGAACATAAAAACATGACGGGCATAAATGGCGGAGATATTCTCACAGTAGGATTCGGACACGGTACAATACTGTCAATTGCAGATAAAGTCATCAATGCGGTAAATTCTGGAGCTATCAAACATATATTCCTAGTTGGTGGATGTGACGGAGCAAAACCCGGAAGAAATTATTATACAGATTTTGTTAAACAAACACCGAATGACACCATCGTGCTAACACTTGCCTGTGGTAAGTTCAGATTCAACGACCTAAACATGGGAGATATAGCAGGAATACCACGTTTATTAGATATGGGTCAATGCAATGACGCATACAGTGCAATTAAAGTGGCAATTGAATTATCTAAAGCATTCAATTGTACTGTAAATGAACTACCCTTGTCTCTTGTTTTATCTTGGTATGAACAAAAGGCAGTATGTATTTTACTTACACTCCTTTATCTGGGTATAGAAAACATCAAACTTGGACCGAGCCTTCCTGCTTTTATATCTCAGAACGTACTTAATATACTTGTTGAAAAATTCAAAATAAAACCAATAAATACACCTGAAGAAGACTTGAAAGAAATTCTTCAAAATTAATAATAAAATACCCCGGATTGGACTCGAACCAACGACGCACAGCTTAGGACGCTATCGCTCTATCCATCTGAGCTACCGGGGCATAATTTCAAATATATATTTACATTCTATTACAAGCAGAAAAAATATAAAGAAAAAATTATCTTAAACAGCAACCAGTTAGAGAATAGAAAATTTTTCGCAATATTTTAATATTGTGATATGAAAAAAATTATTATACTACTCTATTTTATTTTTATGAGTATTCCTGCTTTTGGAGCAGAATACGCAATTCAAGAACAAATTCTCTCTCAGGAGCATCTTTTTCCTGAAAAGAATGCACCATGCGACAAAGCTGTAATCACTAATTTAAGAAACATTATCTGTAAAGGCAATGTTCTCAAGATAGTATTTGATTGCAAATTCTGGTCTGACAAAGCAAAAGCAGGACAACGTGTAAACTTTAGCGTACCTGAAAGCATCTATACACAAGAGGGAACCCTTTTAATACCTGCTTGTTCAAAAATAGTAGCAACAGTAATAAAAATCGAAAAACAAAGAATACCAAACAAGAATGCAAGAGTATACCTAAAATTTGAATGTCTTGTTTTACCTGATGGAACAGCAGTAGCAATGTCAGCAAAACCCTTCACAAAAGATGGATCTTTAAAAGAAGGTCCTTGGATGACAGCAGGAAAACTCACTGCCTCCACACTTGGTCTTGGTGTAGCAGGTGCAGGTGCAGGAGTAGGATTTGCATTCATTCCAAATCCTGCAAAAATAGGGACAGGACTTGCTATCGGCATACCTATTGGCTGTACAGTCGGATTCATAACAGGTTTAATTACGCCCGGACTTAAATATCACGCAAAAGCCGGTGAAGCAATAAAAATTGTATTATGCAATGACTTATGTATTCCAAAATGTTCTTGTGAAGCTTGTAAAAATTAATATTACCCTAAAATCAGAAATCTATGTTAATCTTTATAATATAAGTTTCTGAGGTTGAAAATGAAAGCTTTAGTATATGAAAATAATGGCAGTATAAAATTAACAGAAAGACCAATACCTGTAATAAAAGATTCAAGAGATGCCATTGTCAAAGTAAAGTTATCTTCCATATGTACAAGCGATCTACACATCATTAACGGCGCTGTTCCAAAAGCTGAAAAAGGTATAATTCTCGGACATGAGTTTGTTGGAGAAATTGTCGAAACAGGTACAAAAATCTCCACTTTGAAACCAGGAGACAGAGTAAGTGCAAACTGTGAAACATTTTGTGGAGAGTGTTTCTTCTGTAAAAGAGGATTCATAAATAACTGTATAAATGGTGGATGGAAAATTGGCTGTTCAATAGACGGTTGCCAAGCTGAATATATTAGAGTGCCTTTTGCTGATACAGGGCTGACCAAAATCCCTGAAAACATAACCTATGAAAACGCTCTTTTCACAGGAGACATCCTCTCCAGCGGATATTTTGGAGCAGAGCTTTGTGAAATAAAAGAAGGTGACACAATTGCTGTGCTTGGAGCAGGACCGGTAGGTCTTTGTGCAATGCAATGTGCAAGACTCTTTGGCGCAAAAAAAATTATAGCCATTGACATCAATGAAAAACGTTTGGAGATTGCAAAGCAGAAATGCAAAGCTGATATTACAATTAACCCTCTGAAAGAAAACTGTGAAGAAATAGTAAAAAAAGAAACAAATACATTCGGAGCCGATGGTGTAATTGAAGCAGCAGGAAGCAATAAAACTTTTCAGCTTGCTTGGCAAATTGCACGCCCAAATGCAATTGTAGCAGTTGTAGCAATGTATGAAGAAAATCAGATTCTTCCTCTGCCGGAAATGTATGGAAAAAATTTAATTTTTAAAACAGGCGGTGTAGATGCTATACACTGCAAAAAACTACTGGAGTATATCTCAGAAGGAAAACTCAATACGGATTTTCTTATTTCAAAAACAATAAAGATTGATGAAATTATTGATGGATATAGGATATTTTCAGAAGATAAAAATGAAATATTAAAGATAGCTGTTGAAAATCTTTAATAAAAAGAATAATCACTTACTTTCAAAGTTTTATTTATACTTTAAAGAATCATAGATTGTCCTGTGATTTTATTATTATACAATTGATTTTCGCATAAAAGTCTACACAAAATAGAATGTGCAATTATATATGGAGAATTTTTGTGACAAATTTAAAAAATAACGAAAAAATAAAATTTGAAAATTTTTTGAATACAGAACTTGGTGATGATCTCTTTAAAAAAGCCGAAAAAGTTACAGAAATATTAAACAGTGATTTTTTGACAGGCAATGAAGGTCTGGGAATGATTTCAATGGAAAAGCACCAAGGAGAATATCCTATTAAGGAAAAAAACGGTGATGTACACTCTGTCATAATGCTTGGTTCTAATTCATATCTCAACCTCTCAACAAATAAGCAGGTTAACGATGCCGCAGCAAAGGCACTTTCAAAATTCGGCTATGGAATGGGTGCTGTTTCTAATTATGCAGGAATCACAGAAATTCATAAAGAACTTGAAAAGCGAATTGCGGATTTTTATAACACGGATGATGCAATAGTTTTTCCAAGCGGATACGGCACTAACGTAGGTGTAATTGCTGCACTGTGCGGTGAAGGAGATGTTATTATAAATGACAGTGCAAACCACGCATCAATTTTCGACGGATGCAAACTATCAGGGGCAGAAATAAAAGTATTTCCGCATGCAGAAATGAAGGGACTTGAAAGAATATTAAAAAAATTACCTGAGGAAAAAACAGGACGACTAATTATTACAGACGGTGTATTTTCAATGGACGGTGATATAGCTAAACTTGATGTAATCACACAACTTGCAGAAGAATATAAATGTAAAGTGATGGTGGATGATGCACACGGAATCGGAATCGTTGGTCCAACAGGAAAAGGCTCTGCGGAATATTATAATGTAATGGACAAAATTGACCTAAATGTAGGAATGCTAAGCAAATCACCGGGCGGTCTTGGCGGTTATTGTGCAGCATCAGAAGAAATTATACAATATCTCAGATTGTATGCAAGAACATATTTTTTCTCAACTGCACTCCCGGCATCTGTTGCAGGAGGTTTAAATGAAGTTTTTAAACTTTTTCAAAAAGATGAAGCCGGAAGAAAAACACTCTGGGAAAAAATCAACTATTTAAAAGAAAAATTGAATAATGCAGGATTTGACATCGGCCACTCACAGTCAGCTATAATTCCTGTTATGATTTATGATGAAGAAAAACTGTTTCAAATTCATTCAGAACTTAGAGAAAACGGTCTGTATACAAATATTGTAACTTATCCAGCCGTAAGAAGAAAAGAATGCCGTCTAAGACTTTGTGCTATGAAAGAACTAACATATGAACAAATCGACAGAGCAGTTGACATCTTAAAAGAACTGGATAAAAAGTACAAAATAACTAAAAATTAACCAAACACACAGATTTTGTCTTCTGCAATCGTTTTTTTAACATCTATAACACGCTGATTTGAACTTCCAACCCAATGCAAATTATTATCCTTTAACTCTTCTTTGAATTTGCCTTCTGCAATAACATCAATATCAGAAATACCTGGCAAATTCATAATTTGTTCCCATTCATACCCCGTATAGAGCCATATAGTCTTTTCTGGATAAATTTCACGGCATTTCTTTATAAGCCTAAAAACTTCATCCCTGTTATAAGGCATTAACGGGTCGCCTCCGCTGAATGTTATTCCATCTATATAGGGCTTGTTTAGTGAATCAAAGAGTTCTTCTTCGGCAGATTTGTCAAATGGTAAACCGCAATTTTTATCCCAGGTAATAGGGTTCTGACAATTATGACAGTGGTGCTCACATCCGGAAACCCAGAGAACAACTCTCAATCCTTCACCATTAAGCATATCTTCTTTTGTAATATTGTGATATTTCATCTTACATACTCACTCTGTCTTTAATTTCTTCCATTTTTGCTTCATTTAATCTGGTATCACCTTTTACTCTGGAATATGAAAGATATCCGTTCATTCTATCAATTTTAGTAAGATTCTTGCTTCCGCATTTTGGGCAAATATCCATTGACAATTCCTGGTGCCCACAGTCATCACAATATGCAAGCGAAAGATTTACCCCCTCATAAAAACCTTTATCCATAGCTCTGTTTACAAGTGTTTCTATTGCCTTTGTATTATAGGAAACAGGATATTTAACATATTGAATTTTCCCGCCATTCAAAAGCTCCCAGAATCTGCCCTCCAGATCCTGTTTTTCAATAGGTCCAATATCTTCTGTCACATGACAGTGAAAGCTATTTGAAACATAACCTCTGTCAGAAACTTTATCAACCTTACCATACTTTTTACGAAACTGTTTAACTTGAAGACCGCAAAGGTTTTCTGCCGGTGTTCCATAGATTGCATAAAGATTGCCGTCTTTTTCTTTAAATTCATTAACTTTTTTATTGATGTAATTCATAACCTCAAGAGCAAACCCGCCATCTTCAACAAGTGATTTTTGGTTATACAATTCCTGCAACTCATTCAGTGCTGTGATACCAAAGGATGCAGTTGCTGATTTCAAAAGAGGCTTAATTTTGTCATGAATACTCAAATGTCCGCCATAAAAACCTCCTTCACAAAAGGCAAGAGGATTTATAGAGGCTCTCATCTCACCAAGGTAAGCATACGTTCTAATATGAATTTGCCTTATCATTTCAAGATAAACATCAAGAACTTCATAAAAATCTTTGCCTTCTTTTTGAGATTTTGCATAAATCATTGGCAGGTGAAGACTAATTGCACCAATATTAAATCTGCCGACAAATACAGGTTTATCACTTTCATCAGCAGGTTTGGCTCCGCCTTTTTCAAACCAAGGTGAAAGAAATGCTCTGCAACCCATAGGAGAAATAACTCTCTTATATTTTTTATACATGCTTGCAATATATCCTTCACCTGTTAAAGAAAGCCAGTCAGGATACATAGCTCTTTTTGAGCATTCTATACCCGCATTAAAGAGGTCTTCCAGTTCCCCGCCTTTACCATGAAGCTCTTTGTCATAAAGAAATACAATTTTAGGGAACAAAACGGGCTTCTTATTGCCTTTTTTCCCCTGTCCTTCTTTACGAACATCCAGCATCATCAAAGAAGCCATTTTTGCAAATTTGTCTCTGCCCAGTCCCATTGTCATTGTTATAAATGGATAGTCACCTCTGCTTGAAGCAACTGTATTAAACTTATATTCCCAGCCCTGAAAACCGTCATGCAAATCATTTTTAACATCCTTAATAGCCTCTTCCTGTGCCTTTTGGGGAGAAACACCTATATCAACATATTTTTGATACTGTTTTTCATACGTTTTTTTGGCATAAGGCGCAAGAATTTTATCAACCTCAGGAACTGTAAAGCCACCGTATTGTTGACTTGCCGCAGCCATAACAATATCACCGATAACATCAAAAGCAACCTCTAAAGTTTTCGGCTCATTATACCAGAGGTTTCCCATTTCAAAACCACCTTTTAAGACATTTGCAACATCAAATAAACAGCAGTTCATTGTATCTCTTCTGGCAGACATATCATGAATATATATGTAGCCATCACGAATAGCTTGCAATTCCGGTACAGTTAAGAAAAACTTTTTATATAATTCTTTATTTAGTTGATTAAATATCAAAGACCGTTTTGTTGAAACAAGAGCCGAATCAGCATTCGAGTTTTCTTTATCACCAATGTACATGATTTTTTGGCTTTCTTGATAAACTTTATCAAGCATATTTACAAAGTCAATTTTATAATTTCTGTAATTTCTATAACTTTTAGCAACCTTTGGATTAAGAGCTTCAAGAGCATTTTCAACAATACAATGCATTTTAAAGATTTCAATCTCTGTTTGCTTAGTTTCTAAAACACTTTTATCCACAAAATCAGTAATATCTTTAATTTCTTTTTCCGTAAAATCAACAAGCATTCTTGCAGCAGATTTTTTTATAGCAGCTACGACTTTTTGTACATCATACTCTTCTTTTGTACCGTCTTTTTTGATTATTTTAATCTGATTAAGACCTTGTTTTGGAGCAATACCAACTATCTTAGGCTTCAAATCAACAGAAGCTAAGGACTTAGGTTTTGTAACAAAAGTCCCCTTAACTGAGGATAGAGGCTTATCCATAGCTATAACTTTTTCGTTATCTAATTCATTCATATAAATCTCCTTTTTTTTCAAAAAGGCAGAAATTGGCTAGCAAATTATTCTCCCAAATTCCTGTCTCGAGGTATCCCAAGATTAAAGCATTCCGACTTTTACGGCTGCGGACCAGTGTAGGATTTTCACCCTTCTTTCCTTTAATCTTCTATTAAGTTTACCAAAAAAAATTCTATAAGGAAATAAAGTTACAATAAATTAAAAAACATATACATATTATTTTTACCAGTTAAATTGCTATTTGAATATTAAACATTAACCCCCAACCTTCTCTTCCACCTGTTCTTATTACAGTTTCAAGAAAACAGGTTATTCGCTCACTCAAACGTTTTCTAACACCTGCACCAAATTGAGCCCATGTATTTAATGTCAATGTTTCTATTTTCAAACCATTCCCTGTTGCTTTAATATCGCTCATAAGAGGTATTACACATCCGCCATATATGTATGGTTCAAAGCCATTTTCATTCCTATATGTCAATCTTAAAGAAGGAGAAATAGTCAAGCCATTTACCTGAGATTGATTCATATCAACATTTTGGAAATTTACCAGATTTGAGGGACTCAAAAAAGTATAAGCAGTTGTAAAATTAGGTTGTATAATGAATCGTTTAAGAACTTTCCAGTTATATGCCAATTTCAAAGCAGTACCTGCTGTGACTATGCCATAGTCATCGTGTCCTGAATTATATCTGGATGCAACACCGACACCACCACCATTTATTGTCCAACCTGCATAAAAATCATCCTTAAAGGCACTCAGGAGGAAACCTCCGTAGCCGCCATTTTGATTCATATGAGAGTCAAGATATTGCTGGCTTGAACCAATATAAGAAGCATAAATAGTTGGAAATAATTTCCAATCATTTTTCGTTTCTTTCATAGGAAAGTCATACCCCAGCATAAACCCATAGGATTGATTATTGAGAACACCTGATGCTCCTGATAAATTAAATGTCTCAAGGTTCACATAAGGTCTCAACCACACAGCAGATCCGTCTTCATAATAATAGTCAGCATACATGCCTGACGGTCTAATTGAAGCATAAGAGTTTAACCTTCTTGTTGCGAGTTTTTGTTCTCTCAAATTAGTATAAATTTCATCCGTTCTGTTTAAAGAATAGTCATAACTTAACATCTGGTTCATAAAAGCAGCAGATGTTGCTCCTTGATATCTTTGGATATTTGGATTTAATCCGCCCAATTCTAATAAAGTTAGTTTAGGAGTTAAAGCCCATCTGTATGTTTTTAGACCGCCATAAACAATTGAATTTTCGAGTTTTTCAGAAAGTGCCATATCAGTACCATATTTTTCATGGTCAAAAATATCAAATATAGTAGTTGATTGAACCGGATCGCTCAAAACATTGATATCTCTAATTGTCAATTGAGTCATGTTTGCCGGATCACCAATCAAATTTATATAATCAGAAGAAAGAGACGCCGGATCAACATCAATACATAAGGAATTTCCTCCGCCGGACATATTCAGATTTAAGGTAGAGCGATTTATTGCACCATTCATAAAATCAAAATTGGTATTCGCTGCATAAATTTTAGCAGCTTCCAAACCTGATTGTTCATTATAAAAATGCAAGTTTATATTATTTGCCGTTATATCACCTTCAAAATCTTTATTCTGTGAGCCTAAAAAGACATTATCATTATAGGAAGATGTTCCGGTTATATTTAACTTTGTACCTTCTTGTCCCGAAATATTATCTGCCAAAACTATTTTTGAACCATTAGAAATATTCAAATTGACAATACCTATTTCTTCAGGATCATTAGGATTGATACTTATATGGAAAGCATTACTTCCAGAAGAATCAGTGTTACCTGAAAATATAATATCATTTTCAGGATTATCAGCATTTATATCCAAATGCCCTTGAACGAACAAAGCACCACCAAGACCCTCTTTAGCCTTATTGCCAATAAATTTAGCTGTTCCTGAAATTTTAACATCTGTTTCCTGAGCAATATATATAGCTCCGCCGTTTGTTTTTGCGGTGTTATTTGTAAAAATATTTGAATCCTTAAATTCTGCACTGTTTCCATAGATTATGACAGCTCCACCTCTTTCATTTAATGATTCATTATTTGAAAATACACAACCTGACATAACTGAATCGGCATACATAAGAGATAAAGCTCCGCCATAAAAGCCTGATGAATTTCCATCAAAAGAAGTATTTGTTATCTGCATATTTCCGCCGCCAGCTACTGCTCCACCATGTCCTTCCAGTGCTTTATTAGCGGTAAAAGCAGCATTATTTATAATAAGCGTTGCAGAGTCAGCATTAGAAATTGCACCGCTGTCATTTCCAGCAACATTACCTATAAATGAGGTATCTGAAATATTAAGGGTGCCTTTATTCATAATTGCACCAGCTGTCCCGGTTTCAACTTTATTATTTGAAAAAGAAGAGTTATTCTGAATCGTCAAGTTACCAACATTATAAATAGCCCCGCCCTGAGCAGCTGCTGTGACATAATTGTCATCAAGTGTAGTATTGCTAAGCACAACAGTACCTTTATCTATATAAAAAGCCCCTCCGCCCATTGAACTAAAATTTTTGCTGATATTTGAGCCGATAAAAGTTAAATCACCACCGCCAATATAAGCAGCACCACCATAAATATTGGCACTATTATTCAAAATTTCTGTATTATTAAATAAAACAGTACCATTTGAAATATATAAAGCACCTCCTTGATATGTTGCAGTATTATTTGAAATAGAAGTATCTGAAGTACTTACATTTCCTCCTGTCATATAAATACCGCCACCATTATAAGCAACGTTATTGCTTACCGTGGAAGAAATAATATCTAAAAAGCCGTTGCCTTTATTGGCAAATGCCCCCCCATAATATCCTTCATTTCCGCTAAAAGATGAAGAGGTTATATCAATATTGCCGTTATTGTTATCTAATATGCAATTATTATCTTTAAATAAATTACCAGTAAAAGTTGAATTATCTATTGAAAGACTCTGATTATTAACAACAATAGAACTGCCGGAAGAATTTGACATAACATTCAAATCTGATATTTTAGAGCTTTTATCACCACCATTGAATGTGAATTTATAACCATTAAGCGTTAAATTATGATGATTTTGCTCCTGACCAATTAACTCAATGCTAACAAATTCATTAACAGCAGAGGTTAAAGAAACATCTGAACTGATGTTAATTTTATGAACCGTATCAGGCATTGTATTCGCTCTAGACAAAGCATCCATCAGTTCTGATGAAGTACCGACTTCAAAATCCTCAGCAAAACACAATGAAGAAAAAGAAAATATAGAAAAAAGAAAAAAACATGCTAGTTTAAATATATTTTCAATATTCATAAAATAATCCTAATGTTATAAACAACAATAGAATCATATTAATAATTAAAAAAAAATATTATATTATCCACAAGCAGAGGTCACACGGATGATATATTAATACCTATAACGCTAATTTATTTAAAATATAGACTTTGCATCTTTCGGAGGTGTATTATTTGCAAATCAGTATGTTTTTTAATAAGGAATATATTTACTAAAGTAATCTCTTAGATTATCATCACAAACATATACATATGTCCCCTTTATCCCCCGTGTAAGGAAAACAGCATATGTATTTAGAACATACCTTAGTAATTCATCATCGCTCACGCCTTTTTTTAATTTGCTGTCAAAAAATTTGTTTTTGTCTATTTTTATTTTATTATCAATTTTATCAAAATAAAGGCTTGGTCCTATAACAACCGCAGTATAATTTAAATCTAACCCGGACAAAGTGTATATACTACCCATTTCCTTAATAGCTTCAACATTTCTCAGCCATCCGCTTGTCTGTTTATTCCACTGTATATCTATACCATCCAAAGTAAAATCTGCTAATGTCTTATCCTCTTTTGCTCTCCACTTCCAATCATAGCCTGCACAATATCTGCTAAGTCCTGTGCTATCTTCTTTTTGAGCTATAAGTTTAGCCATCTCCTTAAATGATTTAAAGAGTTTGAACTCATAATTGTCAAAAGTTTTTGCCTCATTTATATTTTGGTTTAATATATTATATATATAAGGAACATAATCATTGCCAGCTCTTATACGCATCTGCTCAACAAGTTTTATAGGACGTATACCACGTTTTTTATAGTTAAGCCTTTCCTTAAATTTTTTTTCAGGAATATCAGACGGGCTAGTTATTTGTTTTTCGTCATAAAATAAAACCTGACAATCGGAATTTTTTAAAATCCAATCAAGTTCATCATGTTTATCATCAAATCCTAGTCTAGTATTACTTTTTTTAAAGTTTTTGCTAAACAATCCTAAATTTTTATTATGCCTTAATCTTTGTGCTTCATCACATATTAAAATATCAAAATGTTCCTTCGTAACATCTACCGGAGATATGACATCCTTTGCGCTTAATCCTTTAATGTTCATAAACACTTCTTGTATTTCTGCTCTAGTAGAGGGGTTGGCGTATACAATAGCTATTTTTTTATCTTTATAGCGTTCGTTATTTTTTAAATAATAGAATAAAGATGTAGCTACTACTGTTTTGCCTGTTCCAGCATCACCATTTATGAAAATCGGTCTGTTAAAAAAATCTTTTTTATGTGCTTGAGTTTCTTCTGAATCAATTGTGTGAACAATACTTGTTAGAGCATTATATTGTTGGTTAGTTAAAATGGTATATGGTGAATATTTATATGAACTTGAATTGATAATTAATTTAAAGTCTTTAGTCTTAACTAATCCTATCTTTTCTAACTTATGCCAAAGTTCATCAAAATAAAGTTCAAATTCATTTTTTCTGAAATAATGGGGTCTCTCACCATCTTTATCATTTACTATATTGAATTTTTTATCCACCTTCATAAGCTTTATAAGTAAGTTTTCATAATGTTTTGAAGGAGTTTCTTCGGATAATTTTCCTGAAATTACGTGCATTCTTTTAAAATTGTACTTTTTTAATTTGTTTTTAATAGATTTTTTATTATGCTCTTTTGCTCTCCTTATATAATCATTAGATTCCCCAATATAAGCATCTTTTCCATTTTCCAATATATAGACACAATGATAATCAAATAATATATCCCAACTATCAAATTTATCCTGCGAATATTCAAAAGTAACTACATTAAACATATATTGCCTCACAAAATAAATTAAACAAAAAAGATAGGGTATGCTCCTATCTTTTTAATATTTACCCTGGATTGGATTCGAACCAATGACCTACCGCTTAGAAGGCGGTTGCTCTATCCAGCTGAGCTACCAAGGCATTTTTGATAAATTATTTAACTATACTTTATTTATAGCATATAAATTTTTTCATGCAACAGAAATTTTTTTATAAATAAACGCTTTACAATTTATTATTTTTTTATTAATATAATCTTACTCTAATCAATACAAAATCTTAACTCATTGGAGGAGTGCCAGAGCGGTTGATTGGAGCAGTCTTGAAAACTGTCGTACGTTTGTAGCGTACCGTGGGTTCGAATCCCACCTCCTCCTAATTTTAAAGCCACCTTTCAAGGTGGCTTTTTAGTATATTTTAGGCATATAACAATTTCCGTAAATATACATCCCATATCCCCATGGGGACTACGTGGGGACTGAGAATATCTTTTCATAATTTTACAGATTATTAATATATTGTTCTAGCTCATTGATTGAAAGCATTTTAATATTTGTTTTATTTTTAATATGTCCTTATTTTTGTTACATAAATAGAAATAATATCTGGGACTATTTCACTTGTAACATTTAAAATTTTTAATATGGATTTGTAATTATCTATTGCATATTGTTCACGGTTTAAAACTCTATCAATAGCACTCAAACCATTTTTATCTCTTTTATATAATTCAATTTCTTTTTCCACATAATTTGTATAATTTTTAATTATGTTGTAAGTATTTATCACAAGTTCCTTTTCATGTTTCTTTTTCATTTTTTCAAGAAAATTTAAAGTAATTATCGAAACATCTTCATCATACAACATTAACGGAGGATTTTTAATGAGATTGCATATCGGACAAGTTCTATATTACTTAATGCCATATCTTAATAAAGTTCAGTGAGATGAATTCATCTTTCAATGTCCATACTGTAAAGATACCGGCAGAGATAACTTAAAATTCAATGAACGAAAAGGTATATTACATTGTTTTGCAAATCCCGAACATTCAAAAATGATTTTCAAACAAATTATGAGTAATCCAAAGTTAAGAAGTTTAAGCCAACCATCATATTATGAATATTAAGACGATGTACAGCCCTTAGCCCCTGAAGTTCAGTTATATTATGCTCTTTCTTTTGATGTCCGTAATGATTATTTACTGGGGAATGAAGAACTGCTGAAGCAGATTTATCAAAAGCGTGGCATCACAAAAAAGACTGTTGAATTTATGAATATAGGTTTTAGTTGGCAAGATGACAAATGGGTGTTTCCAAGTTACGGATATAGAACAGATTCCGGCATGGATATATTAGGTTATGAACTTAGACCAAGAAATTTTTCCAGGAAAGAAATTTGTAGTTCAAAAGGCTCTCCGAATAATCTTTCTGCAGTAAATCCTTATACAAAAAATACAGAAATATTGTGTATCGTTGAGAGCTACTTGGATGCTTATACCTTGTGGCAGCACTTAAACGAAAAAGGACAATCAAGCAAATATCACATTGTAACACCGACAAACGGCATAAATTCTTTGCCTAAATACATCAATCGAATAGAGTTTGAAAAGTACAAAAACACTAACTTTTTGTAGATAATGACGAAGCTTCAATACCTATCGCAGATAAAATTCTTGCAAAATACCCATTCGAAAACATCCGTCTAAGCTGCTGCTGCAAAGATTTCAATGAACATTATTTGAAGTGTATTTTGAAACTGAACTAGCTTTCGTTTTTTGCATTATTTCAAAAGCATCCAGTGTATATTTTAATATCGCTTCATCCATTTCACCTGAAACAAGGTATTTATCTAAAAATGTTTTAAACGCTTCTTGAGAATTTGAAATTTTAAGAAAATCTTTCAATTTTTCTTCTTCTGGATGCTTTTGTGTATTAGTTACCATATAATGTAATAAATGAGGAGTTCTAAATCCATAAGAATAATTGATTCGTTTATCATGATTGTGTCTTTCAATAGTGTGAGGGATTTGTGTATTTGCAAATCTTGCAATATTTAATTTTAAGCTTGGATTTAATATCATAGCTTGATCGATTCGATCATTTATATGAATATCGTTAAATCCATAACCGATAATATCTAATGTTTCAATCCTAGATAACACCTCTCTAAATAAATACATAGATGTTCCTGAATCATCCCCCAAAGTAGAAGAAAATTTTCTACCACCTGTAAGCATTGATTTTCTTAATAATTCAAAAGAATCTTTATCGATATACGGAGCTGCAATTTCTTTCATTATTGGTACATTTCTACCATTGACATAATAGGTCATATCATTGTTGATTTTATGAATTAATAAGTTGTAATCCTCTGAATGTTTACAATTTTTAAAGTTTGCATATAGTAAATTCTTACCATAATTAAAATTCCCATTATCACCAAATGAAAATTCATTTAACCCACCATGTAATTTGATAAGATTTATACCATATTCATTTTTAAAAAAATCCATTTTATCAATTTCATAATTATCTCTACTTAATTTATTGAAAGTTATTATTTTATCCTTATTTTTCTCATTGTCTAATAAATAATTTTGTTCTTCTGATGCTCCAACTTTTAGAGGTATTTTATAGTCAAGAGCTAAAAATTCAATCATTAAATCATGATTTAATGATAAAATCCAAGTTTCTTCTTTAGACAAATAATCTTTTAAACATGAATATGTACTTTTCATGATTGAATAAATCGGGTATTGACTTATATGAAACCTTAGAAAAAGGTTGTAAATAGTATCGTATAATATTGAAATAAAATATTGAATAGTTCTTGTGTAATTTTTACTAAATCTCTTATATTCTAACTGTTCTATCTGCTTAATAAAGTTTTCATAATTTTCTTCTTTATTATTTTTGAAAACTTCTAGAATATCATCAAAAGCTTCAGCAGACAAATCAATATCCTTACCATATGGTTTAAAGTGTTCTATTTGTGGAATTATATCGTTATTAACTTTTTCATAATTAAAATATGTAAAAAATGTATTAGATAATTGTGCAGCAGAAGGCATTCCCAAATCACATGAAAAACCAGCCCCTATTAATATTGCTTTTGTCATAAATTTTCCTTATTGATTTATATATTAGCACAATTCTATTATAGTAAGGGGACTATAATTATCTGCTTAATTTATAAATTAAGTGTAGCATTTGTCTGCTATTTACTTTTTTAAAAAATTCTCCTGAAATTTTAGCATTAAGTTTTTCTGCAACTTTTCTTGACGACAAATTGTTAGGGCGTATCTCAAAAATAACTTCTTTTAAATTTAAAGAATTAAAAGCATAATCTATTAAATGTTTTGCAGCTTCATAGGCATAACCGCTATGCCAATAGTCTTTCTTTAATATGTAACCGATTTCATAATATTTTTGTCCATTTATTGTATCCGGCTCAAGGGCAGCCTGACCAATAATTTCACCCGTAAATTTTTGTTCCAAAAGAAAAAAGCCAAGATTATATTCAGCATAACTTTTTAAATTACGATCAATCCATGCCTGAACATCTTGATTTGAAAAATCATGTTCCCACGCATACATAACTTCATTATCTTGCAACATAGATTTAATCTCATTAAAATCATCTTGAGAGATATATCTAAGCAAAAGTCTGTCTGTTTTTAGAAATAAACGCTGCATAAATAAAAGTTAACCTGAAGATACTATCCAAACTATAAACACATTCCATCCAAAAAGACAAAAAATTCAAATTTTCCTTGCAAGAACATAAATATAACCTTTATAAAGATAATTTTTCAATGCAACTGATTTACATTTTATTACTTCAAATCCGCATTTTTCAAACAGCATCTTCAAAGACTTTGGATTATATATATTTATATGCTCATGCATAACCAAATTAGTTTTACCCAAAATCCTATTGAAAAAAGAATTATCATTATTAAACCCGGATTCATCGGGTACTGAAATATAAAGAAATCCATCTTTCTTTAAACTCGAATGAAGTGTTGACAGAACATCAGCAGGATAGGACAAATGTTCAAATACCTGTGTAGACATAATAAATGAAAATTTTTCTTTAACCTCAGACAATGAATTAATAACATTAACATCGTTTTGAGCCTCATTGTGTGTTTTATCCAAAGAAAATTTATTTGCATTCGGATATAAATCTCTCAAAAACAAAGCATTGCCTCCATAATCAAGAAGATCATCTGAATCATTAAAGATTCTTCCAATAGGTTCAAGACATTTCTTTATTTGATTTAACCTTAAATCATAAGAAGGATGCTTATCTAAAACCTCCATAATAAAAGGTTCAAACTTCTGTCTTAGCTTTATAAAGTTGTCAGTAGTTCTATCTTTATAGTACTTTGCAACCTGTTCTTCATTAGGACGCAATTTAAAATAAGAAACCGAACAATGAGGACAATACAATAGTTTTGTTTTTTTTTCTTTATTATCAAACATTAAATAAGATAAAAACGGCGCAATATTTGCACAAAATTCCCTCATTCCTGTATGTGAACAAAAAATACATCTATCATCAGATTTTTGTCCAAATTTTTCTTTAAAAATATAACTAAAAATATTGAAATATCTGATTACACATTTTTTCTTTTGAAGAAGTTTATAAAATTCTTCTTGCATTAAACATTTCTTCAATTTTTTCGCCTGCAAAACACTTATAAAAAAGACATCAAAATCCAAATCGGAAATTTCATCTGTATTGTATGTTCTGACACTGCAAAAATTTTCAGGCTTATGTTCTGTGAAACGTTTATCAGAAATACCTATTATTTCTGATTTTGAAAAATCAACAATATTAAACATCTCCTCAGCCAATTGACCTGCACCATAAAAAAAGATTTTTTTGTTTTCTAATGACTTTAAAAGCAATCTGTTCGGCAACGAGTCAAAAATAATCTCAAACATAATTCCTCCTGAAATAAATATAATATAAAAAGTATGCTAAGAAAATTTGTTAAGAAAATTTTTTTATATTAATCTAAAAATATGAGTCAAGATTTAAAAAGAACATTATCACTCCCAGATGCAATATCAATTGTAGCAGGGTCAATGATAGGATGCGGAATATTTATTGTTTCAGCAGACATATCAAGACAGGTAAATTCCGGTCTATTATTAATAATTGTATGGATAATAGCCGGATTCATTACGCTTTGCGGGGGACTATCTTTATGCGAATTGGCGTCGAATATTACAGATGAAGGCGGACAATATGTATATTTAAAAAAAATATTCAATGAAAAAATAGCATTTTTATACGGATGGACATTGTTCCTTGTAATTCAAACAGGAACAATTGCCGCAGTATGTGTTGCATTCTCAAAGTTTTTCGGTATTTTAGTTCCGACAATCAGTTCGGAAAATATTTTGTTTAATCTAGGTCTTTTAAAACTCTCCACACAACAGGTCTTCGCAATATGCACAGTAATTTTTCTCAGCTTCTTAAATTCCAGAGGAATAAAATATGGAGTAATAACACAGAATATATTCACTGCTACCAAAGTTCTGTCTCTTGCTGCGATTGTTATAATAGGCTTAATTTTTGGCTTCAATTCACACACTCTGGTTCAAAATATTCAAATGCCTATTGCGTTAGGTTTCGAAACTATAAATATCATAGCAGTAGCAATCGTAGGTGCATTATTTGCCTCTATAACTTGGAATAATATCACATTTATTGCAGGAGAAGTCAAAAATCCTAAAAAAAATATACCCAAGGCAATGATTAGTGGCGTCTTTCTTGTTGTTTCGCTTTATCTTCTAATGAATTTTATCTATCTTGGTGTATTGCCTTTAGAATCTATAAAAACTGCACCCCAAGATATAGTCGCAGCCAGAACAATTGCCGAAATATTCGGTACGATAGGCAAAGACATAATTGCAATAATTATTATGATATCAGCATTTGGTTGTGCAAATGGAATGATACTCACTGGCTCAAGAGTTTACTATAAAATGGCAAAAGACAAAGCATTTTTCAGACCGTTGGCTTTGATAAACAGAAAAACAAAAGTTCCGGTTAATTCACTGTGGGCACAATGTTTATGGATATGTATTTTGATATTATGGGGAAACTATTCTGAACTTCTGGATTTTGTAATCTATGCTTCATTAATATTTTATATACTCGTTACAGCAGGTGTATTTGTATACAGAAAAAAATTTCCAAATACAAATAAAAAATTCAGAATAAATAATTTTTTCCCGATAACGTTCTTAATTTTAGCCAGTTATATTGTAATCTGCCTTTCAATTTATAAGCCATTATACACAATACCGGGATTGTTAATCACAATCGCCGGTATACCGGTATTTCATATTTGGAATAAAACTACGGAAGCCAACAATCTAAATAAGACGGATTAGAAAATGGATCAAAAGGTTCTTCAGGCTCTTTTGGCCAACGAGAAGGCGGTAAATCATCTATCATCATTGAGTCCATAAGAGATTTTTCTCTTGATAAAGCTAAGCTTTCTTCAGCAGTATCTATACCTCTGCTTCTTGTAAAACGTTTCAAATTATAAACAATGTCATCAACACTGTCTTCAGCTTTAGGATCAAGAACATCATCTAAATAAATCACATTAATTCTATGATTCTTAAGAGCCTCAGGATCATCAGGAACACCCAATTTACCATTTTCAGGATCAATCTCTCCTTTAGTTACAACATAACAAACAGAATCTTCATCTTTACCATTTGTACTGTTCGCTTTTTCTACACAAAAACAAGAGTATACCATATCAAATTTAGGATCTTCCAGAAATTCTTTCATTTTTTCTACAATTTCCAAGGCCTTCTTTTTTTCTTTTCCTGTGTAATCTTCACTTTCCTCAAGAGACTTTTTAAAAATATCCTCCTCAAGCAGTTTTCCAAAAGAAAGAGGTCTTTGAGATTTATTATGGCTTTGAGGTAAAGTATTATAAATCGGTGAATAGCGTATAGGGGAAATTGGCATATATACTTCCTTTCTTAATAAACCTATTATTTATTTGTATTTAACATTTTTTCAAAACTTGTAAATGACTTGCTTGGTACTTGCATAAGTGCCGGTGATGGTTCTTGATTTTTATCTTGCAGTTTATTATCTAAATTTGCAGGTGTTTTGTCAATACCCTGAGTTTTAACAGCCTTCTTTTCTGCATATTCTTTAAGATAATGAGCAATTGGAGTAGCAGCAAACGGAGTCAAAACTCTCTTGAGAATGATTTGAGCAAAAACAAGAGTAGTCAAGATATTAAATCCGTTTTTAGCAAGACCAAGAGCATCGGGAGCCAGTTTTGTGCCAAACTTTTTGACTATAAAGTCAAATAAAGCAGGAGCTTTATTTTTAATATACATACCCAATGTTAATTGAGTGGTAACATTCAAAAAACCGTTTGCTAAATCAATAGCAGCAACAAATTTTCTTTTTTCTTCAGGAATTTTTTCATTATCAAGACTTTGTTTTGTATAGTAAATACAATTAACGAGGTCTTTTGTTGTTGTTGAGAGCAATGCAATAGTTGCAGCAGCATCACCTGCTCTTTCGCTGCAAAGTTTTTTCAAAGCCTTGCTGTTTAAAAATTTATTTCCATATTTTGTTACTACATCATTTGAAAAAACTCTAGAGATCATTATTTAACCTCCTTTTTTTCAGCTGCTGCTTTTTTAGAATGAGCAAGGTTAGGGAACCATTCCTCCATAATCCTTGGATATGCCCAGTTCAAAAGCCCGCAGGTTAATGGTAAAATTGCCAGTCCAACAACTATACCGCTTTTTTGTTTAAAATCAGAGAGAATTTTTTCGGAATTATTAATTCTAGCCTTGAGCCATTTTTTAAGCTGAACATCTCTCAATGTACTATCAAAAGTTTCTCTGCCCTCTGTTTTTAAAAATTTAATTTTTGTCTCATTTTTAAAACAATCATAAACTTTTCTTTTTGCTTTTTCTACAACTTTCTCAGGTTCTGATAATTCTAAATCACGAGAAAACATAGAAAGTTTGGACGAAATTTTATTAACAAGCGTCTCAGCTTCTTTTTTATTGAGCGTATGAATATCATCAGAAAAAGCATCAGGAGCAGAGGCTAAAATTGCTTTTGCATCTTTAACAAGTTTTTCAAATAACTCTTTTTCCTTTTGCTGAATCAATTTGTCTGCTTCAGAAGCAGTTACTCCTTCAGCAGAGAGCTTGCGAATATATGAAGATAGCTCTTTTTTTGCTTCATTGTACATCTGAGCCGATTTAAATTTAATTTTTGCTGAAGAACGGAGCTCACACTCTACATTCATCTTAGCTAATTCAGTAATTCGATCTTTACTTGCCTGCTCACTCAATTCTTTGAAGTCAAGGTTGATATTGTTTGCTTTTAAAAATTTAGCAAATTTTTTGCTTTTCCTTAAATCACTAAGAGAATTAACTGTGATTTTTTCTTTTTTGTCATTATTGACAAACTCAATAACATTTTCACCGACAAATTGAATACCATGCTCTTGTTTCAAATAATAAACAATTAAGTCTCTTTCTGCTTTTGCAAAATCAGACGGAGCAAGCATACTTTCAATTTTTATCTTTCCATCCGGACCAAAATGTTTTTTCAAATATTCCGGTTCAGTTCCATTCAAAACAGATTTTCTAATTTTGTGCAATTCATCATAAAAAGCATTGTCTTTATATTTTTGATATAAGAGATCTGTAATATTTCCTTTTTTCAATGATTGTAATACCTCAGGATTATCTCTTTTGATTTTTTGATAATCAAAATCAATAGCCTTATTTACAACTGATCTCATTGGAGCAGCTGACAAATCGCATCTGTCCAGATGGTACTGTGTAGCCATTTTATCAACCCAATTGTTATAAGCCGTCATAATAGGCACCTGGGCAGTCAATGTGATTATAGCAGAAATAGGTTGTCTTGCTGCTGTGTATTTTTTAGTTGAACTGTCTTCTTTTGCAAGAGGATTGTGAATAATAAAAATAGGAGCAACACCAGCTGTACCAACAGCAGTAACTGCATTATTAAAATGTTCCCCTTTGCATTGGTTAGCTTTGCCCATAAGTTTTTCAAACAAATTGGCACCATCCAGCTTTACATTTGACTTCATTAATCTTCTTTGCAAATAGCCGGAATTCAAGCTTGCACCATATCTATTAAGAACTGAACCTAATTCGTTAATCATATTCCCACCTTAAACACACTTCTATATATAATAAAACTGTAAAAAATAAAAATTGCGCATATTTAAACCAAATATTAAGACTTGTTACAAGTCTGTCATGAATAGAATAGATGACATGATTAATAATACATCGGACAAAAAAAATGTTAAGAAAATCTTTAACTTATATTAAAAAAAATATTAAAATATCTTAATTTTCTTTACTATTTAATTTTTTTAAAATAGTATAATTATTAAGTTATAATCAAAAAATAACCTTTCGAGTAAAAAGTATTAGATTGAAAGAGGTCAAATAAGTGGAAAATTTCGGACCGGATATCTTCGGAAGAAGAGACAAAGAACAAGATAATGATACCACACAGGTATCAAATGTAGCAGATATTAAGGTTATCGGTGCTGGCGGCGGCGGCGGAAATGCCGTAAATAGAATGATTAAAGCAGGTCTCACCGGTGTAGACTTCTGGGCAATGAACACAGATGCCCAGGTATTGAAAATGTCTTTGGCAGAAAACAAAGTCCAATTAGGCGGAAAACTTACAGAAGGACTCGGCGCAGGCGGAGACCCTTCAGTAGGCGAAAAAGCTGCTGAAGAAACAAGAGACCAGATTGTTCAAGCACTTGACGGAGCCAATATGGTATTTGTCACTGCCGGTATGGGCGGTGGAACAGGTACAGGTTCAGCTCCTGTTATTGCTAAAATTGCTAAAGAATTAGGAGCATTAACAATTGGTGTTGTAACTAAACCTTTCAGTTTTGAAGGCAAACGCAGAATGAATCAAGCTATGCAGGGACTTGAAAAGCTCAAAGAAACTGTTGATGCTCTTATTGTTATTCCGAACGACAAACTTTTAGAAGTTGTTGAAAGAAGAACAACAATGAAAGAAGCTTTTCAGGTAGTAGATGAAGTTCTCTTAAGAGGTGTTCAGGGTATTTCTGACATCATCACAGTACCCGGTCTTATTAACGTTGACTTTGCTGACATCAAAGCAGTTATGCAATCAAGCGGATCTGCTCTTATGGGTATAGGCCGAGGAACCGGCGAAGGCAGAGCAATGGAAGCTGCAAAATTAGCTATCAATTCACCTCTGTTAGAAACATCTATCAACGGTGCTTCTGGTATCATTATGAATGTTACAGGCGGCTCTGATATGACACTTCATGAAGTTACAGAAGCTGCACAAGTTATTCATGATGCTGTTTCAGAAGATGCAATTGTTACCTTCGGTTCTGTTATTGATGACAGAATTCAAGGTGAAATTCAAATAACTGTTATTGCAACAGGTTTTGAAATGAAAACGCCCGAGCTCGGTGCAAAAAAAGAAACTAAAGCCTTAAGTGCAGCTGATTTCTTCTCAGGGTCATTTAATACAGGCAGTAACATTTCTTCTGCCGCACCAAATACGCAACAGCCCAAACCGGCAATTGCACCTGCTCAAAAATCTCAATCTGATTTGATGAGTATAATAGATATTCCTCCGTTCTTACAAAAATAACGGTTGAACATAAAAAAGACCTGATATTTTATTCAGGTCTTTTTTATTAATATTATTTAAAAGGTTATTGTATTTAGAAATTGTTGGCATATAATAAAATTACTCACCAAACCTCATTGCAGATTTTATAGGGGGGTGGCAGAAAACCGCCCGATGAAATGCAAATGAAAGGAAACAAAACAATGGCTAATATTAAATCCGCTAAAAAAAGAGTACTTATAGCAGAAAGAAACAGATTGAAAAACGTTGCTGTAAAATCTGAAATCAAAACTGCTGTTAGAAAAACTTTAGAATTAGCACAAGCCAAAAATGAAGCAGAATTGAAACCTGCATTGAGTCATGCTTACAAATTATGTGATAAAGCGGTTTCAAAAGGTGTTTTGCACAAAAACACTGCTGCTAGAAAAAAATCAAGATTAACTCTTGCTGTTAACAAATTGTTAGCTAAGTAGTTAAAAAAGATTAAAAAATACCGCTTAATTTATAAGCGGTATTTTTTTATTAAAAATTTTGTTTAACCTACCAATCTGCTTTCATCAGATTCAGAAGCCTTAACCATAATAGCATGTTCAACAGGATTTTCTTTTTTAATTGAGTTATCAAACCCAAAATCATCATAGCCAAGTTCATCTTTAGGTTTTTTCATTTGATATTCATCAACGAGCTTTTTTGCCAGTTCTGCAATTTCGTATACTAATTGATAACGATTTTCTGAATTTTCGTTTAATTCCCATGCTACTTTGATTATTTGATGAGTCATTTTTATCTCCAATATTTCCAAATTTACTTATATATAAAACTATAATATAAGTAGAACTTAATATCAATAATATTTTTATAAATTTGCATTAATCATGTAATTATAAATTAATGAAGAAGCTGCAACTATAAAATCCTTGCCTTCAGGTGAATTATATGGTCTATTAACGAGCATAACAACAATATATTTTTTCCCGTTAGGTGTATAAACTATGCCTGCATCACCGAGCATTTTTCCAATGTCACCTGTTTTGTGAATAAAGATAGCACTAGAGGGTAAACCAGCCTGTACAAGTCTGTTGTTATGAACATGGCTCATATAATCAACCATTTTTTCTCTCGAATTCAAAGTTAAAAAGTTCGGATTGTCAATGTTATATAACATTGTTGCCATTTCTTTTGAGGTTGTAACATTTGTCCCGCTCAAATCAGGAAGCCAATCATTCAAACGTGTGTGTTTCATTCCCCATTTTCTCAAAGACTGATTCATAGCATTCATTCCGCCTGTTGCATCCATAAGCATGTTAGTTGCAGAATTATCAGATTCAGTTATCATAACTCTGGCAAGCTCATCAACACTATAAACAGCATTGTCACCCTTAAACTGTAAACTGCCAGAGCCTTCAGATTTGTAATAATCCGTCATTGCAATCTTATCATCGAGCTTAATCATACCTGCTTCAATAGCCTTGAAAAGCTGTATTAAAACAGGAATTTTAATAATGCTGGCAGTCGGATATATATCATCAGCATTCAAATCAGCATGTTTCCCTGATTCATAGTCCCACACATAAATAGACGGTTTCAAAGCCGGATGTGAAGCTGCCATAAATTTTAAATTATTTTCCAAATCAGTCATGTGATAAGTTTCATACAAAGACTGCATCTGCGGTTTTTTAAGCTCTGTCGAGCTTAAAAGATTTATTCCAAGAAAATGATTGTTAGCCAAATATGAAGATGTAGGGCTATAAAATTGATTATAATCAACTTTTAAAGCTGGATATTTGGGTGTTCTCACAAAGAGCGGTCTTGTGACTTGATCCATATAAAGAGGTGCCACCTGCATAACAAAAAAGAATGCGAAAATAAGCTGAAAAATAACGGCAAGCGGGTGCACGCGTTTTTTTAGCTGTTTTTTCGAAGTTCTACGCACAGCAGGACGAATATTATGAGAATACTTACTCTGTCTGTAATAGTCGTATCTGACATCCGGCTTATAAACAGGTCTAGCCAACCTAAAATCCCCCAATAATCTAATATAAATATGATAATATTAATAAATTTTTTATTCCATACTACAAATGAAGTAGTATCTTATTATAAATTATCATTTCAAACAACAGAGAACAAGTATTTTACATTTTTTAAGAAGATTTATGAAAATCTGGTTCGAATGAGTTATATACATTTATGAGGACATTTGGTATTATAATTACAATAGTAAACACAAGGATAAATTATTATGAAAAATATTGTAATCTTTAGTGACAAAAATGCTAATGGAAATAATGAATTAGAAGCTATGATTGCTGCTAATGAAGACTATGATGTCAGAACAATGAATATAGATGAGATTAAAGAAGCACAAAAATTCAACCCATCTTTAATAGTTTTGAACTGCTCTGAAACAAAGCTTAAAGAGGTTTCTATGGTGACAAAACTTGCTGCACCGACTCTCATAATAGCTGAAAAATTTATTGACAATGTAATTTTCAGAGGAGATTCTTATGACTTTGTCACAACTCCAATTGATGAAAAAGAACTTCAATTAAGACTTAAAAATCTTTTAAAGATTAAAGAATTAAAAGAAACAATAAATCAGGTTTCTACAACAGATGCATTGACAGGCCTTCATAACAGAAAGTATCTCCATGAGCGTCTTGAAGCTGAAATTTCACGTTCAAAAAGATACGATACAAAACTCAGCTGTCTTTTGCTCGACATCGACTTTTTTAAAGTTGTTAATGACATGTATGGATATGACTGGGGTGATGTTCTGCTAAAAAAAATAGCAGAAATGCTTAAAGGTTTTATAAGAAAAGAAGACATTTTAACAAGATACGGTGATGAAGAATTTATCGTAATTTTACCAAACACACCGGAAGAAAATGCATTTATCTTCGCAGAAAGATTCAGAAGAGAAATTGAAAAAATGGAATTTATTCCGGCAGGTGAAGAAGAAAGACATCCTATCACTATTTCAGGAGGAATTTCATCATATCCGTTCCTCCAAAATGTAGAAGAAGATGCAAACACACTTATCAGATATGCTGAACATGCTCTCTATAATGCTAAAAAAAGAGGTAAAAACAAAATCGTTCAGTTCTCACAAATAAATATAGAATACTAGACGTTCTTTATTCTACAAATAATATTGTGAATTTCATCGGTTAAATCCGTTTCATATTTGAGATTTTCAGCAAGCTCTTTAGCAAAATCTGCTTTTTGAAAATCGCCTAATTCGTGCAGCCTGAAAAAGTCAGACAGAATTTTTGTCATGGGTTTATCTAGCTTAAAGTCAGAAATTGAACATTCACAAATATTTTTAAACCTTTTATTAATTGTACGTTTAATCAGGTTTAATGAAAAAATATCTTCAAATTCACCATGCTTAATAAGATAAACTGAATCACCTTCTCTTTTAATTGATTCTATTTGTTTGGATGTCTCAATAGCATCTGCATCAAGCAGAACAAATATTGGTAGATTTAACTCGTATTTAAGCTCACAATAGAGTTTAGCAACTTGATTTTTCCCGCCGGCACTGATTAGTTTCACCCCGAATTTGTCAAAATCATATCCTGCAAGCTTTGAAAAACGGGGAAGAAGAATTTCTTCAGTGATACCCTCGCAGAGTACGACTTTTTCAACAGGAAATCTTAATGCAAATTTTTCTCTTTTTTCTCTAAGATTTATCGGATTATTTTCAATAATCAAAAGACGTTTAAGATTTATAGGTGCAGTCAATGTATTTCTGATTAAATCCAAAACAGCACTAATATTTATACGAGAATCAACCAGTGTTTTAACTTCATCCGAAAGATTGTAAGTATTAAAAACTTCATTTTTTAAAATTTCATGGAGCTTTTCATCAAATTGGACCTTTGGATTGTACAAAGCAACAGACTCGTTCCAAATTTTTTCAACAATTGCTCTTATTGTTTTTGTGTCGAGCTCTTTTATTTTACTCTTGCTCAAAACCGGTTCTTTTAAAGATTTGCAAATAAGTTCTGAAAAGACCCGGTAATATTTAATTTCAGGATACTTAAATCTCGTAAGTCTATCCAGAGCGAGCACAAGTTCGTCTTTCGAAACTGGAATAAATTTTATTTTCTCTATGATTATATCTTTTTTCAAACTTTTCAACAATTATAAATTTTTTCTTAATATTACTTATAAATTATATCAAAAAAAGCAATTTTAAAATTGTTTGGTTTTTAATATAACAAAAGGTGGAAGTGTAAGTGCAGAATTTAAGTATTTTAAATAACATAAATACACAATATAGACCGAATTACAGTGAAATAGGAGTACAAAGAAACAGCACTGTGAATGTAAAAAAGACATCACATGCTACTACACCAATTTCATCACAGTCTGTACATCCGGCATTTTCTGCATCTCAAACATTTAGTGCAAATCAAGTAAGAACTTCACTTGCAGGAAAAGAAGAGCATAATAAATATAATGCAATAACTGCACTTGTTGATAAAAAAACACGAAAAGATTTGCATAACTTATTGAAAACAGGAAAATTGCTCAATAGCAGCGCAAATGACAATTCTACAACACTTGATAACCTATATAAAATTGCTACACAAAAAAGAATTACCGGTCTTGACAGCACCAATATATTAAAAGAAGTCATTTCAACAATAGAACATCCTTTTAATATTACACAAAAATTCGGAGATGTCCCTATTAATCTCCAAAATGATGTAATAAATCAAGAAAAAGCCCAAGGCAAAAACATAACAGCAATGGATCTTGATGTAAAATCCAGTACCTGCCCTGCTGCAAGTATTGAATTCAACCTTGCACATAAAATGCCAGCAGAATTTGCAAGAATAGCTGAAGGGCTTACCTCTGAAAAAATGAGTGTAAGCAAAAAAATCAATGTTGATGACCTGTCCCAAGGACTAATAGACACAATTTGGATGCTTAATGAATTTGGCACAGAGCATAAAATGGAAGATTGGAAAACTCTCTCAGTTAATCTTAAACCTGACAGAAACGCAATTATCAGAGCTAGAATACAAAATACATATAAAGACAAAGACGAACGTTCTGTCGTGGATGTTCTTATGCAATCCACATTTATGAACATAGGGGCTCAGAACACTTATGATTCATTAACAGATAAAAGAATACCAAAATACAATGACGACGACAGCGGACTAATTGATATTGAAAAGAATTTTGCGGAAGAACTTGCCACAGGAAAAGGCAAAGTTTGTGTTACATATCAAAAAATAGATGATACAGGAAAGCTTGTCGGATATGAATGTGAGCAAAGTGAAACGCTTGAGCATATCCAAAACACCCTTAACGGTGGGGACAATGTAATCATCGGTTACACATATTGTGACAAAGACAACAATGTCATTGGCGGTCACGAAATTACTATCATTGGTATAGAAAACGACAAAAAAGGTAAAAAATATTTCGTATGTAATGACACAGACGACGGAGTTTCAGAAGCAATTAAATATCCTGTTGAAGAGTTACTTCCCAAAATTCACCATGCAGGAATCCCTAAACCTGTATTAGTTAATAATGTTGAATTTGTTGAAGGATGGAAAGAACTTATTCAAGTCTATAAAGATACAAAACAACAACAGGAATTGGAACAAGCAAAACAAGCCCTCAATTCTGTGTCTTACCAGCCTTACACACAACAATCATTTTATCCGCAACAGGCTGCTTAGGAATCAATGTTTTTTGATAAATCTTTTATTAACGCCTGAGGAGCAGCAAAAGAGGTGCCTGTGAGCCAAAACAGCGGGAACTTAAATCTCGAAGTAGTATCTTTATCATAAATATCAACTTTCCCGTCTTGAGTAAAATCAAAGCCTTTTTCACCCTTTTCATCTTTAATTTTTTTAACCTTAAATACACCTTTTTCATGTCTATTTACAAGTGAATTTATTGTAGAAAAACCCGCTCTTTTTCCATTGTTTTTAAGTGCACCTACAACTTCTACACCATCAGCAAGTGTATATAAATTCAAGGTCTTTTTAGCTTGATTTCCCGAAGCAATATAAACTCTGGTTCCGGACTTAACCAATTCTTCCAGATAAGTATTTATCTCTTTCAAATATCCTGCTTCAGGATGATTTGACTTAAAAAATTTATCTTTAATCAGTTCTTTTTTTTCCTTCAAATTTTTCGGTGTTATCTTACATCCCACAAGTCTAGAAAGCTCCTTATATGTAATATCCGAAGATTTTGAAATATTTACGGCATCATACTTGCCTCTGCGAGATAAAATAGTTTTAAGAGCATCTCTGACAGTATCCTCATTAACATTTGTATCAAACCTGTCAACAGTAACATCCGGAAGACCTGATTTGATAAAGGCTTCAACTGCTTCACCATGTGTAATATCAGGTTTTCTATCAACATCAAGCTGAATAGTTTTTCTTGAAAACTCATCAACCATGGCAACATTTTTTGCTTTCGCATTCCTCTGATTAAAAACAAAAGCAGAAAAAACAGGATTAACATTTGCACTTATATTTGAAAGCATAAATAGATAAAACCAGTCAAGAAAAAAATTTGCTAACATTTATACTGTTTTTTTGATTCTATATTATAATAACTTAGGAATTAAGATTATGGAGAGGAAAATGAAAGCAGTAATTTTTGATAACGGATTGAAACTTGATAAAAACTACCCCATGCCTGAACCTAAAAAAGGTGAAGCACTGATAAAAGTGGATACAATAGGAATTTGCAACACTGACTATGAAATAACTAAAGGATATATGGGATACAAAGGTATTCTCGGGCACGAGTTTACCGGAGTAGTTGAAAAAGCAGCTAACAAAAATTTGATAGGAAAAAGAGTTGTAGGCGAAATAAACTGTGGCTGCGGTGAGTGTGACTGGTGTGCACAGGGACTTGAAAGACATTGCTTCAATCGTTCCACACTGGGAATCTGGCAAAGAGAAGGCTGTTTTGCCGAATATGTATGCCTTCCTGAGAAAAATCTTTTGGAAATACCAGATAACGTAACAGACAACGAAGCTGTTTTCGTTGAACCCTTGGCAGCAGCACTTGAAATTCTTGAACAGGTTCACATCCCACCTTATAAAAAAGTTATTGTTCTGGGTGATGGAAAACTCGGATTGATAATAGCTCTTGCTTTAAATTCTGCGGGTCTTGATATCACTCTCGTCGGAAAACACGAAGAAAAACTGGATATTGCTAAAGCTCAGGGAGTGAAAACTCAGCTTCTCAACGAGCTTAAAATAGAAAAATCTTACGACTTTGTAGTTGAAGCAACAGGTTCTATTTCAGGGTTTGAAACTTCTCTCGCATTAACGAAACCAAGAGGTACCTTAATTTTAAAAAGCACAATAGCAGCTTCAAAAGAATTCAATCTGGCACCAATAGTTATAGATGAAATTACTGTCATTGGTTCAAGATGCGGACAGTTTGCTCCGGCAATGAGACTGTTAGAGAGCAAAAGAATAGACGTCAATCCGCTTATCTCAGACGTCTATAACATAGATGACTCAATCAAAGCCTTTGAAAGAAATACAGAAAAATCATCTGTAAAGGTACTCGTGAAAGCTAATTAGAATGAAATCACTCAAAAAACATAAAGACAAAATACTAGGACTAATAATCAGTGTAATTTTTATTTTGCTGATTTTCTGGAAGTTGGACATACATCAGCTCATAAATACTTTTAAAGTCTTTAACTACAAAGTATTGCTTTTGTTTATCCCTCTTTATGTGCTTGGGCTATATATCAGAGGATTCAGGTGGAAATTTCTTCTTTGTGACACAAGCAAACTTACTGTAAAAGAGGCTTTCTTTTCTTTCACAACTGGCAACACCCTAAACAGCTATCTGCCTGCACGTGCCGGTGATATATGGAGAGCCTATCATGTAGGAGCAAAACTTCAAGAAAGCAAAATGAAGCTTCTAGGCTCGATAATACTTGAGAGGATTATTGACGGAATATCAGTTCTTCTTATACTGTTTTTTGCCGTATTAACATACTTCAAACACCAGTGGGTATTAAATATTACTTATCTGGCAGCAGCACTTTTTCTGGGAAGTCTGGCTGTTTTTTATTTTGTTTTTAAGTTTAATAAAATCGACTGGTTTTTCGATAAGCTCACACATATTTCTCTGCTAAAGAATTTTGAACCACAGATTCTTAAACTTGCATCTTTATTAAACAAGTTTATGGAGGGCTTCCAATCGCTCAACAATCTGAAATGTTTTTCTCTGGCATTTGCATCAAGCTGCATTGCCTGGGGAATTGAATGTCTTCTGACTTATATTTTGATTATGGGATTCGGTCACAATTACGGATTTTCAATTGCCTTATTCGTAATAAGCTTTATTGCTCTTTCTACAATAATACCCTCTTCCTCTGTATTTGTAGGTCCATATCAATATGCTTATATACTGGCTCTTGGAATTTATCATATAGAAAAGTCAAATGCTCTTGGAATTGCATTTATACACCAGATAACCATAATGGTAACAATAACAGCAATCTCGATTATATATTTTATGATGACAGACACAAGCATAGAATCAATAAAAGCTGAAATTGAGGAAGAAAGAAATGATAACAACACCCAAGGCAAATAGACTGCATATAGGAATCTTTGGCAAAAGAAATGCAGGAAAATCATCATTAATAAATAGCCTTGTAAATCAAGATATTTCAATAGTCTCTGAAGTAGCAGGAACAACAACTGACCCTGTTGAAAAGACAATGGAATTTTTACCGCTCGGACCTGTGGTTTTTATTGATACAGCAGGTGTTGATGACGAAGGAGCACTCGGGCGACAAAGAATCGAAAAAACAAAAAAAATTTTTGACAGAACAGATATTGCTATAATCATCTGTGATTCAAAAGGATGGGATGACTACGAAATCAGACTTTACAAAGAATTCGAATTACGGAACATACCAGTACTTGCAATTGTGAATAAGCAAGACCAAAACCGAATTTGTGAAAATAAACTCGATGAAATAAAAAAATATATTGAAGAACCTCTTTTAACAAGCTTGATTAAAGGAAGAGAAGTAATATACAGCCTTAAAACACAACTTGTAAGTGTATGCCCCGATGAATTCATAACACCCCCTTCTATATTGGGAGACATTGTTAATCAAGGTGATACAGTAATTCTTGTCATACCTGTTGATAAAGAAGCCCCCAAAGGGCGAATTATACTACCTCAGGTTCAAGTTCTTAGAGATCTACTGGATAACAGATGCAAAGCCTTTGTTACTCAGGAAACAGAATTGAAAGAATCAATCTCTGAACTCAAAAGTAAACCCCAAATAGTTATCACAGATTCACAGGCATTTGAAAAAGTTTCGAAAGATGTTCCAGAGGATATCAGCCTTACATCTTTTTCAATCGTTTTTGCCAGAATGAAAGGTGATTTGAAAGAGTTTTATAACGGTGCAAAACAAATTGAACATCTAAAAGACAAAGATAAAATCTTAATCTGTGAAAGCTGCTCACATCACCAGATAGAAGATGACATAGCAAGGGTAAAAATTCCGAAATGGTTGAAAAAGAAATCAGGAAAAGAACTAGAATTTGTTTATCACTCAGGACATGACTTCCCTGACAATCTTGATGACTATGCACTACTCATTCACTGTGGAGCTTGCATGACAAACAGAAGAGAAGTACTTTCAAGAATAATGAAATGTAAAGAAGCAAATCTTCCAATTACAAATTACGGAATTGCAATAGCCCACTGTCTCGGCATTTTAGAAAGAGCTGTAAAGCCCTTCGGGCTATAAACTTACTTTTCGGTTAATATATTAGACATAAGGGAATAAAACTTATATAATTGAGAAAACGATTAATGAGGATTTAATATGACAGAAGCTAGACGCTGGTATGACAAAGACCCGATTTTAAAAGAAGCCTTGGATCTATTAAGACTCCAAACAGATGAAACAAAAGCTGAAGCAGCAGACTACATTCTAAAACTTCAAGAACAGGTTGCGGCTGACGTCATAGAACATTTATATGATACGCTGACAAAATATCAGGGTAAAGGAAACCGCTGGTATGATAATGATCCTGTAATGATGAAAGCAATTGAGATGCTTCGTCTGGCTCCTCCAAAGATGCAAAGAATAGCTGCTTTAAAACTTCTTCTTGCATTAGAGCAAAAATCCTCGGAGAAATTAGAAGACCTGAAATAAATCAGGACAGGGAATGATATGAAAAGCCACATAAAAGACGTACCCCTCAGAGATGTTCAAAATCTTCTGGATAACAGAGGAATTGACATTCAAAAAGTTGGGATAAAAAATGTTGATGTACCTTTAATTATTCAAAGAAAAGGTCAGGACAATCAAGTAGTATACGCAACAGCTCAAATTTGTGCTTCTTTGGATTCAAACTTCAAAGGCACACATATGTCACGTTTTATGGAAATATTGAATGAATGGCGTGAAAAAGAACTGCTTGGCGTAGATATAAAAGGTTGTCTTGAAGCCATACAACAAAAATTAGGCGCAAACAGCGCACAGGTAAAATTCGTTTTTAAATATTTTATTGAAAAAGAGGCCCCTGTATCTACAAATTTTTTCTGGGTGCAAAAGTTCCTGTGACAACACTCTGTCCTTGTTCAAAAGAAATTTCCGACTATTCGGCACACAATCAAAGAGCAATTATCAAAGTTTTAATAAGCTATGATGAAAATGAACATATATGGCTCGAAGATTTAATTGAAGACATAGAAAAAAAAGCCTCATGTGAAGTATACCCGCTCTTAAAAAGAGAAGATGAAAAATTTGTGACAGAACATGCTTATGACAACCCTAAATTTGTTGAAGATGTTCTAAGAGACGTTGTTCTTATGTTCAGAAATGACAAAAGAATAAACTATTATGAAGTCGATGTAGAATCACTGGAAAGTATACACAATCACAGTGCCTGGGCATATCAACTGGAGTCAAAAAAATAAAATGAAAGAACTGTTTAATGAATATGTAAAAAGCATTGAAACATATATAATGTTTCGAATAAAACAACAAGCAGCAAAACTCGCACCGGAACTCGAAGCAAAAGGAAGAAAACCGATTGCACTTGCTATGGGAGCACCTGTGGCAAAGCCGCCTCAATTTGTCTATGATGAACTTGCAAAAGCACTTCAAGAACCTCAAATTCATACATATTCGACACCAAAGGGAGAAACATATTATCTTGAAGCTATTGCAAAAAGAATGAAGAACCGCTTTGGTGTTGAACTTAATCCTTCAACAGAAATATTCTCATTGATTGGCTCAAAAGAAGGCATAGCAAATTTTATCAGAGCACTTATAAACCCAACAACAGTTGAAAAAGATAAAGACATTATTCTTGTCCCTGATCCGGGATATGCTTCATACACACAAATGATAAAAACCAACGGTGGAATAAGCTACCCCGTGTCATTAAATAAAGAAAACAATTACATGCCGGATATGCACAAAGTATGGGAAGAAATGAAACAAAAAGGCTTTAATGAAAAGAAAGTTAAAGCATTAATGATAAATTACCCGTCGAATCCGCTTGGTGCAACATGCACAAAAGAATATTTGAAACATGTTGTTGATTTTTGCAAACAAAAACAAATATGGCTGATAAGTGATGCTGCATACTGCGATTTATATTTTGATGAAGAACACAAACCGCATAGCATTTTGGAAATAGAAGGAGCTAAAGACGTAGCTGTTGAATTTTTCAGTTTTTCCAAACCATACTCAATGACAGGCTGGAGGCTTGGTTGGATTTGCGGAAACGCTGATGCAGTCGGAGCATTCGGAAAATTAAAATCAACAATAGATACAGGTCTTTTTAAAGCACTTCAAAAAGCAGCCTCAATGGTTATTAACTCGAAAGAGGGCGATGAATATATAAAAGAAGCAAACAAAAACTTTAAAAGAAAACAGTCTATTGTTATTAACGGATTTAAAGAACTTGGCTGGAATATTCAGGATTCTGATATTCCGAATGCAACTTTCTATATCTGGCTGCCCATACCGTCAAAATATAAGACATCAAAAGAATTTACAGATGACCTGCTTGAAAAATCAGGAATAGTTGTTGTTCCAGGAAATGGTTTCGGTGAAAACGGAGAAGGCTTTTTCAGGCTATCTGCCGTAGCAACAGATGAACAGCTCCAGGAAGTAATTGACAGAATGAAAGAGGATGGATTTAGCTTCTAACTATGAACAACACAGTAATTGTAGACTATGATGCAGGAAATTTAAAAAGTATAGCCAATATGCTAAATTATCTTGGTGAAGATTTTTCAATCTCATCAAATGCTAAAGATATAAAAAATGCAAAAAGAATTATCTTTCCTGGTCAGGGCCATTTCAAACAAGCAATCGAAAATCTGGATAAAAAAAATCTCATAGAACCGATTAAATCTGTAATAGCAGAAGGAAAACCTTTCCTTGGTATATGTCTGGGACTGCAAATTCTTTTTGAACAAAGCGAAGAAGCCCCAGGATTTGAGGGATTATCCATTTTAAATGGAGAAGTTAAAAAATTCACAAAAGGCAAAGTCCCACAAATAGGTTGGAACAGAATAAAAACAACTCTTAATAATAATGATTTTTTAGAAGAAGACTTTTTTTATTTTGTAAATTCTTTCTATGTAGTGCCTAAAGATAACAGAATAATTTCCTCCACTACAAATTATCAAATAGATTTTTGTTCATCAATACAAAATGAAAATATTACAGCTGTTCAATTTCACCCTGAAAAAAGCTCCGAAGCAGGAATGAAATTCTTCAAGTTATGGATTAGTAAAACGTAAACGTCTTGTTTCGACAAAGTCCATTAGTGTATTAAGACTGTTTTTCACAGAATAATAATTCTTTATTTGAGAAGCCTTTATTTTTAAATCAAATAAGGTCAAATCCGAATCTAAAAGATATCTTAAGATGTTGCTGTTTTCATTTTTCATAATAACTCTTCTTCGTTTAAAACTAAAACCTTATATATTTATAAAAACAATTTAATGATTAAAAATTTAAAATCAAATAATTTTGTAATATTTATTAACAAATAACAAACAAAAAGCAAAGGAAAAATTTCATCAGTTTTACATCAATATGCTCTCTAATAACAAAATACATATAGATAACAAACCTTCTTTCGGCAGTATTAAACAAGACAAAATAATTGCAGAAAAACTTTTAAAAAAGTGCAGAAATACAGTTAAAGATGCAAGATCAAATACATTTATCAAAACAAAGATTTACCAGCATGAAAACAATAAAAAATATCAACATATCATAGAAGAATTATTCGTACTTTCTGAAATATACCGGCAGCAAGTAGTAGAATCAAGACAATTCATAAAAGCAAATAGCCCATACAAAACATTTGATGACATGATTCAAAAAATAAAGACAGCAATACAAAAATTTAAGGCAGGAAATTGTGGTGAAATAAATTATATTTTTCAAAGCGAATTTTTAAAACACAATATTAATGCACACGCTGTTATGTTTACTACTTATTCACAGGAAACATTAAAGAAAATTCCTAGTAAGGACCATACATTTTTGGTTTTCAATCTTAAACCAGATGCAAAATTGAATGCACCTGCAACCTGGGGAAGCAAAGCAATTATAGCAGATGCCTGGAGTAATATTGTAATGAAAGCAGATGATGCTTTAAATTATTACAAACAAATTTTTAAATTTAATGAAAAAGAAGAAATAAGAATTCTAGCAAGTGCGGACAAAATCAACTTAAAAGACGGAATCAGATAATTTGTTAAATATGCAACGTTGATTTATAATCTTGCTATGAAAAAGATAATACTACTATCATTAATAACCATTATATTTTCTATGCCTTGTTCAGCACAAAGTACAGAAAATACAAAACCACCAACAGTTAAAGAAGCTGCGCCTAAGCCTGCCCTGATAAAAGAAAAAATAAAGGAAAAAGAGCCTGAAAATACAAAAACAACAGATATTACAAACAAATTATCCACAGCAACAATAAATGAATATAGAGAACAGGCAAAATTTTTATACAACTCTAACCAGCTTAATGAAAGTATGGAACTTTTTCTAAAAATCTCGGAAACAGAACGCAATTCTGATGACTGGCTTTTTCTTGCAAACATATCACAGGATAAAGGCAAGATTGTTGATTCTGTTTTTTATTTAAAAAAAGCAATATCTGCTGATGAAAAAAATTATAAAGCACATTACAACCTCGGAAATATTTATTATTCAGACGGAAAAATTAACATGGCACTGGATGAATATAAAAAAGCATTGAAAATAAAAAAAGATTTTTCTTATGCATATTACAACAAGGGTTGTTGTTATTTAAAAAAGAAAAGCTGGTTTAATGCCAAATATGAGTTTGGTTTAGCTATAAAATACAATCCGGAAGAACCATCATTTTATTATAACTTAGCATATACATATAAAATGATGAAAAAACCTAAAAAAGCACAGGAATCACTGGATTTATATGAAAAATTAATGTCACAATAGAGAAAATTAGACAGTCGGGTAATATACTGAGAAAGTTCAACGGGTAACATAAAAATAACATTTAATTACCCAGACACGATCCAGCTATTACCCGACGAGAATACCTTGTTCGGGTTTCTTTTTATAACAAAGCTTTACATACTCTGTTGACAGCATATTATGTGCTTGTTAAACTTAACTATACGAATGTTAGATAGGTAAGCTGTCAATAAATATCATTAAAAATGATTACAGCCCCTCAAATGAAAGGATACACAAATGTACGCAATAGTTGAAACAGGCGGAAAACAGTACAAGCTTGAAGAAGGTCGCTACGTTGATATTGAACTGGTAGATGGCGAAGAAAATGACAAAGTTGTTTTTGACAAAGTTGTTATGTTAGTTAATGGTGCTAAATCAAAAGTTGGTGCTCCTTATGTTGAAAAAGCTTCTGTTGAAGGCAAAATCGTCAAACATGACAAAGATAAAAAAGTTATTGTATTCAAGCAAAGAGCTAAAAAGGGTTACAGAAAAAAACAAGGTCACAGACAGTTTTTCACAAGAGTTATGATTACAAAAATCAGAACTACTGCTGCAAAAGCTAAAGCTGCCGAAACTGAAACACCGGCAGAATAAATCCCTCAAAGATATATTAGACAATTAATTACAAGGAGATAATAAAATGGCACATAAGAAGGGCGTAGGCTCATCCAAAAACGGTCGTGACAGCGAAAGTAAGCGATTAGGCGTTAAAAAATTCGGCGGAGAAGTTGTTAAAGCCGGAAATATTATTGTACGTCAAAGAGGAACTAAAATTCATCCTGGCAATAATGTTGGCATTGGTAAAGACGACACATTATTTGCCTTAATCGAAGGCAAAGTTGTCTTTGAACCACACAGACGTGATAGAAAACAAGTAAGCGTTTACGCTGTTTAATCAAAATTTTAACAAATAAAAAGACGGGCTGTTTTCAGCCCGTCTTTTTATTTGTAAATATACTCAAATTATTTTGTATAAAGCGCATGTTTAATATATACTTAAAAAGAACACAGTAAAAGTGCAAAAGTAGAAAAAGAAAAAGGAAAAAAACATGGTAGATGTTAAAAAAATTGAAATTCCTGTCGGTGACAAAGTAGTTACCATCGAAACAGGAAAGTATGCCAAATCAGCGAGTGGTTCGGTAGTTGTGCGCTGCGGCGACACAATGTTGTTGGTTCATGCGGTAGTAAGCCCTGAACCGAGAGTAGGAATTGATTTCTTCCCTTTATTAATTGATTACGAAGAAAGAATGTCAGCTGTGGGTAGAATCCCAGGCGGCTATAATAGAAGCGAAGGCAAGGCTTCTGATAAAGCTATCTTGATTTCAAGACTAATTGATAGACCAATCAGACCTTTATTCCCAAAAGGATACAGAAATGATGTCCAAATCGTTTCACAATTAATAAGCTTAGATCATGAATGCCAGCCTGATACTTTAGCAATGTTAGGTTCATCAGCTGCATTAATGTTAACCGAAGCACCTTTCGAAGGTCCTATCGGTGCAGTAAGAGTAGGACGAATTGACGGTCAATTCATTGCAAACCCATCTTATGCAGATGCAGCAAAATCCGACATAGATATCGTTGTCGCAGGTACTCATGATTCTGTGATTATGGTTGAAGCAGGTGCCAAATTTGTAACAGAAGATGATATTATGAATGCTGTTGAATTTGCACAAAAAGAAATTGCAAGACAATGTGAATATCAGGTCCAATTTGCAAAAGATTGCGGAATTGAAAAACCAGAATTCATAAACCCGTATGACACAACTTTCATTGCAAAAATAATCAATGACATAGCTTATGACAAAGTTACAGAAGCATACCATGACTTTGACAGAGAAGGCAGAAAAGCAAAACTTGATGAAGCAAAGAAAATGGTTAAAGCAGAATTTGACTCATACGGTGACGATCATGAAGCTAAAATAATGATGGCTGAAACAGGAATTGATTTTGTTGCTGAAGAATTCAAGGCTCTTGAAAAGAAAATCATGAGAAAAATGATAAAAGAAGAAAGAGTCAGAGCAGATGGCAGAAAATTTAACGAAGTTCGTCCTATCTGGTGTGAAGTAGGTGTTGTACCAAGAGCACACGGTTCAGCAGTATTCACAAGAGGTCAAACTCAAATTCTTTCTGTTGCCACACTTGCTGGTCCCGGTATGGCTCAAGAACTTGATGGTGTTGATCCTGAAACAAAAAGAACATTTATGCACAAATACATATTCCCAGGATTCTCCGTTGGTGAAGTTAAACCTTTAAGAGGTCCGGGAAGACGTGAAGTTGGCCATGGACATTTGGCTGAAAGAGCTAACGTTCCAGCATTACCTTCACAAGATGAATTCGGTTATACAATCAGAGTTACTTCAGATGTATTGGAATCAAACGGCTCTACATCAATGGGTTCAACCTGTGCAACATCAATGGCATTAATGAATGCAGGTGTTCCTGTTAAATGTATGATTGGCGGTGTTGCTATGGGTCTTATCAAAGAACCTGACGAAGATATCGTTTTAACAGACATTCAAGGAATTGAAGACTTCTTAGGCGATATGGACTTCAAAGTTACAGGTAACGATAACGGCATCACAGCTCTTCAAATGGATATGAAAGCAAAAGGCATTTCAAATGAAACTTTAAGAAGAGCATTAGAACAAGCTAAAGAAGGAAGATTGCATATCTTAGGCAAAATGAGAGAGGTAATCACCGAACCGGCTAAGGAAATGTCACCTTACGCACCAAGAATTCATACAATGAAGATTGCTAACGAAGATATCGGAGCTGTAATCGGACCAGGCGGTAAAAATATCAGACATATTATTGAATGTTCAGGAGCCGAAATCGATATTCAAGACGACGGTACAGTTACCATAACCAGCAACGATAAAGAAGGCACTGATATTGCAATCAGAATGATAGATGCAATTACATTTAAGCCAGAAGTTGGAATGGTAAGAAAAGGCAAAGTTGTAAGAATCATCCCTATCGGTGCATTTGTAGAACTTGCACCGGGTAAAGACGGTATGGTACACATTTCTCAAGTTTGCAACGAAAGAATTGAATCTATCGAAGGTCACTTGAATGTTGGTGATGAAGTTATTGTCAAAGTTATTAAAATTGATGACAAAGGCAGAGTTAACCTCACTGTAAAAGGGGTAACTGACGAAGAAAAAGCTTCAGTTTAGTTTTTATTGAGAAAACAGGGGTTCAATAAGAATCCCTGTTTTTTTATGAGGGAAAAATGTATAAAAGTATAAAAGTTTTTATCTATTTAATCTTTTTAATCTTTATTATCTTGATGATTACACTTTTTAGTGTTCAAAAAAGTACAATTGATAACAAAAAAGAAAAAGAACTAATCGACAAACAGATTAAAGCACAACAAAAAATTATGGAAGAACGATACAAAGCTAACTCTCTCAAAAATCAAGAGCCGGCTGAAAGATATCAACAAAACAGAGATTTTCAAAGTTATATTGATAAAGATACAGACATATATACTCCAGACAACAAACCCAAAACAACAGAACCTATGCAACAGAATATTGGCTCATCAGATGATTCTATGAATCAACCAGAAATTGCTAATAAAGAAAAAAAACAAAAATCAAAATACCGTTTTTCAGACACAAATATTGAAAACACATATAATATAGTTACAGATTTTGAATTAGATGGTAGTAATTTTGCTATTGTCTCCAAAAAAGCTGAATACCAATCTCAGTATTCAAAATGGATAAACAAAAAATATTACATATACAAATATAAGGATAACAGCTTATATGAAGCTGCGTATATAATTGACATGGCAATCCCGAAAGATGCTGATGGAAACGGTGAATCAAAATTATTTACAATAAATATAGATGAAAGAGGAAATGTTGAAATAAAGGTGAATATGCTTAACAACACTACTCGAAAATACAGCAAACAGGTGTTATTGTCTGCACCTTACAATAAAAATAAAATGCTTCAAATTGAAGCAATAACAAAAGATGAAACAAATACCAATGTGAAATAATATTACAAATAAAACTATTTTTTGGTATAATTTTTTGTATATAAATTTTAGATAGGTAAAGCAATGGATAGCAATTTAAAATACAAAAGAGTCCTTCTTAAAGTAAGCGGAGAAGCGCTTCTCGGAGATCAAGAGTTTGGAATAGACCAGAAACCTGTCGAAATGATAGCAAAAGAAATAAAAGAAGCCCATGACATGGGTGCAGAAATTGCTGTTGTTGTCGGCGGAGGCAACATTTTCAGAGGAATGAAAAACAGTGCCAAACTCGGTATGGATCAGGCTTCAGGCGATTATGTCGGAATGCTTGCAACAGTTATGAATGCAATTGCACTTCAAAGTGCTCTGAGAAAACTTAAAGTTTCATGTCGCGTGCAATCTGCAATAGATATGGACAAAATTGCCGAACCATACATCAGATTTAAAGCAATCAGACATTTAGAAAAAAACAGGGTCGTAATTTTTGCAGCAGGAACAGGAAACCCTTTCTTTACAACAGATACAGCAGCATCGCTTCGTGCTTCTGAAATAGGAGCAGAAGTCATGTTGATGGCCAAAAACGGTGTAGACGGAGTATATTCAGACGACCCGAGAATAAATCCTGATGCAAAAAAATATGACAAAATATCTTATGATGATATAATTGTTAAAGGATTAAAAGTTATGGATACTGCATCGTGTGCTTTATGTAAACAAAATCATATCCCTATTATTGTTTTTGATTTTGCAGCAAAAGGCAGTATTGGTAAAATCTTAAATGGCGAAAAATTAGGTACTTTTGTAGGAGAATAAAAATGACAACAGAAGAGATGTTTTCAAACGGCAAAGAAAAAATGGAAAAAGCGATCAATTCATTGAAAAAAGAATTCGCTTCAATTCGTACCGGAAGAGCAAATCCTCTTATCTTAGATAAAGTAATAGTTGATTACTACGGTGTTCCAACACCGTTAAGACAAATGTCACAAGTGAGTGTACAGGATGGTCAAACACTTGTTATTACACCTTATGACAAGTCTATTTTAAAAGAAATTGAAAAAGCTATGATTAAAGCAGAACTCGGCATCACACCTAACTCAGACGGTGTTGTTATCAGATTAACTTTTCCTCCTTTGACTGAAGAGAGAAGAAAAGAAATCACAAAAGATGTTAAGAAAATCGGAGAAGAAGCCAAAGTTGCTGTCAGAAACATTAGAAGAGATATGACTGACGACTTAAAAAAGATTGAAAAAGAAGAAAATCTTCCTGAAGATGCAGTAAAAGATGCTCAGGAACAAATTCAAAAAATTACTGATAAATATACTAAAACAATAGACGAAGTTACGGCTGAAAAAGAAAAAGAGGTTATGACTGTATAGTGAATATTCTTGGTCTTTTTAACAATAGTACCTTGAGACTTTTGACAGGTATTATTATTGGCTTTTCAGTGCTCGGTTGCGTTTTTGCTGGCGGCATACCTTTGATGCTGCTTGTAATGTATGTAGCCTTCATCGGTTCGAAGGAATATGTCTGCATTCTTGAAAAAAAAGGATTCAGACCATTTTTGAAGCTGATAATAATAGCTGATGTATGTTTTGTATTATTGACAGCCTTTAAGAGATTTGATCTTGTACCTGTTGTACTTACACTCGGAACAATAGGCGCATTTACATTGGTATTGTGCAAAGGTCGCCAACCATATATAGCAAATGTTGCAACAACTATTCTTGGTTTTATATACGGTGGCTGGCTTCCGTGTTATGTAATATTATTAAGACAGCTGGAGCAAGACTCTCTGGGGCTTTTCACTATAAGAATGAACTCGGGACTAGGCTTTTTGGTACTTTTATTTTTCACCATATTAATGACAGATGTAGGTGGATATGTTTTCGGTTCTAAATTTGGGAAAACACCGCTTGCACCTATTGTCAGCCCCAAAAAAACAGTTGAAGGCGCAATAGGAGGAACTGTTTTGGCTTTGATTGTTTCTATGTTCATAGGTTACCTTATACACATAGAATGGTACCAATCTCTTATTGCAGGACTGCTTATCACAACGTTTGCACAAATCGGTGACCTTGCAGAATCATTAATAAAAAGAGATGCAGGAGTAAAAGACTCAGGCAACTCATTGCCTGGACACGGTGGATTCTTAGACAGGGCAGACAGCTATTTATTCAGTACTCCTGTTGCTTATTTTTATTTTAACTATTTTGTTGTCAACAATGACCTCGCATTAGATTTTTTAAGTTTTGCCAGAAAGGCTATTCATGCAATCGGATTGTAGTGACCAGAGTCTTAAAAACTTTATAAAAGAATTAGGATTTGAATATTTTTCAATTGAGCTTATAAAACAAGCTTTCACACACAGCTCTTATTCAAAAGAGCATAATCTACCATACTCTGAGTGTTACGAAAGGCTGGAATTTCTGGGTGATGCCGTATTAAAAATGGTTACAACAGATTTTCTCTATAAAAAATATGATGATAAAAAAGAAGGTGAACTCACAAAAATCCGAGCAGTAATTGTCAGTGACGAAATTTTACACAAAATTGCAAAAAAACTAGGAATAGAAAAATATATAAAAGTAGGAGCAGCAGAATTAAAAGCCCAAATTTACAAGCTTGAATCTGTTCAAGCTTGTGTTATGGAAGCACTATTTGGCGCCCTTTATCTTTCATCAGACAAGAACATATTAAAAGATTTTATTATAAAAAATTTGTCAGAACTAGCTGAAGAACTTGCTCAAAACAAAACAGTCTATAATGCCAAAGCATTGCTTCAAGAATACACACAAAGCAAATCCCAAGAACTGCCCGTATATGAAATAACATCAGAAACAGGCGAAGCACATGATAAAACATTTACTATAAGTGTGTCATACAAAAATAAAGTATTGGCACAAGCAAGCGGAAAAACAAAAAAACATGCCCAACAAGAAGCTGCATTTCTTGCTTGCAAACAACTAAAACTTATTAAAGATTGAAAGAAGGAACAACAATGAGCAAAATTATTGTTTCACCATCAATATTATCTGCTGATTTTGCAAATTTGCAATCAGAAGTAGAAGAACTTGAAGAAGCAGGAGCAGATTGGATACACATAGATGTCATGGACGGACACTTTGTACCAAATTTGACAATAGGCGCACCTGTTGTCAAAGCAATTAAGCCTCACACAAATATTCCACTTGATGTACATCTTATGATAGAAAATCCTCAAAATTATATTGAAGACTTTGTTAAAGCAGGTGCAAATATAATTACCTTTCACTATGAAGCAACAAAAGAGATGACAGAAGATGTTATTTCACACATAAAGTCACATGATATACTTGTTGGACTCTCTATAAAGCCTAAAACAGAACCTCAGGAAATATTAAAATACCTTCTTATGGTTGATATGGTATTGATAATGACAGTAGAACCTGGTTTCGGCGGACAATCATTTATGGAAGACTGTGCAAAGAAAATACCTGTTATTCGTCAAAATGCACCTGAAAACTTAATAATTCAAGTAGATGGCGGAATAAATGAAAAAACAGCAAAAACATGCATAGATTTAGGTGCAAATTCACTTGTTGCAGGTTCTTATATATTTAAATCAACTGATATGGAAGAAGCAATTAAGTCCTTAAGATAAATTAAACAGCAAAATATTCATACATATCAAGCTCTTCATCCGTATTCATTTCTGTAACACAAACCAGAACTTTATTTTCAGAAAGTTTTATACCGCCCAAAATATTGTTTTCTTTTAAATTAGCTAAAAATTCATCAGCATTTTTTACCCTGAGTATAAATTCATTAAAGAAGTTTTTGTTTGCTATTTCAAAGCCCTTATTTTCAAGTTTTTGAGCAAGTTTATGTGCATTTTTAGCACAAAGTAGAGCCGCCTGTTTCATTCCTTCTGTGCCCATAACAGTCATATAAATAAGGCTCCTTAAGGCAACCAGTGCCTGATTTGAACAAATATTACTTGTAGCTTTTTCCCTTCTTATATGCTGCTCTCTGGTTTGGAGAGTAAGACAAAAAGCCTGTTTTCCATCTTTATCCACAGTTCTGCCAACAACTCTGCCTGGCATTTGTCTTTTGTATTTGTCAAGACAAGCAAAATAAGCTCCGTAAGGTCCGCCAAATAAAAGAGGATTACCCAAAGTTTGAAGATTACCAACCATTACATCACATACAGGAGGCTCAATAACAGTCAGTGCCAGTGGGTCACAACAACATATCAGCAATGTTTTTTCATCAGAAATTTTTTCTTTCAACAAAGGTATGTCATGAATTGTACCTGAATAATCTGGAGTCTGAACAACAACACATGCAACAGTGTTATCTATTACAGAAAGGTCATGCGAAAATTCAATATCTGCCGCTTCACAGTATGTTTTTATTACTTCAATATACTGAGGATTCATTCTTTTGCATACAAGACACTTCGAGCGTCCTGTGATTCTGACTGCCATTAAAACAGCCTCCGCACAGGCCGTTGCCGTATCATACATAGAAGCATTAGACACATCCATGTTAGTTAAATTGCAAATCATTGATTGATATTCATATATAGATTGAAGAGTCCCTTGTGAAATTTCTGCTTGATATGGAGTATATGCAGTATTGAACTCAAATCTTTGCGCAACTTGAGAAACACTCGCAGGAATGAAATGTTTTGAAGCACCACCGCCCAAAAAAGAAACATATTCTGTTTTGTCAGATTTTGCCAATTTCTTTATTTCGTTAGTAACAGCAATCTCGCTCAATGGCTCATTCAAAGCTAACCCAGAAATTCTAATATCGGCAGGAAGATGATCATACAAATCTTCAATTGACTCCACGCCAAGAGATTCAAGCATCATAGAGCGTTCTTCTTTAGTATGTGCTTCAAAATTATTCATTTTATTCCAATTCTTCCTTATAATCTTCATACTCAAGCAAATCTCCGGAATCTGCATGTGCGGTTTCACTTTCAATCTTGACAAGCCAACCGTCAGTAAAAGGAGACTCATTTAAGACTTCGGGACTATCAACAACTGCATCATTTACTTCAATTATTTTTCCGCCAACAGGCATATAAATTTCAGAAGCTGCTTTTACAGACTCAACAGTCGCAAAAACTTCGCCCTTAGAAAAGGGTGTACCAACCTCCGGTAGTTCGATAAAAACAATATCTCCCAATTGTTCTACGGCATAATCAGTAAGTCCGATAGTATAAACGTTGTTGTCATTTTCCAATAAGTATTCGTGACTTTTTGAACATAAAATACCCTCAGGCACCATCATTTGTCATTTCTCCTTTTTATGTCTATTTCTAATGTTTATATCTCTTTTGTACAAATGGTCGTTTCACAACCTTAGCATCATATAATTTATTTCTTACCATAACTTGTATCACAGAGTCCAGCTTTATATTTTTAGCTGAATCAACATAACCCATACCAATGTTTTTATTCAATGTAGGAGCAAAGCCTCCGCTTGTAACAAGACCAACTTTTTCATTGTTATAATATATTTCATATTCGTGTCTGGGAATAGCCCTGTCAATCATTTCAAAACCAATAAGCTTTTTAGATGAACCATTTTTATATTGCTCAATTATAACAGCTTTACCATTGTAATCTTCAATCTTATCAACATCAATTGACCATTTAAGTCCGGCTTCAACAGGAGTAATCTCTTCTGTCAAATCATTACCGTAAAGCATGAGAGCAGCCTCAAGTCTCAAAGTATCACGAGCGCCAAGACCAATAGGTTTTAGTCCATATTCTTTACCTGCATTAAAAATCAACTCCCAAAGTTGAAGCGCATACTGATTTTCAAAAATCAATTCGAACCCATCCTCACCAGTATAGCCTGTTCTTGCAAGATATAAAGGAATTTGGGAAAATTCTGTTTGAACTATTGTAAAAAACTCAGGCTGATTTTCTTTTGAAATACCTAGCTTTTCTATTACATTAGCAGCCTCCGGACCTTGAAGAGCAAGCATTGAATATTGGTTTGATTTATTATCAAGCACAACATTAAAACCATTTTTGTTTGATTCAAACCATGCTATATCATTATCAATTCTCGCTGCATTCAAAATTACAAGAAATTTATCTTTTGCAAGCCTGTATATAATTAAATCATCGGTTAATCCGCCATTGTTCTTTGGCAGCTGGCAATATTGAGCCTTTCCCAAAGGTAATTTAGCCAAATTCTGTGGTACCATCTTTTGTAAAAAAGCTAATGAATCAACGCCAGAAACAAAGAGTTCGCCCATATGTGAAACATCAAACAATCCTGCCGACTTTCTTACAGTATTATGTTCATCAATAATACCCGAATATTGAACAGGCATAACCCAACCGCCAAATTCAACCATTTTGGCACCAAGCTCAACATGTTTTTCATAAAGGTGTGTTTTCTTACCGTTAATTTCTGTCATTTTTGCCCCGTCTATTAAATTTGTGAATATGTCTTAAAATGTATTTTCGAAGTATTTTTCAGTTCTTCTTTAGAATATTTTTGACTTATTGTTTTGGCTGTCTGAAGAACCTTTTCTGAAGCACCCTTTGGAATTTCGACACCATATTTTACAGAAAGCTCAGCAATACCCGATAAAAACTGAGCTCTTGCAAGTATCGAAGCCGCTGCAACAGCTATATCGCTTTCAGCTTTACATTTCTGTTCGAGCTGAATTTTTTTGCCTCTTTTCATAAGGGCATTCTGAATTAGTTTGTCATCTCCAAATTTGTCAGAAAGAGCATAATCACACTCCTTTTTCTCGAGAATATTTTCAATAGCTCTTGCATGCCCCCATGCTAAAAGAAGATTCAAATTATTTAGTTTTGAATAAAGTTCGTTATACTTAGCAGGATTAATTGTAATTACAGAAAATACACAATTATTCTTTATTACAGCAGCAATCTTGTTAATATTCTTATCATCTATTTTTTTACAGTCTTTCACACCTGCTTTTTTAAGAATCTCAATATTCGACTCATCAACCATAACACCCGCAATAACGAGAGGTCCGAAAAAGTCACCTTTGCCAGACTCATCCACACCTATTCTTTTCAGAGGAATATTTGAATCCTGAGGAGAAGAGGCATCATCAAAATCAGATCTTTCTATATCAAGAAATTCCTCTACCTTGTTAGCAATATCCTTCACATCCGAACCTTGAATAAGAAATTTTCCCGTATTATAAAAAATAGCAGAATATTTAGAAGTTCTGGCCCGCCAGAAAGCATTCAATTGAGGTGTAATAGCTGCACCGTCATTTTCAAAGAAGGTTTTCAGTTTTGTCTCTAATGACTTATCAAATTTATTTGAGTAATGATTCATATTTCTCCCGTTTAGAACACTATAACACATTAATGACACTTAATAAAATCTGTAATATAATTTAGTCATAGGCTGGGAGATTTTATTGCCGTAAAAAGCAGAATTTATATGGAAGTTTTAAAAAAAATCTTAATTATAAAAATAATATTTCTTATTATTCTTTATCTATGCTTTTACATAGGTTTGCCTTATTTTCTTAACAAGAAAGATTATTCAAAACTACTTACTGAATCCATAAAAAAAGAAACAGGTCTTGTTTTAATCATTCATAAATACAAACTCAGTGTATCTCCTTCTCTTGCAATAAATTTTAAAGCTGATGACATTCAGTTGTTTTATCCTGATAAAAAACAAATCTTAAATATCAGAAATGCAAATGTAAACATATCTACGTTATATCTTCTTTTCAAAGAAATTAAAATAAACAAAATTAAATCAGACGAAATACAATTTTCTACAAAGCTCTTAAAAAGCGGAAAAACAACTTTTCAGGAGTATATAGAAACACATATACCCGATTCAAACAGGAATAATAAATACAGATTTTCACAAAAAATGCCTGTTGTTGATGTAAAAAAATATATTATTAAAATAAAAGATGAAGAATCAGGACAAAAGTTCAAAATTTTAGGCAATAGCTTCAAAATTAAACAAAATATAAATCCACATGATATAGATTTGATTACAGGGGGATGTTTTTATTGTCTTAATAAAAAATATGTCGACTACAACCTAAAAATATCCATACCCAAGATATTGTTCAAAGACCTTAATAAAAAGCTTTTTGATATATCAGCAGACAATTTGTATAAATATAACTTTTATGCAAATCTCACAGCTGACCTTAAAGTTCATGAAAAGAATCAAAAATTCGACTCCTTGAGCGGAAAAGCAAACATTGATAAATTTGTTATACAAATCGGAACTAAAAAACTTCCCCCAAGTTATTTTCATATACAGCTTAACAAAGACAAGGCTCTACTTTCATCAAAATTCTACACCAATCCTAATGAAAGTACAGATATAATAGCCAACATAAAAATGAAAAAGCCATATGAAATAGATATGAAGTGTTTTTGTAAAAAGGCAGACATATCAAACCTTCAGCAACTTTCAATATCCTTGCTTGAGATATTAAAGATAAAAAATAATCTTGCTGAATTTACAACAAACGGCTCTTTATCTGCTGATTTTAATTTAAAAACAAACCTAAAAACAATCAAATCCAATGGTGTTTTAAACTTAAAAAATGCGAGCCTTTCACACAAAAAAATTCCGTTGAAAATTAGTGAAACAAATGCTCTTATCGACTTTTCAAACGATGAAATAAATATAAAAGAATGTTTTGCAAAAATTAATTCCCAACCAGTAAAACTCACAGGAACAATTGACAAAACTGCTTATGGGAATCTAATCTTGAGTGCACAAAATCTAGATTTAAACCACATAATGAATGCTTTTGAGGTTTTAAAACCTCAAAAAAACATGACTGTAACATCAGGAAAACTATTTCTTAATATAAAATTACAAGGAAAACTCGACAAAGCCAAACCTCAGATTGATGCTAAAATTTTAAATTTTTCAGGTTTAGAAACAATAAATAAAGTTAAAATATCAATAAAAGAAATCTTTGTCAGCGCAACATCAGTAAAAGAAAATTATTCAGGAAAAGTTAAAATCAATAATTTACTTCTGAGACAAAAAGATATTCCAAATCAATCAAACTCTATAAAATCACAAAATATTACCGCAGAATTTGACAAAGATAATATACTTATCCATCCATCCAAAATAAACCTGGGTAATGCAAAAATTACACTAAAAGGAGAAGTAAAAAACTACTTTAACAGACCCGAAACAATATTAGACGCCGGTGGTACAGTAGATACTCTTCTTTTAAAATCTTTTGTGCCTATGGAATATAAAAACAAAATTTACTCAAAAGGTTACCTGCCTGTAAAAATTATTCTAAAAAATACAGAAAAAGTATCAGAAGCAGAATTATACATTCTTTCGAACAAAGATAACTATCTTACAGCCGTTCACATAAATAATTTTTCGGCAACAAATATGCTGACAAAAATTTCTGCAAAGCTTGAAAATGAAGATATAACAATAAAAGACCTTTCTTTATATTACGCCCCAGACTTAAACAGCCTTATAAAAAAACCTGATTGTTCAACTTTCAAAAAAGCAATTACGCTAAATGGCAAAATCAGACACGCCTTCACAAAACCCTCATTTGAAAACATACACATTCTCATTTCTGAACATATAACAGCAGCTCTGCCTGACCTAAAAAATTCTCAAGTTGATATTACCGCAGATTTGCTTCTAAATGGAGATATGAAAAAACCTGTATTAACAGGCAATTTAAACATTACAAATCTTTCAATTCCACAATATTTAATCAATATAAAATCAGCAATATTTAACTTTAACAAAAATACAATAACCGCCCACATTACAAATATAAAGGTTAAATCTATGGACATTTCGACAGATTTTATTGCTCCATCAGATTTTCTTAAAACACAAAAAATCAACTACCTAAAACTAAGTTCAAATTATTTAGATATTAATTATTTAATGGAACTTATGCCATTAATGAAACAAGCAGCATATTCTCCGGGCATAGAATTTCCATATGTTATTTCAAGCGGAAAAATATACATAAAAACATGCAAAATTGGGGACTTGAAAGCCTCAAATGTCACAGGAGATCTGAGTTCTCAAAAAAATATTTTGTACATAAAAAACATGTTTGCAGATACTTATGGAGGAAAAACAGCAGGAAAAATCACCTGCAATTTACCTTACAGCTCGATAAAAGCAGAACTTCAGGGACGAAATCTTGATGCAGCTTCGGCAGCAATGGCTATTTTACCCAAACAACAACAAATCTCAGGCAAATTAAATTTTGATGCATCACTCGATATGATTGGAACAACCATACAACAACAGATGAAAAACATGAAAGGCAGAGCTAACGTTTTAATAAATAATGGACACCTGGGACAATTAGGACGATTCGAACACTTCTTATATGCACAAAACCTTTTGTCGCAAAGACTTATATATGCAAGCCTTAATAGCGCAAAACAAGCTATAAAGCCTAAAGACACAGGCTATATTACTTATTTAAAAGGAATACTAAATTTCAGAAACGGTTATGTTCACCTCAGTCCTGTCACAACAGCCGGACCACAGATGAGTATGTACATAACCGGCAATATAAACATGCTGAATAACGAAGCAGATCTCGAAATCCTCGGAAAAATTTCATCAGAAGTCTCAAGCTCTATGGGAATTTTAGGTCGAATGACAATAAAAGAATTTCTTGATGAACACACCAATTATGGTCAAACAATTGCAAATCTATTCAATTTCTGCAACTCAGAACTGCCAGAGATGGATATTTCAAAAATTCCAGAGCTAAATCCCGACTACAAGTATCAAACCAAAAATTTCAGAGTTGTGATAGCTGGAGACACAGAAAGTGTAAAAGCAGTAAAATCCTTTACCTGGATAAATCCTATTGGAACAAAACAAAAAATTCTTAAAGAAAAAATTAATCAAACACTCAACTCAGTATTACCTCAAAACAATAACACAACAACAAAACAACCAACAATACCTGAAGCAAAACATAATACAAATATAACTATCGAATCAAAACCTGTGCAAAATAATCAAAGCACGCAGCCTTCTTTTTTGGATAACATACCAGATACATTTAAATAATAATCAGGCTTCGTGTTTGATTCTTCCGTCTTCGGCTATATTGATAGGTTGACCGTTGAATGATTTGATATATTCAATAAACATTTGAGTTTCGTTTAAATCACATTTTTTTATAATTTTTTCAGGAGCTTTCAAAACCCCTAATCCTTCTGAACCGCTGGCAACAAATGTGTTGTATGCAGCTTTATAGAACTTGTCAGTGCTCGGATTTTCGGCATTCAACTTTTCTTGTGTTCCGTCTTTTTTGACAAGATAAACATCTTTTACTTTGTCGTTTTTGCCTATTGTATAGCGCAAACCGCTAACCTGTAATGCACCTGTTCTATGGTATTTTCTTGTTGCTTCAACAGCACCGTTTAAAGCATCTATAATGTCTTTTTCACTAAGTTTATAAACATGAACATCATTGAAGAACGGCATTAAATCAATAATAGCTCTGTCAGTAACAGGACCAGCCGGCAAGCTTGCTCTAACGCCTCCCATATTATTAAAAACAAGATCTGCTTCAGAATATTTCAAATATGCATCACTCAAAAATGAACTTATAGGACTTTCTTCCAACACAGTCTCAGGTTTTGACTTTACATCTTTTGCTATAACACCTATTTGCTTTGGCTCACCAATCATAATATTAGTCATTATTTTTGCTGATAAGCTTTCAGGACGATTCTCAAGAGACTTCAATTCATTTTTTGCTTTAATAATTTTTCCATCTTTATCATAAACAACATCAAGCTCTCCATAGCTGTGTCCGTTTTTGCCGGCTTGAGTCAGTATGACCCATTCGCCTCTTGGAGATTTAAAAAGGTTTTTGCCGAGTACCAGACCATCTAATGTGTCATGCGAGTGCCCGCCATGGATAACATCAATTCCAGAAACATTTTGAGCAATAGCTTTTTCAGCATCTATTCCCATATGAGAAACCAGTTTTATTATGTTTACATTTTGTTTCTCGAGTTTTTCAACTTCCTTTTCAAGAGCTTTTTTGGTTTCAGCCAAATCTAACACTTTTATATCCTGTGCATCAGCTTGACTTTGTGTTGAAAGTCTGGCAAATAAATCTGAAGGCATCAAACCAATATATCCGACTTTTCTTCCGTTTTCTTCTACAACAATAGAATCAGCCAATCTACCAGCATCTATATCATCCTGCAAAGAATAAGCCTTTAGATTATTAGGATCTTTAGGTTTTAAGTTCAGAGCCAAAGTTTTAAAAGTCGCAAAATCAAGCATTTTCGACAAACCCTTTGAACCTTTATTATCCATGTTATGGTTGCCAATTGTGACAGCAGTCGGTTTTATAAGATTCATCAATTTAACAATAGCGAGATTTTTTTCTTCACTCGCACCTACCCAGTCATCGCCAGATAAAATGACATCACCGTCTGGATTTTGAGCCCTAAACTCGTCTACAACTGTTTTAAACTTAGTAAATGCACCTAAATGACCGTGAAAATCATTTCCATAAACAGTTTTCTGTCTGAACTCTTTATCAGCATTACTGTTATGAATTTGAGAAGTATTGTTTTGCCCAAATCTAACTGAAAATTTATTAAAAAGATTAAAATTATTATTAATAAACATATAGAATTCCACCACTTCTGTCAGTTATATAAAACAAATGAAGCCTGAATTTTGCCACAATATTAAAATTTGTTTACAAATGCATAATATTAAGTAAATTATAATAGAACAATTGTTTTTATATATATAAGGTTAGTTTTATTTACAGGTAGTTAATATTATGGTTAACAGTGTTTCAGGTTACAATCAATACTCTCAATATTCAAATTTTGGCGGAGCATTTAGAGTAGCAACCAGTGCAGCAGTACTCCATCAAAATGATGTTGAAAATATGGTTAAATTTCTTAACGGTCAACCTGTTGTTTCATACGAAGATCCATCAATCTTAGAAACAGCAAAAGGAACTCTTCCAATGTTGGGAATTTTCGGTGCATTTCAAGGAGGAGCTGCATTAAAGAAAAATAAATGGAGTATAAAAAACACAATTAAGAATGTAAATGCATCATCTCCTTATAAAAATAGAAATCAAGCTCTTTCAGCTGGAAAAACAGAAGTTTTAAAGAAATTTGAAAATATAATGAAAAAAAACGTAGCAGTGGATTCCCAAAGAGGATTCCTCGGCAGGATGTTAGATAAAATCCCCGGCTACAAATCATTAAGAAAATCTGGCTTTGGTCAGATGATGGGAAATAAAGGTACAGGAGCAGGCTGGATGGCTGTAATTGACGGAGCAATGGAAACTGTAACACAAGTAGTTCCTACATTCCAACAAGCAGGCCCAGCAGCCGGTTTTAAACAAATAGCAAAATCAGGAACAAAAGTTGTTGCTGGTGCAGCAGGATGGGTTGCAGGCGATGCATTAGGCAGAGGTATCGGTGCTGCGATAGGTACTGCCATTTGTCCCGGTATAGGTACAGCCATTGGAAGCTTTGTTGGTGGTTTCATCGGCGGTATTGTTGGTTCAGCAGCAGCCGGAAAAGCAGCAAAATCTATTACAGGAAAAAGCGAACTTGAAAAACTCCAAGAAAAACAAACTAACGAAATAGCTCAACAAATCGAAGCAGATCCTCAAACAAAATTAGCTCTAGCACAACAATCTCTTCAACAAGCAGAAGCTATTCTCGCTCAAGATCCTGAAAACAAAGATGCACTTGCAGCAAAAACATCTGCTCAAAAAGTTCTCGCAGATGCTGCCCAAGCACAACAAGCATCTCAAACAAACAATACACAAACATCAAATACACAAGGTTTTAATAACGGTTATGCACAATCATTCAAAGGCGGATTCGGTTTTGATATACCGGTAGTACCTGGCTTTAACGGAATGGGTTATGATATGAATGTATACAGACAAGCTTCAGCAAATGTATCAATGCCATATGCACCGTTACAGACAAACCCCTTCTATCAACAACAAATCAATCCATTCATTCAACAACCTGCTGTATAAAAAATAATTTTCAATTAAACATAAAAACTAACCATAAAGAAAAGCGGTCCAAGTTATCTTGATACCGCTATTTTTTTAATAAAACCTATTTCCATATTCCCCATTAGTCTAGTATTGCCTAATTTAATTTAAGATTTTCCCCAAAAATCTTAAAATTTAAAGCTTTTTTATTAGTCAAGTAATGCCTCTAAGATTGTTGCATTTTTAGCTGCAAGTGTGTTCTCACGAACTTTATTTCTGTGGATATATGTTCTTAATGCTTCTCTGATAAGTTCACTTCTTGAACGATTTTCGTTGTCAGCAACCTGATCAATCTCATCTAAGAATTTTTCCGGCATTGAAATAAGTACTCTTGACATAAGTTTCCTCCTGTGGGTTTTCTACTCTCTTGTTTTTTCTCTCTTAATTTGTTTATCTCTCGTACTTATATAAAAAACTTTTTGAAATAAAAATTGCTTATTTTTTATATAAAAAGTATATTTTACTTAACATAACTTAATATAAAAAAGCAAAATCAGCATATTCCAAGGTTTTCAAGGATATACACTTAAGAGCTAGGAAATAAAACAATTAGTTGCAGTATGTATAAACTCAATAATCTGTGAGAAATAATCTAAAGAAGAAGCACCATTGATGATAATATCAGCCTCATGTTTTGATGGTCTGATATATTTTTCTGCCGCATTGTTAACATATTCAAAATGCTTAATTGCATTTTCTTCCGACTGATTCCTTTTTGCTGCTCGTTCAATAAACCATTTCTTTTGAATTTTAGGATCAATATCAATGTATATTTTTACATCAAACAAATCTTTTATATCTTTGTACATAGCAGCCATTCCTTCAACCAGAATGAATTTTTCCGAAGATATTGGAATAGACTTGGGAACGCTTATACCTGTTCCGTTGATAAGATACTGAGGAGCAAGTATGCTCTCACCTTGAGACAATTTTGTCAAATCTTCTTTCAGTAAATCCAGCTGAAAACTTTCCGGAGAATCAACATCATAACCGTTGTCTCTTAAAGCATCAAAATTGCCGTATTTTTTAATCAAATCAGAAATATCATTAAAATAATTATCAATACTCAAAAATTCAAGAGGGAAATCTAGAGCAATACTGGTATTTTTCACCTGCTTGCAAATTGTAGTCTTACCGCTTGCAGATTCGCCGGTCACTCCAATAAGAAACTTTTTCTGTGGATTTTCAATCAAACGGCGTGAAAATTTACTGATAAAATTGGGATTAATCTCCTTAAAGATAGGATTTTCGTTTTTTTTGTCATACTGAAGTATTTGTTTAAACTTTGTTTGCAAATAAAATGCAAGAAATTCCCTGCCTGTTTTTGTTGAAAAATCCGGCTTAATTATCTTATCTTTTGTGTTTTGCTGTTTATCAATTAACATTTGCATACATTACCAATACTTCTGAATTGAAAAATTTGTTATTAAAAACCCAAAAATTAAAAAATATTAAGCGCTCTTTAAAAAGTTTAAAAAGCGCTTAATACAGAATTTATACATTTGGCAAATCACCCATAACAACAGCTTCTTCCTTGGCATCAAGATGAAACGCTGTATGAAGTGCCTGAATTGCAGCTTTTGACTGTTCTTTTTCAACAAGACAACTAATTTTTATTTCACTCGTTGAAATCATTTTTATATTTATGCCGCTTTCTGCCAAAGCTTTAAACATAGAAGCAGCAATACCCGGTCTGTCAACCATGCCTGCACCGACAATTGATACTTTTGCAATATCTTCATCAACCAGTACACCTGAAGCATTAATTTCTTTAATTATCTCTTTTACAATATCCATAGTTTTTTCATAATCAGATTCAGATACGGTAAATGCAATATCATTAGTATCATCACTTCTTCCGTATGATTGAATAATCATATCAACGCTGACATCAGACTTAGAAAGCATTTCAAAAATCTTTGCCGCATTACCGGGTTTGTCCGGAACTTCTGTAATAACAACTCTGATTTGAGATAAATCAGAAGCAACACCCGCAACCGGTTTATAAATTTCCATGTCATCAACTCCTATTATATAAGTTCCTAAATCATCTAATTTAAATGTGCTTCTCACTCTCAAAGGCACTTGATATTGTTTTGCTGTTTCAACAGAACGCGGATGAAGAACATTTGCACCAACATGAGCAAGCTCAAGCATTTCTTCGTATGAAATTTCTTTTAGTTTAGTAGCTCTAGGCACAATGCGAGGATCAGTGGTATAAACACCTTCAACATCTGTATAAATATCACATCTGTCAGCCTTCAATGCTCCCGCGATAGCAACAGCCGAAGTATCAGAGCCGCCCCTTCCGAGAGTAGTAATCTCACCGTCAGGTGTAACACCCTGAAAGCCTGCTACAACTATTATTTCACCTTTATTCAAATGTTCCTTCAATTTATTTGTTTTTATATCAACAATTCTTGCTTTTGAATGAACACACTCAGTAATAATACCTACCTGCATTGCATTCATACTTACGGCAGCATGTCCTTGTGCCTGTATTGCCATCGTCAACAAAGCAATAGAAACCTGTTCACCGGTAGCAAGAAGCATATCCATTTCTCTTGAGTTTGGATGAGGAGAAATCTCATTTGCCATCTTTACCAGATAATCGGTAGTATGTCCCATTGCAGAAACAACTACAATAACATCATTTCCGTTTTTCTTTTCTTTAATAACAGCAGATGCTACGTTTTTAATTTTATCTGTATCAGCGACAGAAGTACCGCCGAATTTTTGAACAATTATACCCACTTTTTGTTAGCCTCAATTCAAGTTAAATTTTTCTATAAGTAAATCTCTTATGACCAGTACCTTATCGTTATTATACAGCTCTAAGAATTTATTACAATATTCACACGCATGTTTTGCTACACTTTGTGAAGTTTCAGGATTATTCAAAATCGAACTTAGGCCTTTCTCTTGCATTGTTAAAAACTCCACAGAAGATTTGAATCCACAAGGTACAGTTTCAAAAACATCGAGCATCTCTTCATATTTATTTAAGTAATGCAAACTCTCAGCAAGACCCAGAAAAGCAATTCCATATTCAGGATCAAGTTTTACAGCTGACTCAAATTTTTCCTTGGCTTTTTCATAATCAGATAATTTCAGTAAAATTATTCCGTATGCAAAATTTGTATAAGCAGAACCCTTGTCAAGAGAATATGCAGTTCTGATTTTACGTAAGGCTTCTTTTTCATCACCTGTTTCAAGCAGCAAATTTGCATAATTTATATATGCCTGAACATGTGAAGGACAGTATTCAACACATTTTTTGAAATAGCGTTTTGCATTGTCCAGATCATTTTTTCTGTGATAGCAGTTTGCTATATTGAACAATATTTGATAATTTCTTCTTTCCGCAGAAAATGCCGCCTGATACAATTCAATTGCTTTGTCATAATCCTTTTTGTTAAAAGCCAGCGTAGCAAGATTAAACAAAGCCTGTGTGTGTTTAGGATTAAGCTCAACAACCCTGTTAAAAAACTCCTCAGCTTGAGTAAACTCATTGCTCATCAAAAAGTTTACACCGAGATGAAAAAGAATCATCTCTCTGTCAGGTTCCATCATCAAAGCTTTATATAATTTTTCCCTTGCTTCATCTATATGATTATATTTTTGTAATGCAATACCCCAGTTCGCATAAAATTGTGTATTTGGCTGTGCATTTTGTTCAGCTTCTTCAAAAGTTCTCAGACAGGATTCATCCTGTGCAGTATTAATAAAACATTCTGCAAGAATAATATAAGGCTCAACTCTGGAGGGGGCTATGGATTTGGCTTCCTGTGCATATTGCTGTGCAAGTTTATAGTTATTTAACTTTAGATAACAGTATGAAAGATAATATAAAGCATCATATTTGTCATCAGTATAGGTGAGAGAATGATTAAATTTATTAATAGCCTCGTCATAACGTTCTTGCTCGAGCAGTATAATTCCCCAGAGAAAAGGTATAAGAGGATTGATAGGATTCAAAGACACAGCCTTCTTAAATTTTTCTTCTGCTTCTAATTTTCTGTTTGCCCTCGCGAGTGATATACCCCAGTTTAGATAAATGTCAGGATCTCTAGAATCAAATTTTTGAGCAAGCTTATAAATATCAATTGCACCTTTTAAATCACCGATTTCAGATAAAGCCGATGCCCACATAGCATAAGCTTTAGAATTAAATTTATCTATTTTAACTGCTTTTCTAAAATTCTTTATTGCTTCTTCAAAATTTTTTTGTTTTATTTGGGCAATTCCAAGATTTATATACGCACTCGGATGCTGATTTGCCATTAAAGTAGCAGTTCTCAGCTTATCTACCGCTTCATCAATTTTTCCTTTGCCTGCCAGCTGAATACCCCAGTTCATATATGCCATAGCTGGTATCTCAGAAGTCTGTGAAACTTCTGTATAATCCTTTACAAATTTATCTAATTTATTTATTTTCTGCTTCAGCAAGCTGCTCAGATTAAAAATTTTAGAAAATTTATTTGTCATTTTTTATTGCTGAACCTTTAATTCAAGTATATTATCCACAATTTCCCTGAATGCTCCGCACCCTGCCGGAGCTTTTGTTATTTGAATATGAGGTAAATGCTTTACTTTATAATTTGCATCTTCTACGGTTATAGCATATTTTACATGATTTAAACAGTCTATGTCATTAATATCATCACCGATATATAATATTTCTTCATCATTAAAGCCGTATTTTTCTTGTATCTCAAGAAGAACAGGCAATTTATTTCGAATTCCCTGATGAATATCTTCAAGTGCAAATTTTTCTGCAACATAATCAATTTCCGCACTTTTTTCTCCGGAGATAATTCCAACCTTTATGTCGTTTCTAACAGCTATTGCTACTCCCATCAAATCTTTGAAACTGAGTTTTTTTAATCTGGTATTTTCATTTAAAATATATACAGAATTATCCGTAAAAATACCATCAAAATCAGAAACAATCATTTTTATCTTTTCCGAAACATTCAAAGTTTTATACATTTATACAAAAGCTCCTTCCGGACCGGATTTTCTCAATTTTTTCTTAACAGGGATTTCCGAATCATATACTTTTTTAATGCCATCTCCAAGAATAGTCTTCACCTCTCTGATATCTCTAACCATACGCCTCAACCCTTCCGGCTCAAGGCTGGCTGCTTGATCTGACCCCCAAAGAGTTCTATCCACTGTGATATGACGTTCCACTGAATTTGCACCAAGTTCAACAGAAAGAATTGAAGGTAAAAGACCCTTTTCATGTCCGCTATATCCAACAGGGCAGCTGAATTCTTTTCTATATGCTTCTATGACTCTTAAATTAATTTCTTTATGTTCATTAGGATAAGTAGAAGTACAATGATAAAGCACCAGATTGTCTTCGCCAAGAAGATTCACTGCATGCCTGATCTCTTCCATAGAACTCATTCCGGTAGACAATAAAATAGGCTTGTTTTTGCTTTTTATATATAGCAATAACTCATCATCAGTTAAAAGAGCGGAAGCAACCTTGTGGCAAGGAACATCAAACTGCTCAATAAAATCAACGGAATCTTTGTCCCAGCAAGATGCAAACCAGAGAATTTTTCTGGCTTTGCAATATTCATCTATTTCCTTATAATCTTCAAAACTCAATTCCAACCCGAGTTTTAAATCTCTGTTAGTATTACCGTAATAATTTGGACGATAAACATCCAGCTCCTCAGGTGTATAGACCTTTGTGACAGTTCTTTTTTGAAATTTAACAGCATCACATCCTGCCATAACAGCTTCATCTATCATTTTTTTTGCAAGTGCAACACAGCCGTTGTGATTAATACCGATTTCAGCAATTATAAAACAGGGATAATTATCCCCCACTATTTTGTTGGCAATTTTTACTTCTTTTCTCACTTAAAACTCCAGATGTAAGTTCAAATACTAATTCTTATACTTTTTATAAATATCATCAATGTTTATAGCCTTTTTCACTTCCTGCGAAGCATCAACATCCTGTGCAGAAGAAAGAACAACAGAATCGCTGAGTGTTGATGTACTATTAACTTCTTCACTGTCATTATCAAATTCTTTCAACACATTGATATGGCTGGGTGTAGAAGCTATAAGCATTATTTTGTTTTTCATTTCAACAGAATACAAAAATCTTTGCTGTCCCAAAGGCATAGACTGAATAACCCTAAACTTGAAAACATCATCATCTTTAGCACCGATTTTATTCAATCTTTCTCTGTTAACAACATTCAATTTTGCATAAATCCAGCCTGTTGCATATATAAGTGCTATAACAAGAAGCATTGAAACTACAAGATTCAGCAAACTCGGCATACCTGTTTCATGAGACATCGTTTGCCTCATAATATCAGGTATATCAACAGCAAATACTGCATTCATGTTAAACAAAACAGCAGATAAAGTAATCAATATTTTTTTCATAAAAACCGACCCCAATTGTCTTTTCCGTTTGTTATATATTACCACAAGAACAAAATTTACACCAAAAATACTTCATTAAAATGAATTTTTAAAAAATGACAAAGGGAAAAAAGAAAAAAACCGATTTTATAAATAATACAAAATCAGAGGTAAATTATGAATTGTTCAATTATAGAATACCCTGCACTTGTGTACAAAAGCAATAAAAACAATGTATTTATTGCAAATTGCATCATAAAAAATCTAATCGGTTACGGACAGACTGAAGAAGATGCACTCGTCAATCTTGAAAAAGTGCTAAAAAAAGTCAGTTCAGAATATCCGGTAAAAGTAAAACCTGTATATAGATATCTTTCAAACTTAAATTAACAGAATGACAAACCCAAATTTTCATTGATTGAAATTTGCGGAAGTTGCAATTCCAATTTTGGAAGTTTTTTTAGTATTTTAGGTAAATTTAAAAATTGCTGACAATTGTTATTTTGTTTGTTTTGTTGAACATAACCGTAAAAATAAACGGTTGTACAATTCTTAGCTGCACTCATTTTTGCCTCGTCTCTTTTTGTTAGTCTAATTTTTTATAATCCCACTTATATAAAAAATTTTCTTTAACGATTATTGCCTTTTTAAACACTAAATATATATTTTTGTAACAATTTTGTATAGTTATGTTACAAAATAAGGCAAATTTTGTTTACTTGACTAGATATGCAGTACTGAAAGATAATGTGTATATGCTATCTAACCTTGAAATAAAAGAAATAATAAAAGAAAAAAATATTTCTACAATATTTCTGCAATTTATTGATATAAATGGCAATATAAAAACGCTTAATATTCCGTCAGCACAGATAGATGACATACTTGACGGAAAAATAATGTTTGACGGTTCTTCAATCAGCGGATTCAGACAAAATGAAACAATGGATCTTGTATTCCATCCGGACATAAGCACATTCGCTGTTTTCCCATTCAAATTTTCTAACCTGAAAACAACAGCACGTTTTATATGCGACATTCACAATGCAGACGGAACTCCATTTTCAGGGTGCCCGCGCTCTAATTTGAAAAAAGTCATAAAAAATGCACAAGAAACCTATGGCTGTACCATGCAAATAGGTCCAGAGGTTGAGTTTTTTCTCTTCAAAACAGATGAAAACAACAATATCCTTAATACAGATACACAAAAAACAGGTTATTATGACACAAATTTGAGCAACAGATATGATGAGATGATGCTTCAGATGATGTTGGCATTACAGGAACTCGGTTTTGAAATAGACGCACTTCACCATGAAGGCGCACCATTTCAACATGAAGTCGATTTAGGCTACGATGAAATTTTAAAAGCTGCTGACAATTTAATAACATTCAAGTTTGTCATAAAAACTATTGCCAACAATTTTGGATTCAAGGCCTCGTTTATGCCCAAGCCCATTTATGGAAAAAACGGTTCCGGACTTCACCTTAATATTTCACTTTCCGATAAACAAGGAAAAAATATATTTTACGACAAAGAAGGACAATACCAGCTTTCAGAAACGGCAATGAATTCAATAGGCTCTTTGTTAAAGAATATAAAAGGTATAACTGCTGTATTAAATCCTACAATCAACAGCTACAAAAGGCTTGTCAAAGATTATGAAGCTCCTATATATCTTGTATGGTCAGTAGTCACAAGAAGTGCTTTAATAAGAATTCCGCAAAAAAGAGGCAACTCAACAAGGCTCGAACTACGTTCGCCTGATCCTGCAATGAACCCATATCTGGCATTCGCTGTAATATTACAGACTTGTATGGATGGAATAAGAAATTCTGTGGACCCGCCTCAGCCTGTTGAAAAAAACCTTTTTCTTTTTTCAAGCAATGAAATTAAGCAAAGAAAAATCAAATCACTACCCCGAAATTTATTTACAGCACTTGAAGAGTTTGAAAAAAGTCTTGTAGCTCAAGCTGCGCTCGGAGATTTTCTATATAACGAATTTTTATTTGCTAAGAAAAAAGAATGGAACGAATATCGAAAACAGGTAACACCTTGGGAATTAAAAAAATACCTTGATATATAATCAGAAAAATTTATTTATATTATAATTTTTTATAATGAGTTATGGCAATTGGAGAATTAGGAAAAATGGAAAAAGTTGAAAGACAACACCCTGTTGAACAGGATCCTCAAATAAGAAGAACAAATTTTGATGCTGTTGAAAGCAACTTCACAGATGAACAAGCTGCTTTAGAAGCATCAAGATGTCTTCACTGTAAAAATGCAAAATGTGTAAAAGGTTGTCCTGTTAATATACAAATTCCAGAATTTATTGCAGCAATAAAAGAAGGCAACATAGAAAAAGCCGGAGATATAATAAGAGAAACAAGTATGCTGCCCTCTGTCTGCGGTCGTGTATGCCCGCAGGAAAGACAATGCGAAGGAAACTGCATTTTAGGAATAAAAGGTAAACCTGTTGCAATCGGTGCTCTTGAAAGGTATGTCGGTGACAAAACAAACGCAAAAACAGGAGAAATTAAAGACAGAAATAAAAAAGTAGCAATTGTAGGTTCTGGTTGTGCAGGCATCACAGCTGCTGCTGATTTAAGAAAAGCAGGATATGATGTAACTGTTTTTGAAGCACTTCACAAACTCGGAGGCGTTTTAAGATATGGAATTCCTCCTTTCAGGCTCCCGAGAACAGTTCTTGACAGAGAAATTGAAGGTTTAAAAAATATCGGTGTTAAATTTGAAAAGAACGTGATCGTTGGAAAATCAATAACAATTAACCAGCTTAAAGAAGATGGATTTGATGCAATCTTTTTATGCTCGGGTGCAGGCTTGCCCAAGATGATGAATATACCCGGAGAAAACCTAAACGGAGTATACTCAGCTAATGAATTTTTAACACGTGTAAATCTTATGCACGCTAACGAAACAGAAACACCAACACCTCTTAAAGTTGGCGAAAAAGTAGCTGTAATAGGCGGCGGAAACGTTGCAATGGATGCAGCAAGAACCGCAGTCAGAGTTGGATACAAAGAAGTTTACATTGCATATAGAAGAACAGAAGCTGAACTTCCTGCCAGACTTGAAGAAATCAGACACGCAAAAGAAGAAGGTGTTATCTTCAAATTTTTGCATGCACCAGCTGAAATCATAGGAGAAGATGGATATGTCAAAGCTATGAAATTTGACATTATGGAGCTGGGTGAACCTGACTCTTCAGGCAGAAGAAGACCTGTTCCGACCGGTGAATCCGTCACTATGGAATTAGATGCAGTTATTGTAGCTCTCGGTACAGGACCGAACCCGATTATCCAAACATCGGCAGAAAAAGAAGGTCTTGAACTTGAAACAAACAACAGAGGCTATATTATTGTAAATGCAGAAACAGGCGAAACTTCTATCCCGGGTGTCTATGCCGGGGGTGACGTTGCACCGACAGGTGAATCAAATGCAATTAATGCAATGGGAGCAGGCAAACGTGCTGCCAAAGCAATGGATGAATATCTGCAAAATTTATAAACATGGGAAAAGCAAAAAAAAGAAATTTTCATAACTGTGTAAATTCAGGCGGAGCAATGAATTCATTTCCGTCTGTGTTTACACGGGAAGAAGCTGTAAGTCGTGTCATCGAAGCTATCACAGCAAATGATTTTGGCCCCGAAACAAAAGATATAATAACACTCTTCGGAATTACCGCAGAAGAACTTGCTGAAGCAGGCGCAGCTTATGAAGATTTAGTAGCCCTAAAGTCAGTATTAAAATAAACAAAAGAAAATTGAAAAGCAGTCTAATCCAGATTTTCCGACCAATCAATATTTCGTTGTACAATTTCAGCAGGACTGCCGGCAATAACTATATTTTCTTCTGTAAACTGCTTCGTTACGATTGAACCAATTCCTACAACTATATTTTTTGCAAGAGATGAGTTTTTTGTAAATTTCTATCATAAATAGAATGACCATCCGATGTCCAAATAGAAATAGAATTTGAAAAAAGACAAAAATCGCCCACCTTAAAAGAATTGCCATTTTCAACAATATCAACTTTAAATCCGTTAGAATTAATATTTTTACCAAGTTCAACTTTTAAATTATCACCATGGTGCATATAAATACTAGTATTCAAATAATTGGAATTAGGACCAAGCAATAAGAATTTTCGCTTTTTTTGCCATTCGAAATTAATACAATTTTATTATTTTTACCGTAAGAAGATAACAGTTTTTTAAATTGATTCCTTTTTGCTTTATTAAATATACATAAGCTAAGAAAAATATTTAAATATAATTTTTGTAATTTATTCATAAAAATCTTTTTCTATAACTCCAGATAGCTGTTTGTATAAACTTTTTTATTCAAAAGAATTTCTGCTGTTTTAATGATTTTTACCTGTTCCTTGTCCGCAGTGTCATATTCAACAGAATCAAGTTCTTCAAAGTTTTGCATCATATTAAACAAGTTTATGTACGCATTGTCATAGTTTTTTTCAGGTTCAAGTTTTTCAATGACATTATTCACACGCAAAAGTTCTTCATCAAAAGAATCAACAATTGCGCTATCCAAGCCGCAGCCCATTGCCATGACCATAAATACTCTGTTAATCATAGCTCTCAGCTCTTTAGGGCAACCGTTAGACACATTAGAGAGTCCAATTGTCGTCATAACCTCAGGATCAAAGCTTTCTTTGAGCATTCTTATTGTGTTCAAAGCCTCAAGAGCCTGTGTCTGATCAACACAAACAGGAAGAATAAGAGGATCAAAATAAAGTCTATCATTACTTATCCCTTTAGCTTCAGCAGCTGCTGAAATCTCAAAAGCAAGTTCAAGTCTTTTATCCGATTCTTTCGGAATTCCAAGTTCACTGTTCATAGTTAAAGCAATCACATTACAGCCGTATTGAGAAACAATATCAGTAACTTTATCAAGTCTTGCCTCATCGGCATTTGTACTGTTTATTATCCAAGTTTCAGGCTTTTTAGCCAGAGACATTCCAACTGCTATTTCATCAGCATTTGTGCTGTCCAAAGATAAAGGTATATCAGTCATTGACTGAACAATATCAACAAGCCATTTCATAGTTCCCGCAAATGCACCTTTTGCAGGACCGATATTTAAATCTATCCAGTCAGGTTTCGCATTAATCTGTCGTTTCAAAAGATTCCTGACAAAAGCCTCATCACGGCTTAATACCGCTTCTTTTGTAGATTTTGATATAATATGCAAATTTTCTGATATCAGTTTCATAGTTTTTCCTCAGTTATAATATATTTGACAATATTTCAGATACGGCTTTCGACTTATTCAAAGTATAAAAATGAAGTCCTGATATGTCGTTTTGAACAAGAATTTCACACTGGGAAATCGCATATTCAATTCCGCATTTTTTTATGTAATCTTTATCATCTTTGTGCTTTTCTAATTTTTGATGAAAATCCTTTGGAATCTCAACTTTGCAAAGAGAAGCCATTTTTTCAAGCTGTTTAAAACTTGTCACAGGAAGTATTCCCGGAACAACAGGTACATCAATTCCTTTCTCAATGCACAAATCGACAAAGGAAAAGAAATGATTGTTGTCAAAAAACAATTGTGTGTAAATGACATCAGCTCCACAATCAACCTTCTTTTTTAAATAATCTATATCCTTAGCCAAAGACTCAGCCTCTTTGTGTCCTTCAGGATACCCTGCAACAGCAACTGATAAACTGCTTTGTTTTTTTATGCAATTAACAAGTTCATAAGCATATTTAAAATCATTACAAATGTTTCCATCCTCAGGAATATCACCTCTTAAAGCATTTAAAATCATTACAAATGTTTCCATCCTCAGGAATATCACCTCTTAAAGCAAGAATATTTTCAACACCAAGCTTTTCGATTGATTCCAAATATAATTTGATATTCTCCTCACTTGTTGAAACACAAGTAAAATGAGGCATTGGCGTAACATTCAATTCATGTTGAATTCTATTAATAATATCAATTGATTCATTCTGGTTAGACCCTCCTGCACCGTATGTAACAGAAATCAAGGAAGGTGAATATTTCTTGAGAAGCAACAATTCAGAAAAAAGTACTTCTGTTTTTTGCCCGTCAATATCTTCCTTTGGAGGAAAAACCTCATAAGAGATAACAGGTCTATTGTTACTTTTTTTATAAATCTCTTTTAACTTCAAAATCTTATCCTATTTATTAATTGAAAAGTAAACTTCCTTCAAACGCTTTTTGCTGACATGTGTATAAAGTTGTGTTGTTGAAACATCACTGTGGCCTAAAAGTTCCTGAACTACTCTCAAGTCTGCTCCGTTTTCAAGCATATGCGTAGCAAAGCTATGTCTCAAAGTGTGTGGAGAAATATGTTTATTTAACAGTTCTCCCTGTTTTCTAATAAAAACATAAACATCCTGTCTTGTCATTAATTTGCCGTTATCCTTAACCAGAAGTCTTTTTGTATCTGATTTATATTTTTTTATTAAAAGTTCTCTATATTTTAAATAATCACTAACAGCCTTTTTTGCTTTTTGACCTATGGGAATAATTCTTTCTTTAGAACCCTTACCAATACATCTGACATATCTTGAAGAAAGCTCAATATTATTCAACTCAAGCCCAACAAGCTCTGAAACCCTCAACCCGGCGCCATATAAGAGTTCCATGACAACTTTTTCCAACAGATTTAAATGGTTTGTAAGAATTATTTTTATATCAGCTAAGGAAACAACTTTAGGCAGTGTTTTTCTGAGTTTTGGCAGCTCAATACTCAAACTGGGATCTTGAGTTATATATTCATTAGCAAAAAGCCATCGAAACCAGCCTCTTATTGCTGCAATTTTTCTTGTTACACTGGTCGGTGAATAATTTCTATCATGCAAATTTTTTATAAAATAATTTATGTGATTCCGCTGAATACTTGCAAAATCATCAATGTTATCAATAGAAATCAAAAAATCACAAAATGCAGTCAAGTCACGTCTGTAAGCATCAATAGTATTGCCTGACAAAGCCCTTTCAGCTTCGAGATATTCCAAATATTCAGCAATAAATTGAATCAACAAGATTAACTCCCTAGCCATAAATTAGCTGTTTAGCAAATTTTACAGAATCTACTGTTACTTCACCCGCGGCAAGCATAGCAATCGCTTTAATTTTGTTATTTTCATCAAGAGTATAAACTTTGACACTTGTTGTTTCATCTTGAGTTTTTGCCACATAAAAATGTCTGTCTGATTTTGCAGCAATTATTGGCTGATGAGTAATAGAGATAATTTGATGAGACTTAGCAAGCTCTGATATTTCAGAAGCAACTGCCTGACAAGCATTACCCGAAATTCCTGTATCAATTTCATCAAAAATTATCGTATTGATATTATCAGTATTAGCAAAAATAGTTTTGATAGCAAGCATAACCCTTGAGATTTCACCGCCTGAAGCAATCTTAGCAAGAGGTTTCGGAGCTTCCGAAATGTTTGTTGAAATTAAAAATTCAACACAGTCAAACCCGTTTGTGTTGATTTCTGTTTTTTCTATATTTATGTCAAACTGAACCTTTGGCATATCTAATTTTTCCAGCTCTTTTTGTATAAGACTAGAAAGCCCGGAGGCTATTTCTTTTCTTGATTGTGAAAGAGTTTCAGCACAGGCAAGAAGAGCACCATAAATTTCAGACTTTTGACGTGACAGATTTTCAATCTCATCTTGTGAAAATTCTATTGAATTAAAATCCTTCAGCATAGAATCATAAGTTTCAAGAACCTGTTCAAGAGTATTTCCGTATTTTCGTTTTATTTTATCCAGAATATCAATTCTTTGCTGTATTTCATCCAGTCTTTGCTCATCCAGTTCCAAAGCTTCAGAATAATTTCTTAAATTAGAAGAAAGTTCTCTCAAGCTTTCAAGTGTGTTTATCAAATCAGACTCATATTCAGCAAGAGAAACGTCCATTTCTGAGGCTTTTGAAATGTTGGACTTTACTTTACCAAGCGCAGTCAAAATACAAGAATCATCACCATACAAAGCCCAATAAGAAGAATAAGAGAGTTCTTTAAGTTTTTCTACATTAGAAAGCACACCCAGTTCTTCGTCCAGTTTTTTATCTTCTTCAATATCATTAATTTGTGCAGATTCTATTTCGTTAATTTGAAACTTTAAAAATTCAATCTGCTGCTCTGACATATCTGATTTATTCAGAGCCTCATCAAGCTTTTTTGACACATCAACATATTGTTTATACATCTCTCTGTAATTATTTAAAAGAGAAAGATGCTGTTGTGAGCCATAATTGTCTAGAAGAGAAATATGATGCTTAGGCTGAATATATGTATATGTCATATGCTGATTATGAATATCAATCAACATTTCTCTGAGATTTTTAATTACCTCCTGCGTAACAAGCACTCCGTTAACACGTGACCTTGAGCCGGTTTCAGTAATTTCTCTTGAAATCACAAGTTCACTATCCAGAGGCTCTATGCCAAAAGTTTCATAAAATTCAGAAGGAAAAGTGTGATCAAGCTCGAGCACAAGCTCAATAATTGCCCTATTTTTACCTGTTTTGATAAGTTCTTTGCTGGCTCTTGCTCCAAAGGCCAGGTCAATTGCATTTATCATAATACTTTTGCCTGCACCTGTTTCACCGGTAATAACATTAAAGCCCTTATCAAATTCCAGATTCAGTTCATCTATAATAATAAAATCTTTTATACTTAATGTCTTAATCATATTACTTTTCCGGAGCTACCCCCCATTGGAGCTTTTGCCTGAGTATAGAATAAAATTCATTGTTTTCTTTTTCAAGAATTACCAGTCTTGCTTTTTGAGAACTTTTTCTAATAACAACAAAATCATCAGAGTTTATATCTATTGTATCCTGACCGTCAGCGGACATTTTAAGCCTGTTACAAGTTTTACAGCTAGTAATTTTTATTTCTTCAGAAGCAGGAATGACTAGAGGACGAGCTGTAAGTGTATGTGGACAAATTGGTACAATAACAACAGCATCCAGCCCCGGAGCAACAACCGGTCCACCGGCAGACAACGTATAAGCAGTCGAGCCTGTCGGTGTAGAAATAATAATTCCATCAGCCAAATAGTCACACACGACTTTGTCATTAATAGATAAAAAAAGTTTCGAAGTTCTGGAAAAACTGTCTCCTTTAATAACTATGTCATTTAATGCAAGAACCCTGTCTTGAAAAACAGAAAGCATCATTCTTTCTTGAATCTTATATTCACCTGCAATAAATTTATCAACAGCAAATTCTATTTCATCAAGATTAGCCTGAGCCAAAAAACCTAAACGACCAAGATTTATACCAAACAAAGGAACATTCTTAGGTGCATAAAATCTTGCAGCTTTAAGCAATGTTCCATCGCCGCCTATTGTGATAACAAAAGAAGAATCAGAATCAAAATTTGAAGAGGGCAAAATTTTTGCCAACAGACCCTTTTTCTCTAATATGTCTTTTGTCTCACATGCCACATCAAAAGATTCTTTGACATCAGCATTAAAAACTATTGAAATATTTTTAAATGACAGCAAATTTTCCATAAGGAAATTATACTATAATCGCAAAAAAGCGACCAAATTTTAAGATCATGTAATTATTTTTTTGAAGCTATATCATAAGCCGCATCACATGAGCCGCAACAAGCTTCTTCATAAGATTCGCCTAAATCACAAGCTTGATCACAAGCTTTCACTGCACGGGCAGCAAGAGCCTGATTTTTTTGATAAAAATCAATAGCATCCTTTACACTTTGAATAGTTTCGGGGTTCAAAGATTTGTTAACAAGAGTACGGCCAAGCATTTCACTTTGCTGCAAAGCTTTTTCATTAGCTTCTGAAACTTCTGCTTCAGGCTTAACATCAGGTTTAATTTCAGTTTCTTCTTTTTTCAAATTTGGCGTATATGCCTGCCTGAGATTATTTATATTTAATTTATTATCAAAATTTGTCATTTTATTCACTCTCCGAGTTTCTTCTTTTTTCTTTCTTCGTGTATTTCATCATGCTTTAAAACACGAACAATTTTTTTTTTGCTAGTTTAACAGAAAAAAATTTTTTGATATATACATTTTTTTTAAAAAAGTTAAAATAACCACCTTGAAATTCAGATATATTACGAAAAAAGCTAATTAGTGTAAAGTATATACTTTATTAACATTTCTTAACAAATTAATTCAATTATGACTTATTTTAATTAAGCAATGTAAAAAAATATAAAAAATTCGTATATAACATAAAAAATTTGTTTTTTTTAATATGTAAGAAGATTGAGAAAATTTGCTATGGTTGTAAATCCCTTTGAATTTATAAAAAAAGCCTCACAAACAACAGGAAGCTCTACAAGTGATGTTAACAGTACAAAAAAAGAGACTGATGTTTCTATGTGGGGTGTTGAAATAAAACAAGACATAAAAATAACAAAAGATACAAGTCCTAAAGAAGCAAATGCTCAATTAGAGGGATATGAAAAAACAGCAAATCCCAATATCTATTTTGACCCTAAAAAGAATGTCTATTATTTATGGAATGAAAAGCAATCAAAATTTATTAAACAAAAAAAGATTGTATCAGTTTTAGATACAGGATACAGCCAAACAAAAGACGGTTCTTTTCTCGACAAAGACGGAAATCTTTTTGTCAAAAAAGAAAAGACTTATTATTGGCCCCAAAAAGATATAGGATATAAACTGCCTTATGAAATGGCGAAAATTTACGGACTTGAGCGAACATATAAAGAATTTCTTTTCTATGACAAAGAAAATAAGGTATATAAAACCTGGAACGATAAAGCACAAAAATTTGTTCAATCGGATATTGTTGATATTACAAAGGATCAGCTATATCAAAGAGGAGAAAAATATTTTGACTACTGGGGGAAAGAAGTCACAAAAAAAGATTTCATAGCCAGTAAAAATAATTACCGAACAAGCAATGATCCTGACATATTCTTTCACCCAACAGATGACAAATTGATGTACAGGTGGAATGAAGAGAAAAAAATATTTGAAGAATGCGGTCCGAATTTTGAAATGAAAAAACTTCTCGGACAAAAATCTGACGGAAAAATCTCCTCCGCCGAACAAGGAGATATCGGTGACTGCTGGCTTATTGCCTCAGTAATAGGCATAGCAGAATTCAAACCTGATATTCTCAAAGAATGCATAAAAGTTGATGAAGGCGGCAATACAACAGTAAATTTAAAAGGTCCTAAAAAAAGTTATACAATAACAAAAGACGAACTTGATGAAGCAATAAAAAAACAAATGTATGCAACAGGAGACAGAGATATGGTTGCTGTCGAACTTGCATTTGAAAAATTCAGAAAAGAAAACATAGAAACACATAAAAGCACCAGTCGAAATGCTTTAAGCATGTATTATATGAGCGGCTATTCCAACTATACCTATCTGGATGGAGGAACAACCCGAAGCGCAATCGAAACAATAACGGGGAAAAAAGTAACATCGCTTATAGTAACTAATGATGAAAATGTTTTTCTAGAAGAAAATGTAAAAAAGTTAGGTAAATTAGATGAAAATAGAATAAAAAAATATTTAGACAACAAAAATCTGCTGGTTATGGCTTCACTTGCAGGTGAAGACAGAAATAATGAAGATGCACATGCTTTTGTAGTCAAATCATATGATGAAAATAATGTGTATTTAATTAACCCTTATGATACAAGTCAAACAGAAAGCATGCCAAAAGAAAAGTTTTACCAAAAACTTTTAGTACTAAATTATACAGATTTGACAAAGCCAATTGATTCCAAACTGGCAAATTCAAAATACATAACAATTATAGAATCACCGGAAGTAAAAAAATATAAAGCGACTAAAGATAAAGAATAGAATAAAAAGAATTTGTATAATGTAGAGTTACATTTGTAAAGAAATGTAACAGTATATACTCATGTCTGCAATTTTGGACTTTGTATATACTTTATATATATGTAAGACAAATGAAACAAAATCAACCAAACA
>JAHALR010000003.1 GCA_018362895.1 Clostridium sp. | reverse complement strand
TTAGTGTGGTAGGTCAGTGTGTATGTATTAGTTTAAAATTAATTTCTCTCTTTAATTCTCTTTTGTTTTTTATCTCTCGTATATATATAAAGTATTTAAAAAAGAAATAATTGCCTTTTTGCTACAAAAAGAACAATTATTTCTTAATATTTCTTTACACCAATATCTAAAATAGTTTATTCCAGTGTGTTTTGAAGCTTCTCATATCTCTCAAGATTATCAAGAAACACCTTTGAAGCATCATACAAAGAAGCCTGTGCCCACGCCAGAGGAGTATGGGTTCCGGGAACAAACTTTATATTTCCTTTAGAGTCTCTAACTGCCTGATAAGCCTCAGGAATTTGATAAACAGGAGCTTTTACGCCATTGGCTTTATAAGAATGTTTTCCTGTAATCCTTGCATAACCTCTGTTAATATATTCTGTTTCTTTTTTAAGAGCATATTTTAAAAGTTTATCAATTTCTTTTGAAGATTCTCCATCCTTTTCAATTTTATCCATAAGGCTTTTTGCAATCTTGCCGTATGAAGAAGCTATATCACTAACCATAAACCACTGTGCTTCTGTTTTTGGAGGGAATTTTGTTTTAGGGTTATATTCAGGTTTCTGACCGGTTAAATCAGAATTTAAGTACAAATATTTATCATTGATATATCGCAAAACGCCATTATCTCTGACTATTTCTTTTGTTCCTTTCATTCCTTTTTCTAAATATTGAAGACGCTGCATAACTTTTTTTGCATTTTTTACAACATCATCATCAAGTTTTTCGGTTTTGAAGATAAAGCCCATTGCTCCATCCAGTTTTCTCTCGTTTGGAACTTCATGTTTGCTGTTTGTTTTGATTCTGTATTCACCAATTTCAAGTTGTTGTCTCAATGCTGCTTCATCTTTGAAAACTTCGCCATTTTTAGCATTCAGAAGTCTTTTTCTTATTTTCAAAACTTCTTTATTGTCTGTCGGTGTGTACATAAAGTCCAAAAGTTTTCTAAAGGATTCATTTATAATTGCAACATCACTTGTTGTTGTAGCATTAAATGTTTTTTCTTCCCATGGCCCTGTGTCTTTTGCGTATGCATAATTAATTTTTTGCAGATATCTGGCTGCATTTGCCATTGCTTCAATCGTATTTGAAGAAACATCATCAGCTTTTTTATAGCCATATTTTGCACCATTAAATCCATCGTTCATCAAATCTGTAACGACTCCAAGATAAAGCCCCATAGAATCAAGTCTGGTTCTTGCAAACCACTTATGTGATACACCGTTTTTGGGGTTAAACACGTGTCCAACGCCATTTTTTGCAGTATTGGGCCAATCATGGTTTAGTTCAAATAAGTCAGGATTATTGATAATTCTGTCAAAAGAACGCTGTTGTTTTGCATAATATGCTGACATATTTTCCATTAACGGCACACAAATTTCAGGATGTTTATCCTTTAAAAGAGGCATAATATTACAACTATCTGTAACCCAGACCAATTTTGACATAAGAGGATTTTCTTTTTGGTTTATCAAGCTTGTTTGGACATAATTTGTTTTTTCATCAACATTAACATCAAAAACACCCTTTTTGTCTGCAAATTCAAACAAGGCATCAAAAGAATCCGGAGAATATTCCTCCTTCATTCTGTCAGCAATTTTATTATTATGCACAGGAATTTTATAACCCCCAAAATCTAATATCACGGGTTTATAATTGTCAAAATGTTTTTGGAGTTCTTCCATAGGTGGCTTAGCACCAAAAGAAACTGTATCTCGCTGAAGCGAATTTGTTACAGTAACGTTAACAGAAGCATTATTTTTTATAAAATTTTGATTAACATTTGTTTTATTACCAAATAGCCTGATTGAATTTACATACATATATACCTCTCCTTCTTTTGGTTAAACAAAAAGAATAAAAAAAATATTTTGTTATTTTTAAATTGCAATTTTACAAAAGTAAACATAATACATTGAAAAACATACCTGTTGATAATACTATCTAAATATGAATATAAATTATGAATTTGATACTATTTCAGCAATAGCAACCCCTCTTGGCACAGGAGGAGTGGGAGTAATCAGAATCTCAGGAGAAAAGGCTTTTGAAACAGCTCAAAAGATTTTTTCAAAAGAAATAAAAGATGCCGGAAAAATTTATCACGGTTGGATTATAGAGAACAATTCAAAAATAGATGAAGTCATTTTGCTCCCTTTCAAAGCTCCTAACAGCTACACTGGTGAAAACATTATTGAAATTCAATGCCACGGGGGGCCTAAAGTTGTAAAAAAAATACTTGATTTGACACTCCAAAATGGTGCCAGAATGGCACAAAAAGGCGAATTTACAAAACGTGCATTTTTGAATAAAAAACTTGACCTTTCACAAGCAGAAGCCGTTCTTGACATTATTCATGCAAAAACCTCCAACTTTGCACAAAAAAGCGCAAACAATCTTTCAGGAGCACTGGCTAAAGAAATTTCAGCAATAAAAAAAGAACTTTTCAATCTTTACTCCAGAATGATAGCAGCAATAGACTTTCCTGAAGATGTTAGAGAGCCTGAATATTCTCTAATCGAAGATGAAACATCAAAATGTATAGACAAAATCAGCAATATTCTTAAAAATGCAAACGCTTCAAACATAATGAGACAGGGAATAAAAATTGCAATAGCAGGATGCCCGAATGCAGGAAAATCTTCGCTATTCAACGCACTATTAAATCTTGAAAGAGCAATAGTTACTGATATTCCAGGCACAACACGAGATGTTATCCAAGAATCTATTGACCTTGATGGCATTCCCGCCACGCTTATAGACACAGCAGGCATCAGAGATAACACAGAAGTAGATAAAGTTGAAGCAATAGGAATAGAGTATACAAAAAATTGTGTTGAAAACGCTGACCTTATCTTATTTTTATTTGATTGGAGCAAGGGGTTTGATAAAAATGATGCAATTATTTATGAAATGATTGAAAACAAACCTCACATCAAAATTGCAACAAAAGCTGATTTAGCAGAGGTTCCTAACCCTGAAGCATTGAATATTTCTTCAAAAACAGGTTTTAACATAGAAGAGTTAAAACAAAAAATTAAAGAATCTGTAATTGACAAAGATTCAATGGAAACAGAGTTCGTAACAAACCAGCGACAGGAAGAATGTCTCAATAGAGCAAAAAATGCACTAACTAATGCACTTTTTGCAACAAAAAATGGTGAGCTTCAAGATCTCATATCAATAGACATAAAAACAGCTCTATTGTCATTAGACGAAATCACCGGTGAAGTTATCACCGATGAAATCCTTGAAAATATTTTTGAGCATTTTTGTATAGGTAAATAAAATTATTTATCAATATAATTTCTTGCACAATCAAACATTGCATCAACCAGACCAATGTTTGACTGAAGATTCATGCCAGCACTTTGAAAAAGCTGTCTGGCACGTTCTTCCCAATATGGATATATTTCTTCTTTTGTTATATCCAATACCTGTGCAATCAAAGTAAGCTCTTTCCAGTCTAATGGTATAGGTCTTGCACCTCTTAATATATCAACAATTTCTACACGTTTTTTTCTGGGAAAGCTTTTCAAAAGCTGTACAGTAGAAATCCCTTTTTCTTTTTGTTTTTCTCTTAAAAATTCTATTGATTCATCAATAAGCACAGGCTCCTGAGGAATTTTATATTCAACAAATTCTTCAGGAAGTACATCCATTACAGTAGCAATTCTCTCAAGCGTAATTCCTCTTGTTGAGAAAGGAATCGCGTTGTCTATCAGGTTATAAACATAAGAAAGAGTCACACCTATCATTTCAGCGAAATCTTTTTTATGGAGATGATTTGATTCCAAAAAATTAGCAACTTTTTCGCTGCTTTTTAAATTCACTATGGCTTTGCTCTTGGTTGACATTAGTCCCCTCCGTCCCTAAGATATAAAATGTATTAAAATATTAATTTAAACTCGCATTAAAAATTCCTGAGAAATTTCATATTATATAGATAAACGGTTTTAAACTTTTTGTTATTGGTAACAAGTATGTAACGGCAGGGGCAATCTTATTTTTACGAAAATTACAAATTAAACACTAAAAACGAAAGGCAAAAAATGAAACTCATTGCAGGTTTGGGCAACCATGGAGACAAATATAAGTTTACAAGACACAATGCAGGTTTTATGGTTCTTGACTATCTAAGCTACCACTGGAACTTTGACTTTAGCTTTGAATCAAAATTCAAAGGAGAAATCGCAAAAATCAATAAAGAAGGAGAAACTTTGATTCTTTTAAAACCTCATACATATATGAATCTTTCCGGTGAATCTGTAATTGCGGTTATGAATTTTTACAAAATACAGCCTGAAGACATTTTAGTTATTCACGATGATTTAGATTTGCCTGTCGGGAAAATGAGATTCAGAGCAAAAGGCTCTGATGGAGGTCAAAAAGGAATTCGCTCAATTATCCAAGTTTTAGGTGGAAATAAAGATTTTGACCGACTTAAAATCGGAATAGGCCCGCAAATGAATCTAAGCGCAGAAGCTTATGTGCTTCAAAACTTTTCAGAAGAACAGCTTAAAGAATTAAAAATTGTACTTCAAAATTCAAAAGAAGCTGTTGAAGTTTATCTGAAAGATGGAATAAATGCAGCACAGACAAAGTTCAATTAGTTATTTTAAGATATAACCCGTTGCTTCTATATTTCCGTTTTTATATTTTAAAATATAATATTCTTCATTCCTTGCATCAATAGAAGCAGACATATCAGCCTGTCTTTTTCTTTCTGTCTGATCTCTTGGTCGTTTTCTTGGATTATTTTTATATTTTTTATAAAGCTTTTCCTGCTCTTTCACACGTTCTCGCTCTTCTTGCTCGGATACCATTTTTTCAACAAGTTTTGAAACAGGGACAGAGGCTTTTATCTGATTTGACTGGACAAAATAAAGTGTCTGTCGGTTTGGAGACAACACAATTTCATAAAATCCCGGAGGAATATTATTCCCCTCAAAGTCTTCCAAAATATAAGGCATATTTAACACAGGATAAGAAGAAGCCGGATACCCGAATTTTATATATCCTTTGTCTTCATCCAAAAGACCTGATTTTGTCGCAGGATAAGGAAGAATATCTTCAGGACTGTTCAACGCTATTAAATTGCAGTCTATTGCTATCATAATAATATTTATATCACATTATGTGATTATCTGAACATAAACATTTCTTGCTCTGGGCTTGTTATCAAAATCAATTAGTACAATCTGCTGCCATGTTCCAAGAAGCAAAGCCCCATCAATTAAAGGGACCGATATTGAACTGCCGAAAATAGCTGCACGCACATGTGCATAACCATTTCCGTCATGCCAGGTATCATCGTGATGATAATTTTTATCAACTGGTGCAATTTCATCCAAAACATCCGGCAAATCTTTCAACAGCCCCGGTTCATATTCTATCGTAGTGATTGAAGCCGTACTACCGGCCAGAGCAACTACAACATTGCCGTTTTTAATGTTGTGCTGATAAACCGCTGATTTTACCTTTTGTGTGATATCTATTATATCGGTAAAACCGTGTGTATTTATTAAAAAATGTTCGTTATAAACAGTCATATTCTTTGTTAATCAACCTCTCCTGTATATTTATACAAATCCATATCTTTTACCCTTAATGCAAAATAAGGAACATTTTTGTTAGTTTCTTTCATAAAGAGAACAAATGTATTATTGAAGAAGAAGTTTCTGCCTCTTTCTCTTGTTTTTATCGGCATTGACATAAAGTTTGCATCAATAACCGCTTCACTTTTCAGCTTAACCCCTCTTCTTGTCATATTAAATTCAACTGTTTGAATAGCTTTGTCTATATACAAATTTGTCGTAAGAATTTCTTTTTTACACAATTCAGGAAACTCAGTTTGTTGGTTTATTGTCATATAAGGAACTTTTAGTTGATCACCTGAAACAAATTTCTTGTTGCCTTTATATTTCTGTGACTTTTTCTGAAGATCTGAAAACAATCTGTCAAAAGACTTATTGTCATTAGTTCTGTATAAAATAACCTTATCATTATCTGATTTTAATGCAACCGCATAGTCAAAAGGGTTATTATAAAACAAAACATCAACCCCATTGTAAAGATACGCAGGGCTTTCTTTATCCAAACCGAAATAAGGAATTTCTGTTTTTTTATTACCAAATTTCTCTTTATCTAAAATTTCAAATTTTGTATGGAATTTAAAATCTTTTTTCAACATTGCATAAAACAAATATGCGTTAAAAGGATCATTCCAGTCAATTTTATCTAACACTACACTTTTTTCTTGAAATTTATCCCACAAATCTTTTTCTATTTTTGACTTTAGCTCCAGATTAGTTCTTCCCCATGCCGTATAATAGGAATCATCTGAAAGCATTGACTTTTTGAACTCCTGCTTATTCAAAAGCAAAGCATCTTTAGGCGTTCCATTTTTAAAATTAATCGGTCCTTTTACTACTTCATCCATAAAATCATTCCAAACCAGTTGGAAAGTGCCCACCCAAATTCTATCCTGAGAATCTGATATTGACGAAAAAGCCGGAAGCATTTGTGACTTTTTCGGCAGCGCAGAAACACTTGTCAAAGAAAGTGCTGATATTAAAATAAACAAAAAGATTGATGTAATTTTTTTCATATGAAACTCCTGCTCTTTTATTCTTTTCGTACAATAGCAAAGACAAAATTCGAATGCAAAAAAAAAGAGGTTAAATTTTACCTCTTTCTTAATCTTGTTTATAAGAATTACACTTCCACAAATAAACGTCTTCCTACAATATTCGGCTTGCCATTATAATAGCCTGCAAAATAGCCGCCCCTTACAGGGTTGTTTTTTCCGTAAAAATTAGAATTTACAGAAGTTTGACTCATAAAAGGGTTTGCTGATGTATTTGCAAAAGGATTTACAGATGCAGGTCTGACAGCCGTAACAGCTGTTGATTTTGACGGAGTTAAAGCTTTTGAAATAAAACCTACAAGATTTTCAATCATACTTTCACCTTTCTTGGCAACCCTTAACAGAGCTTTATTGTTTGATTAAAGTTTGGGGAAGACCTTACTAAACCTAATTTATTAACAATTATATCTATAAGGATATTTTCAGATCTGTCATGTTTATTATAATACAATATTAAAAAATGTTAAGCACTTTTTTCTAAAAATCACCCGAACTGCGTATGCAGACAAGCCTCAAAAGTGTCAAAATAAAAACGGGATAGGAGAACAAAAAGCATGAAAAAATGCCCTTTCAATTTTGATGTATGTACAAGTGAATGCGCACTGTTTATCGCACCTGATGACATTAATGAGCTGGTTGCAAGCAGATTAACGAGCATAGGAGTTTATGACAAATCAAAAGGTATGTGCTCATTCAAAAATCACGCTCTTGCAAAAAGCCGAGAAATTTTTGAAAAAAGCCAATCAAACAAATTTTAAACAAAATTAGCAAAACTCTGCTTTATTACCAAAAATCATTATAATAAAGATATAAGTACTTAAATTATGAGAAAACAAAATGGGTGAAATCGGACTCGGACAATTTTTAAAAAATGTCTTTGATTACAGCACCGGCAAAATGCCTACCCAGCAGCCCGGACATGTTGCAAACGAAAATTTTCAAAAAGCACAAAACGAAGCGGTAAAACAAATAAACCAAACAATGCAAAATATTGCACAAAACTTTGTTCGGCAACAAGATATCATGAATACACAAATGCAACTCAAAGAACTCTCTAACTTTGAACGCTCCATGCTTTTGAAAAATCTTTTTGATTTTCCCTCATCCATTCAAGATCTGGTGCAGTTTCTTGCCACAGACGGGAAAACAGCTGCCGCAAAGGAGCTGAATGCACTTATGACACAAAATCTTGATATATCAAAATTAATAATCCTGCTTCAAACAAACGGAAAAGAAGCATTATCTAAAATACAAAAAATGATAGCAACAATGAACCAATCAGGAATTTTTGACACCCATCAACTGAAAGAAATGCAAGCGCTTATAAATGCCTGCATTCCAGCCAATGATGCTTCGGCATCTCAGGTTTTAAAAAGCTTTCTTGTAATGTATCTTCCATGGCTGCCATTAAACGAAGCTGCTGCCTTCAATCTTGAATCCGAAGAAAATAAAGACAGTAAAAACAGCTCCTCAGAAGATATAATGACAATTATTATCACAACAAAAAATTACGGAATTATAAAAATTCTTCTTTACAAAGAAAATCAAGGATACAATATAGACATAAGCTGCTGCGAACAGTTTCCAAAAGATACTTTTAACGAATCTATTAAAACAGAAGCTTCAATACTGGGCGTTAAGCCGGATGTTTCTTACACTGTCAGAAAAGCATCACAAGAAAATGAGGAAACAAAAGCCGACGAAGCAAAAGTCGAATTTTCAAAATCCTCCAAAGTTTCACCTCAATTATTGTTTATTATCCATTCAATTATAAAAATCGTTATGGAAATAGACAACAAAGGCACTCTTAATGAACAAAGAAAAGAATCCGTCTAAACAGATTTTTCCTTTATTGCTTTTTCATAAACGAGTGATTTTAAAAGGCTGTCTTTTAATACATCATTGAGTGTTTGAAACTTTTTTCTTATTCTGTTTTCACTCCTGTCAGAATACTTTTTCACTACCTGAGAGCCTCTTTTTCTCTTTCTGCTTTGATTTGCTTGTTATCATAATCAATTCTGCCAATGAGTTTGTTCAAGTGTCTTTGAACTTCTCTGAACTGAGTAAGATTCAAACTTTGAGCTCCGTCAGAAGAAGCATTTTCCGGGTCATTATGAATCTCAATCATCAACCCGTTAGCTCCTGCAATTAAAGCAGCCTTGCTCATAGGTTCAACAAGATATCTTCGTCCTGTTCCATGGCTGGGGTCAGCAATGACCGGAAGATGTGAATATTTTTTAATTATAGGAATAGCCGCAATATCAAGTGTGTTTCTTGTAAATGTGGAATCAAAACCCTTCACACCTCTTTCACACAAAATTATTTTATCATTGTCATTCGCCATTATATGTTCAGCAGCCAGCAAAAATTCTCTTATTGTTGCAGCAGGACCTCTTTTTAAAAGCACAGGTTTTCCCGCTTTACCAACAGCTTTTAAGAGCTTAAAATTCTGCATATTTCTTGCACCAATTTGAATTAAATCAACATAATCACAGAACATATCGACATCAGCTGTATCCATAACCTCAGAAACCACCAGCATGCCTGTTTTTTCAGCTGCTTCTTTCAAATATTGCAGTCCTTTTTCTCCCAAACCTTGAAAATCATAAGGAGAAGTTCTGGGTTTAAAAGCACCACCTCTAAGAAATTCACAACCCATTTCTTTAGCAGCAGCAGCAATCTCCATCAATCCGTCAAATTCCTTTTCAACAGAGCACGGTCCAACCATCATGACAGGTCTTTCTAATCCGCCGATTTTTACACCGTTTTTGAACTCAATAACAGAATCATCTTCTTTATATTCTCTTGAAGCCAGTTTATAAGGTTCTTGTATAAGCTTTACTTCTCTTACACCTTCAAATGATGCAACGGACTGAGGTTCAATAAGTCTTTTATCACCAATTGCAGCAAGTACGGTCATAACATCACCATGGTTCAAAACTATTTTGAAACCTTTATTTTCCATACTTCTTTTGACTGCATTAATTTGTTCGACTGTTGCTTTCGGCTCCATTATTATTATCATTTTTTCATTCCTATCTTTAATGTTCGACTATCTCACACAACTTATATCAACAACTTTGTTAGGTCCTATGACCTCCCAATTATTCTCTTTACCTTCAATTGAGGTTTTTATTGTAACGTTTTCTGCAACAACACAATTTTTTAAAACAGCATCATCTTCGACCACGATATTATCCCAGAGAATAACATTGTCCAAAACTACATTCTTTCCTATTTTACAGTTATTTCCAACAATTACATGATTTGAAAATTTTGCACTTTTATCTATTGTACATTTGTGCCCGACTGTATAAACAGATTCAAACTTTCTCATAATATTAGGATTCGGAATCATAACTTTTCGAGAAAGTGCATCTTCGTTTGATTGAATATATTGATCAATCGTACCTATATCTGACCAATAAGAATAAATTCTATATGTATTTATGTCTTCACCTGCTTCTAAAAGCTTTGGAAAAACATTTTTTGCAAAATCAAATTTTTCTCCTTCCGGAATATAATCAAATATTTTTTTGTTAAAAACATAAATTCCTGTGTTTATAAAATTGCTCTTTGCATCATCAATTGAAGGTTTTTCTTGAAATTCAACAACCTTATGTTCATCGGAAGAAACAACAACTCCATACTTGTGAACTTCTTCATGCTCAACAGCAACAATAGCCATTGTAGCAATACATCCGCTTTCCATGTGCGATTTAACAATCTTTTCCAAATCAGCATCATGAAGTCCGTCAGCACTGACTACAATAAAATCTTCAACATCATCAAAAAAGAATTCACATTTTTTTACTCCGCCGGCCGTACCAGAAAGAGTCTGCTCGTGTATGTATGAAAAATTAATATCCACAGGAGAATTTTCTGAGTATCTCAGTTGAATTTTTTCAGCAAGATAATGAGTGTTTGCTATTACCTTCTCTACACCGAAAGATTTCAGCTTTTCCAGAAGAATATCCATTACAGGTTTATTTAAAACAGGGACAAGGGGTTTAGGTATATTCTGGGTAAGAGGATCCAACCTTGAGCCTACACCTGCTGCCATTACCATTGCTTTTCTAATCAAAACTTCTCTCCCGAATCTTATTTACTAATTGAAATTGTATTATAAATTTTGATTTCTGTACATTTAATATGTCATTATTTAACAATTCATAAAATTTAGTGATAAAATAAACTTAATTTTAAATTTGAAAGGAAAAGTATGTTAGATTTATCCCAAACTTATGAAGTAGTAATTTTTTCAGTAGGAGACACAAAGGCAGGCACAAAGATGGGAAAACTCCAATTAAAAAATTTGTCTGATGATTCTTTGCTAAACTGTATTCTCTGGGAAGAAACATTGAACAGACTCGACAGCAGAATCTTCAGAACAGGAAACCAGGTTAAAATTCTTGCCGGTTCTTACAATGAAAAATACAACAACTGTTTGGTTTCAAATCTCGAACTTATTAATGAAGCAAAAATAGGATTGGACCAGGAGCAGAGAGATTCGCTTTTCGGCTCAATAATTGAATATGCAAATAAAATAGAATATGAAGATTTAAAAAAATATGTAACAGAGCTTCTTTTTGAACATGAAGAAAAATTTAAAACCTCTCCGGCCGCAAGACTGATGCACCACAACTACCTGGGGGGTCTAGTTGAGCATACTTACGAATGTTTGTGTATTGCAGACTGTCTTATGGATAATCTGTACAAAAAATTAGACAAATCCTGTGTGTATGCTGCATGTATACTACATGATTTCGGAAAGATATTTGAATACAGAATTGACACAGAATCAGGACTGATTGAATATGACGAAGATTTCCCAAAAGAATGGCTTACTCATTCACAATGGGGATTTTCAAACTGTATGGCACACGGATTTAAAACCGTTGCAAAAATGATTGCAGCACACCATGGCAGAGCGGAATGGGGTGCTATTGTAGATTTAGGTGAAAAAGATCTGGAGCCTTTAATGTATTTTATTCACCATGTCGATGACCTCAGTGCAAAATTCGGAAAAACAGCAATAAGCGATTTAGGCTAATGGGAATATTTGATACACTAGGAAATTTGATATTAAGCATACTAACCATTTTCGGCAAATAAAAAAGATGAGTTTTTTAAGACTCATCTGATAATCAAGCAATAAGTTTTTGGTTTTAGTTTATGCAAAAATATTTACAACTTTTTCTTCTTGTTTTTCACGACCTTTATTAGAATTCATAGAGAAGAAAGAAAAAGGATTTGAACCTCTTTTATCTTTATCCAGAGTTTTAGAATTAGAAAGTTCAATTGTTCCAGGAAGGTTAAAAATGTTTTTAACTTCTGATTTTTCACCTTCTGCAACAGGTGCAATTAATTTTCCTTCAACATTTTTTTGAACTTTTTCTGTATTCATTGCAGCCATTGTGTTCAAATATTGAACATTAGCAATAAAGTTTTCATTCAAATTGATATCAAGACCTGCATTTCTTACAGCAACCTGTCTTGAAGTATCAAGATTTGTTCTTTGGCTGTAAAGATCAATACCTACTTCAGGTCTTCTGAACTTTGACAAGTCTACTGTATTGTTAATATCGAATGATTTTGATTCAGCATTTTGAAAAATTTGTTTTGCAACTTCGTTTACTGAAGATGTATCGATATAATTTCTGTTTGTATTTAATGTAATACCAAGACTCATTTTCTGCCGTACCCCTTATTGCTTGTACTTTTTATATCGGCTATTTGAATTAGGTTCTTTATGATTTTTAGTTTATAATTTACATAAGTTTACAAACTCATTTCAGCAGCAAAAAAGCCCCGAATGATTTTGTATAAATAAAAAATAATGATATAATCTTAAAAAAGGACAATTAGAGGAAGAAATATGAATAAAAGCCAATCAACGGGAATTTGGATAGTCGTTATTTTATTAATCTTATGCCTCGGATCAATGTTATTTCCGGGTCAGACAACAAGCACTCAAGACATCTCTTATTCTCAATTTTTAAACAAAGTCAAAAGCGGACAAATTGAGTCTGTTCAAATTGATAAAGACACGTTAATTGCAAAACCGAAAACAGAACAGCATGAGGCTACACAGTTAAAAACAAAGCAGCATCCAGTTGATATTCAATACAGAGTAATGCTTCCATTAAACGACCTCAGTCTTTATTCAAAACTTGAAGAAAAAAATGTTGATGTAAATGTAAAAAAACCGAGCGACTCTTCTCAGTTATTCGCAATTTTATCAACAGTTCTTCCACTTCTTTTGATTGTCGGTTTTGTTATCTTAATGGCAAAAACCATTCAATCAGGCGGTTCGCAAGCTATGTCGTTCGGCAAAAGCAAAGCTAAGCTTATGCTTGACAGCAAAGTCAAAGTAACATTTAAAGACGTAGCTGGCATAGATGAAGAAAAACAAGAGCTTGAAGAAATTGTAGATTTTCTTAAAAATGGCGAAAAATATATTAAACTAGGTGCAAAAATCCCAAAAGGCGTTTTACTCGTGGGGGTGCCCGGCACAGGCAAAACCCTTATGGCAAAAGCAGTTGCAGGCGAAGCAGGTGTACCATTCTTTTCGATAAGCGGTTCTGATTTCGTTGAAATGTTTGTAGGGGTAGGTGCTTCACGTGTAAGAGACCTCTTTGAACAAGCAAAAAAACACCAGCCTTGTATTATATTTATCGATGAAATTGATGCTGTCGGACGCCAAAGAGGTGCAGGAATGGGCGGCGGACACGATGAAAGAGAACAAACACTCAACCAGCTCCTTGTTGAAATGGACGGTTTCGATGAAAACACAAACATTATTGTAATCGCTGCAACAAACAGACCTGACATTCTTGACAATGCGTTATTAAGACCGGGTCGTTTTGACAGACAAATTGTTGTACACAGACCTGACATTTTAGGCAGAGAACAAATTCTCGAAGTACATGCAAAAGGTAAACCGCTTTCTGAAGAAGTTGACCTTAAAGTGCTTGCAAAAAGAACACCGGGTTTTACAGGTGCTGATTTACAAAACCTTTTAAATGAAGCTGCTTTGCTTGCAGCAAGAAACAATAAAGACAAAATTGAAATGCAGGATCTCGAAGAAGCAATAGATAAAGTTATTGCAGGTCCAGAAAAGAAAAGCAGAATTATTTCTGACGAAGAAAAAGAAAATACTGCATACCACGAAGTCGGTCACGCGCTTTTGGCCAAACTTTTAAAAGACACAGATCCTCTGCACAAAGTATCAATTATCCCCAGAGGTATGGCACTTGGTGTAACAATGACTCTTCCTGAAAAAGATCATTTGACTCTGAAAAAATCACAACTTTTAGACAGAATCACAATGCTTCTGGGCGGACGTGTTGCTGAAGAAATCATCTACGGTCCTGACTCTATCACGACAGGTGCACAAAATGACCTTGAAAAAGTCACAGCAACAGCAAGAAATATGGTTACAACCTACGGTATGTCTTTTAAAATGGGCAATATGGCTTATGGAAAAAGTCAGGAACATGTATTTATGGGGCGTGATTTCGGTCATTCAAGAGACTATTCCGAAGAAATTGCAGCTGACATAGACCGAGAAGTAAAAAAGATTGTTGATGAGAGATATAATCTAGCAAAAGAACTTCTTCTCGGAAACCGTGATATGCTTGAAATAATAGCAAAAGAACTACTTGAGAAAGAAACACTTGATGAAGAAGAATTTGAAGCTATTATGAAAAAAGTCGAAGAAGCCAGAAAGCCTCATGATGTATAAAATGTTTTAGAAATAAAAAAGACCTTTGCTTGTGCAGAGGTCTTTTTTTTATATAATGTTCAGTATGGAAAATAAGAATTTTATGAAAAAAGTATACATTGAAACTATGGGCTGTCAGATGAACAAATCTGATACTGAAAGAATTTTAGGAATGCTTTCGCATTTCGGATATGAAGAAACACAAGCACCAAAAGAAGCTGATTTGTTAATAATAAACACCTGTTCAATACGACAGCTGTCAGCAGACAAAGCATACAGTGCCGTTGGTGTGTGGGGTAAGTGGAAACAGGAGGAACGACAAAAAGAACTCCAAAACAAACCTTTCAGAAATATAAAAATAGCTTTTTGCGGATGCGTTGCACAGCAAGATAAAGAAAAACTATTAAAAAGATTCCCTTATGTGGATTTGGTTTTTGGCACAAACAATGTTTACGAACTTCCCGATTTGATAAAAAGAATTAATGAAGGAGAGCGAGTTTGTGCAACAAACGAAACCCCGAAAAAATTTACAGAAGGTGATGAAGAAGCAAAATATGAAATCAAAAGAGCAAAAAGCTTAAATGCCTGGATTCCTATAATGGAAGGCTGCAACAATTTTTGCACATATTGTATTGTACCTTTCACCAGAGGCAGAGAAAGAAGCAGAAAACCGTCAGAGATTATTGAAGAAGCCCGAAAAGCCATCAAAGAAGGCTTCAAAGAAATCACACTTCTAGGTCAAAACGTGGACAGCTATGGGAAAAATCTTGAAGTAGAAAATGGAATCCAACCGACACTGGCAAACCTTTTGAGAGAATTAAATAAAATCGAAGGAAAATTCAGAATCAGATTCGTTACTTCATATCCGACAGATATAACAGACGACCTGATAAAAGCAGTAAAAGAATGTGAAAAAGTTTGCGAATTTTTCCATATTCCAATGCAATCAGGAAATTCAAAAGTGCTAAAGGAAATGAACAGAAGATACAACCGTGAAGAATATGGCAAAATCGTAAAAAAAATTCGCAACACTTTTGAAAATGTTGCAATAACTTCCGATTTTATAGCCGGTTTCCCCGGAGAAACAGAAAATGAATTTCAAGATACAATGAGTGCAATAGATGAATTTGAACTCGACTATTCAAATACCGCTGCATATTCACCAAGAGTAAAAACCAAAGCAGCAAAATGGACAGACAAATTTATAGATGAAGAAACAAAATTTGAACGACTGGCAAGGTTAAATGAAAAGAATAGAGAAGCCTGCCTAAAATCAAATGAAAAATGTGTAGGAAAAACCTTTGAAATTCTTGTCGAATCTTATGAGGAAAAAGATAACAAAATTATCCTTGCCGGCCGTGCACGGAATAACAAAATTGTCCATTTTGAAGGTGAAAAAACACTTGTCGGCGAATTTGTGAATGTCGAAATTACAAGTGCAAGCACATGGCATTTAAGAGGAAAGCTTTTATGAAAAAATATATTTTATTATTAACATTTTTAACTTTACTTTTTTCAGGACCTGCCTATGCGCTTAAAGTCAAAGGGAACATTCAATGGGGAGTTGCAAAACCGGCCAAAGTGAACTCAATCGATAATGCTCTTGAGGTTTTTGCAACAATTGACAGAATGTATTCGCCATATTACATCGCAAATTTAAACTGTCACGAATACTCCAGAGTTTATACATTAAAAAGCTCCGAAGGGTATACATACGTAAGGCCAAGGTCAAGAACTGTAAGAATAAGCAGAGATGCCAGCATATTCTTAAGACAGCTTTTCAAAGAAAATGAAGGCAATATATATTTCAAAGCATATGGATTCGGACTTTACGGAAATTTTGTAGGCGAATTTTTTATCGGCAACAAAAGTGTAAGCAGGTATATGATAGAAAAGGGATATTGTGACTACGTTCAATAAAAATTCTATTGAACAAATCTTGTTAATAATCTATACTTGAGTTAAGAAGACAGAATAGTTTGGCTAGGACCAACAAGGAGATTTTTATGGCTATGCGTTTTGATGCGGGTGAAATTATTACGGCAATGATTACGCCGATGGATAAAGACAGAAAAGTTGATTTCAAAGCGCTGGAAAAACTTGTTGAACATCTTATAGAAACAGGCTCCGACGGAATTTTAGTGGCAGGGACAACAGGTGAATCCCCAACATTAACTCATGATGAAGAATTTGAAATTTTTAAATTCGTAAAAAATATTGTAAAAAGCAGATGTAAACTAATAATGGGTGCTGGCTCAAACTGCACGGCAACAGCTGTTATGGCATCCGGAAATGCAAAAGAAGCAGGTGCTGATGCTATCCTCTCAGTTGTTCCTTATTATAATAAACCTTCACAAAAAGGGCTTCTTGAACACTTCGGAACCATTGCAAAATCAACTGATTTGCCGATTCTTTTATATAATATTCCCGGCAGAACAGGTATTACAATGAAGCCTGAGACAATTGCACAAATTGCAGAAGAAAATAAAAATGTATTTGCCGTAAAACAAAGTATCGCTGATATGGATGTTATAACAGAAACTGTAAGACTCTGTCCGGATGATTTTGTTGTTTATTCCGGTGATGACAGCCTGACACTACCTATGGTGTCAGTAGGTGCACACGGTGTAATAAGTGTTGCTTCTCACATAATTGGAAAAGAAATGAAAGATATGATACACCTCTTCAAAAATGGCAACACAAAAGAAGCAGCCAAAATGCATCTTAAACTTTATCCTTTATTCAAAAAAATATTTATGGCACCAAATCCTGTTCCTGTCAAAGAATGCCTCAAAAAAATGGGACTTATTGAAAACTATGTAAGACGTCCTCTTGTTGAATTGGATGAAGAAGAAAGAAAAGAATTATATTCAGTTCTTGAGCAGTTTATCTAGAACATACCAACCCATATAATAACCGGCAACAGCAGGCACAAAGGGTGTCGAACCGGGTGTGATTTTTGTGAACTCAAAATTATCACCGTTTTTTGTTGTAATATTTTCCGTAACAGAAATTTTCTCTTCAACGTGCGGAGTTTCTCTGCTGCAAACAGCCGTAATACCAGACTCTATACCTCTTTTTTTCAACTGATAAAGAACATTTTTTGTAAAAGTACATTTTTTGTTTTCTATACCACTTATATCAGTGATATAAAGCTGTGTGGGATCAACTCTGTTTCCTGCTCCCATTGAAGTTATAACAGGTATATTATTTTTTAAACAAAACTCCAAAAGGCTGATTTTTGAACGCATTGTATCTATTGCATCAATCACAAAATCTGTATGCGTATTAAATATACTATTTTGCAGATTTTCATGATAAAAATCATCAATACATTCAACTGCTATTTCCGGATTTATATCAAGAAGCCTTTTTTTAAAAAGTTCTGTCTTTTTTGAGCCTATTGTTGAAGATAATGCAATAATCTGACGATTTATATTTGATTCCGAAACTTTATCAAAATCAACAATCTTAAAATTACACACACCTGCTCTTGCCAGAGACTCGAGAGCAAAACCGCCCACCCCTCCAAGACCGAAGATTGTTACATGTTTTTTTTCAAGTTTTTTCTGATTAGCTTTACCCCAAATAAGCTCATTTCTGGAAAAATCCATTGGGTTAATCTTCTTTCTTCAAAGACATACAAATGCCTTCCATGATATTTTCATAATCACTTTCAGGCAAAGTTGAAATTGTTTTTATTGCAACAGAAAGGTTAGGTGTTTTGTCATACCAGCGCCTGCATTTATTTGTCTGATATAAGCCAAGAACTCTTTCCAATCCTATGCTCAACGGTGCCGTGTCATTTTCTCTGTGCACAGTTTTTATGGCACTTGCCACATTAATAATATCTTCAGATAATTTGTCCTGAATAGTTCTATGAAGATTTTTCAAAAGGCTTAAAGCCAATCTGGTTTCTCTATGCTGGTCATACCATCTTCTTTTTTCCACGATTTTATCCTTAATTTACTTCAAGTGCCCGAGTCTATAATAAATATTATATTTCTTTTAAAAGAGAATACAACTTCGTTACAAACTATGCTACAATAACCTTATAATAAGACTTTAAGGGTAGAGAGATGGAATTATATTTGACAGCAGCAGTATCAATCATAGTTTTTCTTGCCGGTCTGGCAATAGGAAGTTTCATTACATTTTTTATTCAAAAGAAAATTCAAAAAAAAGAAGCTGAATCTATGACTCAGGCTTACTCTGACATTTATGAAAAAATGCAGCTGCAATTCGAAAATCTTTCAAACAAAATCTTTAAAGAAACTACACAAGATTTTTCAAATATGTCAAAAGAGAGAATGAATGAGATTCTTGCACCTTTCAAAGAAAAATTTGAAGAGTTGAAAAAACAATCCACATTCAATATAGAACAAAGCGCAAAACTCGATATGCATATTAAAGAAGTAATCGAAGCAGGAAACAAAATATCAAACGACACAAACACACTTGCTTCTGCGCTTAAAGGCGACAATATAAAACAGGGCAAATGGGGAGAATTGATTCTGGAAAAAGTTCTTGAGCTTTCAGGCTTGAGAAAAGGAGAAGAATACCTTGTTCAAACAGGCTTCAATTCAAAAAAACCGGATGCAACAATATTGCTGCCGGAAAACAAAGCTATCTTCGTTGATGCAAAAACTTCACTGGCTTCTTATGATGCATACATAAACGCTGAAAGTGAAGAAGAATCACTATATGCGCTCAAACAGTTCAAAGATTCTGTAAAAACCCACATCACAGGACTCTCTAAACGTGAATATTTTGACATTGAAGACTTTGCCTCGCCTGAATATGTTCTTATGTTTATTCCGATAGAAAGCTGTTATTCTATGCTTTTTGCCGACAATGGAGACCTGTGGGAAATGGCTTGGAAAAACAAAATCATGCCTGTATCACCGTCTACACTTCTTGCTGCATTAAAAATCATAAACAGTTTCAACATGGTCAACAGACAAAACAAAAATGCACAGGAGATTGCAGGGCTGGCAGGAAAAATGATAGACAAATTTGCTGACATGGTAAAAGATTTAAACGGAATCCAAACAAATCTTTCAAAAGCAATGACAAAACTCACAGGCAGAGACAATATTATAAGACAATGTGAAAGACTGACGGAATTGGGTGCAAAAAACAGCAAGCAAATTCCCGAGCCCGCAATTCTTGAAACAGAACAACCGAGCTTAATACCTTAATTACAAACTATGATAATACTCTTTTAAAAGCACTGCATCATCTTCCATAATCGGACTTTCGCAGACGACAACACCTTTAACATTGAATTTTTTAAAAGCTTTCATCAAATCTTTGTAATTCATGTCACTTTCTTTTAAAAGCAAATGTTTTTTCTCGCCTTTTTCACCATATTCAATGCCTGCAATATGAGCATGGAAATTTTCGATTGCATAATCGCCAAGCTCTGTGCCTATATGTTCAAAAATTGAACAAAATTCATCATAAGTATTATATTTTCCATTTGTTCGTGCATGCAGGTGAGAAAAATCAACACAGGGCAAAACCTGTTTAAAATCCTTAGAAAGTCTGACAATTTCTTCAAGATTTCCCCATTGGGTAGGCTTACCTGTTGTTTCTGGACGAACCCAGATATCATTACCTTCCTCATCAAGGGTTTTACAAATCTCAACCATTGATTTTTCTACTTTTTTATAAACTTCATCAGGATTCATTCCCATATAAAAAGCAGCGTGATATGTTACTGAAAAAGCGCCGAGTTCTTTTCCTATTCTCGCTGTATCAAGAACACGGGTTATGCTTGCTTCTATTTTTTCTTCCTCTTTAGAGTTTAAGTTAATGTAATACGGTCCATGTGCAGTCAAAACCATATTTTTTTCTTTGGAAATCTTCTTAACAAGCTCTCTGTTAGCAGGAGACATCCTGACACCGTGCACAAACTCAAGCTCCATACCATCGAGCTTAAGCTTCTCCAATATATCAAACGCCTTTTCATAACCTGCTGTTCCATTACAAATCGGCTGTCCTGCTGTAACAAATTTTAGAGTTTCCATAAAAAATATTATACACTAAACTCCCATTTTTTCTCCGACCTGAGGTTTAAATTTTTGAATAAAATCCTTGGCATCAGATATCATATATGAACCAAACTGCAATGATTTTATAAACAGAATACCATTACCCGTTGAAACACCTAACGTATCCTTTACAGAACAGATTGAACCAGGTGCTTCTTTTGATTTTTTTTCTGTAAAATCAGCAGAATAAACTTTCACAAATACACCTCTGAAATTTGTCATAGCAGATATAAAGGGGTTTAAAGAACGCACAAATCTTTCAATATATGCAGCATCCTTTTCCCAGTCTATAAAATTTTTCAAATTCTTAGATTCAATAGCAGGAGCTTTTTTGAATTCCCCTTCAGGCTGAGGGTAAGACACTATCTCTGATTCCATTTCATATTGCTGCAAAAATTTTGAAATTGACTGAGCACAAATATAATTCATTTTATTAAACAATGTACCCATTGTTTCTTTTTTATCAATAGGAACTTTATGCTGTAAAATTATATTGCCCGTATCAAAATTTTCATCCATAAAATGAAGAGTAACACCAGTTTCTTTTTCATCATTAATAATAACGTGGCTGTATGGATTGGCACCTCTATACTCAGGCAGTAAAGAAGGATGACAATTCACAAAACCACCTTTTACGGTTTTTAAAAATTCCGGAGGAAATTTCTTGTTATAAGAACAAACCACAGCAATATCAGCATTCAATTGTCTGACTTTGTGAATAAAATCTATTTCATCCAAACTATTTTCATAAGTAATCAAAGGAAGCTTAACGCTTTTTGTAAAACTACACATAAGATTATAAGTAGCATCACTTTTGTGCGGAGGCACTACTCCTACAATATTAAATCCGTCAGAAACAAGCTTTGAAAGGCAAACAAGAGCCATATCAGGCATTCCCACAAAGAGAACTCTTTTTTGATACTTACTATCCACAAGAAACTCCTAATCTTAGATTAAGCTCAAAACATCATAACATAATACATAAAAATCTTGCAAAAAAAGAATATTAATTTTATTATATTAAATTGGACTTTGCCGATGTGGCGAAATGGTAGACGCACACGCTTCAGGTGCGTGCGAGGAAACTCATGGGGGTTCGAGTCCCTTCATCGGCAAATTAAAATATATTTGGTAAAAATTATGTTTATGTTAATATAATTTTTGTTGATAATTAAATAAAATCATTTGTGTCGACGTGGCGGAATCGGTATACGCGCACGTTTGAGGGGCGTGTGGGGAAACCCGTGCGGGTTCAAGTCCCGCCGTCGACACCATAAAAAAGAGGGTAAAAACCCTCTTTTTTTATTATTTTTTTTAATGAAAGCCAAAACTAAAAGTAGTTATGCCATTACATCAATAATTTCACCAGTTTGCATAGCTTTATTCGCACATTGTGCAAATTTATCTGAATCCACCGGAATTCTGTCTGATGAAGGCCCAATGCCGTTCGGTCCTTGTGCAACAACATTATAAGTAACACAAGTTGTGTTATCGGAATTTTTCCCTATGTGAGCTATGTTATGCGGATTAATATAATCATTACCCACTTTGACGTAACCCGTTGATGTTATTGGTTGCATAATAATCCTTTCTGTACAAAACGCATTATATATACACTTCTACATACTTAGAACGTCAGTAACATAAAAAAATTGCTATAATATTAAATATTGTAAATTAAGCATACTCCAATTTTTCAATAAAATGGTCTGTATAAGTATTCCAATATTTTTTGTACACAAATGTATCAGATATATCAAAATTCATCTGATACATCCTAAAAGTCACTGTTATATCTTTTGGCTGCCATTGCTCTACATAGGAATATTGATATTTCATACCAAGGCGTTTCATAACATTACCGCTTCGTGGATTATTAATATCATGTGTTGCAGTAATATAAGGAATTCCATTATTTTTTGCCTGTTCTACAACAGCATCACAAGCTTCAAAAACAATACCTTTATGCCAAAACTCTTTTTTTAAACCATAACCCAAATCATAACTATCATTCATGTTGATATTTACATATCCGACAGGAATATTATCTTCCTTTAAAGATATTGCATAATTATAACCACACGGATTTTTATATACATCTGCATATCTTTCCAGCCAAAACTTTTTTGCTTCATCTATTGATTTTAGAGGGAACCATGGCAAGTACTGATTTACATCAACATCAGAAAAAATCGAGTATATTGCCGGCAGATCATCTTCAGTAAATTTTCTAAGCAGCAATCTTTTAGTTTCAATAGTGGGGGTATTGTTCATTTTAAAAATACCTTATATAACCTACAATATATCAGTCAATTTTAACATAAATTCCATATTATTTCTCTGATTTCATGCTATTCTATACCTATGATAGAACTTTTGATTTTATACAGCTTAAAAAACAGAGAGCGCACATTATATTCACTACGTTCCAATATAATCGAAAAATTCGGCTATTTTACCAAACCAAGCATTGGAACAATTCATCCTGCTCTCAAAAGACTTCTTGAATCAAAAGTCATAACAATAAGAAATGATTTTTCTCAAGGAGGAAAAAAATCAACATTTTACGGATTATCAATGCACTGGCAAAAAAAATTCAATGATTTGTTCTTTTTACCACTCAGTGAAAATCCGACAATTTTCTTTACTGAATTGCAATCGAGAATTGCAGTGTTATCACTTCTCGATAGAGAACTGAAAGAAACCTTCATAAAAGATGCTCTAATTAAACTTGAATCATTTTACTTGGATTTAAAAAACACACTCGAAGATGAATACATAGATTTTGACCAATACCAGGAAGAACTTTTGAAAAAAAATATTTCTGATATTGAAAATTTCAAAAGCTTTATTGAAAAACTTTCTGTTAAGGATTAAACATGCCGGCAATAATCTCCGAAATTCAAAAAAACTCAATAGCCGAAGAACTAAACCTTCAAAAGGGTGATAAAATTCTTTCCATAAACTCTCAAACACCTAAAGACTTTATTGATTACCAGTATATGATGAGTTCTGAAGAAATTGAAATAGAAATAGAAAAAACAAACGGCGATATTGAAATATATGAAATAGAAAAAGATTTCGAAGAAGATTTGGGTGTAATTTTTGAATCAGCAGTTTTTGATAGAATAAAACCCTGTACAAATAGATGTATATTCTGTTTTGTTGATCAACAACCAGAAGGCTTAAGAAAAACCTTATATATAAAAGATGATGATTACAGACTTTCCTACCTTCAAGGCACATATATTACAATGACAAATTTGTCAGACAAAGACAGACAACGTATAGAACAACTGCACCTTGGACCGTTATATGTATCAGTGCATACAACAAATCCTGAACTGCGTTCAAAAATGCTGAATAATCCTAAAGCTGCCAATATCTTAGAAGACCTCAAATGGCTGAAAAAAGCAGATATTCCAATACATGCACAAATTGTACTATGCCCTGGATATAACGATCAGGAAGAACTGGAAAAGACCTTTAATGACTTTTCAAAGTTCAAATCTATAATTCAATCTATTGCAATAGTTCCTGTTGGTATCACCAAATTCCATAAAAATAACCTGACAACACTCACTCCTGAAAATGCACTTAATGTAATAAAACAAGTTGAAAATTTTAATAAAAAAATGAAAAAACAAATTGCTATGGCTAGTGATGAATTTTTTATAAAAGCTGATTGTGAAATCCCTCCTCGGCATTATTATGGAAATTTCTCACAGATTGAAGACGGAGTCGGCGCACTAAGACTTCTTCTTGATGACTTTGAAAAAACAAAAAAAAGATTGCCGAAATTCATTAAAAACAAAAAAGAAATCACTTTTGCTGTAACAGAAAGCTCAAAAAGAGTTATGAAGAGCATAATAGAAAAACTGAACAATATAGAAAATCTTGAATGCACAATGCTTGTCCTTAAAAATAACTTCTTTGGTCCCAATGTAACCGTAGCAGGACTCATAACAGGACAAGACTTAATAAATCAGTTAAAAAATAAAAATATCAAAAACCTTGTAATTCCTTCTATAATGATTAGACCTTTTACACAAGATTTTCTTGACGGAATAACATTAGAACAAGTACAACAAGAAATTGGTGCAAACATAAACGTTGTAAATGATATTTACTCAACAAAAGAATTCCTAGATATTATAAAATCATAAAGCTTTATTACAATTTCTTAAGAATCTTCCATGAAACTAACAAAAAAATTACATATCGTCTTTTAAAGCAAAAAAGACTAGAGAGAATGGAAGAGCAAATTATGATTCAAAAAATCGGATTTAATATAACCACCAGAAGTAGCATTAATAAAGGGATTAACAGACACCAAAACCTCGTATCCCCCCCCCCGTCCGAAAAACCAGAACAAGAAGAAGCAAAACCCACGACAGGATTACTTCATAGCTATTTTGTCAGTTTCGGTGCAAAAACACAAAGATCTTCGGTGAATAAATCTGAAATAATATTGAACAATCTCAATGATCCTGCTCAAGAACTGCTTGACAATGCACAAAAAATTGCAAAAAAATACGGACATCCTGAAGTTGATCGTATCCACATTATCAGAGCAGGTCTGGATTATATAGATAGCTTTATTGATAATTTAAACTCCGGTGAAATCAGTTACTCTGATGAATCAGCCTATGATGCCTATATGTTTTTTGAAAATGACATGGGCAAAAACATCTTCAAGAAAAAAGAAAAAAGAGAGATTCTCCAGCCAATCATTAAACAAGAAAAAGAAATTCTTGATAAAAAGCTTTCAAAAATGTCTAATGCACCAACAAAAACAAACAGCTCAAACCTTCCTATTTCAAAACAATACCTGAATGATGTTTATAGTATATACAGTCAAGACAATTCCTCTGACATAGACGGGGAGAGCGGAATGGGAGACGGACTCGTTCACGACGGTACACTCTTTAGTGCAGCAATGATGCCCAATAGTGATACGCTCAAAAGAGATATAACGCTCCCTTTCAGAAATGCAATAAAAGATGCCATTTACATTGACAAAAGACCAGATAACAAAAGACCACACTTAAAATTCTATGATGAAAAAGCAAAAAACATCTGGAAAAATCTCGCCATAGGTACAAATATGGTAATCCTTCACGACAAAAACACCTATCCGGGTTATCTTGTCAACAGCCTCTTACACTTGTTTAAAGATAGCAAAGAAGGATTTGGAAATTTAGGTAAAAAGAATACAAAAATCTTGAACTTAAATGATGAAGGCTTTATCGATAGCGGATATATGGCAACAAAACTTAGAGAATTCGGAAAAGATAAAAATAATAACTATGTTGTAATCCTGGATATCATGGATGACGATTTGAACAATCTCGCTATTGATGAATACAACATAGAAATATTTAAAAACGCCCCTCAAAATGTAAAATTCGTAATGGTTGCAAACAAAGACGAATATTACAAAGAAAGCACAGATGAAATCTTACAGGGATTTTTTACTGATTTTGGTGAAATATCACTGCCTCTCATGAATCTGGAACAAGCACAAAAAGCTTTCAAAGAAACACCTGAGCTCACTGAAAAAATCAAGAAAAACTTTACAAGACCTGCTCTTGAAAAATGTATTGAAGCAGCAAACCAGCTTTCAGGGAATTATCCTGAAAAAGCACAAAAGGTAATGGAGCTGGTTTCTTCATACTATGTTGACAAACAAAATATAGGTTTGAGTGATGTTCAAAACTACATAAAAGAAGCCAAGGAAATCTTCAAACCAATGGACAATGACAATGCAGTTAAAGTCGTTTTTGATACCGGTATTAAACTCAAAGACATGGTAGGTGCCCCGGCAACAAAAAAAGAAGCAAAATCTATTGTTGAAAGAATTAAAGATAAGTCAATTGGCACAAAAGGTTTCATCATCTATTCACAAGACGGTTCTGTTGGAGCAGGAAGAAAATATACCGCTCAGGCAATAGCAGGTGAAGTTAAAGCTCCTTATATAGAAATCAATGCTGTTGACTTTGGAACAAAAGATGTTGACCTTTTCGGCGGTGGAAATTTAAGCCCTGAAGCATCAATGAAAAAACTCTTCAACATGGTTAAAGCACAAGCTGAAACAAACCCTAAAAAATCAGCAGTACTGTTTATTGAAAACTTTGAATATTTTTCATTTGGTGAAAATCTGTCTGAATACCACGAAAAAGCAATGTCTCAGCTCATAAGAGAAATGAACAAGGCACAAGAACAAGGTATGAATATTGTTGTTATGGGTTCAATGGGCAACCCTGAATATATAGGTGATGCAACATCTAAATCCTTCAAATTTATAGACCAGATAGAAGTTGAATCACCGGGATATAACAAAGATGCAAGAGATGAAATCATCAACTATTACATTAAAAAGAAGAATATAAAACTTGCCGGTGATGCAACAGAACAAACAAAAATCAAAGAGCATTTGAATCTTTTGATGGAACGTGCTTCTTATATAGAAATTCTGACACTTCTTGATAAAGCAAAAAATGTTGCGAAAGAAAGAAAACATAAAGAAATTGAAAAAGGCGACTTTACAGAAGCATACTTACAACTGACAACCGGAAGACCTTCCAGTGCACAGGACCCTTATTACAGAAAAGAACTCGTAACATCTCATGAATGCGGACATGCCTTAAACGCAACCATAATGGAGGAACTTGCTGAAAAAACAGGTAATCCGTCACATAAAGGTACAATTGTGAACTTCATAACACTTGACCCCAGAGGTTCATTCGGTGGAGCTGTATATACGGCTGATTCAATAAATCCGGAATATTCTTTTGAGCACGTATTCTCTGATCTTGTTTGTGACTTTGGTGGAAATTCCTGTGAAAAATATTTTTACGGACAGGATGGAAGCTGGGGCATAACATGTGATATGCAAATGGCAACACACGGTGCATCAATGGCATCTGCCATAATGGGACAAGGTAAACATTTTGGCAAAAAATCAATGAACGGAATGTGGGTTCTTTCTGAAAAAGATAAAGACAATATAAACAAAGACATCGATGTTATGCTCACTAATGCACAGCTTGTCTCTGATGCAATAACAAAGATATATGAAGACTTTAACAGAGAATTCACTAGAAAATATGCTCCTAAAGTAGGCACGGGTGAATGCATTGTCCAAAGAGAAGAATTTCTCAAAATGTTGAATGAATGGCGAGAAAAACAATCCCCTCAAAAACAAAAAGAATTTGATCTTCTGGACAAAACAATTCAAGACGTTATCGCTGCAACAAAACGTGGTGTAAAATGTTATAAAGAAGGCGAATAATAAACCCAATACAACATATTTTAGATACAAAGATTTCCTTGTAAAAAGTTTTTTTTCGTATGATAATTATTGGCAAAGATACATAAAACGTTTAGGCAAAAACCAAATAGAAAAGAGGAAAAATTATGCCAACAACTATCGAAGACGTAAAAGCAAGACAAATTCTTGACTCAAGAGGTAATCCGACTGTTGAAGTTGATGTTACACTTTCATGCGGCGTTGTAGGACGTGCAGCTGTTCCTTCAGGTGCTTCAACAGGTATTTTTGAAGCTCTTGAAATGAGAGATGGTGACAAATCTATTTACTGCGGAAAAAGTGTTTTAAAAGCAGTAGATAATGTTAACACAATCATTGCTCCGGAACTTATCGGTGAAAATGCTGCTAACCAACAAGCTATCGATAAATTGATGCTTGAATTGGACGGAACAGAAAATAAATCCAAATTAGGTGCCAACGCTATTTTGGGTGTTTCTTTGGCTTGCGCTAAAGCATCTGCAATGGCTTTTGAAATGCCTTTGTACAGATATTTAGGCGGAATCAATGCTACTACACTTCCTGTCCCTATGATGAACGTATTAAATGGTGGTGCACACGCTGATAATAATGTTGACTTCCAAGAATTCATGATTACACCTGTTGGTGCTTCTTCATTCTCTGAAGCTATCAGAATGGGTGCTGAAGTATTCCATAACCTCAAATCAGTTCTTAAAGCTAAAGGTATGGTTACATCAGTAGGTGATGAAGGCGGTTTTGCACCTAACCTTTCTTCTAACGAAGAAGCTTTGAAAGTTATCATCGAAGCTATCGAAAAAGCAGGCTACACAACAGATCAAGTTAAGATTTGCTTAGACGTTGCTTCTTCTGAATTCTATGAAGACGGAAAATACAATCTTGCTGGCGAAGGAAAAGTTCTTTCAAGAGAAGAAATGGTTGACTTCCTTGCTAACTGGGTTGACAAATATCCTATCATCTCTATCGAAGACGGTATGGCTGAAGAAGATTGGGAAGGCTGGAAAATGCTTACTGACAGAATCGGTTCTCACTGTCAATTAGTTGGTGATGACTTGTTCGTTACTAACACTAAGAGATTGAAAAAAGGTATCGAATCAGGTACAGCTAACTCAATCCTTATAAAAGTTAACCAAATCGGTACTTTAACAGAAACATTAAACGCTATGAACATGGCATTCAAAGCAGGCTATACAGCTATTTCTTCTCACAGATCAGGTGAAACAGAAGATACATTCATCGCTGACTTGGCTGTTGCTACAAACTGTGGTCAAATCAAAACAGGTTCTGCTTCTAGAACAGACAGAATCTGCAAGTACAACCAATTGATAAGAATCGAAGAAGAACTCGGTTCTGCTGCAAAATACCCCGGATTGAAAGCATTCAACGGTCAATCTTGCGGCAAATCAGCTTGCAGCTGCGGATGTTAATCATTAAAAAATGATATAAGACAAAAAAAAACGGATTTTGAATTCTCAAAATCCGTTTTTTTTACATTGAAAACACCATTTTTATCATTAAATTTCATGATAGAATGTTATCGTTGAGTTGGTTAGATTAAAAATTAAGGACCCCTCCCCATGGGTGATGAAGATAAGCAGTTTGAGGCATCCCACCAAAAACTCGAAAAAGCTCGAAAAGAAGGTCAGGTTGTAAAGTCAAAAGATTTTTCAACGGCTCTGGCAATGATTGTAATGTTTTTTGCCATAGCAAAACTTGCACCATTTATTTTTGACCAGATATCCAGGCTCTTTGTACTCTGCTATGAACAAATTCCAAACCAGCACCTTGAAAACATAGGTCTTCCTTATCTTTTATTCATTACACTTGTGCCGACAATTCTCATTATTGCTCCAATCTTAGGTATAGCAATGTTTATAGCTATTCTTGGTGATTTTATACAGGTTGGACCATTGTTTACAACAACTCCACTTGCACCAAAACTCGACAAACTCAATCCAACAAAATATTTTAAGAATATAATGTCAGTAAAAACACTCTTTGAACTGGTAAAAAATATAGTAAAAGTAGCAATTCTCGGGTACGTAGGCTGGTCTGTATATAGTGCTCATTTCGAAGTGATTCTTGGATTGGCTGCCACTGACAACAACTTTGCAATTATGCAAGAATTCGGTGCATTGATTATGGATTTCGTAATCAAAGCCAGCATAGCGTTTTTGATTATTGCAGCTGCTGATTATGGAATGACTCGTTGGAAATTTCTTCAGGACCAAAAAATGTCCTTCAAAGAAGTCAAAGACGAATATAAAAATACAGAAGGCGACCCTAACGTAAAAGCTGCACTCAGACAACGCCGACAACAAATGATGCAACAAGGAATGATGGATGCTGTTCCTGATGCTGACTTTGTTGTTACAAACCCCACTCACATAGCATGCGCTTTAAAATATGATCAGGAAGAAATGGAATCGCCAAAACTTGTTGCAAAAGGTACAGAGCTTTTTGCTAAGAAAATTATAAACATTGCACGAGAGCACAATATTCCTGTAATTGAGAACCCGCCGGTCGCAAGAGCACTTTTCAGACTGGTTGATGTAAACAGAGAAATTCCTCCTGATTTGTACAAAGCAGTAGCAGAAATTTTACTATTTGTATATAATTTGCGAAAAACACAAAAACCTAGTAATATAAATACTAAGAAGACAGATAAGAAATAACCATGGTAAATCATACTTCCCAAAATAAAATTAAAGAATATATATCAATCGTTGAAAAAGTCGCAAAGATAGAACATAGACGTATCCCTTCTCATATGGTGGATTATGAGGAACTTGTTTCTATCGGAATTATTGCTGTTCAAGCAATGATTAAAAACAAGACCGAAGAGCAGCTTGAAAAATACAACAGTTCATACATAGGAACTGCCGTTCGCTGGGCCATAAGAAATGAGTTGAGAAACAGATACAAATGGTATTCTCTCAAACACACAAAAACTGAAGATGACTCTGATAGTTCTGATGATAGCTTAGATGTTTCACCTGGTAAAGTAAGAGAAGCTATCTATGAAACAATCCTGTCAATTGACTCGATTGCTGCTGCATCTTCTGACAACGATTCACCGTTTGATTTCATAAAAGACCCTCATGCACTTCCTGATGAAAAAGCAGAAATTTCAGAACTGGGAAAAGCTATCAGAGAGGCAATTGCGACTCTGCCACAAAAAGACAGACTGGTTGTTGAATATAGATTTTATAGAAACATGCAGGTTAAAGAAATTGCCGAACAGGTAGGTTTATCCTCCTCACGTATAACAAGAATCGTTCAATCTGCACTTAATCATGTCAGAGAATATCTTGTTCAGCATGAACATTATGGTTATTAAGGTATAAATTTAGTGCATTTTGCGTTAATCAGTTTATGTATACTTATTATAATATTATCTGTCTCATTGATTTCACTTTCAATGAAATACAGAAAGTTAAAAAAAACATTTCGAAACCATAAAAAACTACTCAGGGGTATTTTGAAAACAATAAACTCTGTACGCTATGGCAATCTATATGAAAGAGTAAATGAAGAAACCTTTACAATGCTTCCAAATTTTGCAGAAAGCATAAACAGAATGATTGAAGCGATTGTTGACAGAGAAAAAATGATTGTTGAATATCAAAATGATTTAAACAAAAAAATAGAAGCACTAAAAGAAATAGAACAGCTGAAAGAAGATTTCGTAGCTACATTAACACATGACCTTAAAGTTCCTATCCTGGCAGAAAAAAATATGTTGAATTTTCTTCTTGAAAATAAGTTTGGAGAACTTAATGTGCGGCAAAAAGAAGCTCTAAGCTACTTAAAAAACTCCAACAAAGAACTTGTAGAACTTGTAGAAATCATACTTGAAACCTACAAACTCAACGAAACTAAAATTGATTTGCATAAAGAAGAACTTGATGTAAAAAAGCTACTTGAAAATACAATTGAAGAAATGAAACCTATTTCAGACACAGATTCAATTGCTCTGAATTTTTATTCCCAATATTTTGGCAAAATTCAGCTAGATGAATTTTACATAAAAAGAGTATTTAAAAATCTTATACTCAATGCTATTTCTTTCAGTGAATCTTGCTCAAATGTTGATATAACATTAACAGATGATGAAAAAAACATATATATAAAAATTACAAACTATGGCAAAAGCATAAAAAAAGAAGAAATAGACCATGTTTTTGATAAATATTACACCACGGCAAAAAAATTCCGCAAAGTAGGAACAGGACTCGGACTTTATCTGTCCAACAGAATTATAAAAGCTCACAATGGAAAAATCATGATAGATTCATCAAAAGACGACCCTTCAAATATTTTCACTACATTTATAATATGCCTGCCTAAATAAATTAATTTTCTTCCAGCCAGCTATAAGTATCAAAATAATAATTTCCCAAGTCCTTTTTGTCAAAATATACAGGCATTTGAGGAGGAATGTCTTCTTTCTTTTCAGAATATGTTTTGCCCAACAATCTTAGATGTTCCTGAGTTTCAGGATGAAAAGTTTCTGCAACAACATAACAATTTCCATTTAAAAACTTAACATCTTTTATATCTACAATTACCTTAATACCGTTTCTTTTTAACTTTTCAATTCTTACTTTAGAAAAAAGCATATAAAAAATAAGACTCAAAAGAGCACTGATTAAAACCAGCAATATTATAATAAGAGTGTTAAACTCCGGTCTTTCCGGAATAAAAGGTCCAAGAAAATCCGTTACATCATCAAACAAAATTGACAACAAAAGTGCAGAACAAAAACTAATAAACAAATAACCAGTTTCAACAGTTCTGAAAAAAATCGATTTCCAACATACAGTTGCGGCTGCATAATCAGTCTTTTTTTCCACAACAAAAGCCATAGGCATAATCATATAAATGACAAGCCAAATAGACAGAGTTTCAATCCCAAGAAGCGGATTTCCAGCCCTAAAAGCATTTCCTATAACAAAAAATGCTAACCCAAATGTCAAAACTATACACAATAAATTTTTATCCGACATCTGCACCTCTGTTTACATTCATTATAACACAGCACAGATAAGTTTATAGTGTCAGAGAATTAGACAGTTTTTAGTTCTTTTGATTTATATTCGATTAAGCATTGTGCAAGCTGATCAGGGCAGCTTGTAGACTTTGCGCCGCATTGAATGCCCTTAAGTTTTGAGATAACATCGTCAATTTTCATACCCTTTATTAAGGATTTAATACCTTGAAGATTACCGTTGCATCCTCCTAAGAATTCTGCATCTTCAATAATTCCGTTATTAATTTTTACCTGCATTAATCCACAGCATACGCCTGTTGTCTGATATTGTATAATCTCACTCATTTTAGCCTAATCTTTCTAAAATTTTTTTAATATTGTCCTTTTCTTCTTGAGGTACATCAAAGTTTATATATTCTTCAAAATACTCTCTAGCATCATCATTATCACCTCTAGCCATAAACAACATCCCCAGACGTTTGTATGAAAGGGGGAATTTATCATTTACAGCTATCGCCTTCAAATGATTTGAAACAGCTTTGTCTAGTTCATCATTAGCCTCATAAGCAAGTGCTGTTTGATAAAAAATAAGTTCATTCTCCTGAACATACTGCAAAACTTCTTCAAAGTTAGAAATAGCACCTGCCCAGTCACCTGTTTCAAAATACACCATCCCAAGATCCCAGTTTGCATCATAATTCTCAGGAGCCAATTCCAAAACAGAATCCAATGCGTCAATTGCATCATCATATCTTTTGTCTTCAATATAAATTCTTGCAAGAAAATGTCTTAAAGCAGCATTGTCAGGCAAAATTGCAACAGCACCCTGAAGCAAATCTATTGCCTCCCACAAACGGTTCTGTTTGTAATATACATCGGCAAGATTTATATATGTTTCAGCAAGTTTTTCATCCAAAAACAATGCTTTTCTAAAATATTCCTCAGCCCGAGAAATTTGACCTTGATGAGCCAAACAAAGTCCCACATTATTTAATAAATGAGGATTTTTAGGATCCTGTTCAAGAAGATTCTGAAAAACAGTCATAGCATTTTCATAATCTCTTTTTTTAAAATATTCCATTGCCTGATCAAGCATCTTATCCATACATACCTCTTGCTCTTTAATTCTTTTCTATTATATCCGAAACATAATCCGCTCGTCGTTCAATATCCTTTGAAAATTCTTTATTACTGGTGTTAAATTTATAAACTTCATACTTTTCGCCGTCAGAGATTATTTTCAAAGCATTATTCAAATCCGTACGATATATTTTGACATTATTTTTCGATAAAATCCTCAAAGTTTCTTTTCTTGGATGACCATAAGTATTGTACCCTGTTGATATCACAGCAACATCAGATTTCAAAAACTTCAGCATTCTATTACTTACAACATGATTTGCACCATGGTGTCCTGCTTTCAATATCTCAATCTTTTTATTTTCAGGAAGATATTTCTTAATTTTATCAAAGCTTCTGATTCCGCCGTCAGCCATGAATAACATATCAAAATCACCATAAGTCAAAAGTGTGATTATGGAATTGTCATTATCATTTTTATCTTCTTTAAAATCAGGTGTGTATGAAATCAATTTAAAATCGTGTTCTTCCAGCAAAATTTCATTGTTATTTGCTTCAAAAACATTTATGTTATTAGATTTTATATATTTTGTAATAGCTTTTGTTGTTTTTGAATCGTCCTTGTCTTTATTTAAAAGTACTTTTTTCACCTCAACTGTTTTCATTATATCAATAGCACCTCCGGAATGGTCTGAATCGAAGTGTGTCAAAATCATTAAATCAAGAGCTTTTATTCCGTTATCCTTCAAGTACTTGTTTATAATCGCATCAGCCTTTGAAAAACTTGAGGTAATTGAGCCATGTCCCGTATCAATCAGAACATACTTCTTTTGCGGAGTTTTTATTAAGAAACTATCCGCATTCCCAACATCAAAAACAAGAACCTCAAGATTATTCTTCTCTATTTTTATAAAACTGAAAAAAAACACCATCAACAGAACAAAGATCAAATACAACAGTCTTTTGTCTTTAAATTTGTTCCTTATAGAGAAACCAATAACAAACAAAATAGAATAATATAAAAACAGCTTAAACAAATCAGGATGAGCAGTTGCAATCAGCGAATTCGGAAGACTTGAAAAATAATTTGAAATATCTATAAGTACATAAACAATAGGATTTAATATAAAATCAAATATCATACAAGCTTTGTCAGTGAGAATTTTAACCGGAATCATTGCAATAATAGAACCTAAAAAGCCAAGAAAACTTATTATCATAATAAAAGGTGTAATAGCTAAATTAGCCAATACAGAGTACAAAGCAAATGTATTAAAATAAAACATTTGTATTGGTGCGGCCCACAATTGTGCAATGACAGGTATCATAACAGCACCCGCAATAAATTCGCCAAATTTATTCTTTATGTTTTCAAGAACAGGAGGACAATTAAACATCAAAGCAAAAGTCACAATAAAAGATAATTGAAAACCTACATCATTTATCATTGCAGGATTATATAAAAGCAGCAAAAGAGCAACGAAAAACACAAGAGAAATTCCGTCAGCATTTCTGTCTATTAACTTACCGAATAAAACAAACTCGATCATCAAAGCCGCTCTTAAAACAGACGGCCCCATTCCTGTCATCAAAGTATAAAAAGCAACAAGAATTGCTCCTATCAATATTGCAAACCTATAATTAAGTTTCATTCTCATTGCAAGGAAAAACCATATCCCAAAAATAATTGAAACATTCATTCCTGATGCAGCAAGAATATGCAAAAGACCTGAATTAATAAAAGAGCTTTTTATATCATCTGGAGGATTGATTGCATCATCACCAAAAACAATACCACCCAAAACTTCAAGGTTAGGACTCTTCATATATTTCTTATGAATATTGATTATTTCTGCTCTTTTATCATTGAGCTTCTGGAGAAATTTTCCGCTAAATTTATCTGGCTTTGATATAATTTTCCAATTATTCCCTTTTGAATAAAAAGTAGAAAACGTTTTGTGATTTTTCAAATAATTTGCATAATCAAACTGAGAAGGATTCTTTGCAGACACCGGTTTTCTAAGTTTACCTGATAATTCAATCCTATCTCCTATTTTTATTTTTGCCAGATTCTCATCTCTATCATAAAGAGTTACAATTGTTCTGGCTTTTATGTTCTGAAGATGAGCTTTGTCTGTATTATATTCATCCGTTTTTAAATAGAATTTTGTTCTGCCTGTAATATTTGTAGTAGGTATAGAGTCCACTACACCTTTAATCGTGCCGTTTGTATAAACATATTCTGACAAAGCATCAAAATTCTTTATCTGAAAATGACAATTTAGAATCGCTATTGCAAATAACAAATAAAAAATACATGCTGATTTACCACTTATGAAATCTTTTTTCAAGGCAATCAAAAGAACAATTAAAGCCAAAAAGGCACAAACAAAAATGTTATTAGTAAAAAACGAAATTACACCGATTATATAAAAAGTTGATGCTGCAATTGTAAGTCTAGTTTTTGCAATTTCACTCAAAGCTTCTTCTCTTAATTCAGATTTTTAACCATTAAAAATCATGATATAAAAAAAGTCCCTTATTTAAAAGCCTGAACTTTCAAAGGGACTTCTTTTATATTTTGAAAATTTTACTCTGCTTTTTTACGTGCTTTTAAAGCAACGTCAACAGCATCGTTCAAAGCATCTATTACAACCTGTCTGTCAACAATTTCTTCTTTCAGCACATTGATAAATTCTCTTTGATGTTCAATATGTTCACTTTTCACTTTGTTAGCTTTAACTGCTTTAACAAAACCTGTCACGAGTCCTGTCAAAAGAATAGCAGCTCCGGCAATAAGTCCTGTTTTTTTAGGATTATTTTTAACAAAAGAAATTGTATCTTTGGACAATTCTTTTGTATAATTAATTCCTTTATCTAAAGAGGGTTTTACTTTTGTATAGGTATTTTTTACACCTTCTTTAACAGATTTGTAACCATTTACAAAGGGCTTTTTTAAATTGATATCAGGAGCTTTCATTTTTACCTCACTTTTCCTTACATGATCTTTAAAGTTTAAACATAAAAATATTTGCCATTTTTATTAAGTTTTTGATGAATATTTAACAAAAATGTTACAAAAATACGCATTTGTTAAGCTATGTAAATTTTATATAAAAAGTATATACTCAAATGGCAATTATCCCCGATTTTTCGTTTTTTTATATATATAAGAAGTAAATTAAAGAAAGAGAGAATTCAAAATGCCAGGTGGATACAGCATTAATACAGATGGAACACAACAAGTTGATTGGCTAAAAAAGTTCGGTTTTGATTGGAGTAAAGTTCAAACACCAACTTATGATTTTAATCTTAATAACAACGGAAATTGGGGTGTTACTGATGGTTTTGAAAGAACAAATTCATCATCACCTTCTGGCACAGGCAGTACAATAAAAAACGTTGCCACATCAGCAGCACCTGTTATTGCAGCAACAACAGGCAGTTCCTCTGCTGACACAGCAGAAGAAATTGAAGCCGGCAATGCAGCTCTCTCTAGCAAAGATAAAGCAGTCGTTACATCCGCCAGAGACGGTGTTGCCTCAGTTGAAGCAGACCCAGAATCAACTACACCGGTAAGCACAGCAAACGATGCAGTTGAAGCAGGCGAAAGCACTGTTGCAACAAACGAAGGAATAAAAAGCAATGCAGTTGCAGCCGAAGAAAAAGCTCAAGGCGTTGAAGAAGCCGCTCAGGCAGGAAAAGATCAAGCAACTAAAGAGCTTACAGCACAAGAAAAAGTTGTTAAGCAAAAAGAAACAAACCTCCAAAAAGCAGATGCAGCTGTAACAAAAGCAAAAGCTAATGTCAGCACAGCTGAAGCAAATCTTGCAAGTGCAGAAGCAGCTCTTGCATCAGCATCAGCAGCCATTCCTTTCTCTTCAGCAGCAGTTGCAGCAGCTAAAGCCGCTGTTGAAGCAGCAAAAGCAAAACTCACAGCTGCTAAAGCAGAACTTGCTAAAGCTGAAGCAGAACAAAAAGTTGCAACAGCTGAACTTGAACAGGCTAAGCTTAAAGAAGATGCAGCTAAAGAAGCCAAAGAAGCAGCTGAAGAAAAACTTGAAACTGCAAAAAAAGAACTTGAAAAAGCAACAAACGAAGTTACTAAAGCAAATGAAAATCTTGAAGCTGCACAAAAAACACTTTCTGAAAAGAAAACTGCTTATGAAGCAATAAAAAATGATACAAAACAAGTTTCTTCCGAATTAAAACAAGAATTGGATCAAGTTCTCGAAGAGCTTGAAGAAGGAGAAAAAGCTACAACAGCTGCAAGCCCTACATCAAAAGCAAATAAATTAAGCAGCATAGCTAACCTTGGAAAACAAATTTCAAACGGAGCAGGCAACCTTTTCTCTCAAGCACAAAAAAATGCTGCTGCTTCTGAAGAACCGACAAGCTCTAAAAGAAAAATGACAGCAGAAGAAAGTGCCAGACTGGGTGCATTCACAAGTCAGCTTGCCCAATCATTGAATAATGGATTCGGACAAATCACTTCAACAGGAAAAATGGTTTCAGACGTAGCAACTAACCCCTTTATGAAGAAGAAAACAGAAGATAATGTATAATAGTTAAATAAAAAGACCGGTTTATGATTAACCGGTCTTTTTTTATTATTTATTGCTTAATTATTATTTAAGAAGATCTTGGAACATTTTTCTTACTTCTTGCTTGTTGTTATCATCTTGAGTTCTTGCATTTTGAATAGCTGTATCATTTCTTCTTGAAAGAGCATCAAGTGCATCAACAACTGAAGAATAATCAACTGATTCGAAAGAAACTGCTACAAAAGGATTGTAAGTAGAAGATGCATTAACTGATGTATTTTGATTAGAAGATACATTTTCTTCAACAGTTGTTTCTGTTTCTTTAACTACTGTTTCATTATTTGTTTGAGTGTTAGTTTCTTCTGTTTTTTCACCGCTGATTCCAGAAATAGATGCTTTTGTTTCAGCGATATTTACATTAACTTTTGCAATTTTTGTATCGATTTTTGTAATTTCGTTGTCTACTGAAGTGATTTCTTTATCAACAACAGAGATTTGTTCATTTACAGAAGATAATTCTTGTTTTTTAGCTTCGTTAGAAGCGTTTAATGATTGAACTGCTGTGTTGCCGCTTGAAACCTGTGCTTGCAATTTATTAACATTAGTTTGTTTTGCAGCAATTGCAGTCATAATAGAAGAAGCACTTGCGATTAAAGCTTTGATTTGAGCGCTTAATGCATTAATTTCAGAAAAAGCAGCAGAAGAATTTGTAGTAACTGCACTACCTGCTTTTTGAGAAACATATTGTGCAACTTCGCTTTCATCAAGTTCGCCTGATGCAACTTTAGCATAAGCTTCTTCAGTTGCTTGTTGAATTTTTTCTCTTTGTTCTTTTACATTATTGTTAGAATCTTCAAGCAATTGAGCAATTTTTTCATTAACTTGTTCAGTCAATTCTTGAGCTTCTTTATTTTTAGCATCATATTGTTTTTGTAAATTTTCAATTGCTTCTTGTTCTGCTTCAACTTCTTCGTTGTAAGCCATGATTTGTTCTGTGTATTGAGCAATTGTTTTGTTATTAGCATCGATTTCTGCTTGGATTTTTTCTTTTTGAGCTGTAAGAACTTTTCTTTGAGCTTGTAATTCTTTCTTTTCTGCTTCTTTTTCAGCTTTTTCTGCTTCGAGTGATGCTAATTCAGCTTCATACTGAACAAGTCTTGCTTCAAGCACATCTTTGTCAGTTGAAGCATTTGTTTCAGTAGTCGCAGGGGTTGTGCCAAATAAAGGTTCCTGTGTATCTGAAGGAGCAGTTGTTTTAGAAGGTTTAGCTGTTCCTTGAACGTTATTGCCATTTACATTGTTAACTGAAATACTCATTATTTACACCTTTTAAAATACACACATATATATAAAAACATTTTATTATATACGATTTCAATATTTATTATATCTGTTACAATTGTTTACAATTAACAGAGACCTCAATAATAAAGGGAGTTTTAAAACTCCCTTTAAATTTATTTATTCAAAGCTTCTGAAAGAAGTTTATTTATAACCTGAGGATTTGCTCTGCCTTTGGTTTCTTTCATAATCTGACCTACAAAGAAGCCCATAAGATTTGTTTTTCCGTTTTTATATGCTTCAACCTGTGCAGGATTATTTGCTACAACCTTTTCAACAAGAGATTTTATAGCACCCTCATCAGATATTACGCTAAGTCCTTCTTTCTCAACAATAGTCTTAGGTTCAGAGCCTTGTTCAAGCATTTGGGGAAGAATCTTTTTAGCAATATTATTAGAAATTGTACCTTTTGTAATAAGTTCCACCAGTTCTGCAAGAGATTTTGGTGTTAATTTAGTTTGATTAATATTAATATTATGCTCTTTCAAATAAGCAGTTATATCGCCAACAAGTAGATTGTTTGCAGTTCTGTAATCAGCACCCAGCTCCAACACATCATCATAGAACAAGGCTGTTTCCATTTGTTCAACCATAACATTAGCATCATAAGCACTCAACCCCAGAGATTCATATCTTTTACGTTTAGCTTCCGGGAGTTCTGGCATTGTTTTTCTTACTTCTTCAACCCATTCTCTTGAAATTTCAACAGGCATAAGATCAGGTTCAGGGAAGTAACGATAATCATTAGCATCTTCTTTGCTTCTCATAGTTTTGGTAACTCTCTGATTATCATCCCAGAGTCTTGTTTCCTGATCTACTTCTCCACCTTCTTCAACTATTTCTATCTGTCTGTCAATTTCATATTCAATAGCTCTTTGCAAAGCAGAGAAACTGTTAATGTTCTTGATTTCAGCACGTGTACCAAACTTGTCAGAACCTTTCGGCATAACAGATATGTTAGCATCACATCTCATAGAGCCTTCTTCAAGGTTTCCGTCACAAACATCTATGTAACGAACAATGTTTCTTAATTCTTCCATATAGGCTCTTGCTTCCTCACTTGAACGCATATCAGGTTCAGATACGATTTCAAGAAGAGGAGTACCTGCACGATTCAAATCAACAAGCGAATACACAGAACCCGCAAGCCCATCAGCACCAGCGTGGACAAGTTTTCCGGCATCTTCTTCAAGATGTGCACGAGTAATACCAATTCTTTTTCCATTAATATTAATATGTCCGTTTATGCAAATCGGCTGATCATATTGAGATATCTGATAACCTTTCGGCAAATCAGGATAAAAATACTGTTTTCTGTCAAATTTACATCTTTCGGGAATTTCACAATTCAAAGCAAGTCCCAAAAGTATACCCATATTTACGCATTCTTTGTTCAATACAGGCAAAACACCCGGCATACCTAAAGTAATAGTACTAGTATGAGAATTTGGCTCAGCACCAAATTCTGTACTATCAGGTGCAAAAATTTTTGACTTGGTCTTTAGTTGAGCGTGAACTTCAAGACCTATAACAACTTCATATTTATCTCTAATATCTTGTGAAACCATAATACTTCCTCTATTTATAATTTATGAGTAAATTGTAGCACAAAGGATTATTAATTTATGCTAAAATTTTCTCATGCAAATCACAGGCGGTTACTTAAATTCAAGAAAAATTGACTCACCTAAAGGCAACAATGTCAGACCAACGCTTTCTCAAATAAGAGAAAGTATCTTTAGCATTCTATTTGGATTGATTGATTTTGAAGAATCAACTTTTTTGGATGCCTTTGCAGGTTCCGGAATAATGGGATTTGAAGCCCTATCTCGCGGGTTTAAGAGAGTAAGTTTTATAGAAAAAGATAAAAAAACCTTTGCTCTTTTAAAAACAAACTCCGAAAAACTTAACGTAAAACCTGATTTTCATTTTGGAGATACATCAAAAACACTAAAAAAACTTGAAAGTGAATTTGATGTAATATACATAGATCCACCTTATCAGGGCGGACTATATAACGAGGTTCTTGACATTATAAAAACACATAAGCTTCTGAAAACACAGGGAATTCTTGTTCTTGAACACCCCAAAAGTCTTGATATCAATATTACTGATTTCAAATTAGTCAAACAAAAAACTTACTCAGACAAATCCCTTACTTTTTTAGGATTATCAAATTAGCATGTTTGAGATAATATTTTATTAAAAGGAAATTAAATTATGAAAGATATGCTAGACAAAATTCTTCAAATAGAAGAAAAATATACAGAACTCGGCACAATCCTGTCAGATCCTCAGGTTATTGCTGATTATGAAAAATTCAGAGACCTTTCAAAACAAAGAAAGGCAATGGAAGAAACAGTTGATGTTTATCATCAGTGGAAAAACAATGAGGACGCCATTGAAGATGCAAAAGAACTTTTGAAATCAGAGTCAGACCCTGAAATGAAGCAATTTTTGCATACGGAAATTGAACAAAATGAAGCAAAAAATGTTGAACTTGAAGAAAGAATGAAAGTTCTTCTTCTGCCAAGAGACCCCATGGATGACAAAGATATTATGCTTGAAATCCGTGGAGGAGCAGGTGGGGATGAAGCCAACATTTTTGCCGGCGACCTTATGAGAATGTATCTTCGTTATGCTGACAAGCAGGGGTGGCAATCTCAAATTTTGAGCAAAACAGATTGTGAAGCAGGCGGCGTTTCAGAAGTTATTATATCAATCAAAGGCGACAGTATTTATTCAAAATTGAAATATGAATCAGGTGTACATCGTGTTCAGCGTGTTCCTCAAACAGAATCACAAGGACGTGTTCATACATCAACAGCAACAGTTGCAGTTATGCCTGAAGTTGATGACGTTGAAATCGAATTAAATCCTAATGATTTAGAAATTTCTACTGCACGTTCAGGCGGAGCTGGCGGGCAAAACGTAAACAAAGTTGAAACAGCAGTGCGTGTATTCCACAAACCTTCAGGGATTATGATTTTCTGTACGGAAGAACGCTCCCAGCTACAAAACAAAGAACGCGCATTACAAATTTTGAAAGCTAAATTGTATGACATAGAAGTTCAAAAGCAAATGCAGGAGATTACAGACCTGCGTCGTTCACAGGTTGGAACTGGCGATCGTTCTGAACGTATCAGAACATACAATTTTCCTCAAGGTCGTTTAACAGATCATCGTATAGGTCAAAACCTTAACGTTTGGACAGTTATCGACGGTGATCTTGACGAACTCATCAATCTTTTGATGGAACATGACCAAAAACTAAAATTGGAAAAATTGGCTGAAATTAACTAAACACTACTAGAAATCGAGAGAAAAATGCTTGTAGAACATCATCATATAATTGCCTTTGCGCTGACCCTCATAGCTGGTCTGGCTACAATAATAGGCGGTTCAGTTTCCTTCTTTGTAAAAAGAAGCAATTTGAGAATGCTTGCCATAGGGCTCGGATTCTCAGCCGGAGTAATGATATATATGGCTCTGACAGAAATTTTAAAAGACTCCAAAGAATTCACAACAATGTTCTTTGGCAATAAAGCTGCCTTAATAACATTCCTCGGATTTTTTGCAGGAATAATTATTGCCGCTCTCATAGATTATTTCCTGCCTGCGCACTTTGGTGACGAAATGATTGACAAAGCACCTCAAGATATCTCAGAAGAAGATGAAAAAATCAAAAAAGCCGGTCTGTTAACAGCAATAGCAATCTCTTTACATAGATTTCCCGAAGGTTTGACAATGTTTCTTGTTGCAAGTACAAACCTGAAACTGGGAATTCCACTCGTTATAGCAATGGCAATTCACAACCTGCCTGAAGGTATTGCTATTGGTTTGCCTATGTACCATGCAACAGGTAAAAGACGCTATGCAATGTTATTTTCTGCTATTGCAGGCATTTCCGGTCCAATCGGAGCCCTAATAGGATTTTTTATAATACAATTATTTATGCCGCAAATGGCCGTAGGAATTCTTTTTGCAATGGTTGCAGGAATTATGGTCTATATTTCTCTTGATACACTTTTGCCGACAGCCAGAGAATATGGAGAAAATCACGACGTCATGGCAGGCATTTTTGCCGGGATGTTTTTTATCGGTGCGGGATTACTTCTTGTATAAAGATTAAAATAAAACAAATAATACAATAAAAGCTGCAAAGACCAATGCTGGTCCAAAAGGAATTACCATCAATTTTGACCCCTGTTTTATTGAAGCAATCAACAATTTACAACAATAAAGGCCTATACAAGCTACAAGTAAATATGCAAACCAGTGGAATAAATTAGAATCAAAGATATCAAAATATTCACCGAGTGCAAATAAAAATGCAGCAGCACAGAACAACACAAGTGTGCTCAAAAGCTTAAAATCTTTTTCTTTAAATAACTTATAAAGAAAAGAAGGAATGCACAAAACACCCCATATAATTATGCTTAATATAAATATAACAATTATATTGGCAATACCGAAAAATGCACCGAGTGAACCTGTGATATAAGCATCACCATCACCAAAACAATCTTTTTTTGTAATCAGCCTGCATAACCATGCCAGCGTATTCATAACACAAAAACCTGCAATCATACCCAAAAAGGAATATATAAATGTTTGATAGATAGAAATATCAAATCCAAAAGCAAAGAAATGTATCTTTGTGTTATTTGTTCCAGCAAAGTTAAAAAAGTTATAAATCAATCCCAATGCAGCAAGAATATATGTATGGACTGTAAGAATAACTTTTTCCTTTATATCTGTAACAGCAATAACTATTAAAAGTGAAGCTGCAATCATCAGGCATAGTATATTTACCGAAAACCCGAAATGAGCAAATTTGTAAAAAATCCCTGCAAAAGTCAAACCTGTAAAAAGCTCTACAAGAGGATATTGAATACTGATTTTTTCTTTACAATATCTGCATTTTCCTAAAAGTATCAAATATGACAAAACAGGAATATTATCATACCAGGCGAGTTTATGATTACATTTTGTACAATGAGAAGGCGGAAGCACAATAGACTCACCTGAAAGCCCTCTTAGAACAACAACGTTCAAAAAGCTGCCTATACAAAGACCTATTATAAAAACATAACAAGTCCAAAAGATAAATTCTCCCATCTCATACTCCAAAAATTATACTTCTTGTTTTTCTTTTATAATATCGTAAAGAAGATTCAATGCTTTTTTTAGCTTTCTAGATACCTGCATTTGAGATATACCAAGCCTTTTAGCTATTTCGACCTGGCTCATGTCCTTGAAATAAGTCATTTCAACAATCTGTTTCAATATAGGTTCTATATTTTCCAAAGACTCAGTAAGCATAATTCTATCTTCTCTCAGGCTCTGCATGTTTTCATAATTAACATCAGCAATTTTATCTCCCCAGTTGGAAAAATCATCATCATCCTGAAAAGACAGTTGATCAAGAGAAAGAGTTGTCTTTCTTCTATCAGCATCAATAGCTTCTTTTACCTTTGCAACAGGAAGCTCCATTTTATCGGCAATTTGAGAATCAGTAGGTTTTTCACCCATTTCTTCAATCATTTCCATTGTCATTTTATGTACACGATATGCCAACTCTTGAATAGCTCTCGGTGCTTTTATCATAGACGCCTTGTCTCTGAGATAATGCCGAATCTCTCCTGTAATTAAATAAGTTGCGTAAGATTTAAAGTTTTTACTGATTTCAGGATTATATAGTCTAATAGCTTTAATCAGCCCCAGGCTGCCAACTTGTATAATATCCTCAACAGGGTCGGTAGCACGACGTGCAAGAGTTCTTGCCACTTTTTTAACAAGGGGCATACAAGTAATTGCAATAAGATTTTGCAACTGTTCTTTACTCTTTTCTGAATTTACCTGTCGGTATTCATCGAGCCATTGTATAACCTGCTCAAAATCAATACCGCCTTGGAGCATTTCGGTCAATGATAAAGCCTCTCTCATCTTTTGATAATTATTATATCATTTTAACAAAAAATTTGGTACAATAATTGTATGAATTACTTAGAATCAAAAAAACAAATTATAAAATTCGGAAAAAAACTCGGTGCAAAGAATATGACACCGGGAACATCAGGCAATATAAGCACACGTGCTGATGAAAATATTTTGATTACTGCATCAGGAACATGCCTTGCTGATCTTTTGGAAGAAGAAATTGTCTTGATGGATATGGATTCCAATGTCATAGAAGGAACAAAGCCGTCAAGTGAAAAAGGTCTCCATACTGCAATATACAAACTCAGACCGGATATCGGAGCAATTTTTCACTGTCATTCACCTTATGCTTCTGCATTTGCTGTTAGTCATGTGCCATTGTCAAAACCAATAATTTCAGAAAATGTATTTTATTTCGGAGAAATTCCTGTTGCAGAATATGCACTTCCAGGTTCTGACAAGCTGGTTGAAAACACAATCAAATACTTTGAAAAAAATGATGCAGTACTGCTTGCAAATCACGGAATAGTGGTATGTGCAAAAAATTTAAAAGAAGCATATTACAGGATGGAAACTGCTGAAACTTATGCACAAATTTACTTAAATTCAATGTTGCTTGGAGGAGCAAAGGATTTATCTCCAAAAGACATAGAAGAAATATATGCTCTTAAAAAGGCTGCGACCTGTTAAAAATCTGCATCATTACATATATTTTTGTAAATATAACCCTTTAGAATTAGTTCTATGGGGTTATATTTTATCAATAATTGTGATATAACTATATTTAATACAGACACACGGGGTCGATAATTATATATATGTTTTAGAAAAAGCGCAAAATACAAAAGCGCAAATTAAGAGAAAAGGAGAATTTATGTCAGTAGGACAATTCGTATTTATGCTACACTCCCACCTTCCTTATTACAGAAAAGCCGGTATGTGGCCTTTCGGGGAAGAAAACCTCTACGAATGTATGGCAGAAACATACGTTCCGTTACTTAATGCAATTTCGGAATTGTATGATGATGAAGGTATAAAAGCCAAACTTACCGTAGGTATCACACCTATTTTGGCGGAACAATTGAATGATGAACATCTAAAACAAGGTTTCATCGACTATCTTGATGCAAGAATTAAAGCAGTTTCAGGAGATTTGGAAAGATATCCCGATCCTGAAGTAGCTCATTCACAACATTTGAAATACCTTGCAAAATATTATTTTGATTGGTTTAACCACATCAAAGATTCTTTCATTAATAAATACAACAAAGATTTAATCGGTGCTTTCAAAAAATACCAGGATCTTGGTTGTATCGAAATTACCACATCAGGGGCAACACACGGATTTTCTCCTCTTCTTGCTACTGATTCAAACTTGAATGCCCAGTTTAAAATCGGTTCTGATACAACAAAAAGACTCTTTGGCAAAAAAGCCAAAGGGGCATGGCTTCCTGAATGTGCATACAGACAGGGTTATGAATACACAGGAAAAGACGGACAGAAAAAATGGCGCCCAGCTATTGAAGTAACTCTTCAAAACAATGATATCGAATACTTCTTTACTGAATCTCACGTAATCGAAGGAGGAAACTCAATTGGTAACAGACGTGTAATTGGTGTTTACGGAAATATTGAATACATTCCTCTGCCTGAAAGAGAACCAACCGGTTATGACACATACTCTGCTTACTGGCTTCCTGATGCACAGGTTGCTGTTATGGGAAGAAATGACAGAGCTGGTTTTCAGGTTTGGTCAGCAGCTGATGGATACCCGGGTGACGGTTGTTACAGAGAGTTTCACAAAAAAGATGACAAATCAGGTGCTCACTATTGGAGAATAACTTCTTCAACAACAGATCTCGGTGACAAAATGCTTTACGACCCGGTATTAGCTATGTCACAGGTAAATCTGAACTCCGATCACTATACAACTTTGATTTATCATTTGCTGAATGATTACAAACTTTCTAAAAACAAAGAAGGTCTTGTAATGGTTTCATTTGATACGGAATTGTTTGGACACTGGTGGTTTGAAGGTGTTGAATTCATAAAACAGGTAATCAGAAAATTCAACAACTATCTTCCTCAAGTTGAAAGAATGACAGCTGGTGAATATCTCAAAGCTCATCCACCAACAGAAGCAATCCAAATTCCTGAATCTTCATGGGGTCAGGGCGGACACTTCTATGTATGGCAAAATCACCTTACCGAATGGATGTGGCCTATTATTCACGGTTGTGAAAAACGAATAATTGATATTGCGTCAAAATATGAAAAAATACCTGAAGATAAATTATTGCATAGAGCCCTAAATCAGCTTGCAAGAGAAAATCTACTTTTGCAAAGTTCTGACTGGCCGTTCTTAATCACAACATGGCAGGCAAAAGACTATGCAACTGACAGATTCAGAGAGCACGTTGAAAGATTTGAAACAATAGCTGATATGATTGAATCAGGAAATATTGATGAACATGTTCTTTCAGAAATTGAATCAATCGACAACTGCTTCCCTGTGATTGATTACAGAGCATATCTTCCGATTGAAGAAGGTAAAATCCCTCAGCAGGAAGAAAAACTAAAACCGCTTTATCAATAAAAAAAAACGGCTTTCAAAATTTGAAAGCCGTTTTTTTTGCTTTTTTGCTTATAAACTGTCGTCTTCAAATCCTGGAGAACGAGAAGGAAGATTTGCATAGCCAGGGTTTGAATAAACCGTTTTTCTAATAAATTTGCTTGTATAATTACCTTTAATAAAAAGCTTTTTCAATGTATTCTCTCTTATAACAAGAGGATGCATACTGTCATTATATTTCGGATCTTTTTCCGAAAGTTTTGTCCATACAGCAGCCTCTAATGTCCATGCATAAGTTTCTTCATTCAAAGAATTGAAATCATCCTGATGCAAAGCCTCATGTGCAAGCACAGCAGCAAGAGCAGGTGTCGGAGCATCCTGATGTTTTTCATTTATATGAATATACAGACGGTTTTTCTTTTTCCAGCCCAGTGCATCAAAGTTTGAATATGCCTGTCCGAAATTACTTAAATTAGAAAACTCAACAATCATAGGTTTTTCAGAAAGGTTGTTTCCCATTATTGCTTTTCTTGAAAAATCACCTAAACCACCTTTTAACAGCTCCAAAGCTTCCATAATTCGTTCATCTTTAGTGACACCTTTATATGTTTTTTTCAACTGTTCAGAACGCTCTTTCTGGGCTTTTGAAATTTGTATGCCGTTTTCATCCGTATAGATTTCAATTTTCTTTTTCTTGTTGTTTGCTTTTGTATTTTTTATAAAGTCATTAGGCTGTGAAGGCGGCTGAATGCCCGGTCTCATAGACGGCTTCGGAGCATCTGCGGCAATTGACGAAGTTTGCATTACACAAAAAATTATTGCTGCTGCTATTAAATTTTTAAAACTCTTCTTTTTCAATATTCTACCCATCCTCAACTGTTTACTCTCATAAAAAACATTATTAATGATTATTTTTATGATATCAAATTTCTCATGGTTTGTGAAAAGATTTGTAAAGTATTAAATAATTTGATCCTATTGAACAAATAGTACAACTTGATATCCAATTTTAACACTAAAATATAAATATGACAAATAGTACAATAAAATTAATTCAAGAAAATATTAAAAAATACAGAAAACAAAAAGGCCTAACACAGCTGCAACTTAGCGTAATGGCAGAAATTTCAAAAGATTATGTTGTTGCAATCGAATGCGGAAAAAGAACACCAAGTCTAAAACGTCTTATTCAAATAGCAAATGCCTTGAAAATAGATATAAAAGATTTATTTTCATAAAAAAGCCTCCTGCTGAAAGCAAGAGGCTTTTTAAATTTCAAAACAGCTCTAGTTGCCTGCCATCTGGTTAGCAACTTCTTCAGCAAAGTTGTCCTGTCTTTTTTCAAGACCTTCACCCAGTACATAGCGTACGAATGATTTTACTGTTAATTTGCCTTCACAAAGCTGAGCAACTGTTTGATCCGGATTTTTAACAAACGGCTGTTCCAACAAACATCTGGAAGCCATTAATTTGTTAATTCTGCCTTCAACAATTTTAGCTCTGATTTGTTCAGGTTTTTTAGCCAAATCTTCTTTACCCATTTCAATTCTTGTTTCTTCATCTATAACAGATTGTGGGATTTCTTCTCTTGAAACAAACTCAGGAGCATTTGAAGCAATATGCAAGCAAATATCTTTTTCCAAAGTTTCATCAGCTTTGTCAGTGTTGAGCAATACACCGATTTTTCCATTGTGGATATAAGTAGCAGGATTGCCTTCAACAATTACAAATCTTCTCACAGTAATTTTTTCACCGATAGTAGCTACTTTCTCTTTAATAATTTCTTCTACTTTTTTGTTGCACTTGTCACAAGTTGTAGCTAACAAAGCATCAACATCAGCAGGCTTTTTAGCAACAATCAGCTGGGCAAGATTAGAAACAAGTTCTTTGAACTCATCATTTTTAGCAACAAAATCAGTTTCACAGTTTACTTCAATCATTGCACCGACATTACCTTCAACGTAAGAACCCACCAAACCTTCAGCAGCAATTCTACCCATTTTCTTTTCAGCAGAAGCAATACCTTTTTGGCGGAGATATTCCATAGCTTTTTCCATATCACCGTCGTTTTCGGTAAGTGCTTTTTTAGCATCAAGGATGCCTGCACCGGTTTTTTCTCTAAGTTCTTTTACCATAGCAGCGGTTATTGTCATAATTTTATCCTCTCTTTATTAAATTAATAATAATTTATAATAATAGCGGGCACGGTATTTTTATATTACCTTACCCGCTATAAAGTATTTTGACTAAGCTTCAGCGGGAGCTTCTTCTGTTTTAGCTTCTTCAGTAACGCCTGCATCTTCAGCTTTAATCGTTTCTGCTTTTGCGCCAACTGCTTTATTTTCTCTCAACTGTTTACCTTCCAAAACAGCATCAGCAAGTTTTGAAGCAATCAATCTGATTGAGCGAATAGCATCATCGTTACCAGGAATAATATAATCAATTCCGTCAGGGTTAGCATTTGTATCAGCAAGACAAATTACAGGAATATGCAATTTGTTAGCTTCTGCAATAGCAATATCTTCTTTTTTCTGATCAACTACAAAAATCAGATCGGGCATACCGCGCATTTCTTTGATACCACCCAATGTTTTTGACAATTTTTCAAGTTTTTTAGTCATTTGAACAACTTCTTTTTTCGGAAGTTTTTCGATGTGACCTGAGTTTACGAATTCTTCAAGTTCTCTGAGTTTGTTAACTCTGCCTCTGATAGTTTCAAAGTTAGTCAACATACCGCCTAACCAACGACGGTTGATATCGTAAATATACGGTTTCATTTTGGGGTTCCATCTTTGTGTTTGGTGTCCGAAGTGTACACCTGCTTCGAGTAAATCAATCATTGATGCTACCGGCATCTGTTTCTCCTTTTTCTACGAACTTTAACATACTTGGCGGGTTTTGCTTTCACTCTGTTTCAGGCGTCTGCCCCTGCGTTTTCCGTATAAAGTTCAATTACTGTACTACATTGTTAATTATATCCCAAACATAATATAAGCAAACATGGCTAAAGGAGGTAATTAATTTTGCTTAACAATATTTTGCGACTCCTTATGTCCGTTTCTATAACCTATGCCGGCCCTGTATGCAGAGACTGAGTAAAGTACAGGTAAAATCGGTCCTATCCATTTCAAACCTGAAATGAATCCGACCGAAGCAACATCATCAAGATGCAAGCTTACATCCAAAGCTTCAGGATGTCTTTCGGAATTAAGATTCTTTATCATATCCTTTAAGGACTTGTATTCATTTTTCTTATTTTTATCAAAAATAGGGTCAATATAATTTTTGCCAACAAAATTTGCAATTGCATTACCTGCAACCAAACCAACACCAAGCACACCACTCATCATTGCGGCAAACCTTGCAGCTTTGGACTTCACTTTGAAAGCATTCATAGTCAATGCGCCCAAACCCGCACCCACATTACAAAGTGCAATATTATTCAAATATTGATAAGTGCCTTCTTTAACTTTATCGGGAAAATTCTTTTTCCAATTATCTTTGGTTAATCTGTCACCGACAACTCCACCCAATACCCCTCCAACAACAGGTATAAAGCCTAACAGAGATAACTTCCCAAGATCAGCAAAAGGAGCTTCACTCTCAGGGTCCGGAATGATTTTTGAGATTAATTTCTCATCTTTAAATTTATCTCTAAATTCTTGCATAAGAGTCTTTACTGATGAAAAATTCAAGACTTTTTCATCTTTAACTTTATTAATAAGTTTTTTAGTCTTATCAGAAACAGGTTTTGCAAGAACTTCAGCAATTCCGTCTTTGTCAATTTCAGGTAATTCAATTATCCCGGGGAAAATTTCTTTCTTCTTTACGGTCAATCCTCTTGTTGCAAGCAAAGCAGAAACTACGGTAAAAGCAAGGACAGATGCGTTTTTAACGGCTTTTTTCTTCCTGTTTTCTTTTGGAGACTGAAATGTATCATATATTCCATATCCTGCGGCCAACCCAGTAAGCACAGGCGGCATTGCATTATATAACTTTTTAACCATATACGGTTGGTCGAGATATTTCCCCAAAACTTTTAAATTGGCAGAAATCGGCATAATTTTTTCCTTATTTTATTTTTATACACAAAGCTTAATGCAAATGATTTGCATTTGCATTAACATTAAATCACCTGAACAAATTTAATCAACTACCCAATTGTGATAAAATAAAATTATTAGTTTATAGAGGTAATTATGTCATCTTCTTTTAAAACAACAAAAAATAACTGTTATAAAGAAGCTCTGAAAGGACAGAGATATTCCAAAAACAGAAATGACGTAATTGAATGCTTAGAAAATGAAAGTTTTCCATTAACAATAGACGAAATTTATTCAAATCTAAAACAAAAAAATGACAAACTTTCACTATCAACCATCTACCGAATTACGGAAAAACTTTCGTCTTTAAATATTGTCAAAAAATCATTTATGCTCGATGACAACAAAGCACGTTTTGAATTGATGAAAGAAAAACATCACCATTACATGATTTGTACAAAGTGTAAAAAAATGATTCCAATTGACGGATGTCCTGTTGAAAAAGTTGAAGAAGATATTGCCAGATCAACAGGTTTTAACATTACAGGACATAAATTTGAGCTTTACGGTGAATGCAGTGATTGTATAAAAAAAGAACACTAAACCTTTCTCCATTTACAAATAACCTTACAGGCTACCCCCGCTCAGAGTTTACACCCGCACAGGAAATTTTATAATTAATTTGTGAATAACAAAAGTTATTTGTAAATTTAAGGAGAACTATATGAAAAAACTCGCAATCACCCTCACTGCTGCAATGGTATGCTCTGTTATGAGCGTATGCGCACAAACAAACGTACCTGTCGCCTGTCCCGTAAAATCTTCCCCCTGCCCGATTAAACAGCCTTGCAATTGCAATCCTTGTGAAAAACCAGAATGCAAAGACGGTTGTACACCTAAATGCGACTGTGGATGTAACACCGCCCCTGTATTCAATTCCTGCGAAGAACTTCAAGCATGGAAAACAAAATATTTCGAAAAAAGATGCTCAATTTATACCAGATTGGCTCTAACTCAAGAACAAAGAGTAAAAGCAAAATGTATTGATGAAAAATTCTTTGACGAAATTGCACCGCTAAAAATGTGTCTAAAACAAGAAAAAGCAAAGCTTAAACAAATGAAATGTGACAAAAAATGTACAAATGACATAAAAGCACAAAAAGAAAAAATAAAAGATTTAAAATCAGAAATTAAAGACAAGAAAAAACAACACGATAAATGTTTTGAAGAAATTTTGAACAACTGTCAGAAAGACAGCTACAAAAAAATGAAAAAAGAAAAGTGCAAAGAACATAACAAACCAAAATGCGAATGCGGTTGTAAATAGAAAAAAGCTCCCTGTCCGGGGAGCTTTTTACAAATTATTAATTGGGTCTTGATTCAATATCAGTTTTTTCAATTTTGAAAATAACCGGTCTCAAACCATCATTACAGCTTACAATAGCAACACCTTTTTCTTTAATCCAATCACCATAATAAAACAAATCAGAGGCACCATGTGACAGAGCAAAAACATACTGGTAAATTGCTTTCCAAGCTTCATTACAAAAACCTTTCGGACATTCCCAATCTGCATAAAATTCTTGTCCCTCTTTTAACATCGGACAAGCTGTTAATCCGTCGATTCCATATTGTTTTGAAAGTTCTTCATCAAAATTTCTTTTTAGAACAGTAATTTTACACTTCTTCATTATATGCACCTTTCGTTTAGAAGCCTAATCTTATTTTAAAATAAAAAAATATTATTACTAATTATAGTATGTAGAATCATAGTTAGCAATTATATAGAATACAACAATGAAAAAGAAAATTTTAATAGATTTTGGCAAAAGAATTAAGGAAGAACGACAAAAACTCAATTTATCGCAAGAAGCTTTGGCAGAAAAAGCAGGTGTTCACCGTACTTACATTGGGATGATTGAGCGTGCAGAAAAAAACATAACATTATCAAATATCTATAAGATTGCCAGTGCTCTAAGTTTAAATCTTTCAGACATATTCAAAGGAATTAATTAATGTCTATCGAAAATGCATTGTTTTTAATAAAAAATGAATTAGAGTCTGCAATTTTAACAAATGGAAGAATTGCACAAACAAGTTTAATTCGTTCACAAAAACTTATTAATATTTTACATAACGAAATAAAATCAGAATTTATAAAATATGGAATATCACCACAATTAATCTACCCACCATTAGACAATACAAAGCCAGAATTAAAAATAACAGGTTTATTAAAAGCAAAGTGCCAGGATGTATGCATTATTCCAGATAATTTAAACATTAAAAATATTTCACAATCTAATGATAGTGAAAAAATTATTATAATCAATGTAAGAAGCCAACTTAGCAGTATGGCAAAAAACATTGATACTCTATATGAAAGAACTTTTGCAGAATCTTTAAATCTTCACTTAAAATACCCAAAACAATGTCTTGGTGAAGTTTATCTTATCCCAACACATGAATATTGTTCAAAAGCTATAAAACAAAACCAGATCAAATTCAATCAATTTCATAAAATAGACGATTATATACATAAATTTCAACTAATCAATAATCGTGATTTAAGCAAAAAAGAAGAATATAAATATGAAAGAGTATGCTTACTCATCGTAGATTTTCGACCTCAACAACCTAAAATTTACTCTACAATAGAAGAATTAAAAAAAGATAAAATAATTGATAAAAATTCAACTGTATCAATGGATGGGTTAACATTTGAAAATTTTGCAAATGATTTATTAAAAATTTACAAACAAAGATTTGAGCATTATATTAGATGCTAAATTTCTTACAAAAACAATTGATATTTTGTTTTTAAAAAATCATTTATTTTCTTTTCAGAGTTTTCTGATTCCAAAAATTTTATCTCTTCATCCTTAAACGCAGGAATTCCGAATAGCTCAATAAAATTTTTTTGATAACAAGGATACCCCCCATCAATACATACACTTGTAGTTCTTATATAATAATCCATTACCTGTGAGTTTAATATTTTTTGTAATACTGAAAAATTCATTTTTTTATTTAACAAAGACATTTGCGAATCAGTTTTTTGATATATTGCATAACCATTACAAAACAATGATGTTGGGTCAGAATCATACAAAAACCTCGGTTCTTCGCTAAAGGTCGGTGTTAATAGTTTTTGACCATAAAAATTCAGTCCCTGTGTTCTAGCATAAGCATACCATGCGGGATACAAACCTTTTCCCTTATCCCTTGCAGAAAGTTCTTCTTTTATTGCTAATAAGTATTTATAACATTTTGGATATTTCAATTTAAAAGATTCTTCATCAATAACAATAGCTTTGTTGTCATTAATTGTGTACGGAAAAATAATTCTCCTTTTATTATTTTCAAAATTTTTCTGAGTGCTAAAATCTGATATCTTTGATATTTTTCTCGTTACTTCTTTTTCTATTAAATATTCTTGATTATTATAAGTCTTAATATAATAATTATTTTTTTCTGAATCTTCATCTAAAAAATAAAGCTCATCTTTACAGGTTGCAATTCCTACTTTTATATTGAAAAGATTACCCAGCTTATATTCCAATGATTCAATCTTTTTTATATTTTCAAAATCACAAGTTCTAAGTAAACGCCATTTTTTCATATTTAAATCATCAAAAAAACATTTTGAAAAATTTAAATTACTTAAATTTGATAATAAACATTTATCATATATTTTATCAAACAAAAAATAGTTATTTTTTTGTTTAGATAAAAAGGTTATGCAGGTATATGTCTGTGATTCAAATATTTTTAAATGATTAAAATCTATTATTTTTTCTATAAATTTATTACTTTGTAAGAAAATTCTTAAATTAATACCGGAAATTGATGTAAAAAAGTTATTTGGAACAATATAACCAAGTTTTCCTTTTTTTTTCAAAATGTTTATACCCAATTCAAAAAAAGCAAAATATAAATTATAATTACCAACTTTTATTGTTTTCCAATTATTTGGTAAATTCTGCCTTACACTTTGACTTAAATCTTGATATTTAACATACGGAGGATTGCCAACAACTATATCAAATCCGTTTTGAATATTAAATTGCTCAAAAAATCGTGACCAATTAAAATTTAAACTATTTTGGCAAAATATATTAAAATGAATTTCGGTTAAGTCTTGATTATGTAATAAAGTTAAAATTGAAAGAATAATTTTACAACGTCTGACGCTATACTCAAGAATATCAAAACCAAATATATTTTCTTCAATTATTTCACTTACGGACTTATTAAACTTGTTCTTTATCACCTCTATTGCAGCAATTAAAAAAGCACCACAACCACAACTTGGATCACAAATTTTTTCCTTTCCTGTTTTAATTAGTTCATTAGAAATATAGTTTGTTATAATTGGAGGAGTAAAAAAAGCTCCATTTAATTTTCTGTCAGTTTCAGGAATTAATAATTCAAATACATTTTCCAATTCATATATATTTTTTGGCGCAACAATTTTTGATTTTATTGTATTAGTTATATCAGAATCATCTTCTAAAATATCTAACAACAATTTGTTGTTCTTAATTGTAAGATGATTAAATTTAATAAAACTTTGAACAAAAGCATTTTCTATATTCTTAATTGGATATTTCTTGATTAATTCAAAAATTTTTTTCTTCATATGCTAAGTTTTAACATAAAAAACCAAATCAATTATTTTAGTTTTTTATGCAAAAAGCCTCCAATATGAATACCTAAAAAAACGCGCCCGGAGGGATTCGAACCCCCGACCTTTTGGTTCGTAGCCAAACGCTCTATCCAGCTGGGCTACGGGCGCATTCTATATCAATAATACATTATAAATAATTTTTATCAAGTATTACTCATAGACATATCGGGGGTCTGACACAAACCCTCTTTTGTGCTAAATTTAAAGTCAAAGGATAAAAAAGAGGATTTATAATGAAAAAACGTGCTTTAATTAGTGTTTTTGATAAAACAGATATAGTTTCTTTCGCAAGAACAATTCAACAGGCTTATGGATACGAAATTGTTTCAACGGGCACAACAGCCAAACTTTTAAATGAAAACGGAATTAAAACAATAGAAGTAAGCAAAATAACAAATTTTGATGAAATGCTTTCAGGCAAAGTTAAAACACTGCATCCCGCAATACATGCCGGAATACTTGCAGACATACAAAACATAAATGAAGCAAAAGAACTTACTGACAAAGAAATAGAAGCTTTCCAAATGGTGGTAGTAAACCTATATCCATTTGAAAAAGTTGCAAAAGAAGATCACGATGAACAAACTTTGATAGAAAATATTGATATAGGCGGTGTTACACTTCTCAGAGCAGGAGCAAAAAATCACAAAAACGTAACTGTTGTATCATCAGTAAACCAATATTCAAAAGTATTGAAAAATTTTGAAGAAAATAACGGAGAGACAACTCTCGAATTCAGAAAAGAACTTGCGCTTGATGCTTTTGAGCTGACATCAAAATACGACTCGGTAATTTTGAAAGAACTCTGTGAAGAAAAAAGTAAATATGAAACAATCTTTTTAAATAAAGAAGGTGACCTCAGATATGGTGAAAATCCTCATCAAAAAGCAGCACTTTATAAAAATAAAGAAATTGTTGATTATGAGTTTTTAAACGGAAAAGAACTTTCATACAATAACATTCTTGATATGACAGCAGCATTGAATATAGCAGGTGAATTTTATGATGTTCCTTGTTGTGTAATTGTAAAACACAATACACCTTGTGGGGTTGCCTTGGGCAAATCTATAAACGAAGCATACCTAAAAGCCTTTGATGCTGACCCGATAAGTGCATTCGGAGGTATTATTGCTTTTACACAAAAAGTTGATAAAGAAATCGCAAAACATGCGTCATCTGTTTTCTTAGAAGTTGTAATAGCTCCCGAATTTTCCGATGAAGCTCTGGAGATATTAAAAGCAAAGAAAAATTTGAGAATTATAAAGCTCAATACACCCTTAAAAATATATAAAACTCTTATTCAAAAAGAAATCAAAGAAACACCTTTCGGTACGCTCATTCAAGAGATTGATAACAAAGAACTAGACAAAGATACATTTCAGGTGGTTACAAAGAAAAAGCCATCAACTGAAATGGTTGAAGACATGGTGTTTGCCTGGAAAGTATGCAAACATGTTAAATCTAATGCAATAGTAATTGCAAAAGACTTCAAAACACTGGCAATATGCGGAGGACAAACAAGCAGAATTGACTCAATGGAAATTGCGCTTAATAAAGCATGCGATGGTGCAAAAGATGCTGTTGCAGCATCCGACGGATTTTTCCCTGCAATTGATAATATTCAAGCAGCAGCACAATGCCGAATCGGCGGAATAATCCAACCCGGAGGCAGCATAAAAGACAAAGAAGTCACAGCAGCAGCCGATAAATATGAAATGGTTATGATAACAACAGGCATCAGACACTTCAAACACTAAATATTTTACACTAATCGAGGAAACAAAATGGAAAACAATAAAAACAATCCCCAGTCAGAAAATAAAAAAGCACTGGCTTGGTTAACACTTGGACACGGATTGTCTGATAGTTATTCGAGTTTTATAAATCCTATTTTGCCATTTATTGTTGCTAATATAGGAGCAAGTCTGGCCATGGCAACATGTGCTTTAAGTGCTTCTCAATTATTCTCATCAATGATGCAACCTGTATTCGGTTTCATTGCTGACAAATGGCAAAAAAGATTCTTCATATTCTGGGGAATTATTCTCGCATCTTTAGCTTTCTCAATGTCAGGGCTCGTGCATAATATATGGCAACTCGCATTATGTCTGATTATTGGTGGTTTAGGTGTTGGTTTTTATCACCCACAAGCAACCGGCTTTGTAGTAAGATACAGCGGTGAAAATCTGGCTAGAAACATGAGCATTTTTATTGCAGCAGGCACAATCGGATATTCATTAGGGCCGATTATATCTTCTTCAATAACACAGGTTTTCGGAGTAACAAAATTACCCCTTGCTGCTTCCTGGGGCTTAATTTTTGCCTTTTGTGTGTTTCTCTTTGTACCTAAAATACAGGCAAAAAACTTTGTAAAAAACGAAAATTCATTTATAACAACATTGACTGATATTTTTAAAAATAAAACAGTTCGTATTTTAATAATGGTATCAGCACTCAAATCACTTGTTACCTCAAGCTTTAGCATACTTTTACCATTCTATTGGAAAGACCATGGATATAATGCTTTTCAGATAGGTGTAGCCGTGTTTGTATTTTTGACTGTAGGTGCATTCGGAACATACATAAGCAGCAGGTATGAAAAAGTCATAGGATATAAAAATGTTTTTTATACCTCTTTAATAGTTCCTTTCATTTTAACAATAATTTTTGTAAGTATAATAAAAACAGCACCGGCATTGTCTTTTGTCTTATTTGTTCTGACAGGGTTTATCACAATGTTGTCAGTTTCAATAAATATGGTAATGGCACAAAGAACTATGCCTCAGTACAAAAGTATGATTTCCGGTTTCATCGGCGGTTTCAGCTGGGGTATAGTAGGTGTATTTTTACCTTTGATAGGCTATGTAGCACAAAACATAGGCATAATAAAAACACTTTTGATTATTTCGTTTATTCCTTTTATGCTTTCATATTTTGTAAAATATCTTCCTGAAAAAAATCTCCAGGAATAATATTTGTAAACATATAACACCTAAATAACAAAATATTTTCATTACACGCATTATAATCATATATAAGAAAAAACAGAAAGGTATATTATGTCAATTCAAGCAGTTTCATTTGGTGCAAAGACCCAAAAAGGAAATGAATACAAAAAAACTCATGCCGGTACAATTACAGGTTTAGCAGTCGGAACCGGTTATGCAGGTTTATGTTCTTACGGAATTGCTAAAAACCCGGAGGTAAAAAACAAAATTGCCAGAATATTGGTAAAAACAAGACAAGACCTTATGTCCAATGGCCTAACAAAAGAAGTAGCCAACAAATATACAAAATTTACAAGAAAAGCAGGTATTTCACTAACTGTTGCCAGTGCTATCCTCGTTGGCCTCGGTATTGGAGCTGCTGTAAATAAAGTAATCAATAAAAACAGAGCAAAACAAGCAGACCAAAAAGCTGAACAAGCGTAATAAGGTTATTAAAAAGCCCCCCTTTAATTAAAGGGGGCTTTTTTAATATATAATTTAAGACATAAGATAATTTATGAGTGTTCTGACGCCTGCACCTGTTGCTCCTTTTTTATCAATATATGCTGTACCTGCTATATCAATATGAGCCCAGTGTACTTTTTTAACAAAGTTCTGGAGGAACAAAGCAGCTATTTGAGTACCACCCATTCTCGAACCTGTGTTTTTCATATCAGCTATATCACTTTTCAATGAGTCTCTATATTCCTCAAACATAGGCAGCTGCCACATCTTTTCACCGCCGGCATTTGCACATTTGATTAACTTATCAATCATTGATTGGTGATTGCCCATTATACCTGAAGCAGTGTTGCCCAAAGCAACAACACAAGCGCCTGTCAAAGTAGCCATGTCAATTACTTCATCAACGCCAAGTTCGCAAGCATAACATAGGGCATCAGCAAGAGTCAATCTTCCTTCAGCGTCTGTGTTATCAACTTCAATTGTCTTTCCGTTTTTAGCTGTTAGAATATCTCCTGGTTTGTAAGCAGAACATCCAGGCATATTTTCACATGCCGCAATAAGGCCATGAACTTCACAATTCGGCTTCAATTCTTTTATAACACTCATAATCGCAAGCACTGAACCGGCTGCTGACATGTCATCTTTCATATTAAGCATCGATGAAGGAGGTTTCAAATCAAGCCCGCCTGAATCAAAACAAATTCCCTTACCTATTATGGCAATTTTTCTTTGGGCTTTATCATTTTTATATCTCATGTGAATAAACTTAGGAGGCTGGCTGCTGCCCTTACCCACAGCGAGAAATGCACCCATTCCCATTTTTTCGATTTCATCTTTTTCATAGATACGAACATCAATACCATTGATTTCCTGTGCAATTTCAGCCAATTTTGAAGGTGTTGCATATTGGGGTGCTTCATTTGAAAGATCTCTTGCCATGTTAACGGCAGAAGCAATCAATTTACCTTTTTTGATACCGGCTTTAGCTTTTTTACAATTTTCTTCAACCATATCAACAATGATGAAATCTTCAACTTTCTTCGGTGTTTTTTCAGATTTATATTTATCAAAAGAATAAGCACCTATCATTGTTCCTTCTGTTATCATCTGAGCTGACTGCTGAGGGTCAAAACCGCCTATTCCCGCACCGTGCAGAACAGAGATAACTTTTTTAGCATTATTCATTTTCATACATTTTTTAATGATTTTTTGAGAAATTTCTCTTAGCCTATTTAAAGTAAAATCCTTATTCTTACCTAAGCCGACAATAAGAACTTTATCGGCAAATATCTTGCCGTATGTTGGAATCACATACATTGAGCCAAATTTGCCGTCAAAGCCTTCTTTTTCTATTACAAATTTTGAAATCAAACCATCCAATGCAATATCAATTGCACCGGTTGCACCTGCCGGAATTTTTACGCCTTCAAAAAGGTTTACAACAAGCACATTTGCCGGAGTTTGTTCTAAAAGACCCTTTGCGACACTCACATCTAATTTGTTGGTCATATTGCCCCCTAATATTCTATCAATGGCATAATTATACGCTTATTGTATTCATTCTTCAAGTTCCAGAGCCCAACGTTCCAAAATATCAGAATCTATTCCATCCAAAAATCTTGAAGGTTTTGAAAGCACCATATTGGTAGAATAATCAAACATATCAATCGGATAGGTAATATAAAGATAAGTTTTTGCCCTGGTTGCAGCAACATACATAAGTCTTAATTCCTCATCCAGTTCTTCTTCTGAATTAAAGGAATATACAGAAGGGAATCGTCCATCAACTGCACCTATTATAAACACTGCCTTCCATTCAAGTCCCTTTGCACTGTGAATTGTAGAAAGAGTTAAATATTCATCCTTTTGTGCACCGTCTTCAACTTCTGAAACTGAAGAATCCGGCGGTTCCAATGCCAAATCACTCAAAAAATCCTCAAGACTGCTATATTGTTCAGAAAGATAATGAAAATGCTCCAAATCTTTCAATCTTTTCGCATAATCATCATATTTGTCCATCAAAATAGGTTCATAATAAGAAAGAATATTATCAACAACAGTCGAAGGCTTTAAGAGATATTTTCTCTGAGTATCAACTGTATTAAACAATTTTTTTATACTGTCAGAACTTTTTGCAGGTAGCATAAGTTTTTCTGTATCAACATTTTCTTTAGCCACCATAGGCAAAAGTCTCATTGCAGTCTGTGAGCCGACACCGTTTAATAATAAAAGTATTCTATTGAGGCTTATAATATCATTCGGATTCAGAACAACTCTCAAATGAGCAATCACATCTTTTACATGCGCTGTTTCAATGAATTTGAGACCGCCGAATTTTTTATAAGGAATAGCCCTCTTTGCCAGTTCTATTTCCAGATTATAGGTCATTCTTGCACTTCTGCATAAAACTGCCATATCATTCAACGAGATATCATCCTCTTGAAGTTCCAGTATTCTTTGAGCAACAAACTCTGCCTCTGTCTGCATATCATTTGTGCAAATCAAAGCGGGAACTTCAGAAGAAACAATGTCAGAAAACAAAGTTTTTGTATATTTTTCTTTAGCTTTCTCAATAACTTTATTCGTAAGTGACAGTATGTTCTGAGAGCTTCTGTAATTTTGCTCAAGTTTTATAATTTTTGTATCAGGAAATATATGAGGAAAATCAAGAATATTTCTAAAGTTTGCTCCTCTAAAGGAATAAATACTCTGAGAATCATCACCAACAGCCATAACATTGTTGTGTTCGCAAGCAAGCAGCCTGATTATCTCCGCCTGCAAAGAATTTGTGTCTTGATATTCATCTATCAAAATATATTTATACTGATTTGAAAGTTTTTTTCTTATTTCTTCATTAGATGTAAGCAAAGTTTTTAGATACAGCAGTAAATCATCATAATCTAAGAGACTGTTTTGCCTTTTGTATGCAATATATTCTTGAGAAATTTCGTTTATCTTCTCAACACAGTGCGAAAACTGATTGTATTCGCTTTCTATAACCGATTCAGCACTCATATTTTTATTCACAGCTTTTGAATAAATATCAAGAATAGTGCCTTTTCTCGGAAAACGTTTTTCCTGTTTTTCAACAACCTTGCCTCTTATGTGATTAATTACATCTTCTGCATCAGCCCTATCAATAATAGTAAAATTGTTTTTCAACTCCAGGCAATTTGAATATTTACGAAGAATCATATTTGAAAAAGAGTGAAAAGTACCGCCTGCAACTTTTTCGCATCTGGAGTCCAAAATCATAACAGCACGGTTGAGCATTTCGTCAGCAGCTTTTTTTGTAAAAGTCAAAAGAAGAATATTCTCCGGTTTTACACCGCTTTCAATAAGCCTTGCTACACGATATGTCAGGGTTTTAGTCTTACCTGAGCCGGCACCTGCTATGACAAGAATAGATCCGTCTTTGCTTTTTACAGCTTCGAGCTGTGCAGGATTAAGTTCTTTTTCATAGTTTATTTTATATTGCGCCTTTGTATCCTGTTTTTTCAAAACATATTTTTTAACAGAAGGCAGTGATGACTTTTCTGTGGTTAAATTTTCCATAAGAACATTATACCTGTTAAATCAAATCCGATGCAAATTTACAAACTTTACATCTAGCCTGTACGGCAATTCATTTTTATTGTTTAATAAATTATACTGCTCAGGTAAATATATAAGGAGCAAACAATGGAAAAATATGTATGCCTGGTATGCGGATATGTATACGACCCTGCCGAACATGACAATGTTTCTTTCGACGATTTACCTGCGGATTGGCTATGTCCCGTATGCGGAGTAGGAAAAGATCAATTTACGAGAACAGCCGGTTCAGTATAAATAATTAAAAAGGATTTTTGGCAGTAGAATCCCCTTGATTAAGGAGAAAACTACTATGGATTTAAAAATCAGACCAATAAAAAACAACGTCTTTTACATCGGTTCAAAAGATGCAAACAGAAAGCTTTTTGACCAGCTTGTTCCATTGCCACAAGGAACAACGTACAATTCATACCTTATTAAAGGTAGTGAAAAAACAGCTATTGTAGACACCGACTACCCTAAAAAGCTTGAAGAATACAAAAAAAGACTTGAAGAAAACAACATAAACCATGTTGATTACATCATCTCAAATCATGCTGAACAAGATCACTCAGGCGGTATCCCTATGCTTCTTGAGATGTATCCTGATGCAAAAGTTGTTACCAATGCAAAAGTCAAAGAAAACATTATAAATATGCTTCATGTTGATGAAGACAAATTTATTGTTATAAATGACGGTGACGAACTTTCTCTTGGCGACAAAACTCTTCAATTTATCATTGCACCTTTTGTTCACTGGCCGGATACAATGTTCACATATTTAAAAGAAGACAAAATGCTTTTCACATGTGACTTTTTGGGTGCTCATTACACTAAACATGAACTTTTTGCAGACTACACAAATGGTCTTGTCGAATCAGCAAAAAGATATTATGCTGAAATCATCATGCCATTTAGAAGTTTTGCTAAAAAATATACAGACAAAGTCAAAGGAATGGATGTAGACATTATACTTCCCAGCCATGGTCCTATATACGACAAACCTGAATGGATTCTTGATTTATACTCAGATTGGACTTCTGACAGGGTAGAAAATAAAGTAGTTATACCTTATGTTTCAATGTACGATAGTACAACAATGCTTGTAGACAGATTGAATGAAAAATTAACTCAAGCAGGCATTGAAGTAAAACTTTTTGACCTTGTTCACTGTGACGAAGGTGAATTGTCTATGGAACTTGTTGATTGTGCGACAGTTGTTCTCGGTTCATCAATGGTTCTTGCAGGTCCTCATCCTGCCGCAGTTACAGCAGCCTACCTCGTTAACGCATTGAGACCAAAATTGAGATATTATTCAATTATCGGTTCTTATGGATGGGGCGGAAACCTCGAGGGAACTATCGAAAAAATGTTCACAATAATCAAACCCGAAAAACTTGACTACGTAGTAGTTAAAGGTCAGCCAAGAGAAGCCGATTTTGAAAAAATTGATTCACTTGCACAACAGATAATTGAAAAACATAAAATGCTATAATTTTCAACAAACAAAACAAAAAATAAAAGGTTTTATAAAAATTAAGACCTTTTATTTTTTTTATTATTTTTAATGACATTTATAACATCATAATATAATTGTAATTCCTCTTCAGAAGAAGATTCTATTAAAAAATACAAATCATCTTTTATACGACTATTAGTTTTTTCATTTTTTGTATTGAAATAGCTCATACTTAAATTTAAAGCCGTAATTATATTTACAAAATTTTCGAAAGTTGGATAATTCAAGCCTGATTCAATTCTGGAAATTTGTTTTTCATGCAGTCCGACAAGTTCAGCCAATTGAAACTGGGTTAACCCCATTCTTTTTCTTTGCTCTCTAATTTTTACACCTATTATTTTTTTACTTAATGCAAAGTTAATCATATAAAATCCTATATGTATATAACAATAAAGGACTAATGACAGAGAATAAACAACACCCAATATTACAAACCATATTGCATAAGCAACATCAATGTACTATAATACATATTATTATCAGCAAGTTTGTTCTATTAGGTACGTTATGAATTACAAAAAACTATTCAAACTTTTCTCACTTACGCTCTTATGTATATCAGTTTTCACACAAAAGGCCGAAGCATACATTGATCCCGGCAGTGGAAGTATGATTATGCAGATTTTCATAGCGGTAATCGGTAGTATTGGTTATGCAGCAAGCTTATATTGGGAAAAATTAACAAAATTTTTAGCAGAAAAAAAGAAAAAGAAAAAATAATGTCTGACATACAATTACACCCAGCATCTTATAAAGATAAAGACTCGCAAATTTTAGTAATAAATAACAAAATTTATAGAGAAATAAAAAAATCTTACGAAAATAATTACAAAATGCTTATGAAAAGTGGATTATATGAGGAACTAACACAAAAAGGACACCTCATAAAACATTATGAAACCACTAAATCTGAAACAAATAAAAGATTAATCAAACCTGAAGAAATATTTATTTCATATCCTTATGAATGGTGTTTTTCTCAATTGAAAGATGCTGCTTTATTAACACTCGAAATACAAAAGACTGCACTAAAATATAACATGTCTTTAAAAGATGCCAATTGCTATAATGTACAATTCCATAACGGAAAACCAATATTTATAGATACAGCTTCATTCGAAAAATATGAAGAAGGAACTATATGGCAAGCTTACAAACAATTTTGTATGAATTTTATTGCACCTCTGGCATTAATGGCCTACAAAAACAGCTGTCTAGTATGTCTTTTGAAAACATATATCAATGGTATAGATTTAAATCTTGCTTCTTCACTTCTTCCATTAAAGTCTATATTTAACATAAATATTCTTTTGCATATTCATCAACATGCAAAAATTCAAAAAAAATATGAAAACAATAATAAAAAAATCAACATACAATATTCAAAACTTCAAATGGTTATTTTGATAGATAATCTTATCAAAACTATAAAAAGCATAAAAATGAAACCTAAATATAGCTGTTGGAAAGATTATTATAAAAAAACAAATTATACTGACAATAGTTTTCATCAAAAAATTTCCATAATCAATGAATATAAAGCAGAGCTACAACCCCACAGCCTAGTGGATATAGGCGCAAACAACGGATTTTTTTCAAGGCTTTTTAAAAATATATGCAAACAAATAATATGTATTGATTCAGACTACAATGCAATTGAAAAAAATTATAATGAAACAAAAAACGCAAAAGAAAATAACATTTATCCACTTGTAATTGATTTTACAAATCCAACTCCAAATTTGGGCTGGAACAACGAAGAAAGATTTTCATTTTATGACAGAATAAAAAATATTGATATGGTAATGGCATTGGCAATTATCCACCATTTAGCAATTAGCAATAATATTCCGCTATATAATATTGCAAAAACTTTTTCAAAAACAGGAAAATATTTAATCATTGAATTTATAGAAAAAGAAGATTCACAAATCCAAAAATTGTTAAAAAACAGACAGGATATTTTCGACGATTATACAAAAGAAAACTTTGAAAAAACGTTTTCTGAGTTTTATGAAATTAAAAGAAAAAACCCGATTCCCGATACATTTAGAACATTATATCTTATGCAAAGGATTAAAAATGACTAAAAAAGAATTAATCTTTTGCAACAGTTTATTATTTTTTTTAATTCAAATTTTGCTTTATGTTGAAAACGCATTTTCTGTATATTTAGAAAATAATTTTCTTATAAATATTGTAGAAATTATGCTGCTTCTTTTATTCTTTCTTTGTTTTTACCAATTATGCAAGGAACAAAATATTTATAATGAAAATAAATATAAAGATATAATATATTTCTCACCAATAATTATATTTTCAACTTACAGAACTTTATATATTTATTCACAAAATTTGCTTCAAATAAATTTTCTTCAAACAATATTTGCGTGTTTTTCCAACAGTTTTTTAAACATTTTCATATATTTTATCTTTAATAAATTCATAAAAGATAAAGAAAAATGTTCACTACTTACATGTATATACATCATTCTGTTTTATAATTATGGAACTTTCATTGTTTTCTCAAAATTATCTGCATTTATAATTTGTTTATTATTCTTACCTGTATTATTTTTAAAATTCAATTCAAACAATATATTTAAAATAATACTAGTTTTCTCTATGATTATTTTCAGCCTTAATATTTATAATTTTTTTAAAAATATACCCCAACAAACACTTTCTGAAGCTAAACTACACGTAGAAACAAAATACAATACAGAAAGAATAATGCCTGATGTATACATTATCATACTAGATTCTTATCCCAATAATGAAGTGCTAAAAAGAGATTTCAATTATGATAATTATGAATTCATAAATTATCTGAAAAACAAAGGATTTTTTGTATATGACAAAATGCTGAGCAATTATACAAAAACCATAGGCTCATTGCCTTCCTTTACAAATTTTGAATATCTGGAAAATATAAAATATGACACATCATCAGAAGCATTAAACAAATCCGAACTTTTTTACAATGCAAAAAAATATGGATATAAAACTATATTTATAAACACATATATTGAATTCTCAATTAATGATAATGCTTATATAGATAAAGTGCTGGACTTTTCAAATATATACTCATCACAAGAGTACATTCTGACTTCTTTATTTTTTTACAATACTTTATACGAAAACTTGTATAGATATTTTGACAAACTTTTCTCAATAGATGATGGAGAAATGTGGAAAAAACTTCCAAATCCCGATTCAATTGCAAACCAACACAATTCACCAAAATTCATTTTTGCACATATATTATCTCCACATTTTCCTTATATGAAAAATGATAAAGGCGAAAAAGTTCATGAAACAGACAAATTGATTAACCCTATGGATAATGAATATAAAATAAATAAAGAAAGTTGCTTAAAATATATTTTATATACAAATAAAAAAACAGAACAAACAATAGAAGAAATTTTAAAAGCATCAAAAAATAAGCCCTATATAATCATAATGGGTGATCATGGACTCAGACTGCACTATTTTGAACATAATGACGATAAAAAGACAAATATAATATTTAATGAAAAAAACACAATAAATTCTTATTTCAATACATTTGCTGCAATATATACACCAGAAAAAGATTATACCCTGTACAAAAAAGCAAATTCACTGATAAATTTTCTTATTATATTTTCCAATGAATTGTTTAAAACAAACTATAAGTTAAAACAAGACAAATTTTATTACATTTATTTTCACCACAATGATGCAAAATTAGAAAATATACAAAAAAATTATATAGAACTAAAAGAAACTTTAATTAGATAAATCTTTATATTTTTCATTAAATTCCAATATAGTATTCTTTATGTGCATAACAACATCACCACAAGACATAGAATTTAGATTCTTTGTCCTATCATTAAATGTCGGTGTTGTTTCACCCCAAATATTTTTATGAGCTTCCTGCATTGCAACTATTGCAGTAATCATTGACACAAGTTCTTTGGGTGAAAGATTTATATGTTGAGCAACATCTGGATCTAACAGATGAACAAGTGGATTTGTTTTTTGAACCTGAATAGTAAGTTCTCCTTTTTCATCTGAACCCAGAAAAACATCATTTTCAGGAAAATATTTATTAATCATTTTTATACCGTCATGTACTTTAGGTTTGTTTTCTTCAGATAAATTGTTGATTGACGGGAAGAGATAAACGCTCTTGAAAGAAATATTAGACAAATTTTTCATCATAATTAACCTCATTCGGTATATTTATGATATTGAAAACACAAAATGATAATTTTTTGCTAGCAATTTAAGAATCAGAGTATAATTTGGCAGCAGCACTGTTTCTTAAATATTCTAAAATAGCACCACCAACTTCTTCATTAGGGTCAAATGGATTTTGAACAGGATTTTGAGCATTTTTTATAAACATAGTCATCAATGGTCCAAATGCATCAGGTACTTGAGTTTTTCTATAAATACCTGCAAGCATCACCTGTATGTTATGCGATTTATCATAATTAAATTTGGAAATAATAGGATATGTATCTGCAACATTTTTGGCACCGGCATCAATTATTCTGTTTAATAAAAATAAACCTGCTGTGACATTTTTCTCATCTGAGGAATTTTGCAGCATATCCGTAACAGGCTTAACTGCATCATCCTTGTATGAAGCTATTTTTTGAGCCAGCATTTCATCAAAAGAAGAATAGTTTCTCTTGTCATCAGGCAAAACAAATGACTTACAAAAAGCATCCACCATTTCACAGGGTTCATAAGATTTCGATTTAACAGTTTTTACCTGTGATAATGGAATATTAAATTGTTTAAATACTATCGGGCTTAAACTCATAACAGCTCCTATGAATATACAAACGGAGGACCGTTTTTGATTTCGTAAAGAATATTTTCAGCTCTGGTTTTCAATTCATTTTTGTCTTTTCCTTGCATTGCCTGAGCTTTGAACTCATCTATCATGGGATTAATAACACTCAGTTTTTTAGACTCAAAATTGTTCAACTCAACATTGACCAGCCTTTTTTGTAAATCCAGTTCAGTTTTCGCATTTTCTTTTATAACCTGAGCTTCTTTTATAGCTTCAATCATGGATGTACCTGCATATCCAACAGCCGTAACAGTAGATAAGCCTGCAAAAAGGATTTTTAAAAGAGGATTTTCCCAATTAACAATCATGTTATACAAATGAGCTCTGTCATCATCAGTATGAGAATACAAAGAAGGCTTGGTTCCAGGTTTTCCGGCAATTGCTTCCGCACCTTCTTGTGTAACTTTTTCAGCCTCTCTTTTTACTTCTTCAATGAAACCTTCAGGCAGATTTTTTGCATCTTTTAATGTGCTTTCAATTTTTCGTGATGAAAAGTTCATTGAAACACAAATATTTTTAACTTTATCAAGACAAGCTTTATCCCAATGTTGCTGTTTATCAATAAGTTCTTTTATTTTATTTTCCATTCCTGAAGCATAATTTTCATAGATTCGCGCAGTTTTTTGTACATTTCTAAAAGCTAGAAAACCCAACCCGGTAATTAAAGCCGTAGTCATACCCACAGCAGCATAACCTAGAATGTTCTTCTTTTTAGAATCTTGAGTATTTTCTGCACTTTTAAAAGAAATAAATTTTTTAAAAGTTGTATTCTCATTTCCTATATTTTCTTTATGAAGTATGCTATCAAGCTCTCTTGCTTTTTCTGAAAGCATGTTTCTTAAAATCTGCATCTTACCTGAAAAACTTTGTGTTTCAACAGAAATCAATTTTTCCTGCAAATCTTTTTGAACATCCGCCTGTTTTTTACGAACCCATATTTCTTTAACACCATCTACAAAGTTTTTACCTGCAAGCCCTACTGCGCTCAAAACAAAAACACCAAGTGCACCCAAAATATTTCTCATATTAGGGTCTCTTATCATTAAATAGGTCACAAAGTGAGGTTCATTGTTTATTGCAACATTCTTCGGTATCTCAGGAAGCGTTTTCCAATCAGGCAAAACCTTTTTGTGTGTAGCAGCCATTGACAATGCAGCAGTAGCCGCTGCAAGTATACCAAAAATCCCAACCGTTACGCCCAAAAGAGGTGCAAGTGTTTTGTCTGATGATTTATTTTTCTTTTTGGTATTATTCAGGTCAATACGTTCAAAAATATCAGGTTTCACCGTTCTGTCAGGAATAACAAGGTTATCATACATATTTTCTATATTCGGACAAGACTCATTGTTATCTTTTATAAGTGAATTCACAACAACAGCTTCTTTCAACTCAGATATGTTTTTTTTCTGTGTATTTGTATGATTTCTGTATTGTCTTCTGGTTTCAAGGTCTTGATACGGATTTATGGAGCTCATTAATAATCTTCACTTTCTTCTTCCCTGGTAATTTCGGGATTCTTCATTAAATCAAAAAGAGCTTCTTTAGCAGTATTAAGCTCATAAAGTCTTTTTTCTTCCTCTATTTTTTTCAGTTCTTCATCTTCTTCATTCTCAGCTAACGCAAGTCCGAATAAATTGAATATTTTTTTCTTCATATCCTTGAATTTTTCATCAATTTTCTTTTGCAGCGCAGCCTTTGCCTCACCAAATACCGCCGTAAGCTTATCCATTATCTCAGTAGCCTTTTGTTTAGCATCATTAACAGCCTTAGAAAGGATATTAACAACATTTTGAAAACCATTTGCAACAGATTGCAATACACGAGCAGCAGGTACCAGCACTCCATCAGCAAGAGCGGAAACCAATTTTGCTATTGGTTTTGGAAGATTATTCTGCGCCATTATTTTAAGAGCATTGATTTGCATTTGCAGATTTTCAAGATGTGCCCTCATATCCTGTGCGGCAAACATCTGTTGTGTATGAATTCTGGCTTGTTTTTGTGCTTTAAGCATCTGACCTATTGCATAACACTCATTCCAGCTCATTTCTTTGGGTTTATTATCTTTTTTCACGCTTCCGCCGCCGCTCATACCGTTACAAATCGGACACGCACCAAGAGGCAACCCATGAGGGCAAGTTCCAATTTTTGAGTTTCCGGTTCTGGAAAGTGAGGAAGTCATAAAGTAAAATATCCCTGTTCTTAATTCCTAAAAATAAAAACACGGATACTCAAAGCAAAGCTGTAAATATTACCACGGCCTAATGCCCGAAGCAGCGGTGTTTTATTTTAGAGTAAAACTCTCGAAAGTATTCCGGCTGTACGGCTGCGGCTCAGCTGAGGAGTTTCACCCCATTTCCTTTCTTCTTGAATAATTTTACTTTTGACAAATTTTTATGTCAAACTTATTTGGCGTTATTTTTATATATCGTCATAAAGTTTGCATTCTCTGAAATAACTGATTGAAAATCATAACTTTGAACATAAGAAAAACCTCTCTCTTTAAAGAAATCATTCATTATGTAACAGCTTGATGTAACAATTACCTGACCTTTTTTTGAAGGATCATAAGGCATGTGAGAATAATGATCCGCATAAATACAGCTGAAAGGTCTTATGCTGTCAAAATATGCTTCACCGTCTGAATTAATTTTATACTCAACCTTTGTATCTTTCGTTTTACTCAACAGGACAGAACTCGTCAGAACTTTGTCTGTCGTAATTAAATAATCATATTTACTCAAATCATACTGAGGAGCTTTTTCAGGCAAAAGAACCTCTATATGATAGCCTTCATTATTCAACATACTAATTACATATAAACGGCTGTTTACACTGGGAAATATACCGAATTTTGTTCCTTTGGGCGTTGTACGAATAATATCCCTCAGATAACAAAATGGCATTTTGCCTTCATATCCATTGAACAATGCACATCTTATTTTTTCTCTTGCATCATTCAATGTAGGCTCTTTTAAAACAACTTTTAATGCATCAGAGAATTGTCTTGAAGCCAGATTTGTACTCATAACAAGAAAATATGACATGACAAAAAACAAAAGCATAAGTTTAACTAAAGCTGTCATAAAGTTCTTCTGGCTTAAATAAGAAACAGCAAGCACAGGCGAAGATATAACTATCAAAAAGGTCACAAATCTTACACTGAATACCATATATGCCAGTGAAAAAGATAAACAAAATAAATTGAAAAAGAACATAAAAGCAAAAGCACAAAGAGCATATGCTTTCTTTTTGTTTCTATTACAAAAACCTACAATCAAAGAGGTGAAAGCAGACGGTAAAAATACCAAAAAGCCCAATAAACCTGCACCCATTTTCACATCCATCAATCTGTTATTAATTATATTTTCATCTGACATTTCGACACCGAGTTCATGAGGAATCTTTAACAGGTCAAACAATGCAAATTTAGCATTATTTATATGTTCCCCCACATATTCACTGTATCTGAATCCGGAAAAATCAAACATCATAAAAATATATCTTATGTAATTAGCAATAACAGCCTTGACACCACCTCGAAATCCATGGATTTCCCGAGCAGATTCAGAGCCGAGAAAACTTCCAAAACTCATAAAGTTCAAGATATAGTTATAACTTGAAAAAAGTATAAAATTTATAAATAAAAAACCGATATACGCAAGAATAGGTTTATAAAATTCTTTTTTATCAGTCTTGTAGGAGAAAAAGCAAAGAAGCAGAAACACTCCGGGAAATGCAATTATAGAAGGGGTCTTTGTCCCCATTGCAAGAGCGTATGCCAGAGATGAAAAGAAAATTAAACCTATTTTTCGTTCCCTTAATGAAACTAAAAACAGCAATATACTTGTAAGCACCAAACCGGCTATTAAAATATCTGTTTCAACACTCGATGATTCGGCAATTACAGAAGCAAAAGACGAAAGAATAAGCAAGCTCCACAGCTTTTTTCTTTCACTAAATCCAAGTATTGCAAGAATATTGTAAACACTAAACAGTGAAGCAATATATCCGAAAAATGTAAAAAAGCTCAGCCCGATATCATTTTTTAAAAACAAAAGAACCCATAGATACAAAATCTCTGAATTTATAGGCATAACAAGGTTTCTGTCATCAGCTGTTACAAAATGATTCAAACTACCCTGTGTAAGCCAGAAAGAAGATCTGTTCAAATGATAGGTCAAAGCATCATAGCTTGAAACAGGCATAAATAAATTCATTATTACAGTGACACAAATAAAGAAGACAAACCCGAAAGCCATAATCATAAGAATTTTGTCTCTTTTCAAACCTTTTAAAATTTTCAAAAATGTTCGTTTAAATTGAGGACGATAAAGTGGTCTGCCCTTTTTTAGCCATAAAATTAGAGTTAAAAAGAGAAAAACAGCATTACAAAACAGCACACTTATTTCATTAATAGCCTTGAACAATGACAAAAATTCAAACGTCAAAACTGTTTGGGCAAACATTCCAAGAAGAATATACAAAAATCCCGTGCCGTACTTTGAAGCCCCATCTTTAGCCTTAGGTGAAAAAATAGCTGATATAAAATAGGATGAAGTAAATATCATCAAAAATGAAACAATAAATTTTATTAAAGACACAAATGTGAACATAAAAACTCCTCTCTAAAATTATATCCTAATAGATAAAGAGATTTATACAAGTGGCTACTTCAAGAAAGTTCTATAATTTTATAGTATAAAACTGTGCATATTCCACTCTCACTCGTAAACTGTTTACTTTAAGGCCGCCAAAATAGCGGCTTTTTCTTTTATTGTGAACTGTTATCAACATATAAACGCTCATCATTTATAAGCTTGTCTATATTCAAAATATTATAAACTTTATCATCAATATATGCTTCGGCTTGAATATATAATTTATCAAGCTTCATATCATTTTTATTATTAATCACCTCAGGTGAAATATTAATTATGTCATTTATTTCATCTGTAAGAAAAGCAATTTTTAATTCAGAAGATTCTATTACAATAATTTTGCTTTCAGGGTTAATTTCACTTTTTGAATCACAATCCAAACCAATAAACTTTTTTAAATCGATAACAGTATAAAAATTACCTTTGAGGTTGACAATCCCTTCAACAAAATCAGGAGTAAAAGGAATTTTTGTAACAGGGTAATTTTTTAAAGTAATAAGCTCTTTCACAAAAAGAGAATAAATACAGTATTTATGTTTGTTTATCGTAAAAATAATATATTGATTACGCCCATAAAAATCAGCATCAAGAGCAAGAATAGGTGATTTTGCAATTTCTTTGCTTCTTCTTTGCATAATACAAAGTGATTCTTCATCTTTTGGAAACAATTCGGAATAGCTTGTTGTATTTTTTTCGAAATGAACTTTTTTTACCGTATCTTCTAACTTTTCTACATCAATGATATTTATGATTTTTTCATCTATTTTATAAAAAGTTCTTACAATGTTATTAAAATTTTCACCCATTACCCTTTGTACATTAGCAGGCTGAGCAGTAAAAAATTCCGACACCTGATCCACAATCATTGCAAATAAGGATTCGTCCCCCTTCATAATAATAACTTTGTTGCTAAGCTCATAATTTTTAGACGGCAGGTCAAAAACTTTCCTAATATCAAAAACATTGATAAACAAATCATTGTAATTCAATATACCGACAATACATTCAGGCAACTTTTGGGGTTCATTAATCATTGGAAGTGTCGTAACTTCAAGCACATTTTTTGCATTTATAGCATAAGTTTTATCATCAAGCTCAAAACAAAGATGCAAATTGTTAGGATCTTCTATTGTCAAAAGGGATTTCGTATATTCCATTGAAACAGATTCTCTTCCTTTTCTTTCTCCTCTATATTACGTAACAAGTTGGCGCAAACGCAAATTTGTTATAAAATAATTATATTGCATTTTTAGCTAAATTAACAGGGGATTTACAGAATGAGTGAAGATAAATCATTGGATTACAGAAAAAAATCGGACATTAAATTTATACTCGATGTAATAGGTCTTGTTATCCTTTTGATGCTAATTATTGCCATATCAATTAAACAAATATGGACACCGGCAGCAGTAATCGTTATTTCTCTGTTATTTCTTGCTTATCTGGGACAGTATATCTGGACAAGAGAATGGCTATTGAACGAATTGAGAAAAGATCTGGAATTCAAAAGCAAACAGACAAAAACGTCAGCCGCAAAAATTTTGGATTTGACAGTTGCACAAAAAACTGCCGTTCAAAGATATGAAACATCTTTCTCTCAAGCATCTGATAATGTAGAAAAAATAAAATCTCTGGCATTTTCACTCAAACAAAATTCTAAAGAAGCTCTGTATAAAGTTGCGCAATCATTAAAAGATACAGACCTTGAACAAAAACCTGTGCAAGCAAATATAGACAAAATGATAGTTTTGAAACAACGAATCCAGATTATTGCAGAACTTATTCTCGAATTAAGTGAATATATTCAACAAATTGGATCTATCATCGGATTGGTTGAAGACATAGCAGAACAGACCAACATGCTTGCATTAAATGCAGCAGTAGAAGCGGCAAGAGCCGGTGAACACGGAAAGGGATTTGCTGTTGTAGCAGGGGAAATCAGAAAACTTGCAGATGAATCAAAACAGGCAACTACTAAAATTTCTTCTTTAATCAATGATATTCAGCACACTACAAACTCAACGGTTATGGCAACAGAAGAAGGAAGCAAAGAAATTGAGTCCGGTGTTAAACTTGCTGGCAACATTGAACAAAATTTCAATGTTCTGAATGAAGCAGTCACTAATCTGATGAAATTCATTGAAAATGTTTCATTCAACTCTGAAAGTCAGGAAAAACTTTCTGCTGAAATAGTAAAAAGCCTGCATGCAGTCGCCTCTGATCTTGCACAAATGCAAAATAGCATAAACAATAACATAGACAATATTAATGAGCTGAAAAATAAATAAAGCCATTACTTAAAAAGTTTAGGAAGACATTAAATGGATTTTCAACCGGAAGAGTTTGAAGAAATCTTAAATATATTCAGGGGTGAAACTGAAGAAATCATCCAAAAGATGAATAACAACCTCTTGCAGCTTGAAACAAACCCCAACAAAGAAGAACTGCTTGTTTATCTGTTTCGTGATGCACATTCACTTAAAGGTGCAGCGAGAATGATAGGCTTTAACAATATTCAAAGACTTGCACACAAAGCTGAAGACGTTCTGGGTCTTGCTAAAGAAAACAAAATAGAAATAAACAGAGAAATTTCAGATGCTTTATATCAAGTGACTGATTTACTAAATGAACTCATTCAAGAATCTGTAAAAATAAAAAAAGAATATTATACTGATGACATTCAAAAACTCATTGACCATATCGATGAATTAATAAAAAAATATGAACCAACCTCCGAAATAGCCGCTAAAGAAGAAAAAAAAATTAAAACTTCTTTATCAAAAAAAGCAAAAGAATTCAAAAAAAATATACTCACAATAAATGCACTGATATCAGAAGCCTTTCTTCTTCTCATTAACATTGGAAAAGAAGGCGGTGAATCATACATTGAAACTTTTTATTATCTTCTCAAACAACTGTCAGAAAAATTTGAACAAACAGATTATTTTGATATAAAAAATGAAATCAATAATTTGGAAGAAAAACTTAATTTTGTTGTTCAAAATTCGAACATTCTTACTGAAGAAGAACAAAAAGAAATTGACGGAAAACTTACAAACATCGTCAATTCTCTTAATAAAATTTATGAAGAATTTTCAATCGAAAAATTTGATTACAAAAAAGCTGTTGAAGAAAAAATCAAACAGGAAACTGAAATTGAATCTTCACAGGATAACCCCATAAACAAAGAAAATGAATCCGTCATCAAAGATTTTATTGAAAAAGTAGATTTTGTTAAAGAAGGTTTTAATAAGCTTGAAAACAACTTATCCCAAATACCTGCCCTTAATGATGCACTGGATATAATTATTGAACTTTCAAAAAACAAAGAAGCGATTGACATTTCTCATAAAATTGAAGAAATTCTTGAAGTTGTAAAAAACAGTAATACATTACCTGAAAAAGAAATTATAACAATTCTCAAGCAAAGTCTGAATTCTGTTGAAAAAATGACTCTGGAAGAAAAAGAAGATACAGAAGATATATCTCTTGTTTTGCAAAGACTTGATATTATTAAACAAATGCTGGATTTAAACAGCTCTATCAATCCTCTAACCAACTTGAGTACTACATTGGATGAATCGTCTCTTCCTGTAAAAAAAGCACAAGACTTTTTCAACTCTTTTGAAACAACCTCTATCAGAACCTTGCGTGTAGATTCAAAAAAACTCGACAGGCTCGTAAACCAAATGGGTGAATTGATTATAGGAAGAATCAAACACAAAAAAAATATATCGGAGTTGGAAAAAATTCTTCAAGATCTAGTTGAATGGAGGAATTTTAATCATAAATCTCAAAGTTTTATCAAATATTATGATAGGAAATATCTGAATACTACCGAAAAAATAGATTACACAACACTTTCACTATTCAGCAAACAAATCTTTTCTATATTTCAGGAAAACTCAGCCAAAATTGTAAAATTAAATAATAGAATTTTGAATCTTCAAAAATCTATTGATGAAGAAGATACAAAACAAAACCTGATAATTACACAACTCGAAGGAATGATTAAAAATATCCGGGTTTTACCTCTGGCAACCATATTTCACATGTTTCCGAGAATGATTCGAGATATTTCAAAAGATACTGGAAAAGACATTGAACTTTTGATTTCAGGAAGTGAAACAAGTGCTGATAAAAAAGTTATAGAAGAAATAAAAGCACCTTTGATGCACATAATCAGAAACTCTATCGACCATGGAATTGAAACACCTCAAGAAAGGATTGCAGCCGGAAAATCACCTAAAGGAAAAATCTATCTTATAGCAAAAAGCCTTCAAAATAAAATTATCATCGAAATTCACGATGATGGAAGAGGAATAGACCTGAAAAAAATTGTCAACAGAGCTCTGGAGAAAAACTTAATAACACAGAAAGAAGCAGATTACCTTTCAGCAGAACAAATTATGAACATAATTTTCTGGCCCGGATTTTCAACAGAACAGGTTGTGACAGAAATCTCAGGAAGAGGTGTGGGGCTGGATATAGTTCAAACAAAAATTAACCAATTAAACGGAACTGTTAAAGTATTTTCTGTACCCAAACAGGGAACAAAAATAACAATTGAACTGCCAATCTCAATGTCTACGCTCAAAGCATTTATTGTTGAATCTTCAAAACAGCTTTTCGCAATGCCGATGACATCAATAAAAACAGTTATGTGGGTAAATAAAAAAGACGTCTATTTCAGAAATGATACAAAATCTATGATAATTGACGGAAAAACCGTGAATATATTTTACCTTAGCGAGCTTATGGGACTTCCCGCAACAGATTTTTCAAAAACAGAAAAACATACGGTAGTCTTAATTGAAATTGAAAATTCACTAATGGGGCTTATTGTGGATAAAATCCTCGGGGATCAGGATATACTTCAGAAAAAACTTGAACCTCCTATTATGAAACTCAAACATATCTCAGGAATTACTACACTCGCAAATGGAGAAGTTTGCCTGATTTTAAATCTCACAGATTTATACAAAAGTACATATACACCTGTTGAAAAACCGTTAATGGCCGTTCCTAAATACCAAATCAATACTAAACCAAACAAAGAATATAAGATTCTCATTGTTGATGATTCTATGACAACACGAGAACTTTTGAAAAATATTTTAGTTCACTGGGGATATAGTTTTGAAATGGTAAATAACCCGAGAGAAGCCTTTGAGAAGCTGTACAAAGAGGACTTTGATCTCATACTTTCCGATATGGAAATGCCGGAAATGGACGGAGGAATGTTTGTTAAAGAACTAAAATCACATCAAAAATTCAAAAATATTCCTGTAATCATAATTTCATCATACGACACCGAAAATCTCGCAAAAGATATGCCGGACGTTGATGCATTTATAAAAAAATCAAACTTTAATCAAGACTACCTGTTAGATACAATAGAAAAACTTTTAAAATATGACTAAAACTTCAGACGAAATTTTAAAAGAAAAAAATGCAGACATTGAACACGCAAAACAAATCGAAAATTATTCGATAAAGATATTTGATGCCTTAAACAATAACATTTGCAGCTTTACACAAAGACAAAAAGAATATCTGATTGAAGCATCAAAACTCCATGACATAGGATATTTCATAGAAAAAAAATCACACCACAAACACTCTATGAAAATGATTATCGAAGAAGGGCTGCAAGGTTTCGATGATTATGAAACCAAAATCATAGCTAACATAGCCAGATACCACAGAGGTTCTTCCCCAAATCCGGAAAAACATGAAATATTTGCATCGCTAAAAGATAATGACAAGCTTATTGTCAAAGAGCTTGCATCAATCTTAAGACTAGCCGATGGAATGGACAAACCGCACAAAAACCTGATTCTCAGAATGCGTGCACAACAAAACGACACAAGCATAAACCTGTATATAAAAACAATAGGATTCAAACCAAATTTAAAAATGGCAGACAAGAAAAAAGACCTATTTGAAGAAACTTTCAAAAAAAAACTTGTGTTTTTGTTTGAATAACTTAAACAATTGATATTTGTTTAAAAACGTGCTATTGATAAACTGGAACGAAAAAAGAGAAATTTAGGAGAAAAATAATGTTTAAAAGTACAAACCCTGTCCTTTCAAGAATGGACAACAAAGAACTGCTTCTTGACTCAAAACCGATGACAGTATCCGGCACAATTGCCAAAGTTTTTGTATTGCTGTTAATTGCGCTTATCTCAGGAGGCGCTGTGTTCTATCAGACAATACTTGGAGGTTTTTCCGACAAAGTAATGATAATTTTAACGGTTGCACTGATAGGCGGGCTTATTGCAGGACTGGCTTCGGCAATTTTCCCCAAAATGGCAAAATATCTTGCACCAATATATGCTTTTGCGGAAGGTGCACTTCTTGCCGGTCTTTCATTATTTCTTGAAACTCAATTTCCGGGAATTGCTGTACAGGCTGTGGCAGGCACATTTGTTGCTTTTCTTGTAATGTTAACACTGTATAAAGCTAAAATAATCAAAGCTACGGCAAAATTCAGATCAACAATTATGACAGCACTTATAACAATAATGATTTTGTATTTGATAAGCCTTGTCGGCAGTTTCTTTAATTTTAGCATTCCATTTATCACCGGCACAGGTCCTATGAGCATTCTTTTCAGCGGTATTGTTGTAGTCATTGCTTCATTGTGTTTGATTCTTGATTTTGATTTCATTGAAGAAGGTCAAAAAAACCAGCTGCCAAAAGATTATGAATGGTATGGTGCTTTCGGCTTGATGGTTACACTTGTGTGGCTGTACATAGAAATCTTAAACCTTCTTGCTAAGCTAAGAGACAACTAAAAATCATTTTAAGTTACAAAAAGCGGTTTTTGAGAAAAACCGCTTTTTTTTCATACCTATTTATTATAAAATTGGCTTAAGAATATAACAAAAAGGATAGATTATGAAAATTTCACTGGAATGGCTTAATGAATATGTAGATTTAACAGACGTTACACCTGAACAAATCGCTCACGAACTGACAATGAGCGGTCTTGAAGTAGAAGAAATCGAAAAAACAGGTCCGAAATTTTCTAATATAAGAGTTGCTCAAATAAAACTTATTGACCAGCATCCGAACGCAGATAAACTTCACCTTGTTACTGTGGATTTGGGAACAGAAACAAAAACTGTTGTCTGCGGCGCGCAAAATATTAAAGAAGGACAAATTATCCCCTACGCTTCTGTCGGTTCAAAAGTACTCGACAGAAAAACAGGTGATCAATTTGAACTCACTCCTGCAAAAATCAGAGGAGTTGAATCTCAAGGTATGCTTTGCTCACAAGATGAACTCGGTCTTGAAAATATGCAGGAAGAAGACGGCATACTTATTTTAAACAGACTTTATGAAAACTTGAAACTCGGTGAAGCACTGGAAAAAGTGCTCGACATAAAAGAAGATATTGTTTTTGATGTTGCTCCGACAGCCAATAGAGGTGATGAAATGTCAATCATCGGCGTAGCAAGAGAGCTTTCGGCAATTTTTAATAAAAAATTGAACTTCTCACCACTTCAAAATACCCAAGATACATCAACAGATAAATTTAAGGTTGAAATCCTTGATGAAGAAGGCTGCAAATATTACAGCCTTGGACTTTTGAAGGATGTGGTGATTAAACCTTCACCCGAATGGATGCAAAGAAGGCTCATGGCTTGCGGAATCAGAGCCATAAATAATGTAGTCGACATCACAAACTATGTTCTTCTTGAATACGGATGCCCCTTACATGCATTTGATAAAGACAAATTAAACGGTTATCTTTGTGTAAGAAGAGCCTTCGAAGGAGAAACAATTGTTACACTGGATGAAGTTGAAAGAAAAACAAACAACGATACAGTGCTGATTGCAACAAAAGAACAATCTGTATGTATCGGAGGTGTATTTGGTTCTGCAAACAGTGAAGTAGACAACAATACAAAGAATATAGCACTTGAAGCAGCATATTTCACACCGGCACAAAACAGACGTTCAGCCAGAAGTGTAGGTTACAGAAGCGAAGCCAGTGCCAGATTCGAAAGAGGCATTGACATTGAAATGGTAAAACCTGCTTTGCTTCGTGCAATGCAATTAATGGTTGATCTTGCGGAAGCAAAAGTAGACGGCATTGTTGAAACAGGAAACAACAAACTTCCTGAAATCGACATAACTCTCAGGTTTGGACAAATTAAACGTATTTTAGGCACAGAAATTCCCGCCGAAAAATGCATAGAAATCCTTGAAAATCTGGGCTTTGAGCTTCTTGGCAAAAATGAAATAGCCGCAAAATTCAAGGTTCCGTCTTTCAGAATGGTTGATGTTTACAGAGAAATTGACCTAATTGAAGAAATTTCAAGAATCTACGGCTTTGACAAAATTGATCCGACTCTGCCCAAAAATACACAATCACCTGAAATCAGAGAAGAAAATAAAATTCTTAAAAACATCAATAATATGTTTCTCGGAAACGGCTTTTTAGAAGCAGTAACATCTTCTCTTGTGGGAGAACCTTTATACAAAGAGTTTTGTGTAAAATTTGATGACTCAAAAGCAGTCAAAGTCTGCAACCCTCAAAGCGAAGACCATACAATGCTAAGACAATCACTGATGCCAAGCATATTAAATGTAGTAAAAAACAATATATCAAACGGACAGAAAAATCTTTGGATTTATGAAATGGGAAGAACCTATTTCCACGATCATGAAGCATCTGAAAAGGATTCAGGTGTAACAGAAAAAAGAACTCTTGCCGGTGCAGTGACAGGAAACATAAACAACGAAAAGTGGACCCAAAAATCAAAACTTAGTGAGCCGGATTTTTACGTTGTAAAAGGTATGGTACAAAACCTTATTTCACTTCTCGGACTTGAAAACAGAATCCAGTTCAGACCATGTGAGTCAGGTACAAAAGAATTTCTTCACCCAGGCAAATGTGCAAAACTTGTTATGTTAGGAAAACAGCCTGTTGAAGTAGGTTTTCTGGGAGAAGTTCATCCGATATTAAAAGACAAGCAAAAATTCCAACAGAATGTATACCTGTTTGAAATTGACCTCGAAACACTTCTTCAAGCAGTACACCATTCAACAGTCAGATATAAAAAACTCTCATTGTTCCCTGAAGTTCAAAGGGATCTGGCTTTCATCGTACCTGAAGCAGTAAGTCATGAAGACATTGCAAAAGTAATCAAAAAATCCGTAAAAAGCAATCTCTTTAACGGTGAAGAGCTCTTTGACATATATCAGGGAGAACATATAAAAGAAGGTTACAAAAGTATGGCTTTCAGAATCAAAATGCAAGATTCTGAAGCAACATTAACAGATGAAGCAGTAGAAGAACAAATGAACTCCATCAGAAACAACCTGAAAAAATCTTTTACAGAACTAAGCTTCAGAGAATAATTTAGAAAGTATTTTATGACAAATAAAGAACAACTTGTAAAAGACTTGACAGCAAAAGATGAACAAAAAGCCCTTCACGCTGCAAAGGAAATAATCGACAACGCTGATGTTGAAGCGTTTAAGCTGCTTGCGCAAAAAAGTGACTTTTTGTTTGATTTTGTAAAAAACAATGTAAACAAAAGACTTCAAAAAGCTATAAACAAAGACAATTACAGAAATTTATTCAAATTTCTGGATGTTTATTCACCTGACTTTGAAGATACAATCGTAGGTTCATTTGCAGGATTTGCCAATGAAGATTTAACAGACGAGATTATGGAATTGTTTGAAAAAGGAACAGACAATGAAAAAGCATATTGCGCAAAATATTTTTCATACATTCCTGATACAATTGCAGCTGATATTCTGATACAATATGCCTTCAGCGACAATGAGGCAATCTCATTTAACTCAGCTAAAGCCCTGGGAGCAATGAAAATTCAAGAAGCTTATGACAAAGCAATTGAACTTTTGAACTCAGATGATGACTTTACTGTATTAAAAGCAGTAAAATTTCTTATTGCCTATGAGGATAAAAATGCGGTAAAAGATTTATTACAGGCAATGGAAAAATCTTCAATGTCAGAAAACATTGCCGGTGAAATCCCTTATCTTCAAAGCCTTATGGAGCTTTTACAAGAGGATATTACCTCAGCTTTAACCTGTTTGGACAACATTCTTTCCGGATTGGGAGAAATCTTGCCGTTAAATCAAATATTCTGTTTTGAAATGTTTGACGTACTGTCATATTTGATTACATATAACGGGCAGAACAAAAACCCACAGGCAGCAGTTGTCCTTTTAAAAGCACTTTCAAAATTCGAAATGCTGAATGAAAATGATGAATACACTTTTGATGAAGACAAAAATACAAAACAGGAAATTTCGGAAATTTATACAATCTTGAAACGTCAACAGGAATACTTCTGGAATGCCCAGAAAAAGCTTGCAATTTTAGAAATTTCAGAATCATCCGCTACGGCAGGCCGAATCAGCAGTGCACTCAGAGTCGCTTGTGAATATAATCTTACAACAGCCGAAGAAAACATTAAAAGTCTCTTGAACTCACAGAACGAAATTCTTCTTTGCGAAGCTGTCAGCGCATTAAAACAGATCAATAAACTTGACGGAATCAACAAAGAAGAGGTACTGGCAAAGGTTCATGATGAAAATAAAAAAGCCATAATCAACAGCCTTTTTTAAATATATTAGGAATAAAAATGTTAATAGACACTCATACCCATATAGATATGGAAAATTTTGAAAACCGCTTTGATGAAGTAATTCAAAAAGCCAAAGATTACGGCGTGGAAAAAATTGTAATCCCCGGAGTAGAACCAAAAGGATTTGAAAGAATCGCCTGTCTATGTGAAAAATATGAAAATGTGTATGGAGCTGTCGGAGTGCATCCGGAAGAAGTAAATTCCTTTGATGAAAATGCTCTGGAGTTGATGAAACAATATCTGAAAAACCCAAAAATCATAGCTGTTGGAGAAATCGGGCTTGACTATTACTGGGACAAATCACAGGTTGAACTTCAAAAAGAAATCTTTGAAAAACAAATCTTACTGGCAAAAGAAGCAGGCAAACCTGTTCTTGTCCATGACAGAGAAGCACATCTTGACAGTTTTGAAATCCTTAAGAAAACAAAAGCAAATGAAGTCGGGGTCGTTATGCACTGTTTTTCAGGAAGTCCGGAATTTGCAATGGAATGTGTAAGAGAAGGATTTTACATTGCTCTTGGAGGAGTGGTAACCTTCAAAAATGCGAAAAAGGCCAAAGAAGTGGCAAAGATTGTACCTCTTGACAGGCTTCTTCTTGAGACAGATGCACCATATATGGCTCCTGTACCATTCAGAGGCAAAGAAAATGAACCGGCTTATGTAAAGTTTGTTGCCGAAGAAATTGCTCAACTTAGAGAGATAAGTTTTGAGGAAGTCGCAGAAGCAACAACCGCCAACGCAAGAAAACTTTTAAACATCAGTTAACACATGCGTTTTTCATACTGGTGTATTTTATTTTCTACATTTCTGCGTGTGTCATAGAGTAATTTGAGCAGGAGCAACAATTCGTCTGTATCATTATCTTCTTTTGCAATTTTTTTAATCAAACGTGAAATTTTGTTCATATCACTGTTAACTGATTTTTTGATTAATTTTATTTGTTCTTTTATGTTCATTCCACTTTTCCTTCTTATTTAATTAATAATATTCATAATATATTGTGAATATTATTAATATATTATGAGGATTATTTGTTGTCAATAATTTAAAATTAATAAAATGGAAAATGAATTATTTTTAAAAAAACTTGGTAGTAAAATTAAAATTTTGAGAAATAATAAAAAATATTCTCAAGAAGGATTAGCCTCGCTATCAAACTTAGACAGAAATTACATAAGTTTAATCGAAAACGGCAAAGCAAACCCCAGCATCATATATCTCAAGCAAATTGCACAAGCTCTGGAAGTTGATATAAAAGAGCTTTTCAATTTTGTCATCTGAAATTTTGTATTCATGCAATAATAAACCTATGGCAAAAAATAAAGAAAGACTTGATAAAATACTTGTTGACAAAGGCTTTTTTGAAACCAAAAGCAAAGCTCAAGGTGCAATCATGGCCGGTGATGTCAGAATCAACGATGAAGTCATAACAAAATCAGGTTACCAGCTTGAGCTGAAAGAAAACACCCGAATCGAAATAAAATCACTCCCCTTTGTCTCAAGAGGAGGACTCAAACTCGACAAGGCGATAAAAGCCTTTCAAATCAACCTTTCTGACAGAATATGTCTTGATGCAGGTGCCTCAACAGGCGGTTTCACAGATTGCATGCTTCAAAATAATGCAAAAAAAGTTTATGCAGTAGATGTGGGCTACGGTCAACTTGCCTGGAAACTCAGAAGTGACAAAAGAGTGAAAGTCGTAGAAAGAACTAACATCAAAAATTGCAACCCGTCAGAAATTTATGACGAAAAAGATACTCTGCCTGATTTTTGTGCAATGGATTTATCCTTCATATCTATAACAAAAGTCCTTGAAAATATATTAAAGTTAATGAATCTGGAAAAACAAGAAATTGTTTCTTTAATAAAACCACAGTTCGAAGCAGGAAAAGAACTTGTTGGCAAAAACGGGGTAGTAAGAGAAAAATCAACACACAAAAAAGTTATCGAAGAAGTAATAGAATTTGCCGAAAACATAGGACTTTATCCGAAGCAGTTAACCTTCTCGCCGATTAAAGGACCCGCAGGCAACATAGAATATCTTGTTCAGCTTATTAATGAAAAAACAGATTTCAACAAAAATGTTATAGATGAGATAGTAGAAAAAGCAAACGAAAATAATTTTTAGGAGCAGATAAAATGGCGAAAAAAAAGAAAAGTTTTTTAGGCAGAGTAGTTTACTGGGCACTTTTTACAGTATTTGTTTATTTTGGTGTAACTGCACTGTCATACGCTGATACATTGAAATTTGCACAGATTTCAGATGTACATCTTTCGGACAAAACAGTCGACACAAGCTATAAAGTTCTGGCTTCGTCAAAACCTCTGCTCAAAGATGCGGTTGAACAAATCAATGAAATACCGAAAATTGATTTTGTTTTGGAAACCGGAGATTTAATTGACAAACCCCAAAAACCGCTTTTGGAACAGGCTTGTGATCAAATGAACAAGCTTAAATCTCCTTGGTATTTTGCATTTGGAAATCATGATGCTGCTGTCGGAACAAGCTTCAAAAAAGATAAGTATTTTGATTATCTGCAAAAACGCAATAAAAATATGAACTTTGAAAACCAATACTACTCTTTTATACCCAAAAAAGGTTACAGGGTAATTGTTCTGGATGCAACAGTCGACACAAGAATAACAGCAAACGGAGAATTACCACAGGAACAGTTAAAATGGCTTGACTGCCAGCTAAGTGATGCAGAAAAAGAAAATCAGGTGCCTTTGATTTTCCTTCATCATCCTTTGCATGAGCCGTTCCCCAGTTTTCACCACAGACTCATAAATGCACAGGAGTTCAAAGCAACATTAGACAGTCACAAGCTTCCTATTGCTGTATTTTCAGGACATTATCATGCAGCCAGAATATACAAAGAAGGTCATATCCTTCATGTCAGCACACCCTCGCTTGTGACATATCCCTGTGCCTTCAGGATTATAACCGTAAATAATCTAAAAAATAAAGTTGTGTTCAATTTTGATTTCAGAGAAACAAGGCTCAAAGAAGTACAGAAAAAAGCTAAAATCATGACATTCTCCTCAAGCACATACAGTGGAGAAGAATCAGACCAAAACACCGTTGTTGTTCTGGACAAATAAGAGAAAATAACGTATCATTTTCTTAAATTTAGGAGCTTATTATGAGAGAATCAAAAGACAAGTTTATAGTTAAGTTTAGAGGAGTAAGAGGAAGCCATCCTACTCCTGATTTCAACTTTCTTGAGTACGGTGGAAACACTGCCTGTATAGAGGTTAACGTCAACGGTCATTTGATTATTCTTGATGCAGGAACCGGTATTATAAAATGCGGAACAGAGCTCATGAAAGATTATGCAGCACAATTCCACAAAGAACCTATTAGTGCGACAATCCTTTTAAGCCATGTACACAACGATCACATACAAGGTCTTCCGTTTTTTAAACCGTTACACATAAACAGCTCAAAAATTAACATAGTCGGATTTTCAGAATATGAAGAAGGTCTGGACAGTGTAATCTCACAGCTTATGTTTGACAGGTCATTTCCTCTCTCGCTCAATGACCTGAATGCAAAGCTCAGTTTTTATGACATAAATGACAATTACGCTTTGATTCTTACAGAAGATTCTGATATGCCTGAAATGATAAAAATCGAATCAGGTGAAGACATTACACCGGAAGGAGACGAAGTCATAATAAGCTGTCTGAAATCCAATTCTCATCCAAAACAAGGTGTAATGATTTACAAAATAGCTTACAAAGACAAATCCTTAGTCTATGCAACAGATACGGAAGGTTTTATTGGCGCAAACAAAAAACTTGTTCTGTTCGCAAGAGACACAGATTTACTTATCCATGATGCACAATACACAACCGAAGAATATCTGAATTCATACTTTTCAAAACAGGGTTACGGACATTCAACATTTGATATGGCACTTGAAACCTTCTCTCAAGCAAAAGCAAAATCACTCGCTTTCTATCATTATGACCCTAATTACACAGATGAATTTTTACTTAACATAGAAAAACATTATACTGATAATTGTAAAGACTGTTTCCTTCCCAAAGAAGGACAGGAAATCGTAATTCTGTAACGGAGCAATTACTTTGAAAAACCTCAAAAAGCTTCTTATCATATTTTGTTTAACTCTCCTGCCTCAATACAGTTATGCCAAAATGGAGGTTATGACAATTGATGCAGAAAGAAATGCCGTCAAACACAACAATATGGGCGTTTTGTATATGCAAGACAGATATTATGCACCTGCAATAAAAGAATTCCAGATGGCAGTCCTCCTAAACCCTGATTCACAAGCCAGTGCGGTTTATTATGCAAACCTTGCCAACTGTTATATGAAAATAGGATACCCTGCTCTTGCACAAGATACTTTGCAAAGAGCAATAAAACTGAATCCCATGAACCTTACATATTACGAAGATCTTGCAGTCGTCTTCAAAAGACAGGGAATTCTTTCTCAAAAACTTAAATATTACCAGAAAAATTCTGCCAAAAACCCGCTATCACTCATAATGGTCGGAATGATTTTAATGGAACAAGGAAAAAGCCAGCAAGGGTTAGCAAAACTTCAAGAGTTTGCAGACACAGAACCTGACCTGATTATCACAAGCGGTGTAAATGCCTACGTAAACAAAAGGTCAAAAGAAAAATTCTAAATCCAAATCTTACTCTTCTGTACTTTGAACATTTCAAGTGTGTTAAATCTGGCTTTTAAGAGTTCTTTTCTTCCTTCGGGATTTCTTGTAAATATTATATTCATATAACCTATTACAGGTTCAAGATTTTTTTCGAAAATTTTTACTTTATTCTTATTTGTGCCGATTATCTCCGGTACAGCCAAATAACATTCTTTGCCGGTTTTATTATCAGATTTTTTCAGGATATATCGTTGTTTTTCCGGTGCACTAAACATCTCATTCAAAGTTTTAACAAAAATATTTCGTTCATAATTTGAACAATTCACAAGAGTTAAAAAATTTGTAGTAGTCTTTTTGTTGTTATCAAAACTTATATTGCTTACCGGTTTTATTTCATCATAAGAAGACAAGATAACATTGGTTTCACACATTGTTTTAAGCAGTGCCCGGGCAATCTCAAAAAGCTCTTTTTGCGTATATCGGATATAATATTTTCCGATAAAATTTCTAAAAAATTTAAAAATCGAATTTTTATATTCTTTATAAAAAAATGAAGGGAGTTTTATATCCTGCATTTGTACAGCCTCATATACCTGAGGACGAATCTTTGATTCTGAAATCATTGTCTCATAAAAAACTTGATTCCAGCGTTGATTCAACAAAAAGCGTTCCTGAGCTTTTTTACGAGAATATTCATTGAGTTTTTCACAATCTGATTTTTTTATTAAGTCAGAATCATAACCAAGTCTGAATAAACCATTACGGATTTTATCATCTACAAAACTTATTCCCTCAAATGTTTCGAATCTTCTTTTAATCACATTCAAATCAAAACTCTCATCTTCCTGTGTTAAAGAAACAAGATGCCATATATCAGCAGTCTTTTGAGGGTATCTTTTGTAAGTTCTCAAAGCTCTGCCTCTAATCTGATTAGACAACATAAATGAACCGACAGAACTTGCTATAATAAGTGTATTTACACAAGGAGCATCCCATCCCTCGCCCAAAAGAGCCTGTGTACCTGTCAAAACATTTATTTCACCTTTTTCAAAAAGTTCTGTAATTACCGGTACAAGATTTGTACTTCCATATGTTTCAACTCTCAAATATCCTTCTTTAAAATCATCAGTCAAAACGTTTTCATTTTTTATACCATATTTTTGCAACAAATCGTACAATATTGTTTTTGCTGTTTTGGGAATTACAATCAATGAACCGGTTAAAATTCCCGCTTTTAAAGGATTTTTTGAAGAAAGTTCATCTATTGCGTCAAAAACAGTCAAAACACTCAGCCCAAAGACATTCTTTCCCCCTATATAATCTAAAAGAACAACTTCTCTAAGGTCTTCCTCTAATATTTCTGATTCCAATTTGGTGATTTGTTTAATTGAGTCAAGTTTATTTATGCTTCGCGCGTATAGCTTTTTAAAATCAGATTCACCTTTAAAATCAACGCATGTGGCAGATTTCAAAAGCCCATATTCTTTGAGTTTCGATTTCAAAATAGGAACATTTTTAAAATATTTCTTATATTTTCCTAAAATTCCATTGAATAAAACCTCAGCTGTATCATAATCAAATGCAGGTATGAGTTCAGTTTCCAAAGCTAAAAATTCAGTAAGTACCTTTGCCTCTATATTCATATCATCAATTGATAAAAGGTAAGAAATCAATGCAATCGTAAAATCAGTGTCGTCATAAATTATCTCTATATGATTTTCATAATCACTGACAAAAACAGAAGTCTTTACCGAATAAGAAAAATCTGACTTTTTGTTTAAATAATCAAAAAATTTTCTTCTATTCTCCTCATAGTCAAAAACAATTTTTTTTTCTTCCCTGCTTAAATCAGAAAACCACAACAAATCTTGATGAAAACACAAATCACCGTTTTTAACCAGCTCAGGAATAGAGATTTCAGCATCAACAGGACCACAAAGGGAATAATAATTGCTCCATTCACTCACTGAAACATCATAAGGAGGTGTAGCCGTCAATGAAACAACCCTAAAATCTTTATCCGAAAGTTTAGAACACAAATATTCCAAAGAACGATACCACTCTGTTCTAAGATGATGAGATTCATCAAGAACAAGCGTTTTTATGCCATGCTTTTTTAATTCTTCAATAAATTTGTCCTTCGTTATACTGTCTTTCAAAAGTGTGTGCAAAGCCTGATACGTTGTTGAAGTAATTGTTTTAATATCTTTAATACTTGTGCTTATCCAACTTGTATCAGCATCAGGCTGCAAAAAACCATCAACAATTCTCTGTTTCCACTGATTTTTTATCGTAATAGTAGGAGCAAGAATCAAAGCAGGTTTGTTTAATCTTTTTATTATCTCAATTCCAAGAGTCGTCTTTCCTGCACCTGGAGCAGCTACAACATTGAGTTTCTTATCAAGCAGGTGAATTCTTATATCTTCAAGAAAATCCCTTTGATATGAACGCCAGCTGCCTCTAAAATCAATTATTTCCGGCAAGGTTTCATTAGTTAGAACGACATTATTCCGCATAAAATAATTATACAACACATCAAACACGGCTAGCTCGCTTGGTTAATGTATTTTCTCTTATTTTCATTCATATTTATGCTGACAATACCGGAGGAAAAATATGAAGGAAATCAAAAAAAGAACAAATGATACAAACAAAGCAAAAGAATATTTTCTCAATGAACTTGCATACACAATCGGACCATTAAAGCTAAAAAAATTGCTTGAAAAACACCTTGAAGACTTTGATCTGTTTGATGTAAGAGAATATGAAGACTTTATCAAAGGTCACATTCCTTTTGCATCACATTTGCCTGCTGACCAGCTTGAAGACCAGCTTGTTAAATTTTCAAAAGACAAGATAAATATACTTTACAGCTACAATTTCACATGTCACCTTGCCGCAAAATGTGCTTACAAGCTTGCTGACGAAGGATATCCTGTTATGGTTTTAACAGGTGGATTCAAGGGATGGAAAAAGAACGATTTTGATATTATCGAAGACGATGTTTCAGATTATCCGGGCTAAAACTCCATTGATTATTAAAAGCAAAAAGGGCAAACTCAAAAGTTTTTGCCCTTTTTGTTAACAAATATTAAGCGAAACAAAACCAAAAAGGCAATTATTTATTTCTTAAATACTTTAGAGAGAAATTAATTTTAAACTAATACATACACACTGACCTACCACACTAACCTACACTTACACTTACTTACTACACACACGAGGAATCAAACAAGATTCATCCGGAATTCATTATGAGTTCCGGTTTTTTTTGTTTTTTACTACGGCTTCGCTTCCGTAGACAAGCTCACTCGGCTCATTCTTCGCCGGTTCGTTTTGTCAAAAAAAAAGGGAGCTTTGAAACAAACCTCCCATATTTCCCCATTTCTCCGTATATTTACGCCTAATTACTTAGTGCGTTAATATTCGATACCTTGTCTAGCCATAACACCCATATCAAAATAGTGTTTAATAGGCTTCATCTCAGTAACCAGATGAGCAAGCGCAATCAATTCAGGATGCGCATATCTGCCTGTTAAAACTATTTCCAGGCTTTCCGGTTTATTTAACAATACATCTTTGATTTCGGATACTTTAATCATATTCATAGCAACACAAATATTGATTTCATCCAAAATAACAAGCTGGTATTCTCCGCTTTGAATTGCTTTTTTTGCTAATTCCCAGCCTTTTTTAGCTTCTTTAAAATCTTCCATACAAACATTGTGTTTGTAAACTACTCTATCCATTCCAAACTGATGAACTTCCAAATTAGGCAAAAACTGACCGGCAGAAGCAATTTCACCATAAGTTGTGCCTGAATCACCTTTTGTAAACTGAATAACAAGAACCTTCCAGCCATGCCCAAGAGCACGTAGAGCCAAACCCAGTGAAGCTGTTGTTTTACCTTTTCCGTCTCCTGTATAAATTTGGATATAGCCGTGTTCTAACAAAGTCTTGTCCTCCAAAACTGACAGATTCTTATCTCATCTATCATTATAAATGTGTCTTTAACTTTTTTTATCGATTAAATGGAGTAGAATGCTCCAATACGCTAGTGCGGAATATACGAAATGCCTAGCAAAAATTACGCTGAACCCTGTCGTTCAACATAAAATTGGCATCTCCCAAAATTTTAATTTTTTATATGAATTAAATTTCAATTAATTTCCGAACTTGTATATACATATTAAAACAAATTTTTTTCGCATGGGCAATTTTTGTTTCCTCCATGCTTTTTATTTTACAATTTTACCAGTGTAGCATATCCGTAAATACTGTATTTTAAACACTTTATGGCAAATAACCAAATTTTTACATTTAATTTTTTATAATTCTTAAAAAAGACTTGAAACCATGAGTATAAGGCTATTACATCTAATTTTAAAAAAATAATCTTGTTTAAAATTTTGTAATTATATTTCTTATTTTTCAAAAGACATCTTCCGATAAAAAAAAAGAGAGGCTAAAAACCTCTCTTTTTAAATCTATTTTTTTATTTTATTAAACCAATCCTTGAAAATTTTTAAGGGAGCCCTTGTCAAAGCGAGTGCATTAGCTTCAATATCCTTGCTTACAACAGAACCTGCTCCGATTGAGGCATTTTCGCGTATATGAACTGGAGCAACCAGAACAGAGTTCGAACCGGTTGAAGCATTATTTTCAACAACAGTCTCAAATTTTTCTTTTGTTATGTGGTTATAATTTGCGGTAATTGTACCTGCTCCTATATTTACATTATTGCCAAGCGTACTGTCACCTATATAACTTAAATGAGAAACATTTGTATGAGAATCAATTTTTGACTTTTTAATCTCAACAAAATTCCCTATTTTGACAAAATCGCCAAGTTCAACATCACCTCTAAGTCTTGAAAAAGGACCTATTTTGCAATTTTTCCCTATTTTGTTTTTTCCTTCAATATATGTGCAGGGATAAACAATAGTATCAGCCTCAATTTCAGTATCAGGAGAAATAAATGTTGTATCAGGATCAACAATTGTTACACCATCAGACATCAATTTTTCCAAAACTCTGTCTTTTATAACTTTGGTTGCCTGAGCAAGATGAATCTTTGAATTTATTCCATAAGATTCTTCATTATTTTTAAGAATATAAGACTGTGCTTTTAAACCTTTGTTTATTGTCCATTTAACTATGTCGGTTAAATAATATTCATTTTGTGCATTATTTGAATCAAGATTCAAAAATGCATCAGAAACTTCATCCCAGTTGATTAAATAAACACCGGTATTTACTTCTTTTATCTTCTTTTGTGCAGGCGAAGCATCTTTCTCTTCTATGATTGCTTTCAGATTCCCGTTTTCATCACGGATTATTCTTCCATAATTTGTCGGGTCTTCAAAAATAGCAGACATAACAGTCAAGGCAGCACCACTTTTTTCATGCTCTTGAATAAAATCCTGCAATGTTTCACCTGTTAAAAGAGGAGTATCACCACAAAGTATTAATACACCGCCTTTAAAACCTTTTAAATCTTCATAAGCCTGATATGCTGCATGTCCAGTGCCAAGCTGAGGTGACTGAAGACGGCATTTCACATTTTTGTAGTTCTTTGTTACATAATCTTCAACAGCTTCAGCTTGATGACCGACTATTACATAATTTTCTTCGGCAAGACCTGTTCCGTTCACTGCATCTATTACATAGCCTAAAAGTTCTTTATTAAAAATTTTGTGTAATACTTTAGATGTTTCAGACTTCATTCTTGTTCCTTTGCCTGCTGCAAGGATAATTGATTTTATCGTTTTCATAACATTCCTCTTTTCTTCCTTCCTAATTTTATACCAACAAATCTGAAACAGCCAATCTGTAACATTTACAGCACAGTTTACTTGTAAAGTACACGCTTTATCACATCACATGCCATCATCATCGCGCCTTTAGCGGGAGTAGTTTCTGATAGTGCATTCAACATCATAAAATCATGATGGGTGCCATTTAAGCGGACACTCAAAACATCAACACCGCAAAAATCGAGTTTTCTGGCATAAGCTTCTCCCTCATCTCTAAGTACATCATTCTCATCTGTGATAATCAAAGTCGGTGGCATATCTTTTAGTTCTTCTTCAGATGCCTTTAAAGGAGAAACATAAGAACAATCTCGGTCTTTTTTATCAGGAGCATAAGCATCCCAGAACCATTCCATTGCTTTCCTTGTCAGCCATGGGCCATCAGCAAAATCCTCATAAGATGTCGTATCCATATCCGCATTGGTTACAGGATAAAAAAGAGCTTGAAAAAGGATTTTAGGTCCATTTTGTTTTTTTGCTTTCATTGCGGTAACTGTTGCCATATTGCCGCCTGCACTGTCCCCTGCAATAACAATTCTGTTTTCGTCTATATTAAATTCAGATGGATTTTCATAAATATAAGTCAAAACTCCGTAAATCTGTTCCAATGCAACAGGATATTTTGCTTCAGGAGAAAGAGCATAGTCAGGAAAAATAACAACTGACTCTGTACAGTTCGCAAGCTGACGAACCAAAAGGTCGTGGGTCCTAGGCCCACCCATAATCCATCCGCCACCATGAATATACAAAATCACAGGCAAAGTCTTATCCTTGCTATTCTTCGGTCTAACAACCCTAATTTCAATATTACCTGCATTTTCAGTAAAAATATTTCTGTCAAAAACTTCGGCATCTATAACCCTTGCTGTTTTTTCCTGTAAATGAATTAAAAACTCTCTTGCTTCTTCGGGAGTCAATTCATATAAAGGAGTATCGGCTTCTTTCTCAACTGCCGAGATAAATTCTTCAGTTTTTGTAGTCAAGTTAGGAAGTTTTGATGAAGGTGAACTCATTTTTTCTCCTTGTATATCTTATGCTTTTACATAATATCTTTTCATCACTGATGAAACATTGGTTGATTTTCTATCAGACAGATGAGCGATAATAAACAAATCTTTTTGCTGCATTTAACATATATGAACAGAATCAAAAAATATCAAATGCTCGATTATATTTCAGAAAACATTGAAGAAGAAACTACAATCAATGAACACCGAATTTACATTTTAAACAAATCAAACAAATCCGATGGTGACATATACTATGTAATTGACAGAGAATTTCGGCTTGATGACAATTATGCAATTCAATATGGAAGAACAATTGCAGAAAAAGAAAACAAGAAATTAAATATAATTTTTAATTGTCCAACATTCGAAATAAAAGCAAAACAAAATTTTTTTGATGAAGAATTTAAAAAGGTTCAAAATGACTGCATAAATAATAACTTAGACTTCGTAATTTTCAAAAGCCCAACAGAAATTAACAGCTATTTAAAAAATAAAAAACCATATATGGTGTTGATTGATTTTAACCCCATAAGAAAAAAGGCAATAGAAACAGGTAATTTTAACCTGATAGAAATTGACGGCCACAACATAATACCGGCAAGATATATTTCTGACAAACAAGAATATAATGCAGCATCTTTCAGAAGGAAGGTTTATCTAAACATTGCTGAATTTTTAACAGAATACAATTCAAAATCAAAAAACTATTATAGCTTAATAAAAGATTTCATTGAAAGAAAATTACCTTTGTATGCTGAATACAAAAATAATCCGGTAAAAAAATGTACATCCGGCTTTTCAAAGTATATCAATTTTGGATTTTTATCAGCTCAAAGAGCAGCTATCGAAGTTTTAAAAGCTGACACAGAAAGACAAAATAAAGAAGCATTTCTAGAAGAATTAATAGTCAGACAGGAGCTTTCAGACAATTTTTGTTTACACTGCAAAAACTATAAAACACAAGAATGTGTTCCTGACTGGGCAAAAGAGACATTAAACAGCCATAAACATGATATTAGAACGCGTATTTATACTATTGATAAATTAGAATATGGACAAACTTATGATGAGCTATGGAATGCTGCACAAAAACAGCTTTTAAAAGAAGGCAAAATAGAAGGCTATCTAAGAATGTACTGGGCAAAAATGCTTCTCAATTGGACAACATCAGCACAAGAGGCAATCGACATAGCCATATATCTAAATGACAAATATGCATTTGATGCTCCTTCTGCTAATGGATACACCGCAATTTTATGGTCAATAGCAGGTCTGCATGACAGAGCATTCGCCGAACGTCCCATATTTGGCAAAATACGTACAATGACTTACAATGGTGCAAAAAGTAAATTTGATATTCAAAAATATATTGAAGAATTTAAAAATTAGCCCTCAAATTTTTTGAACTTACCTTTGTCTGCTTGTGTTATCTTTCTTATTACTCGACAAGGATTTCCGGCAGCAACAACATTTGAAGGAATATCCTTGTTCACTACGCTTCCCGCACCAATTACCGTATTATCACCAATTGTAACATTAGGCAGAACACTTACATTAGCTCCTATCCAGACGTTGTTTCCAACCTTTATTGGATAAGCAAACTCAATTCCCGATGCTCTTTCCTGTGCATCAATGGGATGTCCTGCTGTATAAAATCCACAATTCGGTGCAATAAAAACATTATCTCCAAACGTAACTTTTGCACAATCCAAAATCACAAGATTATGATTTGCATAAAAGTTCTCACCGATTTCAATATTATATCCATAGTCACAATAAAAAGTGGAACGTATGGTAAACTGTTTACCGGTTTTTCCAAGCAGCTGTTTAATTATCTTTTGTCTTTCACCTTCCCGAGAAGGAGGCATCTGATTTAGCCTGAAATACAACTCTTGTGCGTTTATTCTGTCTCTGTCCAGAGTTTCATCAAGAGCATCATACAAATAACCATTTATCATTTTTTCTTTTTCGTTCATAATTTTACCTCAATTTTTCTTGCAGTAATTATAGCAAAATTTTATAATTAAAAAAAAGGAGAATTATAATGAAGGTATTGTTACTAAATGGAAGTTCAAACAGACAGGGCTGCACTTATACAGCACTGTGTGAAATAGCAAAAACACTTGAAAATGAAGGAATTGAAACAGAAATTTTTCAAATAGGCAACAGACCTATAAGAGATTGTATAGGCTGTGGTTCATGTAAGAAAAATGAAGGTAAATGTGTATTTGAGGAAGATGACGTTGATCTGTTTATTGAAAAAGCAAAAGAATTTGATGGTTTTATCTTTGGTTCGCCTGTGTATTATGCACACCCGAGCGGTAGGTTACTTTCATTTTTAGACAGAGCTTTTTATGCAGGTAAGAAAAATTTCGCATACAAACCGGCAGCAGCCATTGTTTCAGCAAGAAGAGCCGGCACAACAGCATCTCTTGATGCAATTACAAAACACATGACAATTAACAACATGCCAGTTGTACCATCAAACTACTGGAACATGGTTCACGGAAATACCCCCGACGAAGTCAGACAGGATAAAGAAGGATTACAAACAATGCGGAATCTAGGACTTAATATGGCATGGCTGCTTAAATGTTTAGAAGCCGGAAAAAGTTCAGGAATAAACAAGCCTGATGCAGAAGAAAAAATCTGGACAAATTTTATAAGATAATAAAAAGTAAAAAGGCTATTCTCAGGGCAGAATAGCCTTTTTTAGAGAGTATATTATAATCGTAAATCAATAGGTGACGTCAGCTGTTCCAAAGTTATTGTGTTAGGGTCTTGCCAATCGTCTCTAGTTAATAATGAGCTGGTGGATGAAGTATCAAATAAAGATTGATTTTGTGCGTATATATCTTTCTCCTTTTTTGAATTCAGGGAACTTATGTTGGTTCTCAACTCATTACCAGCCGATTCTATTGAATCGATCATAAATACTACCCTTTCATTTCAGCAACATGTTTATTATAGCTTTTTTGAAAGGATTATCTATGCCTCCCGAGAGCCATTTTGTAGAAATTAAACCAGATTTTCTTTTATCGCGAGGATAGCAGCCTGTGTTCTGTCTTCGACAGACATTTTGTGCAAAATATTTTTCAAATGATTTTTTACAGTATGTATAGAAAGAACCAGATCTTCGGCAATATCTTTATTAGACTTGCCAAGCGCAACAAGTTTCAATATATCCTTTTCTCTTGCTGTTAAATCAAAGTCCTGAATAATATTTTCTTTAGTTGTATCTACAATAGATTCCGACTTAAAAATCTGGAGAATATACTGGGCAATTGAAGGATCAATCCACAACGCACCATTCATCACTGAATTAATAACATTAACCAGTTCATCAAGTTTTATATTTTTCAAACAATATGCATTCGCTCCAGAATTAAAAGACGAAAAAACATGCTCTTTTTCATTAAAAGAAGTCAACATTATTATCTTGATGTCGGGATTTATTTCTTTTATTTTTTTAGAAGCATCTATACCATTCATTACCGGCATAGAAATATCCATAAGTACAACATCAGCTTTATTGCCGTCTTTGATAAAATTTAAAGCAGCAAGGCCATTGTCAGATTCAAAAATTTCAACACCCTCAAGCCTTGATTTCAATCCATAAGCTATTGTTTTTCTTGTATGCTGATAATCTTCAACAAGCAGAATCTTCATTCTATACCTCTTTCGCCAAAATCGGCAGTTTTATAGTAAATCTAGTATACTTATTAATCTCACTTTCAACAGATATTTCTCCATTATGCATTTGAATCAACTTTTCACACACACTCAGTCCAAAACCTGAGCCCAGTTTTCTTTCAAGACTTTTTCCCGAATAATACCTTTCAAAAATAAATTTTAAATCTTCCGGAGCAATACCGTTTCCGTTATCCTCAATCATTATACACACATTATTTTCATAAAATTTAGCACTAACCTTTATGAACTTATTTTCAGATGTATTTTCAATAGCATTTGAAAGCAGGTTCATAAAAACTCTGCTTAGCTGAAATAAGTCAGCATCTATTAATGCTCCACCTTCATAAATATCATTTATAAAAACCAGTTTTTTTTCATTTATTAACGGCTTTAGTTTTTCCTTGCAATCTTCAACTATTTTATACAAGTCAACTTTTTCAATATTCAATTTTAATTTTTCAGGATCAAAACAGTATGATTCAAGAATTAAATTAACCATCTTCAAAAGATGTTCATTATTTTTGGCAAGACTTTCTGCCAGTTCATATTCATTTTCAAGCCCAATTTCTTTGAACTTTTCAGATATGAGATTTAAAGATTGTGCCTGAGAAACAAGAGGAGTTCTCAAATCATGAGTAAGATTTGAGATAAAACTTTGTCTGAGTTTCTCTTTTGCCTCAAGGTTTTCAGCCATGTCGTTAAAGCTTCTGTATATGTTTCCAATCAACTCATTTTTATTAGCTACATCTAATTTGTATGAAAAATTGCCACGTTTAATTTCTCCGGCAGCTTTTGACAATGCCATGATAGGAATGACAAAAATCTGTTTTATTAACAAGCCAATAACAAAGCTTGACACTATACCTATACAAAGTATAAATAAACTTATATAAATACTGTCAATTTTCGCCCCAAATGGTCTTACCGCTAGCGAAAGTGAAATATGTGCTATACCTTGATTGTTATAGCCTTTAATTTCTATGGTTTTCGTTAAATTAGCATTATCAGAAAATTTTATAATCTTTGAAATCAAACGATGTTTATTATCCGGAGCAATCAAAGACATAGGATCAACAACAGTATTTTTGAATTCATATTGACCGTTATTTTTTTCAAAACCAAATTCTATGTTATAAGGACCTGTCGGACGAAGTGTATTAATATCCACTTTTTTTGATATTTTCAAAGCTTTTTTTGAATTCTTATAAGGCAACATAGTTGAAGAATAAAGATCAAAATTCCTTTTTTCATAAAAAGAAACAGGATTTTTTATCGATTCATTCACAACTTCAACATTATAATCAGAGAGAATTTTTTTTATTTTCTGAAAATTATAATCAGTGCCATTTTCAAAATAAAGTCTTTTTAATATGTCACCTTCTTGAACTTTCAAATTATTTTTTATAGTATGTTCAATTTTTAATTTCCCGGTATTCAAACCATTCATGGACATTGTTTTATGCATTTTTTCTAGCTGCGAATTATTCCATGCAAACATCAAAACAAGTGGCAGAACAGCTGTTATGATAAAAACAATAAAAAAGTATTTTGCAAATTTTAACATATATTCTCTCTGAATATTAAATTTAAAAATATAATAACAAAATAACCTTAAAAAGCTTATTTTACAAATAAAATAATATCATTTTAACTCTATAATCGAATGACTCAAAAGAGTCATTCATAAACTTTTTTAATCCATAAACGGGTTATAAGAATAATCTTCCAGCTCACTAATATATTCATCAACTTTTTTCAGACGTTCTCCCATATTAGGATATCTTCTTCTCAAATTACACAAATCTGCCTGAACATCCCTCCAGGGTGTTTGAATATCACACAAAGCAAGAGCATGATTCAGCTCTTCTTTTTCTGCCATTGTTGAGCCAAAATTAAGTTCATTTTTTTCACCGGCAAGGATTATTTTTCTTAGAAGATTTCTCCTAGAACCAACAGCAAGAACATCAAAATCTGCTCTTGTATTGCGGTCTAACGAGGTTATGAAAACTTTAACCATACCTGCTAGAGAATTAAAAAATTTGTCATTTGGAGTAACCAAATCATCAAGAATTTTTATTCTTTTTCCGTCAGCTATAAAATTATTTGGATTTATTGTATCAAAACTTCTGTTCATAGAATAAACTGTCTTGAAGTCAGAAGCCACATCATCAAAAGCTTCCTGTGGTAATGCTGTAAACCTTTTCAAATATATATCTCTGTAATAATTCATCTTTTCCCACATATGTTCAAGCCCGTCTTTTACCCCGGCATTAACCGTATCACCGGAAGTTGCAGCATTTTTAAGTATTTTTACCCCATTGACCTTTGCCACATATTCGCCATAAAAAGTCTTGAATTTTTTGAGAAGAGGGTTCTCATTCAACTCAAAACCAGAAATATCATCTTTTTGTTCATGCAATTTTTTGATTACAAATTCATCATCAATCTTGTACACAGCTCCATATTCACCTGCTCCTTGAAAATTTTCAGGTTTAACAATTTTTGGAATCATCTCTTTAAACATCTTAATCAAATTGTTTTCAACCGTTTTTTCAGTATTCAGACCTGAAACATAATTTTTAAGTTCCTTTGAAAATTGCGTTGGAACACCACAAAAAGCAATATTATTCTTTTCGGAATTTGTTTGAAGATAAAAATTAGTCTGAGGTGTAAAAGAGTTTATACGCATAATCAATAAGTTCCTTAAATAAATTAAGAAAGCTGAAAATTAAAATTGACTTTATTAAGACAAATAATAAAATTTATTTACATTTATAAGCCGATTTTTTGATCAAGTTTAAAATAATTTATTAAAGAAAATATCGCAACCAGTTCTTTAAATGTTTTTCTATACAACTCTTTATTTAATAAGGAATTGTTTATATTCCCCATCTCAAAAAATCCGTCATTACCAGATGGAGAATCTTGTTGTGTTGAATCAGGCATAGAAAATACAATGCAATTCCCTAAAAAGAAATATAAATATTCATCTTTGCAAACAAAATCCAATGAAAGCATAAGCATTATCATCTGTATATTTTTGATTTTTTCCATAAATGTAGGTGTCAAAATATATCTGGCTTCTACCTGATCATCTGAATATATATTATAGTTTTCATTAAACTCTCTATCTTCAAGAAATATTTTTTCTAATCGTCTTGTGACTCTATTTTTAGTGTGCAAATCAAACACATCAAGATTTAGCTTACCATTTTGTAAATATAATTTATTTTCATACATAAAATTTTGCGCCTGACTTATTGTTTTGAATAAAGGATTATCAAGAAATTGTATAACATGTGGAGGACACAATTCAGGTTCTTTTTTTGAAAATGCCTTTATCATATTAATAAAATTGTCTATTCTCATTTTTTGTTCTGCAACAAGAATGCCTTTAAAAGTTTTATTTAATTTAATTTTAAGAATCAATCCACTAAAATCTTTAACATTTTTAATATTGTTAGAATCCTTATTTTTATTGTTTTCTTGATGATAAAGTTGTGTTTCAATTAAAGTTACGGGCATATTTTTATAAATTCCGGAAATGATATCATCATCTTTTTTTCTTGTAGCTCTTGGATATAAACCCAAAGCCTTAATTTCTTTCAAAGACAAAGCTTCTTTATCTAAAATAGAAAAATTGCCGAAAACAGAGAATAAATAAGGGAGCAAGGTCAATTTTAGCTTTTTTCTAAAATCCTCTTTTATTTTTTTTGATAAAAAGATTATAATAATAGGCAAAATAAAAAGTAAAACCAATCCTATAACCGATACATTTGATGGAAGTATGCCTTTATAACCTAAAAATATAAGCAATAATAAGCAAATAACAGAAGCAAACAATATCATAATTAAAAAATCATATTTTTTCTTTTCCTGTATTCTGTAATTTTCCAGATTGCTTAATTTGGGTGCTATTTTTGATTTATAAATTTCATCAAATTTTGCATCTACTTCTTTACCATTCATGATATTATCACCTTAATTTTTATTAAAAAATTCCGCTGCATTAACAGACTGTCTCTCTTTTTCTTCTATTGTAAAAAACTCTGTTGATTTTATATTGAGCATTTTTGCTATTACAGATGACGGAAAAATTTCAACAGCATTTTTCAAATCCAATGCAGCTGCATTAAAAAATCGTCTTGCAGCAGCAATATGTTCTTCAACCTCATTATACGTCTGCATCGCAATTACCATAGTCTGATCAGATTTCAATTGAGGATAGTTTTCCACAGCTATCATCATTTGTTTCATTTTATCTCTGATTTGAGCATCCAAATCTATTTTCTTATCAATGTTAGAGTAATTGTTTCCAAGATTTATTGCCTGTGTTCTAAGTTTTGTAATATCTTCAATCAAAGAACGTTCATGTTCCATAAATTTTTGTGCTATTGCTAATATATTTGGAATAAGATCATATCTTTTCTTCAGTTGAACATCAATTGAAGCAAAAGCTTCTTGCACTTTATTCTTCTTCTGAATCACACCTGCGTATAAGAAATATATACCAAATAATAACAAAACACCAATTGTACTAATTAAGTTATTACCAAAATTCAACTCCATAAAAAATATTCCTTCATTTGTAATACAAATTTAAAAATATCATGCTATACAAAAGAATGAAAACATCTAAATAAACTATTCATTGAATTTTAATATGATATTTACTGCATACTAATTTTATAAAAACACCTATAAAGTAAGGGAATATATTGCTGTCTTCAAAGTTTTGATATTTTCTTAAAAATTGCACAAAATAAAAAAATCGGAGAAGGTGGGATTCGAACCCACGATGCAGATTACTCCACATAACACCTTAGCAGGGTGCCGCCTTCAGCCTACTCGGCCACTTCTCCAAAAGCGTAAATTTATATTATCAAAAAAAATGTATTTTTACAAATAATTATTAAATTTAATATTATCAGAACAAAAATCTATCAATAACTTATAGGCTTCATCAACTTCTTCTTCATTATAATCTTTAATTTTATGCCTGTTGATTGAAATTTCAAGAATTTTCTTTTCTCTTGCTGATAAATATTTCAATAAATCTGATTTAGCAAAAATATATTTTTTATTTTCACAAAAATACTTTGCCTGTAAAACAAAAAATATACACTTGAATAACCCATTTAATGAATCTTTTTTGTCAGAAGAATATAAATAACTGTGACATGAAAGATGATAAATATTCTGTGCACCCGCTTGTACAGCCAATATCGCATCTTCATCCGTAATTTTAGGAATAAAATTTTCTAAACTGCCATAAACAGGTTTAGTATCATAATATAATTGAAACAACTCATTTTTTGACCAGTTTTTTATCTCTTTTTTAGAAGAAATAAAACCACATGCTTTTTCTTTATATGGCATAGATTCTATAATCTGTCTATATTTTTTTAATTCACTTACACCTAAAGACTCAAATATAGCAACTATATCAATATCACTGTTTTCTGTTGCCTCTTTACGTCTGTAACTTCCCTGATACCCTAAAAACAAAAGCTTGCTACCAAATGCAGCTAAAATCTTGTTTTGTAATTCACATACCCATTGTTCAACATCAAACATAATTCTGCTCTTTTTTATATAACAATAAATTAATATACCACACTAACCGAGTATCTAATATAAATCATGAAAATTCAATGTATGTTATATTTAAAGAAAATTCAAGGAGAATGTTATGAAAAATTGGATTATTGCACTCGCAATTTTAATTATACCTTTGGTCAGCTATTATATTCTGGATAAAACACATTCAAATACAACCGGTTTTGAAGCACAAGCATCATATAACAAACCTGTTGTAATAAAATTCTACTCGCCTATGTGTCTTGACTGCAAAAAACTTGAAGCAGTAATAAAAGAAGTAATGCCCAAATATGCTGACAAAGTCACATATCAAAATATTAACGGCCAATCGAGCGACAAAACAACAGAAGCTCTTATTCAAAAATATAACATAAATCTCGTTCCTACCATGGTGTTTGTAAAAAAAGACGGTAAAGTATACAAAAGAACAGAAGGAACACTTTCTAAAAAGGAACTGGAAAACATCTTAGATGGTCTGACAAAATAAATTTTTGAGAGGAAAAATTTGTGGAAAATTTCATTACATTTTTTCAGTCACATGTAAAGGGCGATTTTTCAATCCTGATACTTTTGTTATGCTTTTTGGGCGGTATTGTTTCCTCATTATCACCATGCGGTATAGGAATGCTTCCTGTTGTAGTAAGCTACATAGGTGCATCACCGGAACAAAAAACATCAAAATCTCTTTTACAGATAATGTTTTTTATTCTCGGACTTGCAATCTCTTTAACCGTAATAGGTGTAATTGCAGCACTGACAGGACAGGTATTCGGTGCCGGTAACAGAGTTTATTTTGTGTTAATTCTCACATCTTTAATTTTGATTTTTGGTCTAAACCTTATTGGTCTTATTGATATAAACTTCCCTGTACTTGTTAAAAAATTTCCACAAAGTGATAAATATAACGGAATGGTCTACCCTCTAATTCTGGGTATGGTCTTTGCCTTCGCAACAACACCATGTTCAACTCCAATTCTAGCAGGAATCATGGCAGCAGCTTCTTTAAGTACAAATATTGCTTATGCAGCATCCATGCTTTTCTTGTTCTCACTGGGACAGGGAATGATTATTTTGGTTGCAGGCTTGTTCACATCTGTATTAAAAAATTTGTCATCATTTGCCAGATTTTCCGAAATATTAACAAAAATAAGCGGTATCATTTTGATACTATTTGCAATTTTCTTATACTACAAGGTTTTCTCTCAATTTATTTAAAAAAGTTTAGTTTATAAATTACCAGTAACTTATCTTATCTTCTTTTATAACAAGAGCTGCGCAATTCAATCCGTCTGACGGATTCTTAAGAGAACATCCTGTTGTTGAATAGGAACCTCCGGCTTGTACACCTTTATCTTTTACAAGACCGAAGTAGAAAATGTCCTTTCCTCCCTCATTCGGTTCTCTCAAACCATTTACATCAACAATAAACCCACCCAAAAGAATACTTGCAGGGTCAAGTCCGTAATCAGCAGGCTGACATCCGCCATCAGCACAAGATTTCAAAGCCAGCATGCTTCCGTCAGAAAGGATAAGTTTGTGATATCCCGCATCGCTGTTATAATCAGGCAAATCTGAACCATCAAGAGCTTTTGGATTTTCAGGAAAACAACCCGGACCAGTACCACAGTCCTGCATGACCTTGAATTTTGGCTTATATAAAGCAATTATATCCTTTTCGCTTGCCCATTCCCAACCGTCAACAGGACCTTCTTCCACCTGTATTAATCCGGTAGCAGTAGACAAAACACCCGACATCTTTTTAAGTCTGCCGACATTATCTCTATTTCTGGCATTATACATAAGCCCCGGAATAGTCATTGAAGCAATTACACCAATAATCATCAATGTAATAAGCGTTTCTGCCAATGTAAATCCATTCTTTTTTGTCATGTAAACAATATACCCTTGAGTTTTATTTTCTAATCAATTATAAACTTTTTTTTTACAAAAAAAAAGCTATAAACAAGGGGTTCATAGCTATTAGATTAGGGATATGCGTATCGTCGTCTTTATTTAAGGAGTATAGTGTTATTCTACACATACTTTAGTTGCAGAAAATCATACATTATTATGAATAATTTTTAACTTGCTCATACAAATAAGCGATTGGCATATGACTTTAGAAAAAAAATCATTAAAGTATATTAGAAATCAGGCTAAATTAGGATTTTCACAATAAAGTTTCAGTCTCATTTATCCATCAAAAGTATGAATTGTCTTGTAATTGCTTAATAAATTCTAATCTTTGCCGAGAACGTAGATAGGGCAGATTGACAAAAAATTTTTCAAAGGGTGTTAAAATTTGTATAACAGTATTTATCCGGTACAAATAAAACCATATGTACCTCCGCAAACAAAAAAAGCGGTACATAACAAAGAGGATGAACAAGAGTCATCCCAATCTTCGTCTGACCTTAAAAGAGAAAATCGTAGTCTAAACTCATCAAATGCAACTGACCCTAATGGTAAAAGTAAATACGCCAGACAAGAGTTTCCAAACGGAAAAAAATCAACCATAGATTATTCCAAATCCCAGGTTAATATTGCACAGATTCTTACTGACTTTAAAAACACTGCAATTGCAATAGGTTCTCCTCCGAATATTATTCAAGAGGTCAACCAGTATTTGTCTCTTGCTGAAGCTCAATCGCTAAAAAATGAACCGAACAAAAAAATCATACAGTCTAATTTAAAAAATGCCTCAAATGTGCTCGACGACTTCATTTCAAAAACCCTCAACAAAGATTCGAAAGTAGTCGAAAACTGGATTGATGCGCTATTTTTGCAACAAGTCAACTATAAATCTGACCCTACAACAATCAATGAAGATTTTCTTGTAAAACTCCCGGACAATAACGGTGAGATGCAACCAATCTCCCAAGATCTTTCAACGCGTAATAAAACATCCGAAACAAAAAAAATAAAAGAAGAAACGCCTGCTGTTGCACAGGAAGTCACTGCCGCAAACAATACAGACACAGAAAAAATTGTGTCAAAAAATGTATACATTCCTCAAGATCCAAATGTAAGAAAAACATTCCTTCAGGGTAAAAAATTTGCTTCCATAAATGAACCCCAAAAAGCTCTCTCTGCTTTCCAATCTTCTTTAAGATATGCACAACAAACAGGTGACAAAAAAGCCGAAGGCATGGTTTGTTATGAACTCGGACAAATTTATGATGAAAATGACAATCTGGAAGAAGCCCTTAAATATTATAATCAAGCACATCAGATAACAGATGATAATAATTTGAAAGCCAAAGCATACTATTCAATGGCACAAATTTATGATGATGTTGTTTATTTCGAACCGGCAATGGAACACTACTTTGCTGCAATTTCTTTTGCCGGAGAAGCTGAAAATCTGAATGCCCAATCCAAAGCGTTATGCGATATAGGTGATATGTATGCGGAAAGATATGATGTTTATAAAACACATGAATTCTATGGTACAGCCAAAAATATAGCACTTGAAACTAAAAATAACAAAACAATGGGAGCCGTATGGTCAAAATCCGGTGATTCAATGTCTATACTGAATGAAAATGTCAATGCACTTCAAGATTATAAAGCTTCAGCCCAGTTCTATGAAAAAGCTGATTCACCTCTAAAAATGGCTAAAAATTATGAAAAGGCTTCATCAATCATGCTTAAACTGGGAAATAAAAACAAAGCACAATCTTTACTTGAAAAAGCACAAAAGCTTGCATTCTCAGCAAACGACAATACTTATGCACAAAAACTCACCAAACAGTTAAATATATTTTAGTCTTTCAGCCCGCCAAAAAGGTAATAATCTTCTCAAATATTAATGTTAAATTTATAACGTTAAAAAATAAGAGGACATTGCAATGAACAAATATTTGATGGAGTTTATAGGCACATTCTTTCTCGTTTTGACAGTAGGATGTGTAATTGCAGTAAACGGAGGCACCCCCTTTGCACCTTTGGCAATAGGAGCAATACTTATGATAATGGTTTATGCTGGTGGCAAAGTTTCAGGTGGGCATTACAATCCAGCAGTCTCTGCTTCCGTAGCCATAAGAGGAGCACTAGAGTTTAAAGAACTGCTTCCATATTTTATCGCTCAAATTCTGGGAGCTACTGCGGCTTCGCTTCTTGTCATGTTTTTTACCCGTTCAATCAGTATAATACCGGGAAGTGATTTTGATATTTTACCGCTCATTATTGGAGAATTTCTCTTCACCTTTGCTCTGGCTTTTGTCGTTTTAATGACAGCAACATACAAAGCCAATTCAGACAATTCATATTTCGGGATAGCTATTGGTTTTACCGTAACTGCCGGGATTTTAACTTTTGGAACACTTGCTCCATGTGCATTCAATCCCGCTGTTGCATTCTCTCTGGGTCTGCTTCATATAACAACTTGGAAAATAGCTCTTATTACAATTTTTGCAGATTTATTCGGAGGTATTTTGGCTGCTTTTGCTTATTACCTTGTTACCCGAAATGATGAATAAATATAATAGAAAACAAAATCTGTTTGTTGTATTTTTAGAATAAATAACAAACAGGAAAATGATATGAAAGACTTTAGAACAGGTTTTGTTGCAATAGTAGGACGACCGAATGTAGGTAAATCAACACTATTAAATACAATTATCGGTCAAAAAATTGTTATAGCCACAGATAAAGCCCAGACAACTAGAAAAAGAATAAAAGGTATCTTCACCAATAACGAAGGGCAGATTATATTCATAGACACACCGGGCATACACAAACCGCTGGATAAACTTGGTGAATTTTTAGTGGATGAAGCAAAATGCTCCATACCTGATGCAGATTTAATTTTATTTCTGGTTGATGTTTCCGAACCCGCCGGAACAGGAGATAAATGGATTGTAGAAAATCTGCTAAAAAAAACAGAAACACCTGTTATTATTGTTTTAAATAAAGTGGACAAACTAAAAGATCCAATAAAAAAAGAACAAAATATTTTAACTTACAAAACACTATTTGATACAAATCTTCCGACAGCCAGAGTATCAGCACAAACCGGAAGAAACATAGATACATTGATTTCTACAATTTTAAGAAAACTTCCGGAAGGTGAACCTGTGTATTCTGAAGATGATCTTACTGATGAAACAATGAGGTCAATTGCTCAAGAAATTATAAGAGAAAAAATACTTTTAAATACAAAAGATGAAATCCCTCACAGTGTAGCAGTAATCATTGAAAAATATGAAGAGAAAGAAGATATTGACAGAATTTTTGCTAAAATCCATGTTGAACATGAAAGTCAAAAAGGTATTATGATAGGCAAAAAAGGTCAAATGCTAAAAAAAATAGGAACACAAGCTCGGCTTGAGCTTGAAAAAATGCTTGAGAAAAAAGTGTATCTGGAATTGAACGTTAAAGTATCAAAAGATTGGAGAAAAAAGACTCCTGATTTAGAAAACTGGGTATAAAAAAGAGTCATTTCATAATATGAAATGACTCTTTTAATAAATATTATGTCAGTTCAATTAACTATTACTTTTAGGAATAAGACCTTTAACCCAATCAATTGCCTTGCCTGCATATGTATTAATAAATTCACCGGCTTTAGCTACTCCTAATTTAGCATAATGAATACCTTTATCTACATAGTTAGCATCTGCTTTAAGAACAGCTTTAGGATCAAATGTTGTCGGCATAAATTTTCTTGCCAAAGCCGTTGCCGCAGCAAGAACAATTACTGTAAGAACTGTATTTCTAAAACCATGACTTTTTTTCTTTTGAGATTGACCGGGTGCATCCATCGGTGTGCTGGCAGCAGGCTGTTGTGATGCATTGCTATAAGTTGGCACTTTAGAAATAGTATTTTGACTCATAGGTGTAATAGTTGAGAAATTCGCTGACATATAAAACACTCCTTTTAGTTAGACTTGTATAAACACAAAACACATAAAGAAAATTTGTTGCCACATGATAAAAACATGTTTAAAAACATGAAACATTTTGTAACATTATAGCATCTATTTTCATATTTTGGAATATTTTTTTTAAAACTGTAATCTAGATTAATATAAGGAATAATTGAGAGGTAGAAAAATGGGTGAGAAATTTAATATAGAAAAACAAATTCTAGAAAATGCAAAGATTATTGCATCAAAAATAAATAATAAAGAAGCAAGAAAAAGAGCCTACGCTCTTGCAATAGGAGCATCTTGCACAGCCGAATATTTGAGCAATTCCGGAATAGATATAAAAACAAAACTCAGCCTGTTTAAAGTGGCTTCATTTGCTCAAAATCTCGAACTTGCAGATATTTATGCAGGAGATGCAAGACTTGATGTAAGAGTAACTTTTAATGATAAAACATTCTCAATCCCAAAAACACATGAAAAATATTGTGCAATACCTGATGCTTATATTGTTATAAAATTGGATACCTCCCTTAACGAAGCAGAAATACTCGGTTTTACAGACTCAAACAGTCTCGAATATCCTGAAAGTAATAATGAATATTATCTCTTCTCAACTGATATTTTAAAACCTATTTCTGAATTAAGAATATTTCTTTCTTCAATAAAATTAAAAATGATGCCTTTCTCTTCAGAAGAAAACGAAAAAATTAAAGAACTCTCAGCTGCTTTTATTGACGATGAAATTTCAGAAAGTGAAAAAGTATATTTTATAAAACATGTAGTAGCCTGTGCAGCTTGCAGAGAAAGTTTTTGTGAATTAAATGAATTTGACACAATAGTTTCACAAATGAAAAACCATACCGACCTTCTTAATGACAGTACTCTAAGTGTTTTGACAGGCAACAAAAAAGAGATTGACTCAGCAATCATTTCTGAACAAGAAAATATCCAAGAAAATGAACCTGAAGAAATTGCTTTCATAGAAGAAGAAACAATTGATGAAATAGCGCCTGAAACAAAAGAATCTATTGAAATCACTCAAGAAATACCAGTTGAATCGGTTGAAACTATACTTTCAGCCAATGCAGATGCTAATTTTGATTTAAATACTGTTGAATTACAAGAAGAACAGGAAGAACTTACTCTTGAGGAACAAATTGAAGAACTTCCTGCCATTGATGAAATTAAAGAAATGGAATATATATCAGAAACAGAACAATCAATTGCAGACGAAAATGAATCAGAAATCACTGAACAAACAGAACAAGAAATTACTCTAATAGAAACCATAAAAGATGAAGAAACAGGATTGTTAAATGAGTCTGCAGAAGAGACTGTTGAAGAAATTGTTGCTGACAATGATGAAGAAAATGCACAACTAGAAATAAAAGAAGCAAATGAATCAGAAATTGAAGAAGAGCAAATTCTTGAAGAACATACAAAACTTATGCAACTTGATGATTCTGAAGAACCAATGTTAATTCAAGAAGATAATGAAGAAATGCTTATTGAAGAGACACCCATTGATAAACCATTAGAAATTTCTGAAGAATCAGAAACAATAGAAGAAACAAAAAACGAACTTAAAGAAGAAATTCTTGATATAGACAATGAAGAAAAAACAGAAGAAATAGAAGAAATTCATCCTGAAGAGCCCAAAGAAGCATCAGGTCTTGAAATCGAAGACCTCGAAACCCTTGATAGCTTAGAAGAGATGGATGCACTGGGTGAAATCGAAGAACTTCATATGGATGAGCTTGAAAATATTACGGAAGAGCCTCAAAATATTGAAGAAAAACCTTCTGCACATAACGATTTTTCTTTAATTGAAGAAAATGAAGAAAACGACGAATCTCAAAAAAATGAAGAAGAAACTCTAACATTACAAACTGAGGATGAAGAAACTTTTGAAACTCCTGTCGAAGGAATCAAAGTTGAAGAAAACAATGAAACTATTGCTTCATTTACACAAGAGCCCATAGAGCTCAACTACGATGATGAAGAAGTAGAAGAAATGACAAGAGTTGAAGAAATTCATGAAGAAAATAGCTACTATGACTCTTCACTTCAGGAGCAACATCAATACTTAGATGCTCAAGAACAAGAAGAAGCTCCACAATCTACTCAACCACAGGTGGATGAAGAGATACAAGGACTTCTGGATGATGATTTGCTGGCATTATTATCTGACAGCGATGATGATCAAACAGAAACAACAAATGCTACACCAGCTTACACTAATTCACAAACAGAAACAGCTTATGAAGATAATATTCATCAGGACACAATAGATTTTGGAGATGAAGAGCAAGAAACTCAAGAAAATTATGAATCTGACACACCACAAGAAAATGCTGACGAAAACATCGAAACACTTTTCGATAACAATGATGAAAATGCTGCTGAAGAAGGAGAAGAAAACAACATAATAGATATAAATAAAGAACCAGTCTCCGAAGCCACAGCAAACGCAGCAAAGAAGATTATAATAGGCAGCGCTCTTCTTTTGCTTCTTGCAGGAGGTGCAGGTGCAGCATGGTTTATGAATCATAACAAAACAGCTGATACAAATACTGATATGCTTGATACAGCAAATCAAAGTGACTCTTTGTTCGATTTTGAAAATAAAGGCAAATCAGATGATTCAGAAACACCTGCCGTATCACAAGATATAAACAAGTCAATGGCAAATTCTTTCTCAGACAAACCTGCGGCAATTACAATTACAAAAATCTCATGGCAGGTAAGTGAAAAATTAGCATCAGAAGCTTCTGTTAAAGAATATTTACAAACCGCAGGGAAAAATATTCAAATGAATTTACAAAATGATCTTGCAAATTCAGCGGATATAACATTTAATCCAAGCATAAAAGTCTCATTTGAAATCGCACCGGACAATACCTTGAAAGGCATGCAGGTACTGGAATCCAGCGGTTCTGATAAAATCGATGAAACTGTATTAAGAAGTATTAAAAACACCCTCAAATACGTTAGTGTTCCAAAACTTAAAGATTTCAAATCGGATTATTTCTTAACCATAGTAATAAATTTCTAATTATATGATATGATATAATCAGTTATTTGGTATTTAAAATTGGATTGAGGGAATTGGATACTATACAAGAACAACGAGATCTTATAGAGAAGCTGATAAAATCTAATAATAAATATTTCGGTAACGAAGATTTATTGGAAGATTTTTGTTCCGAAACCTACAAAAGATCACATTCACTATTTGACAGTGTTGGAATAAAGGATATTGAAAATTACATTGCCAAAGTAGCCAATACGGCTATACTCAATGTACTGAAAGAAAACGGAAGAGTCAGAAGAAGAAAAGACACTTATGTCAGCACTAAAGAAATTCTGATTAGTCCTATTCCTGCCAAAACACCTGTTGAAAACACTCCAATTACAGACACCAGTAATATATCTCAAGATGGATTTGTTTATGAAATAGCTGATCCAAGAGATTCATTTGAAGAAAAAATTGTAAGAAGAGATCTTCTTCAAAAGGTCGTTGATATAGTACTTGTTGCACAAAAAAATAACCCTTCAAAAGAATATTTAAAAATCTTTTACCTCAGATATGTAAAAGAATTGAAGCAGAAAGAAATAGCTGCTGAAATTAATATTTCACAATCAGAAGTCAGCAAAAGACTAATTGAAATTTCTGAAATAGTCAAAACACATTTCTAATCTTAACGTCTGATGTAATTTAAGGATCATTTATAATATAATGTTCCTGTTGTTTAGCTAAACGGTTATTTTATAATGCGTTGTTTCAGATGCAAAAAAGAAATAGCAGATAATTTGCTAAGATGTAGTTTCTGCAATACGAAAGTACAAACTGTTTGTCCTGTTTGCGGAGCCTTGAACCCGATTACAACACAATATTGTCAGGGCTGCGGTTTACAACTCATAAAATATTGCCCCGAATGTAAATGTGCAAATCTGCCGAATGCAAAAGAATGCAGAAAATGCTCAGCCAGCTTTGAAGAAAAAAAAGAAGTTTCTCAAACGCCAAATACACAGCCGCATGTTGAAGAAGAAATTGCAATAATTAATGAAACACAAGAAAAACAAGAAACTACTTCTGAAACAACACAAATAGATATCCTCAAAGAGCAGGAAGAAGATAAACTTATACTTGAAGAAAATTCAAATGATAAAGACTTCTCTGTTCAAGAACTCTCCGATGATGAGCTGATAGACTTTTCTGAAGGAGAAGATATAGACAGACTTGACCTTGAAAACCCAGAAGCTGTGCAAGAAAAGCAAGACGAAATTGAAACAACTGAAGAAATACAAAATACAGAACAAATAGAACCCGAAAAAAATGACCTTTTTGAACTTTCGGACAGTGCTGACACTATTACAGAAAGTCTTCAAAAAGAAAATATAGAGCCTGAACCCATTATTAATGCCGACGCAGCAGAAAATTTACAAACGGCAAAACAACCGGAAACAGAAGCTGAACAAGAAAAAGATATATCAACTACCGGACAAAATACCATTGAAGAACAGGAAACAAAAGAAAATCCAACAATTGAAGAAGAAAAACAAATCATAGAAATAAAATCTTATGATCAAATAAAATGCAAAGCACTTTTGACCCAGGCAGTTCGAAAACCAGAAAAAAGAATAATAGGACTGAGTGCACCTGAAGGTTATGGAAAATCTACCGTACTGAAATATTTATTCAGTGATCTTGTACACCAAAACTTTGCATGGCTTTGGGGTGAATGCAGTGCTAATTCACAAATTAGTCCCTTTGGCATTTTTCAGGAAATGATTTTGACTTTTTTCAACATGCCCAATTTTTCAAACATGTCTGCTGAATTTTTAAAAGATGCAAAACGAATGTTATCTGAAACATTGCCTCTGTTATCTCAAGAGGAAATTTTCAACCTCTTTAATTTCCTTTACCCTAGTTTGACATCAAGTTTTGAAGAAATTTTATTAAACAAAGATGCAACTTTTGCACTTTTAGAAAAAGTAATTCTTGAAATATCTAAAAAAGCTAAACTAATAATAGTAATAGATGACTTTGATATGATAGACGGTGCTTCTTATGCATTCCTGTCATATTTTGTTGACCAGAATCATCTGTCAGAAAACATAAAACTCATCATCTCTTACAAAGACAACCGAATTACGCAGGGTTATTTCTATTCAGAAAAATTGGCACAAAATCAGTATGAAGATATAAGGCTTTCAAAACTTTCAAAAAAAGATGCGGATAATTTTGTAAAAATGTTTCTTAACGGAACAAACCTGCTTCCTGAAGCAATTTTTAATCAAATTTATGACTATTCAAACGGAAACAGCGCTTATATTGAACAAGTTATGGTACTGTTTAATGAAAATAACGCATTTTATGCTGAAAACAATACACTAAAATACAAATCAACATCAATTGAACAGAATATTCCAAGCAACATATACGAGATTTTGACCATAAGACTTTCTTACCTTCAAGAAAAATATCCTGTGGTATATAAAACATTATGCACTGCTGCAATCATGGGCAACAAATTCAATGTCAGGTTGCTTGAAATCATAATGAAACTGAAAAGCGAAGACTTCCAAAAAGTTATACAAATGCTTACAACCTTCGCATATTTAGCACAATTTAACAATAATATTTTTGAATTTAAAAACACACTCTTATGGAAATTCGTTTATGAAAGAGCAAAACAAAGCCCTGATTTTGTAGTTTTAAATGAAAAAATTTTTGATATAATAAATTCTTTTACACTTTCCAGTAACGCTCTAAAAGCTCTGATTGCCCAAAACTTGAACCAGAAACTGCTTGCATTAAATATATGGACAGAAAACATAAAACTGTGTGCTTATTTAGGAGACGAACACCTGTGGACATTGTCACAAAAACAATGTTTAAAAATAGTTCAAGAAATTAACCCTGAAAACAACAACGTTATAATAAACAATATTCAAGAAAGGCTGGGGAAACTTCTTTATATCTCAAGACCTCAAGAAGCAATACCCTATCTTTCATCAGCAATAAACAATGCAATAAAAGTTCAAAATATACCCAAAATCATTGAACTTTCAGGCTATTTATCAAAAAGCTGCTCACTTACAGGAAACTATCATGGTGTAATTGAAGCAGTTGATACAGTTTTAAAATTCGTTGAAAAACCTGAAAATAAACTTGAATGTGCACTGATAAAGTACAAAAAGCTTAATGCAATGTTTAGTATCGGAAATGCAGAAGAAATTTATAATCTTGCATCAAATGAAATAATACCTGTCGTAGAACAGGCACTTTCAAATATAATTCCTACCAATGATATTTCTTTAAATGTAATATATGAAACATGGCTTGAATGCAATTTGACAGTTGCAATGGCGCTAATTTCACAGGGCAGCAATAAAAGTTTTGCAATATTAAACATCATAGATGAAATTGTTGCAAAGAATAACGTAGAAAACAAAAACTACCTTCAAAGATTAAAAATAGCTAAGGCTCTTGCTCATACAATGCAAGGTTCAATTAAACAATCAGAAGACCTTCTTATCAGTTTCACACAAGAAACTGCACATGAAACAGTAGAACCCCGGATAATTTCACTCTGGAATTTTACAAATATACTAAATAAACTTCTTAAACAAGAATGGCAGAATATAAAAGAAGATCTTTTTTCAATAGTAACTTTTGCAAACAATTACAACGACGTGCTCATAAAAAACCTTTTAAAAGTATTTTTAGGTAAAATACTTCAAGAAGAAGGAAATCTCTCAAAAGCACTTGATATTTATAATGAACAGGTGACAATCTTTGCCAAAGAAAAAATAGCAATCGGCGCATTGCTTTGTTGGTATTACATAGCAAAAATAACACTTGTAACAGATGGAAGCGACAAAGCTCTTGATATCGCACAAAAAGCACTTGATGTCGCCAAAAATCCGAAAATAAGCAACTATTATTTTATGGTATTGTACAAAAAACTCATTGCTGAAATTTTCCTCATAAAAGGAGACACCGAATCCTCAAAAATGTATATAGAAAAAGCACTTATGATAGTAAAACAATACGATATGAAACTGTTAAAAGTCTCTTTGTATCAGCTTTATGCAAAATACCTTGAGGAAATGGTCTCAAAAAAACCTGAAAACAAAATAAATTTTGCTCAAAATGCATTAACTACATATAAAAAAGCCCTTGCACTTATTGCAGGTTTAGATGTTCCTGCAATTGAATCTGAAATTCAAAAGAATTACGCATCATTCAAGGCTTTTTGTCAGCTTAACAACATCAAAGCCTAAATTGATTCAATCACAGAAATCAAAAGTTTTTTGAAAGAGTCTTTTACCTTTTCGGCAGTTTCAACAACTTCGGCATGGGAAAGTCTGGAAGGATGCACACCTGCTGCTGAATTGGTTATGCAGCTTATACCTAAAACATCAATTCCGCAATAATTAGCAACCAATGTCTCAGGAACAGTCGACATACCGACAGCATCAGCACCTAAAATACGCAGCATATTAATCTCAGCAGGAGTTTCATAGCTTGGACCGCTCATAGCAGCATAAACACCTTTTCTAATAACAATTCCAAGTTCTTCAGCTTTTTTTTGTGCAATATTTGCCAAAGAAACATTATAAACTTCACTCATATCAGGGAATCTGTCACCCAGAGTCGAATCATTTTCCCCAATGAGCGGGTTAACACCCATTAAGTTAATGTGGTCAGTAATAATCATTAAATCTCCGGCATTGTATTCTTTATTCACACTGCCTGCTGCATTTGTGACAATTAAAGTTTTTACACCCAATTTTTTCATTACTTTTATCGGAAAAACTATCTTGCTAATATGGTATCCTTCATAAAAATGGAAACGACCCTGCATTATAACAGCTTTTTTACCTTCAACTTCAGCAAAAACAAGCTGCCCTTTGTGACCTGCAACTGTCGAAGTTTCAAATCCCGGAATTTCTGAATATTTTATTCTTATACCTTCAATGTTATCAGCAAAATCCCCAAGACCTGAACCTAAAATAATTCCAAGCTCAGGAGAAAAATTTTTAATTTTTTTCTGAATATAATCAACTGCCTGTTTAATCATCTGTTTCCTCTTTGAATTACCTTAACTCTTATACCGGAAGCGGATTTTTAATCAAATTTACACCGAATTTTAAAGACTCTATGTTGTTAGGAAGCAGTCTTCTCTTTTTTTCGGAAAGTGTTTTTGACATTTCTGTCATAGCAGAAATAACAGATTCCAGCTTCAAAACTTTTGTCTTTTCAATAAAAGCCCCCAGAGCCATAACATTAACAAATGCAGGCTGCGTAAGTTTTTGTGCAAGTTCGTTTAAAGGTATTGGGATATAGCTTATGTCTTTTCTCTTAGGTGCAATATTTGATAATGAAGAATTTATAATCATACACCCGCCTTCTCTGACCTTGTTTTCAAATTTAATTTGCGAAATATCATTCATCGCAATAACAAAATCAGCCTTGTCTATAACAGGTGAACCTATTTCATCATCAGAAATATTGACCGCACAGTTGACAGCACCGCCTCTCATTTCAGCACCATAAGAAGGAATCCAAGTTGTTTTTTTACCTTCAATAACAGCAGCATGGCAAAGTATTATACCTGCCAGCAAAGCGCCCTGTCCGCCAAATCCCGCAACAATTATACTCATATCCATAACTAATTTTCTCCTGTAATGTCTTTGAAAACACCCAGAGGATGAACTTTCTCTATGACATTTTCAATATGTGCGAGCGAGTCAACCGGTGTCATATGCCAGTTTGTCGGACACGCAGCCAATACTTCCACAAAACTGTAACCTGTTCCGTTTAGTTGTGTTTCAAATGCTTTTTTTAAAGCAGATTTAGCTTTTCTGATTTCTTTTGGCGTAGTTATTGCCACTCTGGCACAATATGCCGTTCCGTCGCATTTTGAAACTATTTCAGCGGCATGAAGAGGATAACCAGTTTGTTCCGGCTTTCTTCCGGCAGGAGTTGTAGTTGTAACCTGCCCCACAAGTGTAGTAGCACTCGCTTGTCCGCCCGTCATACCGAAGTTAGTATTATTTATCATAACCGTTGTGATATGTTCACCTCTGCAAGCAGTATGAATAGTCTCATTGAAACCAATCGTAGCAGCATCACCGTCACCCTGGTAGGTGAATACAAATTTGTCAGGTTTACATCTTTTTATACCCGTAGCAACACAAGGCGAACGACCATGCGAAGCTCCGGCAACATCTAAATTAAAAAACTTTTCCAAAAAGATAGAACAACCGACAGAAGATATAGCAATCGTATCTTTTTGCAGGTTAAATTCATCTATAAGCTCGGCTATCATTCTCAAAACAACACCATGACCGCAACCGGGGCAAAATGTGAAATGTCCGTCTTTTAATAAGCTTTCGGGTCTTTTGTATACAAGTGTTTCCATATTATTTAACCCCTGCTTCCACTTTATCATCTATTGTTTTGTATAAATCGCAGATTTTTTCGTAAATGCTGTCCGGTGTAAGAAGTCCGCCTGCCGTTCTTCCATAAAATTCAACCGGACAAGCTCCAAAAACAGCAGAACGCACATCCAGTAGCATTTGACCTTTGTTTAATTCCAAATCCAAAATCATATCAGCATTTTTTGCCACTTTATACAAATCTTTGTCAGGAAACGGAAACAAAGTTACAGGTCTGAACAAACCGACTTTCATACCTGCTTCTCTGGCTTTTTTGACTGCTGTTTTGGCAACCCTTCCAACAGTTCCAAATGCCGTAAGAACAAGTTTGGCATCTTTGAGCATATAGTCTTCGTAAGTTGTTTCATTTTCTTCCATAGCTTTATATTTATCAAAAAGCTTGTTTGTCAGCTCTTCCATTGCACCTTCAGGCATATGAAGAGATACAATATTTCTCGGAGCTCTGTTGTCAGCACCGTTCAACGCCCACTCGCTGACATCTGGATCTTCATAAGGATATTCACCAAACTCCGCAGGCTCCATCATCTGTCCCAAAATACCATCAGCTAAAAGCATCACAGGATTTCTATATTTTAATGAAAGGTGAAAAGCTCTGTATGTTAAATCTATTGCTTCTTGAACAGTTGAAGGAGAAAGAACAAGAGTTTTATAATCTCCGTTACCTCCGCCTTTCAGCGCTTGAAAATAATCAGCCTGAGCCGGAGCAATATTTCCCAGTCCCGGACCGCCTCTCATTACGCTGACTATAACACCTGGAACTTCCGCACAGCACATTGCAGAAATTGATTCCTGCATTAGTGCAATACCGCATGACGAAGAAGATGTCATTGCCTTTGTTCCCGTAGTACCTGCTCCTATAACCATATTTATAGAAGCTAGTTCGCTTTCTGCCGTAACAAATACTCTGCCTAACTTCGGCAGATGAGCCCCCATATATTCCCCAATTTCACTCTGAGGCGTAATAGGATAACCGAAGTAACACTGACAACCCGCATTTATTGCCGCCTGTGCAATGGCTTCATTTCCTTTAACTAATACTTTAGACACTTTATCTGTAAACCTCTTTGATTGCTACGTCAGGACAGCTTTGTGCACACATTGCACATCCGATACAGCTGTTTGTACTGTCCGTAAATTCTACGGGATAATCACCGTGTTCGTTTCTTTCATTGCTTTTTTTTAGCAAACCCTTGGGACAAGCGTTTATGCAAATGTAACAACCTTTGCACACGTCTCTGTCTATTACAATCCTGCCCATTAATCTTACGCTCGATTATTCTATTTACCTTTTATAATTGTATCACCAGACACACAAAAAACAAGTAAATTAGTTCTTCTTGTTAAGAGGAGACATAGCTTTGTCAAAAGTTGATTTATAGAAATCTGTATTGATATTCAGCTTAGAGCCGAGCTCCAAAAGCAAGAGTACAAATTTTCTGTCATATTCATCTCTAAGCTCATCAATATTTGACACAACATCTTCAAGAAGTTCATGAAGTTTATTGAAATAAGTATTCTGAGCTTCAGATGTATCCACCCTTAATTCAAGCATATCAACATAATTGAATAGGCTCAAAACCGCATTGATAGTATGAACTTCAGGATTTTTAGCCAATGCATACATTGCATCTGTGATTTTTTCAGAGAATATAACATTTGCAAGTTTTTTATCAAGTTTGATATCCAGAGCTTTTGCCTCATTATTTATATCAATAGCTTCTTGAAGATCATGCTCATTTATACATTTTTCACAGCTTTGTAAAAGTTTATTGAATTCAATTCCCAGAACATATCTAGCGGCAATTTTGAATTCATCCGGAGGATTGAGTCCCAGATTTTTAAAGTGAAAAATCGAAGCTTTTCCATCTTCATAAATATCTTTGTACAAGCCGCTGAATTTGCTTGTCTTGCCCTGAATCATTATGTTCAGAATTTTTCTTCTTTCTTCGATAAAGATATCTTTTAGCGTATAGTATTCTTTTCCAAAGTTTTCATCCAGACTTCTGATGATTTCAGTCAACGGATAATTAACAAATGTTTGTGTAAGATTTTTTTGAATTTCAGCAAATTCATCCGCTGTTGAATATTCCTTAATAGCGCAATGGAAGTCTCCGCCTGAATATTTCAAAAGTGCAAAAATCATATCATATTTTTCGAGAGTGATTCTTGACTTTATTTCAACTCTGCCAAGATACAGGCTGTTTTTGCCTTTGGAAACTGTTTTGTAGCTCAGACGTTTGATATCGTAACAATATAAGGATGTTTCATCTTCACTTTCTTCATATAACGAAAGAATCGCCCAGAGACTAACAATCTGTTTTATAGAAACAACGGAAGGTTTAACAAATTTTCTGTATATGTCAGCACCTGTACCGAATTCTTTTATATTGCTCTGTGCGGTTGAAAGAATATTCAAAAATTCAGTTTCATAATCTTTATCCGTAAAGCTTGCAGCAAGCTGCATTGCTCTTGCTGCATACTTCATAATCTGAGTTGTTTCAATACCCGAAATTTCAGCAAAGAACCAGCCGCAACTTGTATACATAAGCATTGCCTGTCTTTGAATTTCCAAAAGCTTCATTGCAGCAACTTTGTCTTCATCGTTGCACTCAGGCTTAAGATTATTTTTAAAGAAATTTTTAATAGACAATTCACTGCGATCTAAAATAACATTGATATATTCATTTCTGACTTCCCACGGATCTTTTGTAAAGAATTTCTTGCCCTGTTTTTCATAAAGCTGAGCCAGATTGTCTCTTAAATAATCAAGAGCATCACGAAGAGGTTTTCTCCAGCGCTGATTCCAACTGGGTTGTCCTCCTGTTGAACAGCCGCAATCCTCTTTCCAACGCCCTACCCCGTGGAAACAGCTCCATGAAGAAGCTTGTTTGATATCAACTTCATCATGAACGCCGAACTTGTCAAGATATTCAGCATAATTTGTAATCGTAAAGCCGGCTTCTTCAGCTTTTACTCTTAACACATAAGCCAAAGCCATATCACCAAATTTTGTATGGTGTCCATAGCTTTCACCGTCTGTGCCTATATTTATCAATTGAGGATAATCTCTGTCTGCGGAAATACCTTCTTTCAGACGGTTAACAAACTTATTTCCGTCTTGAAGAATATTGTCAAAAGCAACAGACTTAGATATAGCACCGTCATAGAAGAATAAATCAACATATTTTTCAGGATTATTTTTAATAAAATATCTGTATGGTTTTGCAGGGTCAATATTTCCCCAGCCTGCATCCTTCCATGATTCTTTAGACTTATCACCCAACTTTCTGAACTTTAAGGCTTGAAAAGGGGAGAGTATTGTGAATTTAATTCCGTTGTCAGCAAGTACCTCCAAAGTTTCATCGTCAACAGCAGTTTCAGCAAGCCACATGCCCTCAGGCATTCTACCAAATCTGTATTCAAAATCTCTTATACCCCATTTTACCTGTGTTTCTTTATCATGCCTGTTTGCCAAAGGCATAATAATATGGTTGTAAACCTGAGCAATTGCGTTTCCGTGTCCCGAAAATTTAACACGGCTGGCGATATCAGCTTTGACTACTCTTTCATATGTTTTAGGTGCATGAATTTCCATCCATGAAAGCAACGTAGGACCAAAGTTGTAACTCATCAATGAATAGTTATTAACAATATCAAGAACTTTATTCTTGTCATCAACAATTCTTGAAGCAGAGTTTGGGTTATAACATTCCAGATTTATTCTTTCATTCCAATCATGAAAAGGAAGTGCACTATCTTGAAGCTCAATAGCCTCAAGCCACGGATTTTCTCTTGGCGGCTGATAAAAATGCCCGTGTATGGTCAAGTAATTTTTGTTTTTTTCGCTTTTTTCAATAGCTTCTTTTTTATCTGTCATTATGGTAACTCCGCAACTTTTCTTATTGTTAACATTATACAGGCACTTGTTCCTGTTTTTCAAATTAACTAATCTTCAAACTATGCTTTTTTAGATTTATCTTTATTTTTCTTTTCAACAACAACCAGTTTGTCTACATCAACCCAGGTATCTGTTAAAGCATTTGAAAAAACTTTTCCATAAACTTCAATAATATCTCCGGAATCTAAATCGATAAATTTTTCTGCTTCGGAACGTTTAATAAATATCTTCATTTCAGCAAGAGGAATCGTGTGATCAGTCACATCATCTCTTTTTATCAAAAATGATATATATTTTTGAGAATCGCGATATGCAGGTTTGTAGTCAAGTCCGAGAGTAGAAAATTTGTCAAAGGTTGCTTTGAATTTAATATTTTTATTCAAATATTTATCAACAGATGAAACAACCTCAAGAGGCGAAACACAAATATAATTGCCTGATGCAACTGTTTTTTGAGTTGTAGAAGGAGCTTGTGCTTTCAAATCCAGATTAACTTCCTTTTGAGAAGGTGATTTCTCTACAACCTGAACTTTGTCAGCAAAAGCTATCATTCCTCCGGCAAGAACAAATCCTGCAACCAATGGCACTAACAATTTATTTTTTATATTTTTCATCATCGTCAACCTTGTCTATTGTCTTTTATTAACCCAATTCTATCATATTTGCAAAAAATAGTACTAATTAATTCATTGTATCCGGTTTACCTATTCTGAGATTTATAGAAAACAGGAATAAAAATACAGGGAGAATTTGAAGAACAATTCTATCAAGTGAATTATCTACAAGCCATTGTATGTCGTGCGGAGAAAACAAATATACTGAAAAATAGCCTATGGACATCAGAACGAAAATCACCAGAGAAAGCCAAAAAGCATTTTTGTTTTTGTCCTTGAGCCTGAAACCTTTTGTCAAAAGTAATGCCAGGATAAAAAAGATATAAAACTTCGTAAACAGCATTGTAATAAAAGTTTTTAATATAGCTATATATCTTTGAACATCACAAGCAAAATGCCATGTTTTAAACAGGAAAAATCCCATAATCAAATCATTGGGTGAACCTGTGAATTTTTTATACAAAACAGTCAAAAGGATAAAAGGAACTGCACTGCCACCGGTAATCAAAGCATACTTGTATTTTTTTGAGAAAATAAAATAACATAACATTACAGCAGTATAAATGAGGAAAAACATCATTCCTTCATTTTTTACCCATACACTCAAACCCGCAAGAATCATTCCCATAATCAAATATGACACTGTTTCTTTTTTAAAAAACATAAACAAAGAAACTATTGCACACAAAAAGAAGTAAGCAAGCGGTATATCAGCACATTGTGCAGCTCCGTTAACAAGAAAAATATCCGAAATCATAAACACAGAAGTCACAGCCACTGCCACTTTTTCGCTTTTAAAATATCTTATTGATTGATACAAAAGATAAACAAGACCGAATGTAAATATCAACCCGAGTGTCATATTTGCGCTAAAATCCTGTCCTCCCAAATACCCCCATATTCTTGCTGTTGCAGACGGCAAAAACATAGGATAATCATTGTGAGACATAAAATGAGGAAGCTCAAAAACATTTCGCCACAAAGGGTTATCAAGAAAGAGAAACTCAGCTTTTATATTCCATATTCTAAAACCATCCCAGCTTCCCATAGGGTTGATAATAAAATATTTAAGATAAATCAAAACTGCGTATAGATTTAAAAGATAAAACCATCCCGAAAGTCTTGCAAACTTGTGTTTGCTCAAATCAGGTTTTTCTTCATTATAATAAAGAATACAAAGCACAATTGCCAGTGCAGTTTCAAAAATTGCAAACAAAGGAAAATGGTTGAAATTGCAGCAAAGATATAAGAAATATAATATTGAGCTTATGCCAAATCCCATAGGAATCGCAAAAAGTATACGAAAACGAAGTTCCATATTTCTTTCTAATAAAGACACAGCAAAATATCCGCTCAAATAAGGAACGACAAAAGCCAGAACTATCATTAAAAGTTTATATAAAAATGCAAACATTACGGATTTATCCTTTTATAAATATAAAATTTTTCATTAATTTTTTTATAAACCTGATATTCTTCAGGCGCTCTTGAAAGTTTTTCAAACTTACCTATGACATACATTTCTTCTTTATCATTTTTCAAAATAGAAGGAACTATTGCATATTGTGAGATATAAAAAGACTTTATTGACTTTTGAATATCAAAAACACTTGATTGTTCAATATCTGAAACAAAACCTGTTTTTCCTTCATCATAAAAATTTTTTATTTCTTTCGCAGAATTTCGAAGTGACATTACATCAGAATAAAATTCATTTTGCGGTTTATAATCTACAAACGCCAGTGTAAATGGAATTTGAGCTATTAAAAAAATATATTTCAAATTCAAAAGTATAATCAATGCAAAAACTGTTCGAAATACAAATTTGTCAGGAATCTTGTGCAGTTTAAAAGTCATAACCAGAGCCTTTCAAGCGTTTTTTCAATCTGAGTTTCTAATTCAATGAGATTGTTATTGTTTTCAATTATAAAATCAGCAAGATTTCTTTTTTCTTCTTGAGACACCTGTGCATTGATACGTTCAAGAGCGTGTTCGAGCGGATAACCTCTTCTTGTCATAAGTCTTTGAAGACGAATTTTTTTGTCAGCACAAACAAGAACGGTTCTGTCAAAAAGATTCTGCATATTCTCTTCAAATAATAAAGGAACTGAAGCTACAACAATCTCTTCGTTTTCATTTTCCTCAAAAAACTCATTTATCCTCTTTTCAACAAGCGGATGAAGAATATCTTCAAGGGCTTCCATTTTTTCAGGATCAGCAAAAACAATCAAACCTATCTTATGTCTTCCCAAACGTCCGTCTTCAAGAAAAATATCTTCATTTGGAAAGAGATTTTTGATTTTTTCAATAACTTCCTCATCATCGTCCATTAAACGGTGACAAATCCAATCCGCATCTATAACAGGGATACCCTTTTTTTCTATATAACTTTGAACGATTGATTTACCTGATGCAATATTACCTGTGAGACCTACTTTTAGCATATCTGCCAACTTTCTATAAGTTAACTATTTTAATTCGAATACTGTTCCGTCTTTAGTATCTTTAAGAACAACATTTATTTTATCCAGAGTATTTCTGATATTATCAGCAACTTCCCAGTTCTTTTGAGCTCTGGCTTCATTTCTTACCTCAATTATTTTTGCCATTATGTCTTTGGCAGAGGCATTTTTATCCTCAATAAAATCAAATTCATCAACAACCGAGGACAACTTTTCTTTTAACTGTTCTTCATCAAGCTCGATTTTCTCAAAATCAAAGCCCAATACATGTGAAAGTTTTATTAGAACCGAAACATATTTTATTGCACCTTCTCTGTCTTGAGCATCTTTTGCCTTGTTTGCCTTTGAAGCAAGCTCAAAAAGAACAGCAAGAGCTTTTGATGTATTAAAGTCATCGTTCATTGCTGACTTAAATTGTTCTATTTCTTCAGTCTCGACATTTTTATCAAGAGCATCTTTTCCAACCCAAACAAGAACATTACTTGCTGCATTTTTCAATCTTTTTGCTCCGGCAGATGCTGCTTCCAATGCATCATCATTAAATTCAACCGGCATACGATAGTGATTTGTTAAAATAAAAAATCTTATTGTATTAGCATCATATTTTTCAAGCAGACCGTTTATTGTGATAAAATTACCTAAAGATTTAGACATTTTTTCTTTGTTAATAGTAACAAAACCGTTATGCAGCCAGTATTTCACAAACTGACATCCGTTTGCACATTCTGACTGGGCAATTTCATTTTCATGATGAGGAAAAATCAAATCAGCTCCGCCAGCGTGAATATCAATCTCATCAGCAAGATGCCTTTTGCTCATAGCCGAACATTCAATATGCCAGCCGGGACGTCCTACACCCCATGGGCTTTTATATCCAAATTTTTCATCTCTTTTCCATAAAGCAAAATCCAGAGGATCTTCTTTGATTGAAGAAGCTTCTACTCTTGCACCTGCTTCGAGATCATTTATGGGCTGTTTGCTCAGATATCCGTATTTCGGGAATTTTTTGACCCTGAAATATACATCACCGTCAGCTTCATAGGCATAACCTTTTTCAATAAGGATTTTCACCATTTTTATCATATCCCCGAGAGTCTTTGTGGCAAAAGGCTCGATGTCAGGTTTAAGATTGTTCAGCTTTTTCATTGAATCTGAAAAAATATCATAATATTTTTTTGCTATTTCATCGGGTGTACAATTTTCTTTTACTGATTTATTGAGGATTTTGTCATCAACATCAGTGACATTTCGGCAATATTTCACATCATACCCCAGAAATTTTAAATATCTGTATACTACATCCCAGGTAATATAACATCTGGCGTGCCCAAGATGCGGATGATCATAGACTGTTGGTCCGCAAACATACATATTGACTTTATTTCCATTAATGGGGATAAATTCTTCAGATGTGCCTGAGTAAGAATTAAAAACTTTTAGCATATTATAAACCTGTTATTTAATATCATTATTATTCCAATAATAATTTATATTACAACAAATCACGCTATCTTTAAAGTACCACAGCACTAATACATATATATTATTTTTAAGACTTACGAAGCAGTTTTTTCACCCACATGAGAAACCTTCACTTCAGGTGTGAGTTTCACCTGTAATTTATTAAATGAGTCAAATGCTGTTTTGAGCAGACTCTGTTTTTCAGCATATTTCTTGTAAGCATCATCGGTTTTTGTTCCGACAAGGTTCAAAATCAAACCTGTTAAAGCACCGAGGATAAGGTTCTTAGCTCCTGTCCAGCCTCTTGTGGTACCATAATATGCAACGCCAATACTGCCAAGAATAGGTATACCCTGTGTAAGTGTTTTTGAAATTCTTTCATTTTTATCTTTTGAATTTACTACCATAAAAGTAGCAATTGCAGAAGGTCCCAAGATACCGAGAATATCAGTCGGAGCAGAGCCAACCTGAAGTTCCGCCAGCTTTTCATAAGAAATCATTTCATTATCAATTGCCGTATTGAGTTTCGCATTCATTTTAGCAAGATATGCTTTTGCTGCTTTATATTCAGGCGTGTTTTTATCCATCAAAGACAAAGCCTCTTGAGCAACGCCTTTCTTCGAAGAATCAAAAGACATTGTTTGATACATTTTGTTTATTTTGTCATGTGCTGCTTTAAATTTTTCAGAAGACTGAAAATCTTTTCTACTGACAGCTGAAAGCATTTTGAGATTTCTTTTGATTTCAGCAAATATTTTTTCCCTTTCCAGCTTTTCTGCACCACCGCTTAAAGTTTTATCAAGAGCTTTATATTTCTCAATGTTTTCGGAAAGTTGTTTTATAACACTAACTGCTTCTTTATTTTGGGGATTTACATCAATCTTTACTTCATACAAAGCCTGTTTTAAAGAATTATAAACATCATCAATTCCGTTGGAAATATGTGATTTTGCGGCTTCCAGTTCTTTCTGAATAAGTTTTCTGTCAACATCTATTTTGTCAGTTGTAATATATGTACGATATTTCTTCAAATTTTTAAACAAACCATTATCTTTAAACAAAGTATCATAAACCTGTTGATGAAGATTTTTCATTTTATCCCAGGCAGTTTCAGAACGCATTATATGTGCAGAAACAGAAAACTTCTCTGCATAAAGCTTTTGTATCTCATCAGCTTTTTTTATCAGGGCTGGATTTTTAGTTTTTCTAAGTTGGTTACAAAAATCAACCATAGCTATTTCAGCTTCGTTGTATGAATTGTTCTTTGTTTTCAAAACTATATTTTTGAAAGATTTATTAATTTTATCAACCACCGGTTCGAGTTTTAATTTTTTCAACCAGTGATGAACATAGCTGTCTTTTACTGCTGAAATATTAGAACTTGCCTGCAAAGTATCAGCAACGGGCTGCATAAATTTAGTAACCTGCAACTTCAGTTTTTGAGAAGGAGTAAGTTTTTTTGATTCGGAAGTCAATTCATAAATTGAATTCTTAAATCTGTCAGACATTTCTGAAATCTTTTTTGCAAAACCTGCTGAAAAGCCTTTAGACAAGGTAAATAAACCAATAAGAGACAACAAAGCAACAGAACCGACAGAAACACCGATTATTCCAAATATTTTTTTCTTACTGGGTCCGTCTTTTGTATTTTCGCTATCAATATCCCCAACTTTTACAGATGCAATTATAGAAGTGCTATCTGGTGAGGGTATACCGGAGCTGGGTGTCTTCATATGAGAAGTACCCGCCATTTTATACAAATCTTTATATGGACTATTTGTAAAATTCACTGCCATTAATCAAACCTGCCTGTATATATTAAAACAGAACATAAAAATAAATTGCGAAAAATTGCGTATTAAGTCCTTTTTTGTTACATAATTAACTTATGAAGATTGACAAATTCAAAGTAGAAGATTGGATGAACGAGTATGAAAAATACTCAAAATTTGACCTTGGAAATACAACTGTTGATACACTCTCTTTAGATGATTTATTCAAAATTACCAAAACAAATAAAGAAAAATTTTTTGAAGAATTAAGCATCAAAAAACTTGGCTATGGTTATATAACAGGAAACCCGGAATTGAAACGAGGAATCTGTTCTTTTTACAAAACACTTACTCAATCCGATATTCTACCGACTATCGGTGCAGCAGGGGCAAACCATCTTGTTTTTTATTCACTTATTGAACCACAAGATAGTGTAATTTCTGTGATACCTACTTATCAACAGCTTTATTCAATCCCGAAGTCTTTTAAAGCTGATGTTAAGTTTTTACATCTAAAACCTGAAAACAAATTTTTACCTGACATAAATGAGCTTAAGAATTTAATTACCCCACAAACAAAAATGATTTGTTTAAATAACCCGAATAACCCTTCAGGTGCGTTAATGCCTTTAAATTTGATTAAAGAAATCATTGAAATTGCAACAAAAAATGATATATGGATATTATGCGATGAAGTATACAGAGAGTTGAATCAAAAAGAAACTTCAACTCAATCAATTGCTGATTTATATGAAAAAGGCATAAGTGTTTGCAGCATGTCAAAAACATTTTCACTTGCAGGTTTGAGGCTTGGCTGGCTTGCATCCAAAAATAAAAAAGTTATTGATGCTTGCATTCAACACAGAGAATATAATATGATTTCCTGTTCAATTCTTGATGAGGCCATAGCATCATTAGCTTTAAAACATTCTGAAAAAATAATTAAAAAAAATCAAAAAACACTTCGTGAAAATCTTGAAGTATTGGACAACTGGGTAAAGACACAGGAGCACTTCAGCTATATCAAACCGAAGGCAGGAACAACCGCTCTTTTATATTATGATTTAGACATAACCTCAGAAGAGTTTTGCAAAAGACTTGCAAAAGAAAAGGGGGTGTTTCTTACTCCCGGTTTTTGCTTTGAGCTTGAATATTGTTTCAGAGCAGGTTACGGAAAAGACAAAAAAATTCTTGCACAAGGTTTAAACAAAATATCAGAATTCGTAGAAGAAAACAGAGGACTATATGGCAGAAGAATTTTCAAATAAAGTTAACATACTTAAGGCGCTCGCAATATTGCTTGTTGTCTCAGGACACCTTGAATTTTCATTATTGGGTATGTTTACTCCTTATTCTTTTCAGTTAGCACTGTTTTTCTTTATTTCCGGTTATTTGTTCAAAGAAAAATATCTGGATGATGTGGTCACCTTCATTCAAAGACGAGCTAAAACACTTCTGCTTCCTTATTTTTTATACAACTTATTTTATCTGGGAGTAACAGTTCTTATATTCAAACTCACCGGCAAGTTTTGGGGAATGCCTATAAGTCTGAAAAACTTTTTCATTACGCCTTTTTTAAACGGACACCAATTTGATTTATCTTGTCCCTTGTGGTTTGTAACACAACTTTTTATAACAATGATTGCATTTTTATTTATCTTCAGAACATTAAGAGCAATAAAGAATAACAAATATTTTCATCTGGGAATTTTTACACTGCTTGGTGTTTCAGCAATTCCCGTTTCCAAAGTCATTCCGGTTGATCCGTTTGCACTTGTTGTTATAAGGACAATGTTTTCAGTATTTTTCGTATACCTCGGATATTATTACAGACAATACATTGAAGACAAAATTAATATATTTACACTCAAATGGTTCTGGGGCATCGTAGCTTTACAGTCATTAATGTGGCTGTTCAACAGAGATTATGATCCTGAACATGGCATAGGATTAAGCTATGTACTTGTTTGGGCTCGATTTGACCAACAGTTAATTGTACCAATAATAACAGCACTTACAGGTATATGGGCCTCACTTCTCGTTCTTAAAATCACATATCCGTATTTTAAAGATTCCGTTTTTGTCCGTCATATGGGTGAAACAACCTATCATATAATGGCAAACCATCTGCTTATTATGTACATTATTACAGCATTATTTATGTATGCAAACGGCATACCTATTTCAGAAAGAGCAAACCATGATATTTACTGGATTTATAATCCTGTACAAACAACATATTTTTATTTTGTTGTGACAATGGTAGCAAGCACATACATAGGAGTTGGCTTAAAATGGATAAAGAACAAACTCTTTCCTCAAATTTAGAGTTTTAGCCACATTGCATCATAAGGATTCAACCTTACCGTAAGTTTTTTGCTTTGTGCTCTTGCGCGTATCATTTTGTCAGTCAACAAATCTTTAAGATAAACATCTTTGCTTTTCTTTCCAAAATCATCATCGGTAAAAACAACTGTTGCTTTAATTTTATCATTTGAAAGATTATTGATAACAACAACCCTTTCATCATTCAAAGCTCTTACATATGCAAAAACCTCGGGTGACTCTGTTTTTATTTCAGTAAAAGAGCCTCTTGTTATAATAGGATATTGTTTTCTGACTCTGATTAATTTTTGAACTCGTTTGTAAACTTTATGATTGTAAGTTTCAGTATTTTTCATAGCATCATAAAAGACTTTTTGTTTTATAGGACCTCTGTTAATATCTCTGCTGTCAAAATAGCTCAACATTTTTGTATTATTCTTTTTGCCCTGAGATTTTTGTTTTTGTTCTCTGATTTTTGCAGTTTTTTTGGCATTTGCATAATTATTGGGCATTCCTATTTCATCACCGTAATAAATAATAGGAACCCCCGGCAAAGATAAGAGTATGGAAAATGCCATACCGATTCTGTCAGGGTTTTTGTCTAAGAAACTTGCAAGTCTTCCGCTTATACCATAGCCCTTTCTGAAGGCAGCACCCTTTGGTGCAAGACCGTCATACAAAAGTTCTCTGGTTTTTTCATTAACCATTTCAAGTGTTAGTTCATCATGAACTCTTAAAAACATTGCCCAGGCGGCAGAATCAGGGATTTTGGGAGTATTTTTGTATGCTTTCCAAAAATAGCTGTTATCCGCAGTAACCAGAGATGCCCATATAGCAGGCATATATGGAAAATGATATGCTATTTGAACTTCATCAGTTCTTGTTATTTCTTTCAAATTATTTTTTATATTATGCTCAACTTTCTTTTCAGCACCAAAATAAGGCAGAATCTTTTTAGGCTGTTGACATGCTTCAGCCTGAATAACTGAGCGTGGAGCAACAGTCTGTAAAAAAGCACTAATGAGCTGAATTACATAATGAGTTTTCGGAAGATTTTCTGCACTTGTACCTTCTTCCTTGCTTAAATAAGGAATCGCATCCATTCTAAAAATATCAATGCCCATATTTGCCCAAAAAGCAACAGAATCAAGCATATAATACAAAACCTGAGGATTTTCCCAGTTCACATCAAGTTGAAAAGGATAGAATGTATGATAAACATAATAATCTTTGCCTTTAATTGTCACTTTTCTGTAATGATTATCAGTAATTTCAGGAAAAATTAAACGTCTCCTGCTTATTGTTCCGTCTTTTTCCTTATATTCAACCATATATCCGAGTTTTTCATCTTTATACTGTCTGTATTCAGGCATATCTTCACGTGCAATAAAATAATGGAGCTTATTTATATCACCTTTTAATGCCTGTTGAAACCATTCATGTTGATCTGAAAAATGATTCAATATCAAATCAGCTTTAATCTTAAAACCTTTTTGTCTTGCTGCACACATAAATTCTTCAAATTCACTCATTCCGCCAAGATCAGCTCTCACATTTTTCGGATCTCTGACATCAAAACCTGAATCACCCATTGGTGAATCAGCAAAAGGAAGAATATAAATTGTTGTTACACCCAAATCTTTAAGATAATCAAGCATTCCAATTAAAGTTTTAAATGTAGCAGGTTTTCCTGTTTCATCCACACCGAATTGATCAGGATAAAACATATAAATAACTTCTTCCTTATACCAGTCCGAATCTCGTTTCAAATCATCTTCATAAAGCTCGGGGCTTCTTTGAAATTTTGCTCTTTTAATTATTTTTACGATTTGGGGATAGATTACATCCACCTTTTCTTTACCGTAAATATGTAAAATTGCATTTTTCATTGACGCTTCAAGTTTTTTGGGCACAAGACTGTCATAATTCGGTGAATACGAATTAACGCCTTGTCTCACATATGTTTGAGCAAGAGCACCTAAGCCGCAAAAATTGAATGAAACAACCGCTAATAATAAAAGGGAAATTAAACGTTTATACATAATTTATATCTTTCATTTTCTTTGAATTATGAATATTATCGATATCATAAAATTCTAAGTCAAGCCCGATTGACTAACTATGTTGCATTACTTATTATTTATGTTATTTTTAATTTGCATAGTGAACCTGGAATAGCTGTAATGGAAATTTTATTTAACCCGGTTGTCGTATCTGTAATATTTTTATGCATAATGTGTATTTACAGGATAAATGTATTGCTTGCAATTATAATTTCAGCAATTACAGCGGGCCTATGTGCAGGTATGCCCATAAACAAAATTATGCAGACATTTATCTCAGGAATGGGAGGAAACTCTGAAACTGCACTCAGCTACATCCTTTTAGGAGCTTTTGCCGCTGCAATGACACACACTGGCCTAGCACCAATTCTTGCAATGAAAATTGCCAACATAATAAAAGGCAAAGCCTTTCTCCTTATAACAATCATAACTGTCATAGCAATGATGTCTCAAAACCTGATTCCTGTTCACATTGCATTTATTCCAATTCTTATACCGCCTCTTTTGCACGTAATGAATCAGCTCAAAATTGACAGAAGAGCAATCGCATGCGCTTTGGCTTTCGGTTTAAAAACTCCATATATAACAATTCCTGCGGGTTTCGGTTTAATTTTTCAAGGACTTATTGCTGACAATCTTTCTCTAAACGGAATTAATGTTCAGGTATCAGAAATATGGAAGTCCAACTGGTTTCTTGGACTGGCAATGCTTACAGGACTTTTGATTGCAGTATTGATAACATACAGAAAACCCAGAGAATATAAAGATATTCAAATTGCGGGAATGAACAATGAAATTTCAGACAAAGACAATCTTAAATTTACAAAAAGTCATTATCTCACGCTTCTGGCTGCTTTTGCAACTCTTGGTGTACAATTGTGGACAAACTCTCTTCCTCTGGGTGCACTCGTCGGCTTGGGTGTCATTTTTGGTACAGGAGCCATTGACCACAGAAAAATGGATAAGCTAATGAATGAAGGCATAGGACTTATGGGATATGTAGCTTTTGTTATGCTTATTGCGGCAGGTTTTGCACTCGTTTTAAAAGAAACAGGCTCCATTGACTCACTTGTCCACAGTGCAGCTGTTTTCATGCAGGGAAGCAAACTTCTTGCTGTTACAATAATGCTGGCAATAGGTTTATTTATAACAATGGGAATCGGTACATCTTTTGGCACCATTCCAATTCTGGCAGTCCTTTTTGTGCCTATCTGTATAAAAATGGGATTTAGTACACCGGCAACAATAATACTCTTATCATCAGCAGCAGCCCTTGGAGATGCAGGCTCACCGGCATCTGACACAACATTGGGTCCAACAGCAGGTTTGAATGCAGACGGACAACACAACCATATTACAGACACATGCATTCCGACATTTCTACATTACAATATACCTTTGATAATTTTTGCAGTTCTGGCAGTGTACATTTTTTAATAATCTAAACTGTCAAATTCCTTAAATCGAACAACAGAAAATTTGATTCTATATCAACCCCTTCAATCTCAAGCAATCCGCTTTCATTGACGATTGAAATACCATCTCCTGCTTCTAGAATATTAGAATTCACTTCAATAGCACCCTGTGCAACCTGAATCCAAAATTTTCTGTTTTCTGGCATATCATAGATTATAGTCTTATCTGCTTCAATCACAGATTGATATACAAGTGCATTCTGATTAATTTTTAACGAACCATGTCTGGCATCATCAGAAACAACCAAACACAACTTATTCAACATACTTTCTTTAGAAAAATGTTTTTGATCATAAGAAGGGTTGAGATTTTTTTTGTAAGGTAAAATCCATATCTGTAAAAAATGAACTATATTTTCAGACGAAGGATTAAATTCACTGTGCATGACCCCTGAACCGGCGGTCATTACCTGTATATCACCGGGATTGAGAATTTTTTCTTCACCGGTTGAATCTTTATGTTCAAGCTGCCCCTGAAGAACAACACTTATTATTTCCATATTCGCATGCGGATGCAGGCCAAAACCCCCATCAGGTGCAACTATATCATCATTTATCACCCTGAGATCGCTAAAACCCATATTGAAAGGATCAAAATATTGTGCAAAAGAAAATGTATGTGCACTTTTCAGCCATTTTGTAGTAGTTTTTCCACGGTCTTCTCTCAGTCTTAATTTATACATAAAAATTCCTTAATTACTTTGCAGAAAAATTATAAAAATATTTTTTCAATAAAATAATCATCACGCAGACACAAAATCAGACAATTCTAATTAAGTTTAAAACTGTTATACATAAAGAATCTTTTTGAAGATTTTTGAAAGAAGTATATTCTGATTTAAAAATTCAAATTCTCCCATCTTCTTATACTTTTCAGGCAACCAAAGACAGTTAAGCAATGTAAGCCCTTTGGAGGTTTTCACAAATTCATCCCACGAACATATATCAGTAAAATAATATTTTTTATGAATATATTCGTTGTAAACTCCAAACAAAGACTTTTCCATTAAAAATCCCGTATTTTCAGCATCAATACCTAAAAAACGGCCATATTTCACATCCCTCAAACTATGAAAAAATATCTTGCTTAAGCACATATCAGAAGCAGTAAAAAATCTGTCTAACATATTCTTTAATAGTAAAGAACCACGTTTTGCCATATAAAATCCGGGACAACAATTATACAAATCCATATTATAATAAAACACCAAATCAGAACTCTCTATCAACAGTTCACAGGGTTTGAACTTTTCTGTCATTACAATATGAGGTCTTAAAAAAATTCCTCCATTATTATACAAAACATTTAATGCCAGATAATCAAAGAAAAGAGGGGAAGAACACACTGCCTCAATCGGGCCGGGTAACAAGTTCCGTGAAATATAAGAAAAAATTTTCGAATTATTTATTATTTCAATTTCATAATCTTTCGGAAGATTTTTTTTCCAGGTTTTTAAACATAAGCCGGAATAAGGTATCATTTCATCACCGGCAGAAAAAAAGGTATAAATTTTCTTCTTGTAACATTCCGATTTATTCAATTAAATTCCATTCTAATATTTTAATCCAGCTAACATTTTAATCCCGAATATACAATCCTTTTGTACTAAAGCAAAAGGTCATGTAAAATACGATACATTTTTACATGATATGTCGTAAAACGCCTAAGTCAATATAACTATTAACATTTCATAAGCGTTGAACAACGTTAATTTAATAATTTAAGACTTATATACTAAACGAAAGGACGTGTTTATGGCAGATTTTAAAAATGGCGTTGGCAGCAATCTGAAATTAATCAGAAAGTCAAAAGATATTACTCAGGAAGAACTAGCTGAGATTATTGGTATTCACCCACGACAACTTTCAAAAATTGAAACCGGTGAACATTTTCCATCTTGCAAAACTCTTGAAAAAGCCTGTATTGCTCTGGATATTAGCCCGAAAGAATTATTCGATTTTGAGTTTTTGGTTGATGAAACTGAAGCAATTATGACCGGAACCGATAACATAACAAGATTTCAAGCTCAAAAGAGCAAGAAAAGCAAAGTATATGAATTGCGTTCCTCAATCGACAATCCGTCTCAGAAAACAAAAGTTTGCTCAGATGATCTTATGGCAAAAACAGCAAAAGCATTGAATAAACCTGTTTTTGTAGAATATTTTGATGAAAAGAAAAGTTCTAAAATAGTTGTCTTTTACCCTGACGGCAAAGAAAAAGTAATCAGAAGTTCTGTTGATGTTGAAGCAAAACAAAATATTAATTATGTCATGAATGAATTCAAGAAAATTTGCAAAGACAAACATGCAACTGAATACATAAAATTAGCATTTGCTGCATTGAAAGATGATGATTCCTTAAGAAAATTAGAAAGTGTTATATACGGAATGAAGTTATCCAGAAATATGGATTAATCATCATTTCTGTCAAAGACCAAAGACAATTGCGGTACTTCAGGAGTAACACAACGACCCTTGCGCTTGTTTGTTGATAAATCTTTTGAATAATCAAGCTGCATTTTGGTCATCATATTTTCTGCCGACTTTATTACAGACTGCGGAAGACCTGCCATTTTTGCTACCTGTATACCATAGCTTTTGCTTGCTGATCCTTCTATAACTTTTCTCAAAAAGATAATATCACCGTCATTTTCAGAAATAGTTACACGATAATTTTTAATTTGAGGAAATATAGAACTCATAACATTGAGCTCATGATAATGTGTTGCAAAGATTGTTCTTGCTTTAATTTTTGTTGCAATAAATTCTGCAACACTCCAAGCTATTGCAACACCGTCATAAGTACTTGTCCCCCTGCCAATTTCATCTAACAGAATCAAACTTTTTTCTGTTGCAGAATTCAAAATAAACGCTGTTTCATTCATTTCGACCATGAATGTTGATTGTCCCAAAGATAAATCATCAACAGCCCCTACTCGTGTAAATATTTTATCGACAAGACCTATTCTGGCTGAATCACACGGAACATAGCTGCCAATTTGAGCAAGTATAACTATTAAAGCATTTTGACGCATATAAGTAGATTTACCGGCCATGTTCGGTCCTGTTAAAACCATAAACTGTGCATTTTGTGATTCTTGGTTGTCTGCAATCAGTCTTAAATCATTAGACACATATTGTCCCATCGGAAGTATTTTCTCCAATACAGGATGTCTTCCGTTTTTTATATATAATTCATTTGAATCGGAAATTTCAGGTTTTACATATTTGTTCTCAATTGCACAAACCGCAAATGAAACAAGAACATCCAAATCAGCAATTGCCTCGGCAACTTCTCTTACAGAATCGACATACTCTTTAGAATATTCCCGCATATCAGAGAAAATCTTATATTCCAGTTCCAAAGATCTGGACTGTGCTGATAATACATCAGTTTCATGTTTTTTAAGCTCTTCTGTAATAAATCTTTCACCGTTAGTTAGAGTTTGTCTTCTGATATAGTTATCAGGGACCATGCTCAAGTTAGAATTCGAAACTTCGATAAAATAACCAAAAGTTTTTGAAAAACCTACTTTTAAGAATTTTATTCCGGTTTCTTCTTTTTGTTTATTTTCAAAATCCACAAGCCAATTTTTTCCGCCTGTCAGCAGCTCTCTATAATAATCCAAATCTCCTGACACACCGGTTTTTATAACATTACCATCTTTTATTATAATTGGAGCATCCTCTGAAATAGTTTTTTCAATTATGTCAGCAAAACCCAACAGGTTTGAATGTTCTGATGAAAGTTTATTTAAAAGACTTGATTTAAAGTTTTTCAAGACAGAAGTAAATTCAGGTAAAAGTTTGATAGTATCTTTAAGTGCAAGAAAATCTCTCGGATTAGCACTATTATTACTTATACGTGTAGAAAGTCTTTGAATATCATAAACTTTTTGCAAAAGCCCGATAAGCTGAATTCTGGAAGAAGTATTCTCAATAAGCTCTTGAACTGCATTGTGTCTTTCTGTAATTTTCTCTATATTTTTTAAAGGTTGATGAATCCATTTTTTCAACTGACGTGAACCCATATTTGTGGCAGTTTTATCTATTGCCCAGAGCAAACTTCCATATTTAGCCTTGTCTCTTGAAGTTTCTGTCAATTCAAGATTTCTTCTTGTATTTGCATCAATTGAAACATATTGAGTAAGACTGTATGTATCAATTTTTTCAAATTTTGGGAAATTGTCTTTCTGTGTTTTGTAAAGATATTCAAAAATAGCTCCGGCAGCACAAAAACCTGTTTTGAACTGTGAAAAGCCAAAAGTTTCAACTGAATCGACTTTGAAAATCTCCTTTATATTCTTTTTAGCTCTTTCCTCATCAAACGCATTATAGCTCATTTTTGAACAGTTATAATTGTTTGTTATCTCTTCAGGCAAATCAATTAGCTCATTACCGACTATTTGAAAAGGCAAAACTTTTTGGGAAATTTTCGGTACAACTATTTCAGAAGGTTTAATTCTCGAAAGCTCACTCAATAGTTGTTCATAGCTTGTTTGAGTAACTTTAAACTCACCTGTTGAAATATCTGTATAAGCAAAACCATATATGTTTGTTTTTTTGTCCTTAATTATGGAAGCGAGATAATTGTTCATATTAGATTTCAAAAGACTGGTTTCAGTAAGAGTACCTGCCGTGATTGTCTTTATTATATCTCTTTTAACAAGCCCCTTTGCAGTTGAAGGATCCTCAAGCTGTTCACAAATTGAAATTTTATGACCTTTTTCCAAAAGCCTTGGAAGATAATTGTCAATTGCTTTCGCAGGAATTCCCGCCATGGGAATTCTTCCGAGATTTCCTCCTTCACGGCTGGTAAGTGTAATTTCCAAATCACGTGAAAGTGTCAAAGCATCTTCAAAAAAAGTTTCATAAAAATCACCCATGCGATAAAGAAGAAGAACATCAAGATTGTTCTTTTTTATTTCTAAAAATTGTTTGAGCATAGGTGTAGCTTCATTAATATCAACATCTACACTGTTTATATAATTAATTTCAGACTTTGACATACCCGATTTTATCCCCTCATTTATATAAGAAATTTACTATAAATAACAGTGTTTTTCAATTCTGTAAACAAAAATGTAAAAAGTTTGTTGACATAGAATTATGTCTTAGATATATTATTTTTACGAACTGATAGGCTCCCATCGTCTAGAGGCCTAGGACACATCCCTTTCACGGATGCGGCAGGGGTTCAAATCCCCTTGGGAGTACCATTTTAAAAGATTAAAAGAGCCAATTGGCTCTTTTTTAATATGTATTTGTAATAGGAGTTTAACTATGAAAATTGCAGTTACTTATGATGAAAATCAAAATGTATTCCAACACTTCGGCCACACAGAACAGTTCAAAATTTATGAAGTAGAAAACAACGAAATCATCTCTTCAAAAATACTTTCTTCTGACGGAGAAGGCCACAGCGCGCTTGCCCAGCTTTTGGAAAATGAAAATATTGACAAACTCATCTGCGGAGGAATCGGCGGATGTGCAGTCAGCGCACTGGGTGAAGCAGGTATCGAAATTTTTGCAGGCATTTCAGGCAGTGCTGATGAAGCTGTGAATGCTTTGCTAAACGGCACGTTGGAACAGACAACTTCTCCAAATTGCAGCCACCACGGCGAAGGACACCAGCACCACCATGGAGAAGGGCATTCCTGCGGACATAGCTGCCATTAACAAATCTTTATAAAAACAAATTTTTTGTAAATAATAAAAGACCTTTTGTTTTCATGAATTCAGTGTGAAATATAAAGGTCTTTTTATGCGCATAAATAAGTTTTCAGCCGAAACCCCGCTAAATTTTAACAGGCAGATAAAAAAAGAAGACAAAAAGTCAGCTACCAATCCTATACAGATAAATCAGACAGCTTCCCCTGTATCACCTGATTTTTATGCGGCATATAACAAAGTCAGCTTTAAAGGCAAACCTTATGACGGCACAAATTTTCGTTCAGAGTTAGAAAAACGTGCAGAAATTTCTTCAACAACACTGAAAATTTATCCCGAATTAAAAAATGTTAGAAATAAAGATTATAAATGGGAATGGGAGAAAACAGGAGAAGATAAAGAGCTGAAACTTTATAAAACAAAACACAGCGAATACATAATGTCGCCTGACGGAGCTAAAATCTATAAAATCCGCTATGTTGAAGACAAGGACAGAATCACACAACAGGTTATGGCTTCAAAACTTTATCAGAGTATCGGGGTAAGAACACCCGAATATATTGCCTTTGAAAAGAACGGCAAAACAGGCTACCTTGTAGAAGTTTTTGAAGAAAAACTAGAATCCGCAAAAACAAACAAAAAAGCTCTGTATGAATCTTTTGTTGCCGATGTCTGGCTCGGAAACAGAAACGGCCTGTCTAAAGACAACACCAAAATTGATAAAGACGGAAATCCCGTAAAAATGTCTGTTTCAGGTTCTCTGGGGTATCGTGCAAGCGGAAAACCAAAAGACAAAAAATTTGATTATCCTATTGATGAAATCAATACAATGCGAGACCAGTCTATCAACCCCGATGCAGCAAAAGAACTTTCTCAAATGACAGATGAAGAGCTTTATGAGGCTATCAATTCATTTACCGCAAAATATAATTACGAAACAGAAAGCTCTATTACTGGAGAATATCGGCATAATGAAACTTGTGCACACGACTTGCACAACGTAATAAACAATAGATATTACAACTTGACATATTTCATAAAAAATGACAAAGACAATAAAGTACTGAAAAAAAGAGGGCTTCTTGAAGAAGGTACGCCTTCTCTTAGCAACCTGAAAAACTTCGATTTGTCTTTTAGTATTGATAAAGAATCCGCACTTAAAATCACGGATGAACAGTGGCAAAAACTTCACGACAGAGATTTATTCAGAGCTCATTACGGGCTTAAGAAATTCGGCATGCTTGATTACAGCTATCTCGCTAAAATGACTGACGAAGAACACCAAAAAGCACTTGAGCGTAATCTTTACGCACCTTGCAGAAATGATGAGCCATACAGTAAAAACATCGGAGGCTGGGAAATTTCGGAATTGTGTAAACTGACAGACAAACAATGGGAAGTTGTCAAAAAACGAAACTTAACAGAATTACCGCTGGATCACTGTATGTATGGTCAGGTTCATGAAATTGTTAATGCAACGGTTAATATAGACGATTATGACTATAATGACCTTTTGTATTCGCATCTTCTTGATACAGGCTGCAAAATCGGAAATATTAAACAATTTGTTGAACTGAATAACAATAATCAGACAAAAAATCTTGAACCGTCCTTTTTAAAAAGAGTTCGTGTATTATCAGATATTGAAAAAGACAAAAAATATATCACAGATAAAAACTTTAAAGCAGATTATGTTCTGTCTCTTGCTTCGATTGACAACACAAAATGGGACAGGTTGATGGAAATTACAAACAACCTGACTGATGTAAAAATGCATCCCCAGCATCTTTTATCTCTCGTCAATTTTGAAGATAAAGCCTATCAAACATTAAAAGAAAGAGATTTACTCACAACAACAAACAATGTAATCGGCTTAGACGAAATTTCTCTTTTGTCTGACGAAGATTGGCAAAATGTAAAAAAACGCAGACTTGATGAAATCAAACCCGATCAATATAAAGATTGGGCATATCTTGCAGCCCTGAGTGATGAACAGTGGCAGACTGCACTTGATAAAAAACTGCTTGAAAACCGCTCTAAAAAAGAGAATGATAGGAAATTTTATGACGGACAAGAAATTGCTCATCTTGTTACAACCCTTGATGAAAAAGACTGGGAAAACTTTGAAAAAAGAGGACTTTACAACAATTATTACACCTTCAACGGTTGGAATCACAGCTTTCCGAATGGTTATTTGGCAGCAAGTCTTGCAAAAATGACTGATGAAGATTTTGAAAAATTTACAAAAATTTCTCAAGAACACTACACTCTTTATCCGTCCACCATTCAAGAACTCCTGACACTAAATGATGAACAATATAACAGATTGATGAAGCGTAACTTGTTCCAATATGTAAATTCTTACGAAGCGAGGGATAATTACACTGAAGATGCACCTGTTATGAAAGCACTGGCGGCTCTGGATGACGAAGAATATGCAGCATTTCTGGCACAAAAAAATGACTGCAAAACCATTGCCACAAAAACTCTTATCATAAAAGCCGACAAACTCGGCTTGGATAAAAAACATGCAATAAACGAATTGAGCTTTAAAGAAAAACGCCAATATTTACAGCTTTTGCTTGAAAAGCAATATGTTTTCTATTCAAAGGATTTTCAAAACAATTACAACTGTACGGAAATAATACCTAAAAACGACGAAGAATATGCTCAAATCCTTAACAAACTGGTAAAATCAGCGGGTATTGACATAAGACCGCTTGACAAAACAGACAAGGCAGCATTTTTCAATGCAATGGATAAAATTTCCGCATCGGATTCGGAATTTAAAAACCTCAATTTAAAACACCCTGATTTTAAACTCAATGTCAAATACGACCGCAAAGACTTTATGGATGACATTGAAAAGCTTACGGAAAATCTCGATGAAACCGAAAAAATGAAAGTCTGGGATTACTTTGGTTTTGAGTTGCAGAAAAACAATAACAATCAGACTGTAATGCTAGGCTATCCATCATCAATAAACAACGGTGAAAAGCTTAAAGAGATACAAAACCCTGACACTAAAGCAACGATTGAAAAAATCAAACCTTTTATAAAAAAATTCACAACAGAAAATGCGATTCTTGCTGACAACAGGTTTGTTTCGGCACAAATGGCCGAAGTTTTGAATGACCTTATGAAAGGTTTACCCGAGCTGTATTCAATTATCGGAAAACAACAGCACAAAACCCATTCTTATACCGTAGATGTTCATACTCTGGCTGTTTTACAGGAATGTATAAAGAATCCCGAATTTACCTCACTTTCAAAAAATGAAAAAGAAGCACTCATACTTGCTGCACTTCTTCATGACATAACAAAAGAAGAATACAGCATAGATAAATCTCATCCAAAAAATTCCGCTTATGATGCATATTTTATTCTCGAAAAATTCGGTCTGCTCCAGAACGAAAAACTCAATATCTATCAGCTGATAAAAAATCATGACCTGCTTGAACAGTGCAACAAACAGATTATTGATCCCGAAACCGGAGAAAAAAGACCGATTAGCGAAGATAAGCAAAATAACCTTGTTAAACAATATGCCTATGAATTACGTTCGGATAATCTTGCCAAACTCGAAATCATGTTAACAAAAGCTGACCTTATGGGCGTAAAACGTAACGGAGAGTTTTATGAAAAATATGGAGCTGCACTTGAAAAAGTCAGCAAAAAACTCGAAAAAGATATCAAAAATATTCAAAAAACCTCAATCGCTCTGCCTCAGACAAAAATACCTAAAGCAAGCAGCCTTAAAGCTGACGGCGATGTTGTTAAAGAAACAATAACAAAAGATAAAGATAATAACGACATCAAAAATAAAGTCATTTACCTGTCCCCCGGGCTTAACCTTGAAAAATACGGCTTTGACAAAGAGGTAACAACCGACAACTTCAACGTTATTGTTCACGGCTTTGATACCAAAACCCAGCAATCAACACTCGAGGCTCTGGAGTTTGCACAGCAGGAAGCTCTTTTGAGCGCATCTTATGTAGTTTATTCCAAAGGAAACTATCATACTTTCCGCCCTCAAGGCTTTGTAATGCAAGTTCCAGATGACAATATCGGTGCGGCATATTACAGAGACTTTGGCTCGGGCTGCAAAAAAACAACGGAAAACCTTATAAAAGACTACATCAACGGGTCGAACATAAATTATAGAAACTATATACCAAATCTTATGAAAAAAGAGCTTAATCTCTCTGATGACCAGTACATAGCTTTATACAAAGAAATCAAAGGAAAACCGCTCAATGTTCTTGAAAGAGAAAATCCAAAAGCTGCCAATGCAGTCAAAAAGATTTTTGATCAAATGGAGATTCATAAACGCAAATACCAGAGAGATTACAATGAAATCCTTGTAAGCAAGTGCAAACCTTCTGCAATATTCTTTGTAGGCAAAGACAAGGACGGAAACGAATATAAGGTGGAAGATATTCCCGAATTCTTAAGAAAATACGCTCAAGACAATAATTTACCGATAATTTACTTTGGTGAATAATCAAATTGATGTATAATTTCTTTTAAATATGTCTATAACTGTCTCAATAATAGTACCTGTTTACAATACAGGAATATATTTAAAAGAATGTTTAATCAGCCTTCAAGAACAAACGCTTAATAACATAGAAATTATCTGTGTAAATGACGGCTCAACAGACAATTCTGAAAAAATCATAAAAGACTTTATAAAAAATGATTCCCGTTTTAAATTGATTAACCAGACAAACTTCGGACAATCCAGTGCAAGAAACAACGGATTAAAAACCGCATCGGGAGAATACATCGGGTTTGTAGATTCCGATGACTTTGTTGATTCAAAAATGTTTGAAAATTTATACAACAATGCAAAACAATTTGACTCAGATATATCAATGTGTTCAATTACGATGTACAATGACCAAACACAAGAAAAAAACACAAATGACCCGTATATGTCACTAAATTTGTTTTCGCAAAACTTTGACAATCGTTCTTTTTCATATGAAGAAACACTTGATTTCATTTTCAGAATATGTGTTTCACCCTGCAATAAAATATATAAAAATTCTTTTATTAAAAACAACAAATTTAGATTCGAAGATGGTCTGTATTTTGAAGATAACGTATTTTTTCTTGATACCTTCACAAGTTCAAAAAAAATCTCTCTTATAAGAGATCCTTTGTACTTTTACAGATTCACATCAAGCACATCGTGCTCACATTTGTCAAAACATGACAAAAAAAAGCTTGATTTCTTCAAGGTCTTTGAACTACAAGAAAGAATTCTTAAAGAAAAAAATTTATATAAAAATATCGAAGATTACTTTCAAACATCAAAAAAGAATACTTTCAAATATTGGTACAAAAAAATTGAAAATGATAATATAAAACAAGAATTTTTCAAAAAATTCAAAGCAATTTACGGAGATGAAGAAGAAATATGCTAAAAGACAAACTGGAACTGATGTTAATTACATATAACAGAAAAACTTTTCTCGAAAAAACTTTGTCTTATATTTTTGAAGAAAGTTCTCCAGTAAAAGAGTTGGATATTACTGTCCTGGACAACAACTCGACAGACGGAAGTTCCGAATTAATCGACTCTTACACTAAAATTTATCCAAATTTAAAACACATAAAACACAATCGAAACATCGGCGGAAACGGCAATATTGCAAGAGCTTTTGAAGAAGCAAGAAAAAGCTATGTATGGGTAATTTGTGATGATGACAAATATGACTGGACAAACTTTTCAGAAATTGAAAAGGCAATAGAAGCGAATTATGATGTTATATTCACAAGAAAAATAAGCAATAATCCGGCAGACATTTTTTATTCGGGTTCATTCCTTCCTGCTTGTATATACAAAACTTCCAATATAACAGACACTGTAATGACCAATATGCTGGACAACACAAGAAACATGTTTCCACATTTTTCGATATTAGCGAAAAACATAAATGACAAAAACAATTTTTTCATACCTTCTAAAGATTTTGTTCTAATGAATCAGAGCTGCTACGACTACAATACATATATCAGGGGAATGCAAAAAAGTGATATTCCAAAATCCAAAAAAGAAATGATGTGGATAAATGGTTATATGAATTCACTTGAGCTTATAAATGAAAGAAAGACACAAATTTTCATCATAGAAAATCTAAGACATAAATCAAATTCTTTTTTTGAACTTATCTGTGCCAAAATTAGCATGAATATTATTATACATGACAGCTTCTTTGAGAATTATTATTCTATGTTTAAGCTTCTTTCTACAAAACAAAAAATTATTTTTCTTGCAGCTTTTATAAAAATGAATTCACTAATTTTCTTAAGAAATCCAAAACAACTCAAACTGATTGCACATAATAATTGGAGAACTTATTTTAAAGAAAATAATCAGAAAAAATACTTAAAAAAACTCAGTAAAAAATACAAAAACAAAAAAGTTCTACTTTATGGTGCAGGTATGATTTTTAATATATTGAATACAGATTATCAACTAACTGAATTATTTGACATAGTCGGGATATGTGACAAGAAATTTGAAAAATTTGAAGAAAACTCCTACCATGGACTAAAAATCATAAAACCAGACCAAATAAATGATGTTAAGTATGATGCAATCTTATTTCCACTTTACAGATACAAACAAATAATACTTTCTTTAGGTCTTAAAAAATCAAAATGTGAATGTTTGATTGCAAATAATAAAATATTTCTTTATTAAAACTCAAAAATATGAGACAATAATTCTGGTCTAAAAAATTTTACAGGGAGAGAAGAATGAAAGACAAAACATTTTTGATGATTCCAGGTCCTACACCGGTTCCTGAAAGTGTACTTTTGGCAATGGCAAAACATCCTATCGGACACAGAAGTTCTGAATTCTCCGCAGTTTTGGAAGAGACTTATGCTGACTTGAAATGGCTTTTCCAAACTCAAAATGATGTTTTTATTTATACATCAAGCGGAACAGGAGCAATGGAAGGAGCATTATCAAATCTTGTAAATGAAGGTGACAAAGTACTTTCCCTTGTAATAGGCAACTTTGGTGCAAGATGGGCAAAAATAGCAGCAAAACTTGGTGCTAATGTTGAAAAAATCGAGGTTGAAGCAGGTAACGCAATCGACCCGAAAGTTTTGAAAGAAAGACTGGAAGCTGATGTTAACAAAGAAATAAAAATTGTTACCCTGACACATAATGAAACAGCAACAGGTGTAACAAATCCTTTAAAAGAACTTATTGCATTGATTAAAGAACATGGAGCTGTATCAGTTGTGGACGGTGTAACTTCAGTAGGTGCCATTGAATGTAAAATGGATGAATGGGGAATAGATGTTCTAATTTCCGGTTCTCAAAAAGGCTTTATGATTCCTCCGGGGTTGGCTTTCTTGGCAGCAAGCGAAAAAGCGTTCAAAATGCATGAACAGTGCAAACACCCTTCATTTTATTTTGACTGGACGGCTTACAGAAAATCTGTCAGAGCTAATTCAACGCCGTATACACCGGCTGTTAACCTGATAGTTGCTTTGAATGAAGCTTTGAAAATGATGAAAAAAGACGGCTTGGAAAATATTCTCGCACGTCATGCAAAACACGCAAAAGCTCTTCGTGCAGCAATTAAAGCAATCGGCCTAAAACCAATGGTTGAAGATGACTCAATCGCATCAAACGCAATCACTTCAATCTATCCGCCCGAAGGTATTTCAGTTCCTGACATAAGAAGTACTTTGAAGAAAGATTTTGACATTGTGGTTGCAAACGGCCAGAATGATTTGAAAGACAAAATTTTCAGAATGGGTACACTCGGTTTTGTTTGCGACAGAGATGTACTAGCTGCTGTAAGTTCACTTGAAGCAAGCCTTTATAAACTTGGTCACAAATTTGAATTAGGCTCAGGTGTAAAAGCTGCTATTGAGAACTTAGTTTAAGCAATCAAAAATTTGTTCTTTTGTAACATCAGAATTTATTTCTACGTTATAAAGTCCGTTTGGTAATACAAAACGGACTTTTCCGTTTTGAGCTTTTTTGTCTAAAAACATTTCATCATAAAATTTTTCTCTATCTAAAGCACATAACTCAGGAGCTAATTCATAAGACTCAATTAATTTTATAGCTGAATCATAATAATTTTTATCTATAAGTTTTTTTATAAAGCTGAGTTTGAATGCCATTTTCATACCAATAGCAACAGCCTCGCCATGGGTGTATAACCTATAATTTGTGAGGTTTTCAATAGAATGCGCAAAAGTATGCCCAAGATTCAAAATCGCCCTGAGACCTTTTTCCGTTTCATCCTGATTTACAACAACAGCTTTTAAGTCGCAACAAATATTTACCAGCTCTGATATCACACCAACATCAAGTTTATAGATTTTATCTTTGTTAGCACATAAAAAGTCATAAAATCTGTAATTCAAATCTGCACCGCAGGATTTTTCAATAAATGCATACTTCAAAACTTCACCGAGGCCGGTCTTTAGCTGTCTATTATCAAGTGTTTTTAAAGTAGAAATATCAGCAATAACAACTTTGGGCTGATAAAAAGCCCCTATTAAATTTTTTCCATGCTCATGATTAATGGCAACTTTGCCTCCAACAGAAGAATCAACCATAGAAAGCAGTGTTGTGGGCACTTGAACAAAATCAATCCCTCTCATATATGAAGCCGCAGCAAAACCTGCCATATCACCAATTACACCACCGCCAAAAGCAATTATACAGTCTTTTCTTTCAAGCCTGAATTTCACAGCAGCATCAAGGATTTTTTTCAAATTATCAAAATTTTTATACTCCTCACCATCAGGCAAAACAACTATCTCAGAACCCGAAAGTTTCATTTTTTCTTTATACAATTCAAAAATTTTGTCATTTGTCACAATGAGAAATTTTTCAGCTTTAGTATATCTTTTAACAATATTTTCAAAATCATCAAGCAGATTTTCACCTATCAAAATGTCATAATCATAGGCTTTTTTTTCAGGTATATTAACTTTCAAACTAAACAATGTTTTCATAATTTTTAAGTATTTCTTCAACAATAACAATCAAATCTTTGTCTTGTGTATCAACTTCGAAATCAGCCATTTTGTAAAAAGGCTCTCTTCTATTGATAAGCTCCTTAAGTCTTTCTTTAGGATTTTCATGGTTTAACATAGGGCGGTGAGAAGTTTTTCTGACCCTTTCAAAAAGCTCATCAGCTGATGCTTTTAAATAAAAAATGACACTATTTTTTTTCAAAAGCTTTATATTTTCTATGTTTTCAACAACCCCTCCGCCTGTTGCAATTACCTGATTATGATAATTTGAAAACTTTGCAATCAAATCATGTTCTAGTTTTCTAAAATGAGCTTCCCCATCTTGAACAAAGATTTCCGGGATATGTTTTTGTGCAAGTTTTTCAATTTCTCTATCAATATCGAGATACTGAAAATCTTCCAGCTTTTCGTCCAAAAGATGTCCAATAGTACTTTTTCCTGCACCCATCATGCCGATTAAAACTATATTTTTTCTGTTATCCATTTTCATAATTTTTCTTTATTTCTTCCAAACTGTCACCGCCGAATTTTTCAAGAAACGCATCTGCAATAACAATAGCAGCCATTGCTTCTCCAACAACAGCACACGCTTCAACAGCACATGTGTCAGAACGTTCAAAATGAGCTGTATATGGTTCTTTGGTTTTTATATCCACTGACAATAAGGGCTTTCTCATTGTTGGAATTGCTTTCATTGAAACACGAAGAACTATGTCTTCACCGTTTGACATACCACCTTCTATACCGCCAGCATTGTTGGTTTTCCTGAAATATTGTCCGTTTTCATAATAAATCTCATCGTGAGTTTCAGAACCTTTTAACCTGGCAACATTCACACCTGCTCCGACTTCTACTGCTTTTACAGCCTGAATACTCATCAAAGCCTGAGCGAGTCTGCCATCAAGTCTTCTGTCCCACTGAACAAAAGAGCCCAATCCTACCGGAAGATTCGTAAAACGAATCTCAAAGCTTCCTCCCAGTGTATCTCCTTCAGTTTTTGCTTTGTCTATCTCAGCCCTGATATCATCTTCAGTTTTAGCATCACAGACTGACAGAATTTTTGATGAAGCTTCAATACCAAACTCTTTGAGAAGACATTTTGCAACTCCTCCTACTGCAACTCTTGCAGCAGTTTCTCTGGCACTTGAGCGTTCCAGGATATTCCGCACATCCTCCTGGTTATATTTTATTGCACCTGATAAATCAGCGTGTCCGGGTCTGACTCTTGTAATTTTTTTTGCTTCAACAGCATCTGAGATTTCAGAATCTGATATATCGACCGGTTCAACAGACATCGGTACTGTCCAGTTTTTCCAATCTTTATTTTCAATTTCAAGACAAATCGGTGCGCCTGTGGTTTTCCCAAACCTTACACCGGATTTAATTGAAACTTTGTCAGTTTCAATTTTCATTCTGCCGCCTCTGCCATAACCGCCCTGACGTTTTGCAAGTTCGTTATCTATAAATTCTTTATTAATATTTATGTTAGCCGGCATTCCGTCTATTATTGCATTTAAGCACATACCATGTGATTCGCCGGAAGTTAAAAATCTGAAATTATTCATGTTTTATCCTGATTACAATAGCTTTTTAAGTCAATTATACATTACTTTATTAAATTTTGTGAACTAAAATACTTGCAAAATAACCATGTTTTACCTATATTAACAATACGAACCGCAGACAATAGGTGAAAACGCAGGTTTTCTTAATTTCCTATCGAGGTCAGAAAAGTCTAAAGGTAATACTTTTGACCAAAACATAAAATAATGTTTGTCTGATGATTTTGCGGTAAGTGATGCAAAATCATTTTTTGCATTTAACAAACAAAATAGGTCGATACAAATAATATAAAAGGAGCAAACCATGGCAACAAAAGCCTTTAAAGAACAAAAAATTGCCCACATTAAAGAAAATGTGGAAAAGGCTAAAGTAGCTATCGTAACAAACTATAAAGGATTGTCTGTTGAAGAAATCACAATGTTGAGACGTGAACTTCAAAAAGTCGGTTCTGATTATACAGTTACAAAAAATACTTTGGCAAAGATAGCATTCAAAGGCACAAACTTTGAAGTTCTTTCTGATTCTATGAAAGAATCTACTGCTATCGCATTTGGTTTTGATGACGAAGTTTCAGCAGCAAAAGTTGTTGCAAAATTCATCAAAGACAAGAAAAAAGCAGAAGTTATCTGCGGTGCATTAGACGGCCAGCTTCTTGATGCAAATCAAGTTAAAGAACTCGCTAACACACCTTCAAAAGAAGAACTTTACGCAAAAATGCTTGGCTGCGTAAATTCACCTGCAACAGGTATTGTTGGTTCTGTAAACGCTGTAATGAGCAGCTTGGTCAGAGCAATCGATGCAGTTGCAAAAAAGAAAAGCGCATAGTCGCATAATTAGAGATTAACTACAAAAACAAATAAAGGAGAAAAAAATGAGCGTAGAATCTATTTTAGAATCAATTGAAAAATTAACTTTGTTAGAAGCAGCTGAATTAGTAAAAGCTATGGAAGAAAAATTCGGTGTATCTGCTGCTGCTCCTGTTGCAGTTGCTGCTGCTCCTGCTGCTGGTGCTGCTGCTGAAGGCGGTGCTGAAGAAGCTTCTGAAGTTAATGTTGTATTGGCATCAGCTGGTGCTAACAAAATCGCTGTATTGAAAGAAGTTAGAGCTATCACAGGTTTGGGCTTGAAAGAAGCTAAAGACCTCGTTGATGCTGCTCCTAAAGCTATCAAAGAAGGCGTTAAAAAAGAAGATGCTGAAGCTATCAAAAAACAATTGGAAGCTGCTGGCGCTACTGTTGAACTCAAGTAGTTCCATACAAAAACTGAAAAACCCGTTTGCAATTGCAGACGGGTTTTTTATTTTAAACAATTATATTTTTATACTTTAACTTTTGTTGCCCATTTTTGAACAAATTTCCAGGCATTATTTATTGCTTTTTGAGCATTAGCAGCCGGCAATTCTCCGCTTTTTGCATATTTAGTCGCTATATCTTGAATTTTAGAAAATTTAGATAGTTTTTTGTAAACAGCTTCTGCTACGGCACCAACAGGTTTATTCTTTTTCAAAAGAGTTTTTAATGGAGGTGTATATGTACCAAGGGCATCTTGTGCAATAACCATACCGGGCTTAAGTTTTGTAGCCGCTGCACCTGTTTTTGCAGCTTCTGAGGTTAAAACGTGTGTCATATCCGGAGTAGGAATTGTTACACCGATATTAGCATCTTTTACAGCTGTAATTTTTGTCCCTAATTTTCGTAATTTACCTATAAGATACTCACCTGTTTTCGCATCCCTGTGTGTGCTTTCCATTAATGCGACATCTACACTGCCTGCTTGGTCAACGAGTTTTGTTTTGCCTAATTTCTTAGCCAATTTTTGCCATCTTGAATCCATATAATCAATTGCCTGTTCACCATATGTCATCCTAAGTTCACCTGGTTTCATATGATAATCTGTACCAAAACCGCCCCAACGGTTGTTTATGTGTGTGGGTTTGTCTAAAACTTCAATAATTGTTTTTGTTACCCCATCACCCGCATGAAAATTAACTGCTCTATCAAGTGCTTCTTTGCTTCCGGGGCCTATTATTCCCTTTCCGTATTTGTTATATCCCTGATTAGAAATACCCTGCCACAAATAATCTGCCATAACGAATTCCTTCCTATCTTGAACCTACATTTCAATAAAGGTTCATTTTCGTTATGGCTTGCTATGCCTATTTTTCGACTTTCTCTACCCTATCCTATCCTATTAGGCATTATGAACGGATTTCTGGCACATTACAAATTCATAAAATTCAATTTAACATTCGTTTACATTGTCACTTTTGTTACAAAATCTCAACAATTCAAATAATCATTTAAGCTTATGATATATTCCACAGGTTTTATTGAACTGTATGGTTCAAAACTTAGAATATTAAGATAACTTTTAGCACGACTTACCGCAACATAAAAGAGTCTCAATGCTTCATTCAAATCCCTTGGTTTTTGCCAGATATGTTTATACAAAACAGCTTTAGGATTCGGTTTGCCCCTATATTTATTTACAACAACACCAAAACCAGGCTTATTCCCGAATTGCATATCAAAAAGAATATTTGATTTTGATGTGGTTTTAGATGCACTTGTTATGCTCAACACAAAAACATACTTAAATTCCAAACCTTTTGACGCATGGATAGTCAATATTTGAACTGCATTTACCTCACCTGAATCAATTGAAGGCAGCTCAAAACTCTTATCTTCTTTAGCATTATCCAAATAATCCAACAATGCTGAAATGCTTATATAATTTTCATTTTGAGAAAAATCATCAATAATCATTTCCAGAATTTTTAGATTTTTCAAAGCTTGAGAATTTTCAAAATCCGTTGATTCATTAAAAAACACAAGATTATTTTTCAAAATTTCATATGTTTGAAGCAAAGACAAGGAATCTTTATTCTTTCTAATATTATTTAACAGTTCAAACAGCTTTGCTGCATAAGTGTTTTCATATTCAGGCTCTGATTTTAAAAGAATAAATTTTTGTACAAAATTCATCTTTTTTAATTCTTCAAACTCAATTTTTTCTGACAACTTTCTATCAAGATTTTTTTTCAGCCTATATATTTCAGAATCACTCATCACAACCTTTAATAATCTGAAAAAAGCCTGTTCATCATTAATGTTTTTAACAAGCCTGAATCCCGAAACAGCATTTTTAACAACAGGTTCATTAAAATATCCGGTATTCACTTTTTTTACGGATGGAATATTATATTTTTTAAGTTCTTTTTCAACAATATCCGCTTGAGCATGCGACTTTACCAGAACAGAAAACTCTTTGAATTCGGCATTATCTCTTTTAATCAAACGCTGAATTTCTTCTGCAATATATGCTGCTTCTGATTGTTTATGTTCAAAGGAGTTCTCAAACCCTTCTATCAAAGTAACTTTTATGTCTTCGTCAGTTTTCGAAAACTCCTGATTCGGATTTGCAAAAAGATTCTCTCCTTCAAGGCAAAGTTCTTTTTCCGTCACATAGTTAACCGCATTCAACACCTCAGGCGTAGAACGATAGTTTATGGAAAGACTAATCGGTTTATAATTTTTTTTATATCGTTTTTTAATGTTTTCAAACAAAACCTCAAGATTCTCCATTTGTGCAAACCTAAAACCATAAATTGACTGTTTTCTATCTCCTACATAGGTCAAATCAGGATTCTGCGGATTCAGCAACAATTCAATCAGCTCGAGTTGTGCACCGTTTGTATCTTGAAACTCATCGACAATAATATGTTTGAAATATTTTTGGTAGTAAGAACGTATAAGTTCATTTTCTTTAAAAATTTGAATGGTTTTGTTTATCAAATCATCAAAGTCAGCCAAATCAGCCCTTTCAAGCTCAGCCTGATAAAGAGCATAGATTGCACAAATTATTCTTGTTAATCTAAGTTCAATATCTGTCACAGGTTTTATATTTTCAGGAAAGCCCTGTGCCATCCCGTATTCAATAGCTTTTCTTTTTCCAAATTTATCAAGAATAACTTTTTCTTTAGCAATATCATCAAAGATTTTTTCGTCAAAGTCGCAATAATCATCAATATATTTACTGAGCTGTTCCTTCCAAGCCTGCACATAGTCTTCCTTTGAATCAAATTTAAAAGGTATATTTTCTACAACTTCGGAATAATTTTTCAAGGCTATTGTTGACTTATTTAAGAATTCAGAAGGATTGATACCCAGAGATTTTATTTTTTTAATAATTTCATAAATATCCTCAAACAAATTATCAAGATCATCTATTTTGTTCAGCATATTGATTGAATTAACAGACAAATCATTTATGCTCATTGAGTAAGATTCCAGCACATTTTTTGCATTTTCTATATATGCCGTTTCACCATATTTTATTTGTTTGATTAAATTATCATAGATTTTTTTCAGTTCTTTTTCATCTGCTATACGAAAAGACGGAGACAAACCCGCTTCAATAGAATATTTTCTCAAAATTTTTATACAGAAACTGTGAAACGTAGATATCCAAAGTTCATTATCAGAAAGACCGCTTATTTGGACTTCATTTTCATCCAGCTCTTTGACTATTCTTTCTTTCATTTCATTAGCAGCTTTATCAGTAAAGGTTATAACAAGAATTCTTGATTGAGGATTTTCTATCCCGAGTTGCTCCAGCTCAAAAACAAGCTTTGTAAATCTTTTTGAAATAATCTTTGTTTTACCGGTTCCGGCACCTGCAACTATTTTGGTACAAGACTCACAAGGGTTCAACACAGCAGATTTTTGTGCGTCATTTAAACCCGAAGCAATATCTTGTATTCTCTTTTCCATATCACTCATCAGCATCATCCTCATCGCACAAAAACTTAAAAGCACAAGTTTCACAAGCCCAGCCGTTTTTCTTCTTGAAGTCCTTCTCGTTTACAATTTTGTCTATTATGTTCTCCTTCAAATTTTGTATGATATATTTTTTAAATTCTTCGATTTTTGAAGCAGAGACAAAATCCTCTTTACAACCGTTCTCCTTCATTTTAGGACGGATATAAACAAGCCCCAGTTCGGTAATTTTATTTTTATATTCCGAAAGTTGGTCATCATTTTGACAAGCCATATAATAAAGAGGAATCTGATAATCATATCTGTTTTTATAAACATCAACGTTAGAAGGCTCTTTTCCCGTTTCTGTTTTGAATTTGACACCATTTTCGCTAATTGCATATGAGAGTTTGTTGTCTTTATCCTTACCGGTTTTGTAATCAACAACTTTTATATTGTCTTTTGATTGTACTATTGCATCTATTCTGCCCTCAAAAACTACATTAGGAAGCTCCTCAAGTTTGAAAGAAAAAGCTTTTTCACAAACAACATTTTCAGGCACCTCATCAAAAAAGCCTGTCATGTCCAAATCTTCAAAAGCATCTCTCAAATTATCCTTCATTTGTGCAATTGAAAGAACATCAGTCTCCTTTATCAAATCAACATCAGTTTGTTTGAAACCAGCATCAACCGCTTTTTTCTCATTAGTTTTTGCATCAAACAAAATCTCAGCCAATTCGATAGCAGTTCTCTTGTTATAAGAATGAAGAAACCTTCTGCACAACAGTTCCATTACACTGTGCACAGCACTTCCGTAACTTGCAGCAAAAACATAAGGCTCTTTTAAATTCAACAGATGTTTATAATAATATTTTCTCGGACATTTCTGATAGGTTGAAACAGCAGATGCGCTCAGCTTCAAAACATCATTTTCAGGAACTATTTTTTCACATTGAAGAACTTTATTATTAAAATTGAGTTTTGAATCTGAGATTTTCAATTCGTTAACAGATTGGGTTTTAATTTCAACAAAATTTTTCTTATCATGTTCACACAGAATTTTAAAAACCTTTGAAGGCTGTGATTGTTTTTTTGCTTCATAAACATGTGTGGAAAAAGTTATCTTCTCCACAGTTTTCTCAAGCAAAGCACACAACGATTCATATCTTTGTTTCAAAAAAATTTCATCATTTTTTATAAAATATGAGAAATCAATGTTCAATTTTTTGCATTCATTAACAATAATTCTGTCAGCTTCATCCGATATGAAAGGATAAGAGGAATTCGACCCAGGAAAATTATTTTCTGTCAAACCTGAAACAAACACAAACCTAAAATTTTTATTTACATCTTTTGAAATTGATGCCAGAGTGACGGTATTCCTTTCTTTTGAAGGAGGCAGCCATTCAAGTATTTCTTTGAAAGACTCAAAATCAGGTCTTTCTTTCAGAACATTGTCATAAAGATTTTGAAGTTCGTTCAAACTCTTTATTTTCCCTGATACAATTTCTGCAAGTTGAGCATTTTCAAAAAATTTATAACAGCTGTTTAAAAGTCCTTTAACAGCATCATCAAATCTCCCGTTTTTATAACTCTCATAAAATATTTTAATTGCACCAAATTCACTAATAAGAAGATTTCTATCCTCTTCTGAAATACTATTCCATAAAGAAAACAAAGCATCAACAAAAGTGCAATTTTTGGACATTTCTTGTTTTGAGAGAATCTTATCAACGTTATAACTGTCATCAAATATTTCTGTAATTAAAGATTTTATCAACTCATCAAGCTGTTCAAAAAGGATTTCTTTCTTAGCTTTTGATTCAATATTCGTCTTTTTCAAATCTTCAGAAGAAAATTTTTCAAGCTTCAAACCAATACACACTTCAGAGATTTTTTGATAAACAGAGATTTTATGTTTAAAATTTTCATACTCTTCATTATAAATACTACTCACAACAGGTATGCTTTCAGCTTTCATAATATCCAAAAACTTTTGTCTGGCTTCTGATTTATCAACAAATACACCTATATCGGAATATGAACAAACACCATTGTTGACAAGTTTTTTTATCTGCTCCGTTACAAACAATGATTCATTTTGTATATCAGAAAAGCTTCTATATTCAATATTTTCAGATTTTTCAAAATAAAAATCATTTGTCTTACCGGATTTTAAAAATTTACAAAGAAAATCCAATCTTTTTGAAATATCTTGATTTTCTGATACAAATTCAAAAGCTGGTAGTGATTGAGAGGAATATGAAAATTTAAAATTATTTGAAATCATTGTCTTTTCATAGAAAGAATATAAAGAAGAAAGCAACTCTAATCTTTCAAAATCAACTTTCGCAAAGCTATTACACATAATGATTTGTTTAAATTTTTCAGAAGTAATTCCATACATTTCAAGTGAATTAAAAATATCAAGAATCTCTTTGAAAAAATAATCAGATTTTATCAAACAGGACAAAGTCTTGCTCTTGATGAAAAGGCGTTTTGCTGCTGTTTTCACAATATTTAGAGCAAAGAGACTATAACTTTTTCTTTCTTCCTTCAAATTCATACTCTATTCTTGTTTATAACAAATCGTTATCAATAATTATGCGCATAACATGTTCAGGCTTGATTGCCGTCATGCAGGGATTCAATAAATTTTTCTTCTCACCATCAAGTTTACATTTTCTCAGACCGCAAGGAATACAAGGTAAATCAGCCGCAATTGCAAAATGATTTTCACCCCACGGACCAGTTCTTCCGACAGCTGCTGCACCATAAAGACCTATGCAATAAGGTTTCTTCACCGCCGTAGCTATATGTAAAGGACCTGTATCACTTGATACAAATACATTTGCCAAAGAAAATAAAGCAGCTGATTCAAGTATATTAAACTTACCAGCTGTTACAATTATATTCGGATGCAATCCTTCATAACATTTTACTTCATCAATATCATCTTTTGAACCGGGAATTAAAATATAACAGTTATATCTTTCTAAAATGTCAAATGCAAGCTGTTTAAATGATTCAAATGACCATTTTCGTCCGTGTCTTGTCAGACTCGTTTGTGTGTTTAAAATTACAATTTTTTTGTCGGTAGGAATTTCTTCTTTTATCTTATCTAAAACAAAATCAGGAATTTCAAGTTCAAGATTCTTTGGATTGACAAGTTCCGGAATTTTCTGTCTTGCTGTATCATAAAAGTTTTCAACCGCATGAAATCTATAAGATTTCTTGTATAAAATTGTTTCTTTTCCGTTAATCAGCATACAAAAATATCTGAAACGCAAAGAAGATTGCAAATTGATAACAAGATCATACTTTTCTTTTCTAAGTTCCAAACCAAGTTTTGTTAAGAAAGAATAATCCTTGCTTTCAAAAACATAAACTTTACGAAGTCTAGAATCATTAACAAGAAGCTGTGACGGCACTTTTGATGTAACATAGTCAATCTGTATATCAGAATCATAATTTTTCAAACTTCTGAAAATATTAGTAGTATGAACTACATCACCGATAGCACCCTCTCTGATTATAAGAATTTTTTTGTATTTAGATTTTCCCATAGATATATAATCCCATAATCATGCAAGCCTAGCAATCGAATTACAAAACAAATTCATAAATATAATCATCCATTATATAACCATTGCCAATATCAAACTCTTTTGAATCAACTCTGTCAAATCCTAACTTTTCATAGGCCATGATAGAAGCAAAGTTATACTTGTTGACAGTAAGTGTAATTTTAGGAAGCTCAAGTTCTCTCGCTATTGGAACAATAGCATTTGTAAAAGTTTTTCTAAAATAGCCTTTACCCCTAAAATCTTTTTTAATGTATATTTTAGAGAGAAAAAGGTTGTCTTTTTGTTTTTGCAGGGCAAAATAACCAATGTTCTCTCCATCTTCTTCAATGAAATAATATTGATAATTCTGAAAATTTATCTGACCTTTTACAACCTGTTCAGACTGAAATTTTTCGAGCATGTAATCTATCTGCTCCTGTGAAATGAAGCAGATAGAATACTCGTTCCAAATCTCCTTAGCAAGTGCACAAAGCTCTTTTACTTCGTCATCAGTTTCAACTTTTACCCAGTCAAACATCAAACATTCCTATCTTTCAGCAGCCAATTTTTCTCTAACCTTAGCCTCAACTTCAGCAAGAACCTCCGGATGTGCTTCAAAATATTCTTTTGCTTTTTCTCTGCCTTGTCCGAGTTTTTCCTCATTGTAGCTAAACCATGCACCCGCTTTTTTAACAATATCCATACTAACAGCAACGTCTAAAATACAGCCGAGTTTGCATATACCTTTTCCAAAAATAATATCAAACTCACAGGTTTTAAAAGGAGGAGCAACTTTATTTTTCACTACCTTAACACGTACTCTGTTTCCGATATCTTTGTCATCCTTTTTGATAGAATCACATCTTCTGATATCTAAACGAACAGAAGAATAATACTTCAATGCATTACCGCCGGTTGTTGTTTCGGGGTTTCCGTACATAACACCGATTTTTTGTCTTAACTGGTTAATGAAAATTACAGTAGTATTTGTCTTTCCGACAATACCGGTCAATTTTCTCAATGCTTTGCTCATGAGTCTGGCTTGAAGGCCCATTTGCTGGTCTTCCATAGCACCTTCAATTTCAGCCTTCGGAACAAGAGCAGCAACCGAGTCGATTACTACTACATCAACAGCTGATGAACGCACAAGCTCCTCTGCAATTTCCAAGGCCTGTTCACCAGTATCAGGCTGAGAAATTAACAGCTCATCAACATTTACCCCCAACGCTCTGGCATATTCAGGATCAAGAGCATGTTCAGCATCAACAAACGCAGCAATTCCGCCTTTTTTCTGGCATTCAGCAACAATATGCTGAGCCAAAGTAGTTTTACCTGATGCTTCAGGGCCGTAAACCTCAATAACACGTCCTCTTGGCACACCGCCTATTCCAAGAGCCAAATCAAGAGCAAGTGCACCGGTAGGAATTGCTTCACATGCAACCGCTGTTTTGTCACCCAGTTTCATAATTGACCCTTTGCCAAAATCTTTTTCGATTTTTTCAATCGCAAGTTTTAATGCTTTATTTTTTTCTTCAGAAACACCAACTGTCTCTGTATCTTTTTCTTTCACTGCCATCAGTTTCTCCCCATTTAGCATATAATCCGATAATAATGCTATTTTACCTTATTTCAGGGTTTTGTACAAATTTTAATTTTCCAATAGCAAAAAATTTCATTTTACTGTTTTTTAAAAAACAAATTACAATAAGGAAACTAATCATGAATATTTCTCCGCTCTCTTTTAAAGGTCTTATTACAATACAAACAAAAGAAAGCAAAAATTCACCCACTGTAACACATACCTATAAAACTACAAAAAAACAAGATGGTATGCTTCTAAAAGCTGCAACTGATACTTTACAAACTATTGGATATAAAGAACATGTATACGGTTCTGATACCTATAAATTTCACAAAAAACTTGAAGAAATTATAGGACGGAGAATTGAACAACCCTCAATGGGAGATGGAAAATTTCTTGCCATAGGAGGAGACAACAACAACTTATTTAATACTCAAAAATATGATTCTTCTTACAACAAAATCTTTTATTCTGACATTAGCATGCAAAACAAACCTAAAAGCACAATCACAATAGACTTAATGGAACCTGAAGAAAGACTAAAAGGAGCAATGGAATCTTTCTCAAAGATAGAAGACCGAATATACAAAATGTTCCATTCCATAAAAAAAGACGACCGTTTTAACTTTTTGACCAGAGGAATTCCCAAAGAAAAATACGGAAAAATGGAAGAAATCCTGAATAAAACTTTATATTATCTTGATGGAAATATAAATGGACCAGACTTTTCTGATAAAGCACAAAATTTACACAACTCATATCACGCATATGAAACTCTTATGAAGAATCTTCTGCCAGCAGCAGGGAAAAAATATTCTTTACAAGAATTTGATGAATTCAGATACCCAATTCTTGAAGAAAAAGATTATAACAAAGTAAAAAGAGCAATATATTACCTTCAATCAGCATTACCTGAATTACAAAAAGATTAATATAATCAGATTATTGCTCCGTTTGAAATCTTAAAAATTTCAACATCTTTCAAATACTCAGCATCAAAATGCAGTGTATCCACAGAAGTTATAATAGTCTGAATATTGTGCCCAATAGCATTCAAGAGAAAATTTTGTCTTATATTGTCTAATTCTGCCAGAACATCATCCAAAAGCAGAACAGGTGTATCATCAATTTTTCCTTTGACAAGTTCAAGTTCAGCCAGTTTCAAACTCAAAACAATAGTTCTTTGCTGTCCCTGAGATGCAAATTTTTTAGCCTCAATTCCATTGATAAAAAATGAAACATCATCTCTGTGCGGCCCAACAAGTGATTGTGCTCTTATAATTTCTTCAAGCTGCCTTTCTTGAAGTTTTTTTTCAAATAATTCAGCAATTTTCTCTATCGACAAATCAACACCCACCCCAAAATCAACATCACCTGCAACAGTTGAATTATAAAAGGTTGTCAGCAATTCCTGCTGTGCAATTTGAAGGTGCTTTTCCATAGCAATTTTTTGAAGTTCCTTCAAAAATTTTAAACGCAGAAATATTATGTTGCTTCCAGCTACGGCAAGTTGGCTGTTCCATATTTCAAGCATAGATTTGTCTGCATTAATATTTCCTTTTATTTCTTTAAGATAGTTGTTTTTTTGAATACGAATTTTATTATACTTTGAAACTCTATCAGGATAAGCAGGATAAATCTGACTTATAGCCATATCCAACCAGCCTCTTCTATCATCGGGTACTCCTCTTAACAGCAACAAATCATTGACAGAAAATGAAACAACAGAAAGATTGGAACAAAATTCTGAAGATTTATTTTTCTTTACACCGTTAACTTTGAGTTCTTTTCTTCTTGGAGGATTTATCAAAACCTGTAATTCTTTTTCCAAATCACCTTTTTGAACAACCGCCCCAAGCCTGGCAAAATCTTTCTGCCATAAAATAAGCTCACTGTCAGTTTTAGTTCGTGCAGAATTAAGACAAGACAAATAATACACAGCCTCAAGAAGATTAGTTTTTCCCTGTGCATTTTTGCCAATAAGCAATATTTTGTCAGAAGAAAACTCAAGGTTCAAATCATCATAATTTCTATAATTCTTAAGATTCACCGACTTTATAAACATAAAATTATTATACACTAAGCAACATTAAGCTTGTTGTTTATTTCAATGAGAGCACTTATCTCCTGAGCTCCTTTATTCAATACATCAGAATATTTAAAATAAAAAACTCCACCTCTTTGAACCGCCTTTAAATCAGCTTCAGCAAGAATACACAACATCAAAAAATTATTCCCGTCTTTAAGCTCCTTAGAAAGCTCCAAAGCTGAGGTGATATTTTTATTATAACGTTCAAGCCAATCATGATTTCTTATAAGCAAACAAATCTTTTTACGCTCATTTTCATCAATATTAAATCTATTTAAAATAAATGAGGTATCCTTTGCTGAACACACAGGGTGAGACTTGTCTATTTCTCCTTCTTTTTTTGTTATATCATGCATCAAAACAGCTGTCTGCAATGCTCTTTTGTCTTCCAAGGGCAGTGTCTTATATTTTTCATTAGACATAACACCCTGCAAAACCTTCAAAGTATGAACATCAACCGTATAATTATGAGTGTGGTGCTGAATTTTCCCGATTGCAGTTAAAAATTCAGGAAAAACTTTTACAATCTTATTCATAATCTTTGCTAGTTCAGGATAATTTTTTATCTTAATTTCATTTTCTCTTGTAAAAAGATTTACGCAGTAATAAATCTTTGATAAGGGAAAAGAAGTTTCTTCCTGTATATTTTCCACAGAAGGATAGCCTTTCAAAGTCAGTCTTTCTTCATTTTTTTCAAGAACAAAACCAAAAAGTCCTGTATAATTCATTCTTTGAGAATCACTAAATTTCAAAGTTGCAGAGTTTATATCCTGAATAAACTCTGCTCTGGAATATTTCAATTCCAACTTAAATTCCGGATTTTCCAGATCTATATCCAAAAACCCCCCGTTCGGAGATTCAAGTTCATCCATAACTTTTTGAAAAGTAAGTTTCAAATCTTCTGTTTGCATAGCAATATATTATCATCAAAAAATTAATTATGTTAACAATTGTAATTAATACACTATTAAATGCGCAAATTATTTTGTTTATAAATTTTACATTATCACTATGAAAAAAATACAAACATTTACCCCACATAAAACAAGTTTCGGAACTACCGAAAGACGGAGCAATATCAACCTCGGGAAAAGAGGTCTTGATGTAGCAAACTGCAACTATTTGTTCAGAGAGTCAGAAACACCGCCTCAAGATATTGTAGATTTTCTAATTAAACAAGCTAAAACAAAAGAAAAAACAGAGATGAAAATATGGGGATGTTCGGATCTTTCTTCATACATATCAAAAATGTTTGCAATGAGGCAAAAAATAGACAGTCAAACACAGGATAGATTATTCGGAGATATTGAACTTATAGACATAGACAAAGATATCATAGAAAGAAACAAAAAAAGACTCATAGGTTTTACAAAAGCCGACTTCGAGGATTTGAGCTATGAATTTGATATCAACCCTTTAAAAGAATTCGAAAAAGTAGAAAGTGAAAATTTCTTTTTAAAAGGCGAACCAACAGAAATGTATACGGCAAGTAAAGTGGATTTTCAAAACTACGGTGAAAATGCGCTTCGACATCAAAAAATCATTCCTTATCGATTTAAAGAAGATTTGTTAAGAAATACAAAACTACGTACAGGTGACATAAGAAAAGATATAAGAAATCTTGCACCTGTTGATAAGAATACCCTCAGGATTTTTGAATTCGCAAACGGGTGGTACTTCATGCCGGAAAAAGATCAGGTGCAGTTGGCATGCAATTTTGCAGAAAAAATGCAAAAAAACGATGTTCTGATAATAGGAGGAGTCGAACTATCATTCAATCTCGATATTGTTTTAAAAAAATTAGGTTTCAAAAACGCAGAAACAATGAAAGAAGTATTTGTCAAAAACGAAAATCTAATGCCAAAAGTTCTTAAGCAGATTAAAAAACTTTTATTATCAAATTTAAAGATAATATCATAATTTTTAATTAACGATAAATTTTCTCCTCTACTTGAATACTTGTAACATACATAACTTCACAGCTTCCACCAAACTTACCATTTTGATATCCTCTTGAGGTCTGGTCTGTATCATATCTGGATAAACTTGTCCAAGCAACTGTATTTCCGTCTTTATAGATATCCACAAGATAACCTTTAAGTTTTACAACATCATATTTTTTTAATTGCCATAAAACAGCCATTATATTATTAGAAGCAGGAACAATATGATTATGTGAGGTATGTGATGAAACATAATCAACACTCCAGATTGAATTTCCGGGTACATAAAAACGATAATACCTGCCACCGTTCGGACTTTTTGCCTGGTGAAGTCCTTTTACATTATTTTCATACAATTCTATATTTGCAATATCCTGCCAGCCCAAAACCACATCAATCAAAGCTACATAATCAAAATCAGTTCTGGATAATCCCCACATTCCAAGCTTCATATTTGTACTTAGGATTCTGCCGGATATTTCATACTCAGCTTTTGGCTCTATGAAAAAGGTTTTTTGATGAGTATAATATTTTCTCATTTTTTGAAACTCAGGCAAATCTTTTTGCACAGGTTCTTTTTGCAAGTCAATTTTTTGTGAAGTAATCTCGCTCGCAGAAGGATTTCTGTTGGTTAGATAAAAAATAATATCTTCACTCCACGAATTTAAAAATAATGCAAACAAAAATGCAATAACACCAAGTGAAACAAATCCGGTTATTTCATAATTCTTCATTCAGCCTGCCATTTTCTTGCCAGAGCTTCGGCTATTTTCAACCCTGTTTTTGTTGTAGCAAGTCCTGCTTCAGAACTTTCTTTCAGCTTAGGAGACATCATCTCACCTATCTGTTGCATGGAATCTACAATTTCATCAATTGGAATCACAGATTTTATGCCAGCCATAGCCAATTCTGCACCTGTTACAGCATATATAGCAAGAAACGCATTCCTCTTAACGCAGGGAACTTCGACCAAACCCGCCACCGGATCACAAACAAGACCCAAAATATTCTTCATAGTCAAAGCAGCAGCATTGATAATCTGTTCATTATCACCATCATACATTTCAACAAGCGCAGCCGCTGCCATTGCTGCCGCAACACCACATTCACTCTGACAGCCGGCAACTGCACCGGCAAGCGCAATTTTGTTCGAAACAAGTTCTCCAATAAGTCCTGCCGTAATAAGAGCATTTATTTTTACTTCATCACTTGCCTCTAAAGATTCTGCGATAGCAATAATAACTCCGGGAACAATTCCGCATGACCCAGCTGTTGGACAAGCAACAATTTTACCCATTCTCAAATTTTGTTCAACAGTGGCAAGTGAATATAAAAGAACTTTTTGATAGGTTTTTGAGAACAATTTCGAGCCGTGCTTGTACATTTCTACCAGTTTTGCACAATCATCTCCGCACATTCCGCTCATGGATTTTTCATTGGATTTCAAACCTTCTCTAATTGCTTCCTCCATTGCATCCAGATTACATTTCACCTTCTTGCGAATTTCCTCAACAGGAATTTCTGTATTTTGTTCTTCTATAAGTTGACATATTTCATATAATTTTTTATTTCTTGACTGAGCTTCTTGAAAAACCTCTTCAAAATTTCCAAATTTAATCATTTTTTAAGCACCTTCAAATTCCTAATCAAATAGACTTCATCAATCTTATCAAGTTCCTGAATAACATAATCAGAAACCGGTGCATCCAAACACAACCCCATTGAGGCTTCACCGCCTTTTGCATTTCTATCACAGTGCATTGAAGCTATATTTAAATTCTGACCCTGTAAAAGAGCAGTAACACGATATACCATTCCCGGTTTATCTTTATAAATAAGAATCAGTGTATTATAGTCACCATCAATATTAAACTTATATCCGTTGATTCTGGTTATTTTAACTTCACCTGCACCTAACGAAACCCCTGAAACTTCCATCATAGGAATTGTTTGGCCTTTAAGTATTATATCCACAGAATTTGGATGACGATTATAGTCTTCAAGATACTCAAATTCATATTTAACTTTAAGTTTTTTTGCCAGCTCAAATGCACTCTTTATATCGCTATTGTCTACATCCAAACCTAGCACACCACCAAGAAGCCCTTTATCAGTTCCGTGTCCTCTGCCGGTTTTTGCAAATGAATTATATAATCTAAATTTTACTGATACAGGACACTCACCAAAAATTTTTCCTGCAAGAAGCCCTATTCTGACTGCTCCCGCGGTATGTGAACTCGATGGACCTATAATCACAGGACCTATAACATCAAACAAAGTTTTTGTTTTTTCCATTATATTAACTTTCAAAAAATTAAACTTAGCTGCTTTCTTTACAAGTTTATTATCAATTATATTTCCGGTCAATTTTGATAAGTGATTTTATATGTTTCACAACATTATTATTTTTGATTTTATTTAAGATTCTTAATATAATTGAATAACTACAACTTAATACAAAGGAACAATTATGAGTGAAAACACAAATGGAACACCAATCGATGAATCATCCAAAGGTCTTAGGAAACTTTCAACAATACAACTTTTAAATTTTTGTCTGGGATTTTTCGGTCTTCAATTTGCCTGGCAGATGAGAATCATATTATCAGGACCGGTTACTGAAGGATTAGGTGCATCTCCATTTATATTCGGTTTAATCTGGCTGGCTGGCCCTGTTACAGGCATGGTTGTACAACCTATAATCGGAGCTTTAAGTGACAATACTCAAACAAAATTCGGAAGAAGACGTCCCTATCTAATGCTTGGTGCAATACTTGCAGCAATAGCTTTATGGGCCTTCCCAAACTCAGCTAATATTGCACAAATTTTGGCAAACAAACTTCATCTTCCTCTTTCTGTATTCGGCGGACTTATAGTTGCAGCTATAATGATATGGATAATAGATGCTTGCGTGAATGCAGCACAAGGGCCATACAGAGCATTGATTCCCGATAATATTGTTCCTGAACAACATTCAATTGCAAATTCTTATCTTAGTTTTGCAATCGGTCTTGGTTCTGTTATTGCAGCCGGCACAGCTCCGTTTTTAAAATGGGCTTTTAATTATCAAATGTCTATCGAAGCACAATTTATTATGGCAGCCCTGGCTTTTTTTCTCGGTATGACTTGGACTTGTATAACTTTTAATGAAAAACCGGCAGCAAAAATTGATAGAAAGGAAGAAATAACAGAAAAAACAGGTTTTTGGGAAGATTTTAAAACATTTCTGCAATCATCACCTGAAGTTTACAAAATATGCTTGATGCAATTTTTTACATGGATTGGTGTAATGTGTATGTTCATTTTCTTCACCCAATTTGCAATACATACCGTTTATAATGTGCCTGATTTAACAAGTGCAAACGAACTAATAAAATCCCAATATGCACAGGCAACGGCTGATGCAACAAACTTTTCATCAATATGTTTCGCTGTTTTAAATCTTGTTTGTTTCATTGTTTCAATTCCTATCGGAATACTTTCTACGAAATTCGGAAACAAAAAAATACACATCATTTCTCTTTTAATTATGGCAGCTGCTTATCTTTTGATGACATTGACTTCTAACTCAAAGGCAATAATGTTTCTTATGGGAATCGCAGGAGTAGGCTGGGCAAGCATTTTAGCCCTTCCATTTGCAATGCTTTCGGAATACATAAAAAAAGGCTCTGAAGGTGCTGTTATGGGTATTTTTAATATATTCATCGCGGGACCGCAAGTTTTAGTTTGTACAGTAATAGCATGGTTTATCTCAAAATGTTCAATGCAAACTCCTCAAGGTTTAAACTACCATTGGGAATATTCCTTCTTGATAGGCGCAATTGTTTTGTTCCTTTCAGTTATTATCACTAAGATGATTAAAGAAAAAAGCAACAGTTAATAACAAAAAAACAGAAATACTTTAATTAAAGGGTTTACTTTCAAAAAAAAAACCTTAAACTGTACATGCACAATTGTAAAAACCAATTCAAGAAGGGACCCAAAAATGGCAATATTAAATGGACAGGCACTTTTTTCACAAGCACTTTACGGTTTACAAAACACCTATTCTGTTTTATCACAAAATAATAAAAACGGTGGTTTATCAATCGAGGATATAACAAATCCCTCAAGCAGTGTCTTGCAGCAACTTGGAGGCAACACATCTTTTGCACAATTTTTATCATCAAATTTTGCAGCGATTGACAAAGACGGAGACGGGAAAATCAGCTCTGAAGATATGAATAACCTCACAACAAAGCTTTCACAAAATGGTTTAACTTATCAGGAACTCTGTCAATTATGCTCAAGCAGCATGGGTTCAAGTGAAATGTTAAACAATGTCTTGACCTATTTCAACCAGATTGATACAAACAAAGACGGCAGGGTCACAAATGAAGAAATTCAAGCCTTCAATCTGAAAGCTGATGAAGAAAAGCTCAAAACAGAATACAAGTCCTTTAAACCCAGTTCAATGAGTGTGTTTTATGGAAGCGAAGACGGAGATTCAGAGCCATCCAGTTTGATTGACAGACTTTATCCGCAGGATAGCAATTCATAAAAATGAGCGTTATTATAGAAAGCCTTTTTAGAAATAAAAAGGTTTTCTATTTCACATCATCTTTAATTACAATCAAATTGTTCATAATTTTCATAGCAGTAGTCGGCAAAACTACATCATTGAGACCGTTTGCAATACTCAAAATAGAGCCGGCTTTCAAAACAACATCTTCACCTCTGTATGTGAAAGTATAATCATCTTTTCTGTCTGATCTGATTGTAATTTTATCCATTACCATTCCTTTTTAAATATATTAAACATAACCCTTGTTTATTATAACAAAAAAGTATAGAATATTAATACTCTATACAGGTATTAATTTTGTTCCTACATTATTTACTATCGGGAGAGGCGACTCTAAAACATTGAAGTATACCTACCATAGATTCTATGCCAGTAGGAAACGGATTTGTTCAGGCACTCACCCACCTGCGAGACTCGCAGGTAACAAAATCGTACTTGTATAGGGTTTTTTATTACATACAAAAAAAGAGCTCAAGAAACTTGAGCTCTTTTTTAAATCTATACTACACAATCAAACTATTTTCTGTAAAGAATTTGTGATTGAGTGTATGTAGCCGGCAAAGCTTTTTGCGGATATACAGCTACTGTAAAGATATCATAAACTCTTGTTGTAGAGTCAGAAGGTTTGTTAGGACCTTTCATACCGTTAACATCAACTTGTACAACAGCACAAACGTTAGAAGGACCACCCGGGTTAGCAGCTTCAATAGCACAAGCAGCAGGTGTCAAACCAGCGTGAGCTCCTGATTGAGGAGAGAAGTACATACCATCAGCTGTATAAACGTCATATTGTGTTTTAACTTTTGATGACATAACGTTCAATCTTTGTGTCATTAAGTGGAAGAAGTTTGTACTTGTAAAGTCAGTAGCATCTCTACCATCTAATGCATAGTTCAAAGTGATTGCTTGGTTAAGCATTGAAATACCTTTTTTGAATGCAGCTTTATACTCTTGTTGAGATGTGCTTTGCATCAATGACGGAATTGTCATAGCAGCAATTACACCGATAATCATCAATGTAACTAAAACTTCCGCTAAAGTAAAACCAGATTTTTTGTTCATAAGATCCTCTTTCTTTTCTTATTTATTTTTCTGTTTTTATTCATTATAAAACAAATTTATATTGAACACTATAAATCATTACACATAAAATTGCAATACCTACATTTAATGGAATTCCCAAAAAATAAAGTGTATAAACATCATTAATTATTTTGTTTTATAATATAAATATGTTCACTTATGATTTAATAGTTGTCGGATCAGGTCATGCCGGTTGTGAGGCAGCGATTTCAGCTGCGAAATTAGGCTTAAAAACTCTGCTCATAACACTTAACCTGGAACACATAGCTCTCATGCCCTGCAATCCCGCAATCGGAGGACCAGCAAAATCCTGTCTGGTCAGAGAAATAGATGCTCTGGGCGGTGTAATGGGAATTGTAACAGATGCGACATATATTCAAATGAAAATGCTTAACTCCTCAAAAGGTCCTGCTGTCAGGGCTTTGCGTGCACAGTCTGACAAAAAAGAATATATGTCATTTATGAGAAATTTAATCGAGTGTAATCGTAACATTTCTTTAAAGCAGACTATGGCAACCGAGCTGATTGTTGAGAATGATGAAGTAAAAGGTGTACGCGATGAATTTGGAATCGAATATCTCGCACCAACAGTAATTTTGACAACAGGCACATCTCTCGAAGGAAAATGTTATGTAGGACTTCAATACGTAAATGCAGGCAGGATGGGAGAAAGAGCTGCAACAGGTCTTTCAGAATCGTTATTGAAAAACGGCTTAAGCTTAAAAAGGCTAAAAACAGGCACACCTGCTAGAGTTGATGCCAGAACCATAGACTATTCAAAAATGACAGTCCAACCCGGTGATGAAGAGCTTCATTTCTTCTCTTTTGAACCTGACAGACCTATCAGAAAACAATATCCGTGTTATTTAACCAGAACAACAGAAAAAACACATGAAATTATCAAAGCCAATCTTGACAAATCTCCCCTATATGCGGGACTCATCCATGGTATAGGTCCGAGATATTGTCCTTCAATTGAGGATAAGGTTATCAGATTCGTTCATAATCCTTCTCACCATATATTTATAGAACCGGAAGGAAAAGACACCTACGAAGTTTATGTACAGGGATTCTCAACAAGCCTTCCTGCCGATGTTCAGGTAAAAATGCTGAAATCACTTCCTGGTCTTGAAAATGTTCATATAATAAAACCTGCTTACGCTGTTGAATATGATGCTGTTCCTGCATTGCAGCTTACACACTCATTGATGACAAAAAAAATTAAAGGACTTTTCTGCGCAGGTCAAATAAACGGAACCAGCGGTTATGAAGAAGCAGCAGCGCAAGGTCTTGTAGCAGGCATAAATGCTTTTAATTATCTGAACCAAAACGATATGTTGGAACTCTCAAGAAGCAATTCATACATAGGCACACTTATTGACGATCTTGTCACAAAAGACATTCAAGAGCCTTACAGAATGCTTACTTCCCGTTCCGAATACAGACTTCTTCTTCGTCAGGACAATGCTGATGAAAGACTTACAAAAATCGGACATAAAATTGGTCTGATTTCAGATGAAAGATACATCAGATTCCTTGAAAAGCAAGAAAAAATCACACATGAAATAAAAAGACTTCAACAAGAAAAAATCTCAGCAACAGAAGAAGTTAATAATATTCTTTCAAAATACAACGAACACATAGATAAAGGAATGAAACTTGCGGATTTGATTAAACGTCCTTCAATTGATTATAAAGTTTTGAAAGAAATTCACAAAGAAACAAATGAGCTGAACCTGCCCTCTGAAATTTATGAAGAAGCAGAAATTAAAATTAAATATGACGGATACATAAAACGCCAGAACCAACAGATTGAAACAATGGACAGGCTTGAAAAAATAAAAATTCCCGAAAATTTAAACTATGACGAAATGACTCATATTTCAACTGAAACAAGAGAAAAACTCGCAAAAATCAGACCTGCTACGCTTGGACAGGCATCAAGAATAGGCGGTGTAAAACCTGCTGACATTTCTGTTCTTATGGTACTTTTAAGCAGATAATTAAGATTATAAATTCTCTGACCCGAAATAACAGTTATGCTTTTTTTCATAACCGATTGTTGTTTTTGAATCATGACCCGGATACACAGTTATATCATCATCGAGCTTAAAAAGTTTGTTTTTGATGGAATCACTTAACTGCTGAAAACTGCCTCCTTCAAAATCAGTTCTGCCCACCGAGGTATAAAAAAGTGTATCACCCGAGAACAAATCTTTACCTATCAAGAAACAAACACTTCCGGGTGTATGACCGGGCGTATGAATAACTTTTATTTCATTATTACCAAGCATAAAAGTATCTTTTTCCGTAAATGTTTTTATATTTTTAGGCGCTTCGGCGTTCTCAACAAAGCCAAAACGTGCAAGCTGTTTTGGAAGATTTTCAACCATAATTTTATCGTTTTCGTGGATATAAACAGGCACATCTTCAACATTTTGAGCATCTCTTTCACCCATTATATGGTCAAAATGTCCGTGTGTATTTAAAATAAATTTTAGTTTTGCTCCGTGTTTATCAATTTCTTCTTTTACTTTTGAGAAATCTCCGCCTAAATCTATAACTATTGCCTCATTAGAGATTTCATCAATTAAAAGATAAGTATTTGTGCCTATCAATCCAAGGCGAAAAGTTTTTATTATCATACTAATTTATCCCCATTTTTCTCTCTATAAATTATTATGCCAGATAAGCTGCCTGAGAAGAAGCCTTCTTGTTTGCTTCAAGCTCTGCTTTTTCTACCTGTGAAAGTTGTTCAACAGGTTTGCTCTCAAGTTTTTTTATACGTCTTTGCATATATCTTTCTTTAAGATTATCAACGAATCTTTGAAACAATCCTTTTGTTTCTTTTGTATCATCATTTTTCAAAACATCAGCAACGGATACAGCCGCCGGTATATCAGCAACAACCTGCGGCTGCTGAACTTGTATAGGAATTTTATTTAGCAAACTTGTTCCTGATATCAAGAAAAATCCTTTCGAGTTTTTTTATTATTTTATCAGTATATAAAACAGGAATAAAAAAATTTTTGCTATTTATTCACATAATTTAAAGTTTGGTAAAGAATTCGATAAATATTAGGATATAGGATATGATTTAAGTGGGAAAGAGTATACTTAACAAAAGATGAATTTCGGAGCATTAACAAGCTTACTAAAGAATAACGATATTATCATGGCAATCGGCATTGTCATAATTGTTGCTATGATGATTATTCCGCTGCCTCCGATGATGCTTGATATTTTGCTGACCTTGAATATATCTCTTTCCGTGATAATCCTGCTTGTATGCCTTTTTATCAAAGAGCCTCTTGAGTATTCATCTTTCCCGATTATACTTCTTGTGGCAACAATCTTTCGTTTAGGGCTAAATGTCAGCTCCACAAGGCTCATTTTATTATACGGCTCCGCAGGTGAGGTTATCAATTCTTTCGGGCAATTTGTAGTCGGAGGGAACTACATTGTAGGTTTCATCATCTTCATACTGCTCGTTGTTATCAACTTTATGGTAATCACAGGCGGTGCAACCAGAGTTGCTGAAGTATCTGCAAGATTCACATTAGACAGTATGCCCGGTAAACAGCTTTCAATTGATGCAGACTTAAACTCAGGGTTAATCAACGAAGATCAAGCAAAAGCAAGAAGAAGAAAACTTGAAAGAGAAGCTGATTTTTACGGAACCATGGATGGTGCTTCAAAGTTTGTAAAAGGTGATGCAACAGCAGGTATCATCATCACGGTTGTCAATATTTTTGCAGGTATTGTCATTGGTTTGTGGCAGATGAAAATGGATATTATGACTGCACTCAATACCTTCACTATTTTAACAGTCGGTGACGGTCTTGTTTCACAATTGCCTGCTTTATTGATTTCTTTCTCAACAGGTTTGATTGTTTCACGTGCCAGTGGTCAGGATGAGTCATTGAGTGATGACATAAAAAAAGAAATGTTTTCAAACCCGATAGTTTTATCTATCGTAGCAGTGCTTTTGTTCTTGCTTGGAATGGTACCGGGAATGCCAACTATACCGTTTATTATGGTTGCCATTGCATTAGGCTGGCTTGCATACAGTAAAAACAAAATAGAAACAGCCAAAAAAGTAGAAGAAGCCAAAGTTCAGCAAGAAGCAAAAATTGATGAAAAGAAAATCGGCAAAAAGAAGAAAAAAGCTACCAGAGAAAGTGTCATGGAGCTTTTGAATGTTGAAACAATTGAAATGGAAATCGGTTACAGATTGGTACCGCTTCTAGACGTAGAACAAGGTGGAGACCTTCTTGAAAGAATTGCACAAATCAGAAGGCAGACTGCTCTTGATTTAGGAATTGTTTTACCTTCAATAAGAGTACGTGACAATTTGCAACTCTCACCAAACACATATCAGATCAAATTAAAAGGCGTACCTATTGAATCAGGAGAAGTTTACCCTGACAGAAGCCTTGCAATGAATTCCGGAGGTTCTGACAATGATCTTGGAATTAACGGAATCAGTGCAATTGAACCCGCTTTTGGTCTGCCTGCAATCTGGGTTGAAGAAAAAGACAAAGAAATAGCTGAAACATACGGTTATACAGTAGTAAGTCCGTCTGCCGTAATTTCTACTCATTTAACAGAAGTTATTAAAAAGAATGCAGCAGAAATTGTTTCAAGAGCAGACGTACAACAGCTGATTGAAAACCTCAAAAAAGAAGTTTCGGAAGAATATGTTACAGACCTGATGAAAGACATCACAACAGCAGAAGTACAACAAATTGTTTACAATCTTTTAAGAGAACGTGTTTCAGTAAGAGATTTGAAAACAATACTTGAAGTAATAAGTTTACAATCACGTGTAAGCAAAAATGCAGATTATTTGACTGAACAAGTAAGACAGGCTCTTGCCAGAAGTATTTGCAAACAAAATCTTGCTGATACAGGAGAGCTTCTTGCCGTAACCCTTGCACCTGAAGTAGAAAATACAATTGCACAGGGTATAAGCCCTGATGGCTCAAGTCTCACACTTGATCCCGAATTTACAAGAAAACTGCTTGATACATTGAATTACGAACTTGAAAAAGCAATTACAACTTCAGGTTGTCAGCCTGTTCTATTATGTTCTTCACCTATAAGATTACCATTTAGAAGATTAATTGAAAGAACTTATCCACAAATTGCGGTTATGTCGTATAATGAAATCAGCAATAACATAAAAGCAAAATCAATCGGCGTTGTAAGAATAATGCAGACAAAAGTTTAATTTTATAAAATACAAGGAATATAAACAAAGTATGAAAGAATTATTAAAAAACGGTCAAAAAATAAGCATGGTCCCTGAAAACATAAAAGGTGCGCTTTCTTCCACAATAAAAAAAGTAATCGGAAATTCTATTGAAATCGAAGTTTCCAAAGCCGATTCAGAATTTTATGCACCTGAACAAACAGTCGAAATGTTCACAGTGGTTGATGACGGCATGCTTTATTTCAAACCCGTAGTTTCTGAAATAAGAGAAGAAGAAGGCATAATAAAAGTAAACTTTGATAAAGAAAAATATGATCTTCTTCAACGACGTGAATACACAAGAATAGAGCTTGATAAAGAATTTACGCTTAAAGATGAAGATAAAGATTATGTCTGCAAATGTGAAGATATCAGTGCAGGTGGTATGAAATTCATTACATCAGCTAATTTGTCAGTAGACAAAGACTATACAATAGAATTTGCTCTTGAAAGCAACATTCCCATTCAATGTTTCTTTAAACCAATCAGAACTGACAAACAAAAAGACGGAAAAAATATTGTATCCGGACGATTTATTGCACTCAAAAATATTGATAAGATAGCTATTGTTCAATTCTGTTTCAAAAAACAAATGGAAAATACCAATAAATAAATATGGCTGGAAAAATTATTACATATTCACAAAAAATTAGCGGTATGCTGGCAAGTTTGACAGCCTTTTTGTGTACAACAATAATTTTTCTCAAATCCACTACAATAAACATGACTGTTCTCTTGTATGCTTTGTCTGTTATTGTGCCGGCAACACTTGCGATGGGATTTCTCGGCTATTTTATCGGAAAAATCTTTGATTCCACAAAAAAGAAAAAATCATTAAACAAATTCATAAAATAATATTCAGGTAATTACATTATGCAAAATAAAATGAAAACATTCAGGACTAAACTCAGCACACAATTTGCAGCATTCACGACAATGTTGATTGCTATCACTGTATTTTGTATTGCCTGGTATTCTATTGCAACAGTAAACAATCTCGCGCAACAAATTACAACACAATCAAAAGACCTGAATGATTCAATCTCCATTACTATTTTTTCAACTCTCGGAGATTTTATAAACAAAAATGACTATGAAAATTTAAAAAGTTCAGCTCAAAAAATGGTTGATAGCAACGTAGTTGCAACTGTTCTTATAAAAGATTTAAATTCAAACAAAATTATTACAAAAACTCACCCCAGCGCAAAACTGGCAGAGGTATTTAAAGAAAACAAAATTTCAGACAAGTCATTGAAAAAAAATGACAAACCGCCTGAAGCAAACATATATAAAATCTCTGTTATAAAAGACGAAAAATTGATTGAGCTGGGTTTTTACAATGAACCTGTTACCAAAATATATCTGGACATGCTTAGAGACAATATGCTGGCTATGGTATTTATCTTCATTTTTCTCGGATTTTTCCTGTCCAATCTGATTGCCGGTATTTTAATCAAGCCTATTAACATTCTGATAAAAAGTTTGGGAGACTTTGCAAAAGGTAATTTTTCACATCGTTTGGAAGAAACAAATTATCTTGAAATAAATCGTCTGATTCGTTCTTACAATGAAATGGCTGAATCCCTGGAAAAGCTTTACCAATCCTTGGAACAACAAGTAAAAGACAGAACAAAAGAATTGGAAGCCGCTTATTCAGAGTTAAAAAGCACACAGGCGATGATGGTACATTCCGAAAAAATGAAGTCTCTTGGTGAGCTCGTTGCAGGTATTACACACGAAATCAATAACCCTGTAAACTTTATTTATGGAAATCTTATCCACCTTAAAAACTACACATCAGACCTGATGTCTGTTATTGATGCCTATACAGAATTTGACTCTGATCTGTCAGAAGAACACAAAGATAAAATCAAAGCATTGAAAGAAGAAATCGATTTGGACTTTCTCAAAGAAGATTTGCCGGAATTGATTAGAAGTTGTCAAGAAGGTACAGAAAGAACAAAGAATATTGTTCTTGATTTGAAAAACTTCTCAAGACTTGAAGAAGCTGTTATAAATAATGTAGACCTTCCAAAAGAAATTGATACCACATTAAATATACTCCACAACAAATTTAAAAATAAAATAACAGTACACAAAGAATATCAAGAAAATATGCCTCATGTAGAAGCATACGGAGGACAATTAAACCAGGTATTTATGAATATTCTTGACAACGCAGCCTTTGCAATACAAGAAAAAGGTGATGTGTGGATAAGATTAAAATCTGACGGTAAAAATGCTATAATAGAATTTGAAGACAACGGATGCGGTATGGACGAAAAGACAAGAAAAAAAGTCTTCGATCCGTTTTTCACTACAAAAGCCGTAGGTCAGGGTACAGGCCTTGGCATGGCAATTAGCTATAAAGTAATTAAAAATCACAAAGGAAACATAGAACTTGTTTCAGAGCCTGACAAAGGCAGCAAATTTACCATAACACTGCCATTAAAAATGGAAATGCCAAAAGGATAGAAAATGGAAAAATATAATATACTGCTGGTTGATGATGAAGAAGACAATCTCGCACTTTTATACAGAACTTTAAGAGGCTCGTACAATCTTGAAAAAACAACCTCTCCTTTAAAAGCGCTGGAAATTTTAGATCAAAAGCAATTTGAGTTGGTTATTTCGGATCACAAAATGCCTGAAATGGACGGAGTTGAGTTTCTGAAAAGGGTTCAGCTTGCTCATCCTGCAACCATGAGAATTCTTCTTACAGCATATTCAGATGCAAATATCCTCATTGATGCAATAAACTATGCTAAAATTTACAGATATGTAAAAAAACCTTTTAACCCTGATGAGCTTCAATTGATTGTATCCTCCGCTCTTGAATACTATCAGTTGAAATATGACAATGACAAACTGATTGCTGATTTAAAAGAGCTTTTTTCCGGTACAATCAAAGCTATTATGGAAGCACTGGATGCAAAAGATTCATACACTTCAGGAAGAAGCAAGAGAATTACTTATTATTCAATCTTAATAGCCAAACAGCTGGGTCTTTCTCAAATAGACACTGGCAAAGTCGAACTTGCCGGTATGCTTCATGATATCGGCATGATAGGTGTTTCTGATGAAATTTTATACAAGATTGATGCTTTGACACAGGATGAATACGACGAAATTAAAAAACATATCACATATTCAGTAAAAATTCTTGAAGACATTAAACAGTTGAAAGATGTTGTAGAAATCATCAAATATCACCATGAAAAATATGACGGAACAGGTTATCCTTTCGGCATAAGAGGAGAAGACATCCCTATCGGTTCAAGAATTATAGCTGTTGCCGATGCTTTTGACAGTATAATTTCAAACAGAATTTACAGAAATCAAATTGACATGGCACAAGCAAAACAAAAAATAATAGAAGGTGCCGGAACACAGTTTGACCCAATCGTAGTAAAAGCATTTGAGGATTCCTTTGAATCAATTGTTGCAACAATAAAAGATTTGGATAGTAACACTAATTAACTTTTCCAAACTTTACTATTACTCTTTTTGACAATGTTTTTCAATCTCCTTCTCTATATTATAGAAAAGGAAGGAGCTTCAATGCGTGAAAATCTTTTAAATAAAAAAGATAATCATACTAAAATTGCCGAGAAATATGTAGGCAGGTACCTTTCTGATTTGCAAAAGCACTTCAGTCTGTCTGACAAACAAATTATAAATATTTTGAATAATATAACTGCGCTAAAAAGAAAAAAGAACAAAAACAATTTGTGGAACAAATTTCTAATTCATTCACAAAAACTGTTTCACAAATTTGATAATATGGTATTATAGAGTCATGAGTGAGACAAAAAGAACAATTGAAGTTGACACAGAGTTTTTAGAATCATTATACGGTCTGGTAGATAAAATTCCTCCGGGAGAAAAAAATATCAACCTGGATCTTTTAAAAGATTTGATTCTTGATATCAAAAGAAAAATGGAAAGAATTAAAACCGAAGCTGTTGTTGCAACATCAGGCTCTTCTCATGCTAAAATTCAAACAAAATCAGAAGCCCAAAATGATATTTTAGATGATCAGCTCCCCGAAAAAAATATACTGATAGTTGATGATCTTGGTGTAATAACCTATCAGCTGGGTGTTATGTTCAGAAACCTTGGATATGAAGTAACTATTGCAAAAGAAATATATGATGCAATAACAAAATACAAAAAATTCCACTTCAACCTTGTTATTATGGACTTGTTTATTCCAACTGACAGAGAAGGTTTTATCCTTTTAGATGAGCTTGTTAAATTAGCTAAAATGAATGAAAGCAACACCGTGATTGGTGTAATGACAGCTTCATCAAAAAGAGAACACAGACAGCTCTGTATGAAAAAAGGTGCTGATTTTTATATAGAAAAAGTTGAAGATTGGCAAAAAGAACTGATTGAATATTGTGAAAAAAATTAAACCCGTTTTTAGAAATAAAAACGGGCTGCTAGTGTTTTTATTATCCTAAATAATAAATTAGATAATATTTTCTTTAATAGCTTTTACTGCTGCTTGAACTCTATCATCAACGCAAAGTTTTTGCAATATGCTGCATACATGAGCTTTTGCTGTATGAACAGAGACAATAAGCTCTTTTGCAATCTCTGTATTGCTTTTACCTTTTACAAGTAGTCTTAATACTTCAAATTCTCTTTCAGTAAGCTGTGCTCTGGCATCAGAAATTTCAGAATTGCTTTGAAGATTTGTGTTTTCAGGCTTTGGAAACAGATTCAATGCTACCTGTGCTATTGCAGAATCCAACCAGCACGCTCCTTTTGCTACGTTTCTTATTACATTGGCAAGAGTATTCGGATCAATATCTTTTAAACAATAAGCAGAAGCACCTGAACCTAATGCAGCCAAAACTTCTTCTTCTCTGTCATGTGATGTTAAAATAATAACCCTTGTTTGCGGAGACATTTCTTTTACTTTTTGAGTAGCTTCTATGCCGTTCATTTCAGGCAATCCCAAATCCATTAAAACAACCTGCGGTTTTTCTCTTTCAATAATTTCAAGACCTTTGATTGCATCTTCAGCCTCACCTATAACCCTGATGTTTTCGAATTCATTGATTGTAGAACGCAAGCCTACTCTTGTCAGTTTGTAATCTTCTACAATTACTACATTGATTAAATCGTTAGTTTGCTCAACTGTCATTAACATGCCCGAACCTTTTCCTTTCTCTAATGGGGTAATCAAAAGTTTTATTCCATGACATTATTAACGACTGAAGGTTTAGATGATATTATCCACCTCGGCAATATTTCGGAAAAAAGAACTTGAATTTAGAATATCTCCGATCATATAAAAAGATCCTGAAATGATAATCAACTTGTTTTTATTTTCACAAACCAAATATTCGAGAGCCTTTTGTTTTAATGGTTTACCTGAACGCATATAGTTGTTCAATTCCTCGTATTTTACACTGTTTTTATATTCAAAATCATAGAAAAAAATCTCATCATCTTCTGGATTAAACAAAGTTTCCATAACTTTTTTATAATCCTTTGTTGTCAAAGCACCATATACCCAAACACGTTTTTTGTCAGGAAAATAATAATCAAGACTTTCTCTTAAAACACGTGCACCGTCAGGATTATGTGTTCCATCAATTAATAGATTGTACTTAGGAACAAATTGCATTCTGCATGTCCAAAATACATCTTTAAGTGCCTTTTTTAATGCATTTTTTGAAACATCATAACCCAATGAACTTAAATATTTAACTGCCTCAACAACTAGCCTGAGATTTTCTTTCTGCCACAATCCAAGCATGCCAAATTCATATTTATCACCATCAAAAAATGCATAATTTTTACAGGCATCAAAATAAAGCTCAACTTTAGTTTTGGGAATGATTATCTTGCTGTTCTTTTCAGCGGCAATCTTTTTAATTGTATCAAAACCTTTATTATCAGTGTCAACAATAACTGGCATTCCTTCTTTTATTATACCTGCTTTTTCATATGCAATTTGTTCAATGGTGTCACCAAGCCTGTCTGTATGATCAAGACTAATAGAGGTTATTATTGAAAACAAATTGGTACTTATTGCAGATGTCGCATCCAAACGACCGCCAAGTCCAGTCTCAATTACACATATATCAGCCTCTCTGTCAGAAAAATATTTATATGCAGAAGCTGTCAGCAGTTCAAACTCTGTTAAATAGATATTATGTTTTTTTGATAATACTGAAACTTCTTCTATCAAAGCGGCAAAATCGCTTTTCAAAATATTTTTTTGATTTATCTTTATTCGCTCTGTATATTCCACAATATGAGGACTGGTATACAAACCTGTTTTATAACCGGCAGTTGTAAGAATTTTTGAAAGCATGGCACATACGGAGCCTTTTCCGTTTGTTCCGGCTACATGTATAATTTTTAAATTTTCCTGAGGATTTCCCAAAAGCTTCAAAACTTTGGACACTCTTTCCAATCCGAGACAGATATGGAATTTTTCCTGAGAGGTAATTAAATTAATTGCTTTTTGATATCCATTTTCCATATAACAATTTAATCACGAACTTAACCGAATGTTCATTTTAAGTTATAATTTGTTTTATGAAAGAAACAAATAATACAGACAAATTCAAATTTTATACGGGCTTATTTACTGCAAAAGCCGTTAATCATGGACTACATGTTATTAAAAGTGCAGGTACATCACTTCCTGGTCTTATTGCATTAAAAATTTCTAAAAATTTTTTGTCCTTCCTTTCAAAATACTGTGAAAAAAACATTATCACAGTAACAGGAACAAATGGAAAAACAACAACAGCAGGTCTTTTGGCACATATATTAAAAATAAATGAAAACACTGTTTTACACAATGAAAAAGGTGCAAATATGCTCTCCGGTATTGCAAGCTCACTTGCCGTTAATTATAAACCTTTTACAAAGTTTGACTATGCAGTGTTAGAGTCGGACGAAGCTTATTTGACAAAACTTTATGACTATCTCAAAGCCAACTATCTTCTGGTAACAAACCTTTTCAGAGACCAGCTGGACAGATACGGTGAACTGGATACAACGGCAAAAAAGATACAAGAGGCAATTTCAAAAAATCCCGCACTAAAATTGTTTATCAATGCTGATGACCCCATGCTCTCGGAGTTGGGAACTGAAAATGAACGAATCTATTTTGGATTTGAAGATATAACATATAAAAACAATATCAAAGAATCACAAGCTCCTCCTGAATCAGTAACATGTAGCTGTGGAAAACCGCTTGCCTATGAAAAAAGATTTTACGCTCACATAGGTCATTATTACTGCGAAAGTTGTTCAAAATCCAGACCAGAACCAAAATATAAAGCCTTCGCAGTTATCTATGATGATTATTCTGAAATATACTTAAAAGACAATAACGGAAACGAAGAATGTTTCAAAACACCTCTCGTCGGACTTTATAATGCTTATAATGCACTTGCTGCAATTATATCAGCAAAAGAACTCTCAATATCTTATGAAGATATACAAAAAGGTCTAAAGACATACAAATCAGTGTTTGGCAGAGCAGAAAAACTAAAAATAAACAATAAAAATATTCTGATTCAGCTCATAAAAAATCCCACGGGAGCTTCTGAAGTTTTAAGAACAGTAAACCAAAATGCAGCAGAAAAAGTGTTGATAATAATTAACGATAACTATGCAGATGGACGAGATGTATCTTGGCTTTGGGATGCTGATTTTGAGCTTTTAAAAGACTATCCAAACAACATTACTGTTAGCGGCGAAAGAGCCTACGATATGGCGGTAAGACTAAAATATGCAGGAGTTCCTGCTGAAAAAATAGAAGTAAAAAATGATATAAAAACCGCAATAAATCACTGCATAAATTCTATAAAAGAAAACCAACAGTTGATTATCATGCCAACTTATACTGCACTTTTAGAAATGCAAAAGATTCTCAAATAGCAATTATTAAGTTTTGTAAACCTGAAAATGCTTGTATTTTGTGATTTTTATCTTTTAGTATATATTTTGTAGATAATTTTTAGCAATTAATTATAGAAAAAATACTTTATATAAGAGTAAGGAGTTAAACAACTCCAAACCCACACCACAAAAGAGATTACAGAATTTATATTGGAGGAATCAACAATGGCAAGAGTTTTAATTTCAATGCCCGAAGAATTTTTAAACAAAATTGATGGAGTAGCTGAAACAGAAAATCGCACACGAAGCGAACTTATCAGAGAAGCGCTCAGAACTTATATTCATAAACAAAAAGTCAGAGAAAATTCACTGGCAGCAAAAAATGCAAGCATCTTAGAAGCACTGCTTGACTAAAATAAATCAAAGCAAAGCTGACAATTGGGGAAATTAAAACAAACGGCTAACTGGACTAATAGAGAAAACTTCAAAACACAAAGGCTAATAAAGACAAAACGGACTAATAGAGGAAAACACAAACATTTAAGGCAATACTAGATTTGGGGAAACAAAAAAACAGCTTCATATGAAGCTGTTTTTTATGCTTTGTATATTTGATTATTGATAACAAGTGCCGCTGACAATAGTGGATCAACTGCCGTCGAATATGGTGGAGCATAAGTCATATCAAGATGTAAAAATTCATCCACAGTCTGACCTGCCTGAATGGCAGAAGCCACAGTATTTATTCTTTTATCAGCATCACCACTGCCAATAGCCTGCGCCCCCAAAATTTTTCGCATTCTTCTATCAACCACCAATTTTATAGTAATATTTTCAGCTTCAGGCATATAACCTGCTTTATCCTTTTTAGTCATGGTGGAAGAAATTACATCAAATCCATATTTTTTTGCTTCAGTTTCAGTAAGACCTGTCAATGACATAGTAAATCCATCATATCTTGTCACAGCAGAACCCAAAACACCCGGAAAAGCATCATAACCACCTGCAATATTTATAGCAGCACATCTTCCTTCCTTGTTTGCTGAAGAACCAAGAGGAATCCATGCATAGTTTCGAGAAACCAAATGGAAATTCTCAATACAATCACCGGCAGCATAAATATCCACAGCAGAAGTTTGCATTCTGTTATTTACACGTATTGCATTGCTGACACCCAATTCTATTCCTGCTTCTTTGGCAATTTCCGTATTCGGAGTAACACCAACAGCAACTATCACAAGGTCAGCATCAATTATTTGCCCTTTTGCTGTCACAACTTTTTCAACCTGTTCCTCACCCATGAAAGAAACTACCGCATCATTTGTTATAATTTTGACTTTACCCTGGCTTATTCGTAATATTTCTTTTTCAATAAGATCGCTGATTTCAGGATCAAATATGGGTAAAATATGCTGATTCATTTCTATCATGTTAACTTCAAGACCATTGAGATAAAGTGCCTCAAGCATTTCAATTCCTATATATCCACCTCCAACAATCACAGCTTTTTTTGACTGTCTCATTTTCTCGCGAATTTTAATTCCATCATCTATTGTGCGAACTGTGAAAATATTCTTCAAATCTATATTTTTAATTGAAGGTACAATTGGTCTTGCACCTGTACAAATAGCCAGTTTATCGTATTCCACTTCCTGTATATTTTTCGTATTTATATCCAGAATAATTATTTTATGTTCATCAGGAATTATTTTTATACATCTTTTATTCAAATGTATATGAGCACCTTGTTCTTCAAATTGTTCAGGTCTTCTGACGATAAGTCTGTTAGGATCCTCTATCAGACCTTCTATAAAATAAGGTAAACCGCATGCAGAGTAAGAAATCAGATTTTCATCTGTATATAAATCTATTTGACAATCACAATCAGTTCTGAGCAATTTTGCCGCAATCTTTGGTCCTGCGGCTACACCGCCAATAATAACAATTCGTTTCATGTCATCATTTTAAAAACCCGTATTATATTTGTCTATTACCCACAAGGCCTTCCACCCTAACTCGTTTTTAAACTACATCATTTGGAGGATATTCCTACTTTGGTTGTAAAGAAAATATTTTATTTTTCGATAGAAAAATTGTACAGAGGATTAGAGAAAATGATAAATAAAACATCCATACTTTTAATAGAAGATGATATCAAAGCTCTTTCAGAATTGACAGAAAAATGTCTTGAAGCAGGTATATCAGAAAAAAATATTTTCTCGGTTGGCGAAATAGAATCAGCTGAAAGATATCTAGAAATTGCCGGCATATCTTATGTAATTATTGATGCTGATTTATACAATTTTGTAATTGCATCAACAATTGAAAAATTCTCCGAATATTTCCCCATTCACGTTATTATCACAAATGCAAAACCAGAACAAAAAACTTTGAGAATGATGAATGACAAATCCTTAACCTTCATTAATTCTCTGGATGAACTTCCTGAAATTCTTCATGGACGTACACCAAAAACAATTTCATATCCATATGCCACTACAAACTTACAAAATATATAAAAAATTTATTTTATCATCCCTGTTTAGACTGTGCTGTTGAACCCCTAATTCAACAGCTTTTTTTTGCCAAAAAATCGACAATATTTGTGCAAGCACAGCGCAGTCTTCTTAAATCGCTATTGAACCGCCAAGAGACAAGAGTTTTTTTATTGTTTCATCATAAGTAGTTTTTTCATCAACTTTCTGCTGCAAAAACTCATTAATCATCGGCATATATTTTATCGCCTGATCAGTAACAGGATCAGCACCTGAAACATATGCACCTATATTAATCAAATCTTCGTTTTTCTTATAACCAGCCAGAAGAGTTCTGATTTTTCCGGCAGCACTGACATGTTCTTTGCTCGTAACTTCTTTCATAACCCTGCTGACACTTTGCAAAACATCCACAGCAGGATAATGGTTTTTGTGTGCAAGTTCACGAGAAAGCATAATGTGACCGTCAAGGATACTTCTCGCTGTATCGGAGATAGGCTCGTTAAAATCATCCCCCTCAACAAGTACTGTATAAAGTCCCGTAATTGTACCATATTCATTGCTTCCGGCTCGTTCCAAAAGTTTTGGCATCAAAGCAAATACAGACGGCGTATAACCTCTTGTGGCGGGAGGTTCACCAACAGCAAGACCTACTTCACGTTGAGCCATGGCTATACGTGTAACACTATCCAGCATAAACAACACATCTTTTCCCTGATCTCTGAAATATTCAGCTATCGCTGTTGCAACAAAACCTGCCTTAATTTTAACAAGCGAAGGTTGTTCAGAAGTAGCAACAACCACAATAGAACGTTTCATGCCCTCAGGTCCAAGAGTAGATTCAATAAACTCACGAACCTCTCTGCCACGTTCACCTATCAGCGCAATGACGTTTAAATCAGCGTTTGTATTTTTTGCCATCATAGCAAGAGTGGTAGATTTACCTACACCTGAACCGGCAAAAACACCAAGCCTTTGCCCCTTGCCTGCTGTAATAAACCCGTCTATGGCACGAATTCCCAAAGATAAAGGTGTACGAATCAGCTGTCTGTTAAGCGGATTTATAATTTCTGCTTGTGTAGAATACAAAGACTGTGAATTTATTTCGCCAAGATTGTCAATAGGACGGCCCAAACCGTCTAACACTCTTCCCAACAACTGAGGTCCAACTTTTATCTGCATAGATGAGCCGGTGTTAATAACAACAGCACCTGGCATCAATCCTTCCATCGAACCCAGCGGCATAAGAAGAATTTTTGATGTTTTAAAACCTACAACCTCAGCCCAGATAGGTTCAGCATCAAGTTTATTATATATGTAACACAAATCTCCTATGCTCGCTTTAGGACCATCAGCTTCGATTATCAAACCGATAATCTGAATTACCTTGCCTACTTCTTGAATAGGATTAGTTTCATTAATAATATTTCTATATCTCGTCAGGTTAATCATCTGCGTTATCGTTCATACCGTCTACATCATCAAGTTCTCTTGAAAGTTCTATTTCAGGTGTAGAGTTCAATTCTGTCATTAATTTTTGAGCAATTTGTTCAATTTGTGCACTAACTCTGGCATCTACTCTTGAACCAACAGATTCTACAATCGTTCCATCAGGAGAAATTGAATTGTCTTCAATAATTTTAATTGATTGAAGATTGTGAACAGCTTCCTTCAGTTCGTCAGAAATATCATAGATTTTCTGTGCCATTTCAGGATGCACAACAATCGTAACTTGTTCCTTTTCCTTAAGTTGAGAAATTGCATTTGCAACAACTTTGCTTAAAACTTCTCTATTATTTTGCATTTGAACTTTACAAACTTTTTCCGAAATATCCAGCACCAAATCAAGAATATCAAGGTGCAAAGATTTTATAATTCGATTTTTAATTTCAAATTTGCTTTTTGCAAAATTATCAACGTTGTAAACTTTATTCTCTAATTCCGTTGTAATTTTTTCTTTCCCGTCTTCATAGCCCTCAGCATAGCCTTGTTTTTTTGCTTCGGCTGTAACTTCGTCCATAGAGGTTTCAGCTTTTGCTTTTGCACTTTGAACTATTTGTGCTGCCTGATTTTCTGCTTGTGCCATTGTAGCAGCAGCCTGCTTTTTAGCATCCGCAATAATAGAATCAGCAATCATCTTTGCATCAACAATTTCTTTATTTAAATCTGATTTGCCTTCAGCACTCAAAATAAAAGAAGAACCGAGATTTATCTTGTCACCATGAATTCTACTCAATGTATTCGTCCTCAGCTGTATCTCTGGTTATAACAATCTCACCCGCAGATTCCAATGCCCTGATGATGCCAACAATTTTTGTTTGTTTTTCTTGAACTTCTTTAGCTCTGACAGGTCCCATATATTCAAGTTCTTCTTTCAACATTGCCTGAGCACGTTCTGACATATTGCTGTATATTTTTTCTTTAATTTCTTCACGAACACCTTTTAAAGAAATCGCAAGATCTTTTGTTTCAACTTCCCTGATAATTCTTTGAATAGCATTATCTTTTAGATTCACAATATCCTCAAATACAAACATAAGTTCTCTTACACCTTCAGCAAGCTCAAGATTTTTCATTTCCAAATATTCAAGAACATTTTTTTCGGTTGCACGGTCAGAACGGTTCAATATGTTAGCCAGAGCACCTACACCGCCTGCTTTAGAAAAGTCTTGAGCAACAACAGAAGAAAATTTGCCTTCTACTATTTTTTCTATTTCAGAAATAATTTCAGGATTTGTAGAATTCATATCCGCAATTTTAAATGCAACCTGAGCTTGAACTTCAGCAGGAAGACTGTTCAACACTTTAGCTGAGCTTTCCGGCTTTAAATAAGCAAGAATCAATGCTATCAACTGTGGATTTTCATTCTGAAAAGAAGTAGCAAGCTGAGAGGGGTCAGCATCATTAAAAAATTGAAAAGGATTTGTTGTGAGCAGATTAACAAGTCTGCCAAGCATATTCTGAGCTTGTTCCGGACCGTATGCTTTTTCAAGAAGAGTTCTTGCATAATTTGTACCGCCCGAAGCAAGATAATCACTTGCTAAAAAAAGGGAATGAAATTCCTCCAATACTTGATTTAAAATTTCAGTAGGAACTTTATTCAAGCTGGCAATATCAAATGTAATTTGTTCCAGCATTTCATCATCTTTAATGTTTTTTAAAATCTCAGAAGCCGTGCTCGGACCTAGTGCTATCAGCAATGCAGCAACTTTCTGTCTCTGGGTCATAGCTTCATAAGTTAACTCTGCCATTTTAATTAGTCCTTAATATATGAAATAAGTATCTTAGCCGCCTCTGAAGGATCAGCCATTATTGTATCTGTCAAATCAGTTTTGAGCTTATCAAGCTCGGGGTTAAGTTTTGCTTCTATTTGAGGCAATGATTCAACTTCAAATTTTTCAATAAGATTATCTGTAATTTGCTGTTGTTGCTCCTGAAAACCTTCATCCCATTCATCATCCTTTGTTGTTTTACCAAATAAAGAACGGAATACAAACAAAGCAACAAGACCGAGAATCAAGATAACCAGCATTGGAACAAGCTTGTTAACAACAATTTCCTGTGTTCTTTCCTGCTGAATTGCCTTGGCCTCATGATCTTCCATTGCTTTATTTTGATCATTAGCAGAAAATTCAAGGCTGGTTACATTAATCAGGTCGCCTCTGTCTAAATCAGCACCACTTGCAGAAACAATCAGTTTTTCCAGTTCTTCTTTTTCCTGAGTTGTCAAAATTTTGTTTACAGCAACTGCAATTGTCATTCTTTTAACAGAACCGGGAGCATAAACTATCTGTTTTACCTCTTTTGAAACAGCATAGTTTGCAGCTGTTTTTTGTTTTTGATAATTAAGATTTTTGTTTTGACCTGTTTGTGTATTAACAGGAGGAGGATTATTCGAACCTGTTTGAACACCTGGCTGATTCGGATATGGATTGTCGTAGTTTTCTGTTTCAGTCTGAGATGAAGTTAAAACTCCTTGCTGAGTATCACCGACCGGAGTATAACTTTCTATTGTTGAACGTGTAGAATTAAAGTCAATATCAGCACTGACCTGCACAGAAGCATTATCTGAACCTACAATTTTATCAAGAACAGACTGAACTTTTTTTGCTGTTTGATTTTCAAAATTTGTTTTGTAAGTTTCAATATCGTTTGAGTTTTTTTCTATTTCATCTGAAAGATTATTACCGGATTGATCGGTTAAAAAGACCTTTTCCGGTGTTAATCTGGGTATAGCATAAGCAACAAGATTCTTTATTGCCTTAACTTGACTTGTTTTTAATTTGTATCCCGGTTCAAGAATCAACATAACAGAAGCAGTAGGTGCCTCATCACGTTCCTGAAAAACGGAACGTTCCGGGTCCGCTATTTGAACTCTTGCTTTTCTGACACCGCTCATTCTTTCAATTGATCGGGTTAATTCACCCTGATAAATTCTTTGTTTTGTAAGTTTATTTTTAAAATCCGTCGATCCGAGCTGCATATCATCCAAAAGCTCGAAACCGGGAGAGGAATCCTGAATCAAGTCATTTTCAGCAACAAAAATTCTCAATTCATCTTGCATTTCGGCAGGAACCATAACAGATTTTTTATCAGAGCTTAATTTAAAAGGATATCCGCTCTTTTTCAAACTTTCAGAAACAGCAGCAGCATCCTGGGGTGACAAATCAGAATATAAAACAGACCAATTTGGTTCTAATGATTTCATTATGAAGAATGAAGCCACAACAAGAGTGACTGCACTCAAAACCACTATACCGAACTTTTGACCCATTTCTAAGCCGTTCCACAGTTTTGTCAAATCATCTATAAACAGCTTAAAATAATTTGTCTCCAACTTTTCCCCTTTGCCTAAATTTTACTTTTACAAAATTTACTTACTATTTACCTATATTAAAAATATAGACTATTTCATATATCAATTCAAATATGTTAATTTACGTTAATTTCAGGGTCTTAGAAAAATTTTTGACAAAAATTTACATTTCTTAAATTTTTTCAAAATGCATGAAAACATGTGCCATGACATGGTTTGCATGATACAAAAACGCCAAAACCATGTCATGGTCTGGCTTACAGAACTCCAAAACCCTTGAAACAGTTGATATTCAGGCAATAGCCGTTTTGAAATATATCGTAACAATTCCTCATGATTGGCTTGTAAAAAGGATTTTTGTCTATATAATAGAAAAAAGAAGTCATTCATGCGTATGCCTGCTGGGTTTGCAAGGAATGATATACTAAATGACCTTAAAAAACAAAGATAGGAATGGGAACCTGTTTTTAAACGGTCAAGGGGAAATACTTCGGGAGGAAAATTCAGTGCTTAGAAGCAGAGACATGGGTAGATCTATTGCTGTAAGAAGATGGACAAATACAGCTTTAGAATGTTATAAAAGAGGATGTGTTTGCGAAGGTTGTTTTTATACAGACTTTTTTAACGGAACATCTCAAAAATGCCAGATGAAAGCATCCGTTCTTGAACTCGTCAGAGTTTTAGGCAAGCCTGATGTAGATATTCCACAGGTTTTATCTGACTAAAATAGTGGTATAATAGTTATCGTAGAGCATTTTATCGAAATTAAGGTGTAACACACTATGTACGATAATCCTTCAACCAAAAATTTTGTCGGTGTAATGTTTACCTGCTGCAATGTATACGGCAGAGTTTATAAAAATAAAGAAGGCACAGCATACGTCGGAAGATGCCCAAAATGCTTAAAGTCTATCCGTATGAAGATTGGCGAAGGCGGTTGTAACGCAAGATTTTTCTATGCCGGATAATTTTTATACATAATCAAAAAAGATTATTTACAAATATCATCATGGCTCCTATTATATTTATGAAAGCAAAGGAGTTTATGATGAGTGATATTAATAACTTAAGAAAAGAAAACGAACTTATAGATTTATTCTGCACGCTGGCAGAAATCCCCTCTCCGTCAGGAGAAGAAGAAAAAGTTTCACTAAAAATTGTTGAAATATTAAACAATACAGGCATAAATGCAAAACATGACGATTTTGGTAATGTCAGAGCAAAACTTCCTGCAACAGACAGCAGCAAAAAGCCTGTTGCCCTTTCAGCACATATGGATGTAGTCGGGGACAATTCAGCAGTAAATATAAGAATTTCAGAAGACGGAATGTTTATTGAAACTGACAAAAACAGACCTCTTGGCTCGGATGATAAAGTCGGTATCGCTGCTGCAATGTATCTGGCAATGTATCTCATCAAACATCCTGAAATTAAACATGGCGGACTGGAACTCATTTTCACAAAAGATGAAGAACAAAATATGACCGGCATACACAATGTAAAGTTTAACGAAATTGACTCAGAATATGTTCTTGTGCTCGATGCAGACAAACTTGGACAGATTCAAATTTCAGGTGTAAGTTATACAAATGGAACTTTAACCGTTGAATCATTAAAAGGCGGTCACTCAGGAATAGATATAGGTGACAAAACAAGGCTCAACGCTGTAAAACTAATTGGAGAATTAATAAACGAAATTCCTCAAGGCGAATACAAGCGTGATGATTACGGAACAGTAACTTCCATAAACATTGGATGTGTAATAGGAGGCGGAGTAGAACCTACTATCCAAAAAATTGTCCAAAAAGGTCAGGAACAAGACAGTTACATTGAATATGTAGCAAATAACTGCCTCACAAATATAATCAATACAAAAGCTATGGCAAAATATTCAATCAGAAGTTCTGAAGAAACGAATGAAAACCAGTTAATTGATGATATCAAGGAGATTGTTAACAGGTTTAACGAAAAATATGCAGGACTTGCAAAAGCTGAGTTTGTTGCTAAATCAAAAATGAAAGCTTTTGAAAAATCTGAAGATGAAACTATACAAAATATTTGCGTAAATGCTTGTGAAAATCTAGGAATCAAAGGTGACGTTTCTTCATTCCATGCCGGAGCAGAAACTCACATTTATGCACACGAAAAAAACAAACATGGAAAAACACTAAAACCTTATCTTCTCGGGCTTGCTGACATTTATAATATGCACTCAAGCAATGAAATGGTAAATATTGAATCATTCAAAAAGGGCTATGAATTCTTAAAAGAAAGCTTTTTGTTATTCAATAAATAATTCCAGTTTGTAAACATATGTAAACAAATAATAAAAAAAACTAAAGAAAAATTTAATTCACCCGATAGGAATAATATACAGTTCTTATTCAGATTAAGGGGTGCAATTGATGATAAAAAAAACAGATAAAGCAATGAGCAATATTTCAGACGGAGTAGCATTTCTTTTAAGAGGAGCGAAGAAAAGAAGATCTATGGCAATTGCCAGTGCAAAGATGATTAATTCTGATATAGGTTTATCAGCGAAATTAGTTGCCTTAAAGTAAACATTAACGAAAAAAATTCAAAGAGCTGAAAAGCAGAAAGAAGTAAGGTTTTTACTTCAAGTCGCAACATTAAAACAGAGCTCCTTTTGCATTATTCCAGCGGCAAAGGAGCTTTCTCTTATTATTTTTTATCTCTAACACGTTTTTTCTCGTGCTTTTTTGCCTTACTTTCTGCTTGAGGTGCTTGAGGTTTGTTTATAATAACAAGAACCTCATCTTCACCCGCCATTTTCAAATTATTTCTTGCAATTGCCTCAAGACTTTTCATAGAACTGAAATCTTCCAATTCTTCTTTCAATCTCTGGTTTTCCAATTGTGCTTGTTGATTAAGAGCCTTCATTTTCTTTATTTTTCCGTGATAGCTAATGCTTTTCGTAATATTGTTAAAAGCACTTATTCCGATTTGTACAAGACATATTAACAAAACAATTGTCAAAAAAGAATAATAAAAACGAATTTTGTTTTTACGCTGATTGTTCTTCTCCTGAGTTTTTTCAATCAAATCAGGTTTTTTCACTTAATAGCCCCTATAAGTCTATAAACTCTAATGCAATACCATGATATTATAGCCCCAACATGCACAGCTGGCAAGTTTAGGGCTATAATGCTTGTTTTTAAATAATATTTTCTAAGATAATGCTTCTTTTATCTGTTTTACAATATTGCTTGTTGCATTATACTTAACAAGTTTTTTGGCATTGTTTTGAAGTTCAATCATTTTTTGTGTATTGTTTATCAAAGCTTCCAGCTTTTCCGTAAAGTGTTCGGGAGTACACTCTCTGTCATCCAGATAAATTGAAGCATTTTCTGATTCCATTTCTTTTGCATTTTTTCTCTGATGATCAGCAGCAGCAAAAGGATAAGGCACCAGAATAGAAGCCAGACCTGATACACAAATCTCAGAAATGCTTAAAGAACCTGCTCTTGAAACAGCAATATCAGAAGCTATCATCGGAAGATACATTTTTTTGAAATATGGTCTCACCATATAGTAAGAATTTTCAGTAAAGTTCGGATAAACTTTTTTCAACTCTCTTATTGTTTCATCATAATTTTTCAAACCTGTCTGATGAATTATCTGAATATCATATTTTTTAAACAAATTTTTCAAACTGTGAACAAGCACTGTGTTCAATTTTTTTGCTCCCTGAGAGCCACCCATTACGATAATGGTCAAACGATCCTTAAGATTGAGAGCTTCTCTTGCATGATATCTGTCAATGTTCAAAAATTCTTCTCTTATGGGATTGCCATTTACCTGTATATTTTTTGCTTTTATTGCTTCTTTAGAAACCTCAAAAGCTAAAGAAACTGATTTTGCAAAAGGAGCAACAAGTTTCGATACCATTCCTGGAATTGCATCACATTCATGAATCACAAACGGAGTCTTTGTAAGAATTGAAGCAAACAACATGGGAGCACTGACATATCCGCCTGTACCAAAAACCAGACTCGGATGATATTTCATTATATAGCTTACAGATTTCATAGTTGCACAAAACAATTGAAATCCCCATTTAAGAAAATCGAGTCCAAACCTTCTGGGCATTCCGGAAATTTTTACATCCAAGAAATCAAAAACTTTGTCATCTGCTATTCTTTTCTCAAGATTGTCGGGATTGCCAACATAATAAATTTTTTCTGTATCAGATTCTTTCTCAAGCGCTTTACCCACAGCAACTGCCGGATATATATGTCCGCCTGTACCGCCTCCTGTAACAAAATATACTTTTTTCTTATTAATATCCTCGGTCATAGTTTTTTATCCTCTTTATTCTTTTCTTAGAAATATTTAACAATATTCCAACCATACACAATGAAACTATTAATGAAGTTCCGCCATAGCTTATAAACGGAAGCGGAACGCCTGTTGCAGGAATAAGAGAGCTTGAAACACTCATGTTAATAAACGCCTGCAAACCTATTGAAAGCGTAATACCTACCGCCATGAGTTTTCCAAACATATCATTTGCTCTTGAAGAAATAATAATACCCCTGTGAATGAATGTCCAGAACAATCCTATGACAAAGAAACAGCCCAAAAAGCCAAGTTCTTCTGCAATTACTGCAAAAATGAAATCCGTATGTCCTTCAGGCAGCCATGCCAGTTTTTGCTTTGAGTTTCCGTATCCTACACCCCAGAATCCGCCTGCCGCAAAAGCAAGTAAAGACTGAATAATGTTGTAACCTGCTCCGTATGGATCAATGTTAGGATTAAGCCAAATTTGGATTCTTTGCATTTGATAACCGTGCAAAAGCTTTTTCCCAAACAGCATAAAAGTTCCTGCCATCATGGTTATAGCAGCACCTGCTGTTGCCAGCATGTACTTTATTGAACCGGAAACACTAAGGTACATTACCATTGATGTTAAAAGCAAAAGTATAACCATAGACAGGTTAGGCTGTTTATAAACAAGAAACACCATTATCAAAATTGGCACAAAATATCGCATAATTTTTGTGGAACTGAACAAATTTCCGTCTCTGTAAAAAGCATTGGATAAAAGCATTATCACAGCCAGTTTTGTCATTTCAGAAGGCTGAAACTGAATAGGTCCCAGCATTATCCACCTTCTTGCTCCGTTAACAACAACCCCGAGAGGCGTAAAATCAACAAGAACGAGCATAGCTATAACAAACCATGCAAAAGGCACCGCCCAATCTTTCAGTTTCTTATAATCCAATTTTATAAAATATTTCAGACCGAACAGCCCGACAATCAAATATGCAAACTGCTTTAAAGCAAAAGATGCAGGATTTTGACCTGCTTCCATAGACTTTGGAGCACCTGCACTAAAAATTGCCATCAAACCTATAACTACAAGAAAAGCCACAACAACCATCAAAGTTGTATCAGGAGGAGACAGAACCACATCACTGTGTGGAGCCTGTATACGGTATTTTTCAGATCTATTAGCTCTATTTCTTTGATAAGGCATAATCTTTAAAAACCCTTCCACGTTCTTCGTAGCCTGAAAACATATCATAACTTGAACATGCCGGAGATAAAAGTATTACCTGATTGTCAGATTCAAAAGCCTTATCCACAGCTTCATTAAAAGTTTCTGTCATTATTATGTTTTCATATCCGTTTTTTCTCAATTCAGAGGCAAATCTGTCTTTTGCCAAACCTGTCAAAACAACTTCATTAACATATTTTTTGACAGTATCACAAAATTCTGTCAAATCTGTCATCTTGTCTGTTCCTCCGGCAATAAGAGTCAAAGATTTTCCCTTGAATGATTGTAAAGCAAAAATTGCTGCCTCAGGGTTTGTTGCTTTTGAATCATTATAGACTTCGTGCCCCTGTATGTTAGCAACAAATTCACATCTGTGTTCCGGAGCCTTAAACTCTTTTATTGCTTCTCTAATTCTTTCTGTGCTGACACCAGCAATTTTTGCACATATTACAGATGCCATAACATTTTGATAGTTATGATTCCCAACAAGAGGTATCTCACTCAAGTCAATAATTTTTTCTTCACATCCTGATTTTCTTTTGAAATAAAGTGCATTGTCTTTTATATAGCTGCAATTTGTTTCAAATTCCTTTCCGAAAAAGAATTTTTCTCCACTGTAATTTTGTCCGAATTCATAAACCTTTTCATCAAGTGCATTAAAAACTGCAAAACCCGGCTTTTTATCATTTGAAAATAAAGAGGCTTTTGCCTCAAAATATCCGTCGAGTCCGCCATGCCAATCAATGTGGTCAGGTGTAAAATTCATCCATACCGCAATTTGAGGACGAAAACTCGGGCTGTATGTCAGCTGAAAGGAACTAACTTCACATACATAAAAATCTGTATCTTTGCCCAGCAGAGAACAAGGTGGAATGCCTATGTTCCCGCATTTTTCAGCTTTGAATTCTTTATTCAAAATAAAATTTGTCAGCTCAGTTGTTGTTGTTTTTCCATTTGTACCTGTAATTGCAATAAATGGCACCTGCGTTTCAAGATAAGCAAGCTCTATCTCACTTATCACCCTGATATTTTGCTCTGCCAATTTTTTCATAATTTCAGAGGAAGGAGGTATTCCCGGACTGGTTACAGCAATGTACGAATCATTCATAAACTCCTCTGAATGATGTTCAAATTCAGTTTTTATGCCCAGACTGTTCAACTCGTTAACAAGTTCAACATCCTTATCAGACATAGGTTTTTTTTCTGTAATATAACACTCTGCACCTTTTGAACTTAGATATTTTGCAGCAGCCATTCCGCTTTTTGAAAGTCCGAGTATTAAAACTTTTTTGTCAAACCATTTTCTTATCATAATTACAAAACCTGTATGTTTCTATTTGTTCAAATACCAAAATAGCCCTACTGCAATTGTGCTAAATAGAAACGTAACCATTGAAAACACTTTTACTATGGTGGTTTCTTTCCAGCCTGAAAGCTCAAAATGATGATGAATAGGACTCATCTTAAATATTCTTTTTCCTGTTAATTTAAAACTTGTTACCTGAAGCATTACTGACAAAGTTTCAATCAAATAAATAATTCCAATTGGAATAAGCCAGAGTTCAAATTTACCCATTACTGCAATTGTTCCCAAAACACCTCCCAGAGCCAGAGAACCTGTATCACCCATAAAAACTCTTGCAGGGTTTTTGTTGAAATACAAAAAGCCAAGACATGCACCCATTACAGCCGCACAAATAATCGCAATATCAACATTACCCATTATCAAGTTTATTAAAGTCAACGCACCTAAAGATATAATCATATTTGAAGCAGCAAGCCCGTCCAGACCGTCTGTAAGATTTACAGCGTTTGATACACCTGTAATTAAAAACACACCAAAAATCGGATATAAATAACCGAGATTCAAAGTAAATTCACCAAACGTCAAAAAAGTTCTTCCGCTGATTGTCACATACATTACAGGCAAACACGCAATAGCAACCTGCAAAAGAAGTTTGCCTCTGGCACTTAGACCTTTATTGTCATGATGTGCAAATTTTTGTGCATCATCTTGAAAACCTGCAAACATAAAAAATATGAATGTTATCAACAACAAAAATGCGCTTGTAGAAGCTTTTTCCGCCATAAATAACGATACAACCGCAGACACAACCGCTGCCGCTACCAGAAATACACCGCCTGTTGTAGGTGTTCCACCCTTTTTGGCATGTGATTCAGGTGCTTCTTCTCTTATATATTGACCGAGCATTTTTTTCTTTAAAAATTCGATATAAGGTACACCGAATAATAAAGCCAGAACAAACGCTATCAGTGCTGCTACGATTGCTAATATCATTGTTTATCCAACTCCTTGATTATATCCTCAAATTGCATTGAGCGTGACGCCTTAAACAGCATTGTAGTACCAGCAGAAATATTTTCCAATATGTATTTTGCAGCACCATGATTTTCCTTAAACTGAACAGATTCTCCTTCAAAAGTTTTTGCTATAAATTTTGCAAGATTTCCGACAGTTATAAGTATCACATCATCTGTTTTTAATGTATTTAAGTATTCCCCTATTTCCTTATGATAAGTTCTTTCACTTTTGCCCAGTTCAAGCATATCACCCAGAACAAGAACTTTAGGGCCTTTTTGAGTTGAAATAAAAGTTGAAACAGCTGCTTTTAATGATTCCGGGTTGGAATTATAACTGTCGTTAATAATCTTATAACCTGCAATATCACTAACTTCCCAGCGTTTTTCAATCGGTTTGTACTCTTCAAGCCCCTTTGCAATATCCTGAGGACGAATCCCTACCTTCAACCCGGCATTAATAACAAACAACGCATTCTGTATATTATGCATACCTTCAACATTTAATTTATATTTCTGGTTTTTATAAAGAAATTCGCTAGAATGTGATTCCAGTTTTATATTTTTTAACTCTTTAGAATCCAAACTTACATAAAGGGTATTTCCTTCAAATTTATTTGTTCTCCTGATAAGTTCCGTATCATGAGCAATCAAAAGTCCCTCTTTATGCAAGTATTTTGAAATTTCACATTTTGCCTTTGCTATATTTCTTACTGTACCCAAACGTCCTATATGTGCAGTACCGGTATTGGCAATAACAGCAATATCAGGTTTTGAATATTTAGACAAAAGTTCGATTTCACCAAGCCCTCTCATACCCATTTCCAAAATTAATATCTCAGTATCATCGGGCATAGAAAGTATAGTCTGGCACAACCCCACTTCATTGTTATGATTCAAGGGAGATTTATGTATCTTATAGTCCTGTGACATCACAGAAGCCATCATCTCTTTTGTGGTGGTTTTACCGGAGCTGCCTGTTATAGCAACAGTTATGGGCTTTATTTTTTCTTTACAAAACAGAGCTAATTTTAAATAAGCTTCAAGAGTATCTTCAACATATAAAATAAATTTTGCATTTGTTTCGACAATATTTTTATTGCTTGTAAAATAGCCCCTGGCTCCTTTTGCCAATGCATCTTTTATAAAATCATGCCCGTCAAATCTTTCACCTTTTAATGGTAAATAAATATTATTGCCATTAATATTTCTAGTATCTGTTGAAATTGTGAACTGTCCTGAATTATTATGACATTGCAAAATTTCTGCATCTGTCGCCTTTACTATATCTTCAAACGTAAATTTCATAAAAACCCTAACCTTAGAAAATTCTACCAAAAAGCTGTTATATACAAATTAAGAAACAATTGCAACACCAGAGCTAGTACCCAATCTGTCAGCACCTGACTCAATCATCAAAAGTGCTTTTTCTTTATCTCTTATTCCTGCTGAAGCTTTAACGCCCAGTCCCTTTGATTTAACTGTTTCTGCCATAAGTTTAACATCTTCAGCAGTTGCACCTGTTCCGTTTTTGACAAATCCCGTAGATGTTTTTACAAAATCAGCTTTTGCTTCTATGCAAATCTCACAGGCTTTTTTTATCTCTTCTTTTTCAAGTAAATCAGTCTCCAATATAACTTTGAGAGGCTTTGAAGCACATGCCAGTTTAACCGTCTCTATATCTTTTTTTACAAAGTCATAATCCTTATCCTTTAGAGAAGAAACATTGATTACCATATCAATCTCATCAGCACCATCTTCCACAGCTTTTTGTGTTTCAAATGCCTTTACATCGCTTCTGTTAGCTCCTAGCGGAAAACCTACGACAGTAACAACTTTAACATTAGTATCTTTTAGATACTCTTTTGCTAAAGAGACATTTACAGGATTTACACAAACTCCTTTAAAATTAAATTTTTTTGCTTCATCAAAAAGTTTCAATAATTCTTCTTTTTTTGCATCCTGTTTCAACAGTGTATGTTCAATATATTTTGATAATTCCGGCATCTTAAATTCCCCTGTTTTGATTATTCCTATTTCATCATTTCTAACATTTGCATAGATTTTATTTTTTTTGGTGCAAACTGTTGAACATGCCTGCTCAACAGATTAAAACAAAAATCACAAATTTTTTCAGTAGCAAGGTCGTCATATCTTGATTTTGCATCATAGTCAAGCTGCAACAATGTAATTAAAAAATCTCTTATTTTAAAATGTAGTTTTGAAGCACCAGTCAAAGTTTTTTTACAATTGTGGCAAACAGTCCCCCCCTGTTCAGCAGCAAAATATATGCTTTCTTTATCTAAAGAACACCCGCATACAGAACAGTTTTCAAGCTCAAGAGAATATCCGGCTATGTGAGTAATTTTCAATTGGAACTTTAAAACAGAAAGCAAAAGTTCAACTTTATTTTTTGATTTCGAAATACTTTCGAGTGTTTTATAAAAAAGTTCATAAATTTCTTCACTGTTTGGATCATTCTCTACACCAAAACTGTGCACTATATCAGAGCAATAAATGGAATAAAAAAGCTTATCCATATCACTTCTCGTATTTTTAAAGGTGTTTATTGCCACAGCCTGACAGATAGTGTCAAGATTTTTCCCCTTATGCAGCATCAGTCTGTTAGCTATCAGCATATCCATTCTGCCGCCAAGCTTACTTGCTGTTTTTTTGGCTCCCTTTGCCACACCTTTGATTATACCGCGGTCTTTTGAATACATGACAATAATCTTATCGGATTCGCTAAGATTGTATGACTTCAAATTTATGGCATTTGTAGTAAAGTTCTGCATTTTATTTATTAACGTAAATTCATTTTTAGAACTGGATATTAAACTTATCCACTGTTCCGTGGTAAGCACCTCGAAGCATTTGTTCTATTTCGACTTTGTTATCGCTGACTTCAACAGCAACCTCTCTTGATATTAAATCTTCTTTAATCAATTGGAGCAATGACATGTTCATTGTAATCATATCATTGTAAGAACCTTTTTTAACAAGGTCGTAGATTTGTTCAAGCTCATCTTTAATAATAAAGTCTTTTATTGTAGGAGTAACAACCATAATCTCACAAGCAGGTACACGACCATGACCGTTTTTAAGCGGAATAAGTTTTTGTGCAACACAGCCTTTTAAAGTTTCAGCAAGCTGTTTTCTGACATTATCTCTGTCTTTAGGATCATACATACCAACAATTCTGCTTACGGTCTGAATCGCATCATTTGTGTGTAATGAAGCAATAACAAGGTGACCTGTTTCAGCAGCTTTCATCGCGCTTGTCAGAGTTTCTATGTCTCTGATTTCACCAATCAAAATAACATCCGGATCCTGTCTGAGTGCATATTTAACACCATCAGGGAAAGATAATGTATCAATTTCGACCTGTCTTTGTGTAATTATGCAATTTTTGTTTGAATATATAAACTCTATCGGATCTTCAATCGTTATGATATGCTTACGCTCATTTCTATTAATCAAATCAATTAAAGAAGCGATTGTAGTAGATTTACCTGAGCCTGTCGGACCTGTAACAAGTACTATACCGCTGTTAAATCTAGCAAATGTATTTATTGCCGGAGGCAGGCGAAGCTCTTCAAAAGTCGGAATTTCATAAGGAATAATTCTGAAAACAAGAGATGTATTCCCAAGCTGACGTGCAAGGTTAATTCTGAATCTTGAAACACCTTTAATTTCATAAGAAAAATCAAGGTCAAAAGCAGCCTGAACTTTTGTTCTCAAGTATTTTGGCAGAACAACATTCAAAACATGCGAAATATCTTTCTCTTTAATCAAAGGATAGTTTGTTTTTACAATTTTTCCGTCTTTTCTAACCACAGGAACTTCGTCTATTCTCAAATGAACATCTGAAGCACCTTCTTCTACTGCTTTTCTTAAAAAGCCATTTATATCAAATATTGTTTCTGTTTTTTCCAAGATAATCTCCTCCTAGTACATTGTAATTCCTTTTTTAGCAAATTTAAACTATTTTATAAAATTTAACAAAAGTTTACTCAAGTTTTGAAAAAATATGCCGTAATACATAAAGTGAACCGAAGGGATGAATAAAAACGGTTCTGTAATACAGTAACAGGAGGCGTATTCGTGATTACCAAAAACATGTATTTAGACATGGAATCTGACATGGCATTAGAAGAACTTCAGGAAGAACTGGAAGGCATCAAGCTAATGTTCAATGAAAAAAACTGCATCAAGACAAGAAAAAAGGAGAAAAAATTCAAAAACAAAATCTGCTGGGAAAATTAAATAAATAAAAAAATAGAAATAAAAAACCGCTTTGTAGTTATGAGATACAGAGCGGTTTTTTATTGACAAAAAGCTAAAAAAAAGCGAGAATACCATTAATAAAAACTAAGTAACAAATTGTTACGAGCATACAAAAATGAGTAAATTTATTTTTTCAGCCAACTTTATTATTGTGTGTGAGTAAAAAAATAAATTATTAATTAAAACAGGTGGGAAATTATGTTTAATTTGAAAAATTTAAAAATTGTAAAACAGCTTAATTCTATTAAACCACGACTGAAATGGCTTATGTTTTCACAAATGCAGGATTACAAAATTAATTCAAAATACATTGACATGATTTGCAATGACAATGATACAAAAAGCGACAATGAACGCCTTGAGGATATAGTTAGAGAATCTTTAATCAGAGAATTTACACCTGAAATCACTAAAATGAAATCATATGATTTTCTTGTTGATGCTGTTGTACACAATTTAAAGAAAAAACAGCTTGCAAATTTTGACAAAATTCAAGTTAACAAAGAATAAAACATAAATTTTAAACCTTTATATAAAGAAAGATGATACTTAACGGTAATGTAAGTATCATTTTTTTTGTCCAAAATACCTGTATATCAAAAAGAGGGAAAATCCCCAAAAGGAGGTTAAATGAAATATTTGATAAGAAAACCGGATACATTTATGAATACATTAAATGAAGAAATAAATGGCATTTTAAAAAGAAGCTTTGATTCGGTATTTCCGGAATATGTTTTGGAAAAAGAGTCTAAAGGTCTGACTATTCCGGTTGATATAAAAGAATACAATGACAATTACAAAGTCAAGGTAGAAGTACCAGGCGTAAAAAAAGAAAATATAGAAGTAGAATTGAATAAAAATTCTTTAACAGTATCTGCTAAAAAAGAAGAAGAAAAAGAAGAAAAATCAAATAAATATCATAAAACAGAATTTGCTTACGGTAACTACTCAAGAACAATATATTTTCCTCATGAAATTAATGTAGAAGGAGCTGAAGCAAAATTGGACAACGGTGTCCTCAATCTTGACCTCCCAAAACTCCTGACAAAAGAAGACACTAAAAAATTAGAAGTAAAATAAAACAATTTAGATTAAGCCCGTTTAAAATTTAATAACTTTAACGGGCTTTTATTAAAAAATTAACTCCGGAGGAAAAATGACAACAATTATAGGTATAAAAATAAATAATCGTCTTGACAGGGCGGTTGAGGTCCAAGAAATTTTAACAAGATACGGTTGTATAATAAAAACTCGATTGGGATTGCATGAAGAAATAAACGGCATCTGTTCATCCAAAGGACTTATTCTGCTTGAAATTACACAAGATGATTCAGCCATAGACATTGCTAACGAGCTGTGCGACATTGACGGTATTGAAATTCAACAAATGAAATTCTAGTTGAATTTTTCTGCTGATTCAGAAGAATGCTCAACCATGTTTAAAAGGCTCTGAAAAGTTTTTACTGCTGAAGCTTTATGAAAACTCAGAACTCCTGAAGAGACTCTGAACACAGGAGACGTTCTCATAAGTTTCTTTTGAAGAGTAGCATCATCAACCTTGCCCTGATATTTTTTCTTTGTTGTAATAATATTCAAGTGAGGAAGAAAATATCCTAATAAAGCAGCCATAAATGCAATTCCGCCGACTTTAACAGCAGCCTGCGCATTTTTTGCAAATTTGAGAACCTTGTTATCAGTGGACATATTTTTAATACCACTTTCCAAAGCCTTGAAGGCATCAGTACCTTGGGCATTTTTTATTGCATCAAGAATTTTTCCATTTTCTGTTTCTTTTGTAATTGCTTCAAGCTGTTTGCCCAGACCAAGCTTTTTCATAACTTTGGTAAGCTTACCACCGTTTCTTTCGATTGTATCAGAAAAATCAATCAAAGCATTCGGATTTTCTGACCATTTAGAATACCAGTTTTTAAGCTGGCTTTGGCTTGTAAAACCTGTATTTTTAAAGGAGAATTTCTTTCCGTTTGTAACAATAGGAATACCTGATGCTTTTGTTATTCCATAAGCAACAGCCTGATTGATTAACGGTGCACCTCCACAAGAAAGAGCAACAGCAGGAATGTCTCTGGTAACAACTTCACGTTTTTCATCATTGCTTCTTGATTCAAAAAATCTTCCGCCAAGCATAAATACAGTACCTACAATGAAAAACATTATTCTACTCAAAGAACCATTCGTACTGTCAACTGAAAAAAGATTTCTCAATTTTTCAATATTTTTCGGGCTCAAACCTTTAAATGAAGGATTGTTGCTATTTGCATTGTTTTGTGAAGCATAAGAATTTGTACTTCTGTAAGGAGAGTTAAAATGATTATTTATTTTCATTTTTTACCTCCTCTTTCACATTTTGCGACTCTGTGCCTTCAAGACCATCTGTTCCCGGGAATTTTTTATCTGTTTGATAAATCTTCGGAATTATCATCAAGAAAGCAGAAAGTGCTGATATAGCAAGTACATTGGTAATATCTCTGGTTTTTACAGCTGTTTTATGGAATTTTTCAATAAAGGTTTCTTTTTCAAGATTTGATTTTGAAGCCTTTTTAGAAAAATCATCCATATAATTTGCCATATCTTTAAAGAGATTAGAAATATTATACTCACCGCCGTTTATTTTGACAGAAGTTGAATTATCAATCATTTTTCCGTTCATTTTATTTAAACGTGTCAAAACTTCAGCAGCTTCTTTTCTAATCATAGAAGCAGTAGTTTTCTTATTTGCTTTTGATTTGAAAAGATTCAAAATTGAATCTTTGAAGCTTAATTTATGGTTAAGGTTCTGATTCATCAATTCGCCCAAACGTTCAACCAAATCACGTCCGTTTTTGTAATCACCAAAAGCTTCTTTTTTGAATTCATTAACAAAATTGTTTTTCAAAGCAGCAGTTTCTTTTAAATTACCTGCTGTATTTTTCATAATATTTTTAAAACTGCTTAAAACTTTTTGGGAAACTTTTGCACTTTTACCTCGAAGTAAACCGGCAATAGTCAAAACAGCAAGTGGAACATAGAAGTATGCAGGACCTGAGAGCAGTTCTCGAACCAGCTCTTCTCTGCCTGCCTTGTAATTAAGATGTCCGAGTTCTTCTTTGTTTCTTGTATAACCCTGTGCTGTACGAGGAGCCATCATACCAACAGTATCAATAGTCAAAAACTCTCCCATAAAACCGTTATTTTCAATAAAAGTAGCAAAAGATACAAGCGGATTACCCATTCCGAAAGATGGACTTTGTTTCTTTTTATTATTTTCCAATGCATTATTATATTGACTAATGTAACCTACTGATTGTAACTTCATTTTTCCTCTACCAGGTCTTCACATGTTTTACAATGCAAATCGTTATTAGAAATTGCTAATTGTAACGAGTATTTTAACATAATTTTACAAATATGTGTACCCTTTACACTTATTTTTAGTGATTTTATTAAGTAATATTAAGCTTGTAACACTTTGCAAAGTGACCCACACCTACTATTAATGTAGTGTTTAGGGCGATAAAAATTTAAAAATAAATTAACTGTAAACACGAAGTTAGCAAAAAAAATCTTGTTTGATTTATAATCTATCTAGTTATAAAAATAAGTGTAAAATAAAGGAAACATAAATGCCTGAAACAACGCCCCAAACAATGACCATCGGAATTCCAAGAGCAATGTCTTATTATAACTACTTTCCATTCTGGTATGGTTTTTTTGAAGATCTGGGCATAAAAGTTATCATCTCTGACAAAACTACAAAACAAACAATGTCACAGGGCTCTGCTTTAGTAGTTTCTGAGACATGCCTTCCTATAAAAGTTTATGTAGGACATATTTTGAATCTCCTTGACAAAGGAGTAGACAAGATATTTGTTCCTTCAATTCAATCAATCGATCACAAAATATACAACTGCTCAAAAATAAGAGGACTTCCCGATTTAATCAGAAATGTTGTAAAAAGAGATTTTACAATAATCGAAGCTACTCTTGACAAATCAGAAAAAAATCAAGGTTTATATCAATTCCTGAAAGAGAGTGTAAAACCATTTGGAATCACTGATGAAAAAAGAATCAAAATTGCTTCAAAAGCAGGTTGGAAAGTCATGAACAATTTCAAAATCATGCTTAATTCAGGCATTCCATTTGAAAAAGCACTTTCTTATGCAAAAAAAGGACAGGTTGTAATCGTTAACAATCAAAAATCATATCCTATTAGTGTAGCTGTCCTTGCACACAGTTATAATCTTTTTGATGAGAGAGTTTCAATGAAAATATTTGAAAAGCTTGAAAAGCTTGATGTAAAAACATATACAGCCGAACAGCTCTCAATCGAACAGCTTTCAGAAGGAATTTCTGCACTCGACTCAAAATTATACTGGGCAAATGAATACGAAATGACAGGCGGCGCAGGTCATTTCCTTCAAGACAACAATATTGACGGCATTATCACAATCAATGCATTTGGCTGTGGTCCTGATTCAATCATGGTAGAACGTATCTCACGTGCTGCTAGAAAATTCAACAAACCCGTTTTGAATCTTTCAATAGATGAGCAAACAGGCGAAGCAGGATTTGTAACAAGAATAGAAGCTTTTACTGACATGCTTTTCCGTAAAAAACGTGCAAGCATTATCAACAAAATCAGTATCAATGACAATTCACAAAAAACTGTCAGCCCAAATATAGAACAGGCAACAAAAAAATAAAAACGGTATAAATTATGAGACCCAATGCACAAAAGTCATTTAACCTGGATAATAATATATCAAAAACAGGTTATAGAGCATTGTATATTCTCATGAAATTGTTAGAATCGCCCAAAACCAGAGCAGAGCTTATAGATTGTGCTGCCAATGATCCTGTAATTAACAAAGATTTTTCAAAAGATACAATTACCAACACAATTAATCTTTTGAAAAAAGCAGGTTGTATTATAAGCAGACCCACAAAAAAGACTAACAACAAATATGTTATAAAATCTCATCCTTTTGTTGTGAATTTTTCAAAACAGGAAGTTGAATCTCTCCAGACTTTTAGAAAAAGTATGTTAACTATGTGTGACTGGCAATTGCTTTTGAGGTTAAACAATCTTTATTCAAAAGCAGCAAAGTTTGCCCCAAATGATGAACTTGCTGACCTGTTAAAATTCGGGCATCCTTTTAACAGAATAAGCGGTAAAATTCTTAGGGATATGATATTTTCCAGGCAAAAATTAATCAGCATAAAATATAATTCACCTAAATATGGTATAGAAGATTTTGATATAATTCCTCATTTTATAAATTTTGAAAATGAAAAACTATACATTTGGTGTTACAACTGCAAATATAACGAAACTTCTTTTCTTAGAATTGACAGAATTTTAAACATCAACTATTACACCTTCGACTATGACATCGCACAAAAACAGGACAAATTCGAAGAACAACAGTTCAAAGCCATATATGAGCTGAAAGGCTCTGCCGCAATGATGTATATACCAGGAACAGGTGAAAAAATTATCGAGGAAAATAAAAATGCCGAATTCCCATTAAAGATAGAAATTTTAGTCAAGAATAAATTTAACTTTATCCAAAAACTTTTGTCGTACGGTACAGAATGTCGTATTATATCACCCAGGCCTTTTATAAAAGAATTTTTGGAAACACTGGAAAGAATAAAAGGGGATTATATAAAATGAAAAACCAGGAAAAAATTCCCGCATCAGGATTTAGAGTTCTTGAAATATTAAAAGTCCTGACACAAAAACCAATGACAGCCAATGAAATGCTGCAATTTGTCGAAGAAATGAATGATACATCATATAGAAAAGAACTCATTTTAAAATATTTGAATACATTAAAAGCTTTTGGTTTTGAGATTGTCAAGGTTAAAGACAAATATTATCTTGAAAATGGTATGAACAAGATTGATTTGAATGAAGAAGATTTATCCATGCTTTTATTTATGGAAAAATATACTGAAAAACTCAAACACGAAAATCTAAAAAATAATTTATCATCTGCAATACATACTATTGAAAAGGGTTTTTCGGCTTCAACAAAAAAGCTAATTAAAGAAAACAAAATAAATGCTTATCAGAATGAAACTGAAATTGTTGTTAAAGACAAAGAAATAAAAAAATTTGAACAATACTGCCTTGAACGGCAGCAGCTGGAGATAAGATATAAACCGGATAATAATTCAGAAGAAAGTTTCTATAAAATTGCACCTGTGAACATAATCTATAAAAAGTGTACAGCTATTCTAACAGGATATGACTATGAAACGAATTCATACAAAGAATTTCTTATACAAAACATCACCGATTCAAAACAACTTCCTCAGGTCAGCAAAGGTAACATACCTTCAGTAGTAACTTATAAAATCAAGAACAGACTGGCAGCTTCATATGCGTTAAAAGAAAATGAAACACTTCTGGAAAGAGGAGAGAACTATGCTATTATCTCAAACAAAAACGAAGATCGTGATGTCTTAATAAAAAGACTTCTCAGATATTATAATGAATGTGAAATATTGTATCCCAAAGAATGCCGCACAAAAATAATAAATCTAATTGAGGAAATGGAAAGTCTCTATGTCTGAAAAAAATTACAACAAAATTGTGGGTGAAAAAGGGGAAGAAATAGCATGTAACTATTTGAAAAATCTGGGCTGGACTATTCTGGAAAGAAATTTTAGATATTCGAGAATATCTGAAATTGATATCATAGCAAAAGACAATGACACAATTGTGTTTGTTGAAGTAAAAACCAGAACATCTGCAAGTTTTGGGCATCCGTTTGAAGCAATAAACAAAAATAAACTGCTCAACATATTCAAAGCAGGTCTTTCATATCTTCAAAAAACAAAAGAACACTATAAAAGATACAGAATAGACATAATCTCTGTACTCGGAAAATATAAACCTGAAATTGAACATTTGAAAAATATAAGTTTAAACTAAAAATTGTTATTTAGCAGGATGAGCTGCTACATATTTTTTGTATTGTTCAGCCTGAGAAACAGCTACTCTGCAAGCAAGATCATAATTTCTGTTAAGCTTGTCATATTTTTGCTGTAAAGCATCATAGTCAGCTTTTGATACAGTGGCAGAGGCAAAAGGAGTATTTTTCTGCGAATGCTCAGCTTTCCCAAATTTTAGAGGTTGGCATGAAACAGCATTGTTTGTGGAAAAACTGATGCGCATTGATATTCTCCTTTCTTTCCTTGTGTAAATTACTAATTACTTTCTCCAGCTCCATAATTATAACTCTATTTTAATATAATTTCAATAAACTTTACAAAAAGACATGGATAATAAATTTCAATTTATAATCTAATCGACAAAACTACTTCTAATTTATATATTTTTTGAAATTCTTTCACAAATAACAGCTTTTCTTTTTTCATCAAGATTGTTACAAAAGGTCTTTGAATTCAGCCACAAGAGTTCAAATTTCAGTGCTAAAGATAATGCTTTTTCAGGATTATTCATCAAACTTTCAACATCAAATGTAATCTTTCTTGTTTCAAATTTTTTAAAATTATTGTCATCAATTTTTTTCATAAAATCAATTGATGAGTTTGAAATATTTCCCCCCAAAATAAAATTCATATCTTTATTTTTTATTTTGCTCAAAATATTGCACGCAACAGCAAAAATCTCTTTCGAATCAGCATAATCAGCAGTTTTGCCCATTGAAGAGCAAAAATCATTTCTGCCAAATACCACCGAATCAAAAGATTTAATAAATCTACTTTGCAAAATCTCATCTAAATTATTTAAAGCATTTACAGTCTCTATATTGAATAATAATTTTACATTCTCTCCATCGAGAATTTCCTTTACATTTGAATAAAATTTTTCAAGCGCATATTTACTTTCAATCATCGGAACAAGAATATTTTGCACTTCAAGAACCTTCGCAAGAAAAATATCACTAACGGCAGAACATCCTGAGATTTTCAATGTAAGCTCCAAGTCGGAATCAGTAACAAGTTTTTTTGCAAGATCTATTTCTTCAGTGGAAATGATTTCAGTTTCCAGCTCCAATTTCAGGCCGGAAGCACAATGTTCATTTTTTAACTCTAAAAGTAACTCTAAAAGTTTCCTATAATTCTCATTCATAAACCAATTATCGCATAAGACAAAAAAAAGCAAAATCTTATTAAAAGATTTTGCTGAAATAGCGTCACTAAGGAGTTTAAGATGTCCAAAAAAGAATTGCTTCTTTTGAGGTCTTTTGTAAAGGAGAATTAGTTTAAATACTCTTTCAAATGACTGATTTCTCCTTTTTCTTTCAACTTTCTTATTGCAATATTTTCTATCTGTCTTATTCTTTCTTTTGAAAAGCCAAGCGCCTTGCCTATTTCTTCGAGAGTTTTTTTGTTATGTCCGTCCAGTCCGAATCTGTTAATCAAAATTGTTTTTTCTCTTTGATTTAAGAAATCAAGCATAGACATAACATCTTTGTATAAAAATGTGGATTGAGTAGTTGCATCAGGAGATTTGTAACTGTCATCAGCCACATAATCCTCAAGCACCAAATCTTCTGCAATAGGTGTATCTAAGCTGACAGGATCCTTAAAAATTGCATTTTTAATATTATCGAGCTTCTTAGAAGACAACCCGAGTTTTTTCCCTATCTCTTCATCACTGGGTTCTCTGCCAAGCTTTGAAGCTAATTCAGCAGAAACTTTTTTGTAAAGTCTGATTTTATCTGTCATATGGACAGGGATTCTGATTGTACGTGAATGGTTTGATATAGCTCTTACAATAGACTGCTTAATCCACCATGTTGCATATGTACTGAATTTAAACCCCCTTGAATAATCAAATTTTTCAGCAGCCTTTATCAAACCCAAAGACCCTTCCTGAACCAAATCCATAAAAAGAACACCCTGTCCTATGTATTTTTTTGCAATACTTACAACCAATCTTAAATTTGCCTGAACAAGTTTTTTCTTAGCAAGCTGGGCCGCTTTTGAACGTCCTCCCTCTTTGATTGCTTTACCGAGCTCCCTTTCCTCAGATGTTTTTAATAGTTTTATTCTGCCAATATCTTTAAGATAATTTTGAAGAATATCATTTTTCTTCACAATAGTGCTAAATGTCTCAGCTGTCTCAATGCTCACCTCTTGTGCTGTATCCTCAACAGATTCTGATTGCGACTCTTTATCAAAATTATGTTCCAGCTCAATATCATCGACAACAAATGCGCCTGTCAAAGTGTCCATAACCTAACTATCCTCTAAAATATTTTCGTAAAATCTCTCTCTTGATTTTTTAGACGATGGTGTAAAAAAAAAGTTTCCACTATTGTTACAATCTATTTCTTTTTTCTAAAAAGTATATTATTATTACCTTATTGGAGGTTTTAATGTTCAGTAAAGAAAAAATTCTCGAAATCTTAAACAAGGAAGATTTGTTTATTGACAACTTCATTCTTGAAGCCTTCATAAAAAATTGGAAAATAGAACCAATATACGAAGATGCAGATGGTATAGAATATTTTGATGAAATGGCGTTAGAAAAAATTAGAAACGGCATAAATCAAAAATCACAGCCAAAATATGAAATCAACATCATGGATAAAGATGAAATTAAACCCGTAGACATGGCTGTTGAAATTTCAGAGAACATTGTTTCGGAAAAACCCGCAGAAGAACACGAAGAAACAATTATTGAACCTTCTGAAAATGAAGAAATCCAGCACACAGAACATAACATTCAACCGCTATCAGAAGCAACAATAGAATCACATGAACTTCCGGTTGCTATTCAAAAAGAAGTTGAAGCAGAACTAAAAAATGTAACACTTGATATTTCAAATCAAACACTGGCTGTTCTTGCTGAATCAATTGCAAGAAAAATAACTTATGACGTAGCAGATTTTATAAAAAAGACAGATTTTATCGAAGATGCTGTCCAGCTTGGTGAATATAAAAAAGATAACCAGATTCTTATAGAAAAGATAGATGAACTGATATCTGACAACAAAATTCTAATTAAAAGAATAGAAGAATTGGAAAAAGAGAACAATTCTTATTCTAAAGTGTTTGGAAATATATATATAAAAAATTAAAACAGGATTATGTCACTCAATTTAAAAGAAAAAATGCAAACCGGACTTTCCCAAAATGTTTTGAATGCTCTTGAACTTTGTTCCCAAGCCGCAGACGAATATGGATTTAAAATTTATTTGATAGGCGGAGTCGTAAGAGATTTATTGCTGGAAAAAGAAATTTTTGACATTGATGTTACGGTTGAAGGCAATGCAACTGATTTTTGCCACAAACTGGCAGACAAAAAAATCTGCAAAATTCTTCAAGTTCAAAATGACTTGAAAACAGTAAAAGCATGCTTTAAAAACAATATTGAAATAGACTTTGCTTCAACCAGACAAGAATTCTACCCCAGAAGAGGTCATTTACCTGTTGTAGTCAGAATAGGCTGCACTCTTGAAGAAGATATTTACAGAAGAGATTTTACAATAAATTCTCTTGCAATATCATTAAATAAAAAGAACTTTGGTGAAATCATAGACTATGTTTCGGGTATAGATGACTTAAAAAATAAAACGCTCAAAGTTCTTCATGACAACAGCTTTAATGAAGATCCGACACGAATCATTAGAGGTTTGAAATTCGCAGCAAGATTTAATCTTCATAGAGATCGCCATACTAAAGAACTTCAAGATAATTATTTGAAAAACTCATTACATGAAGATATTTCTTGGGCAAGAGTTAAACAAGAATTAAAACAAACTTTCTCCTTAAATAATGCAAGAGTATATGATATGTTTTTATTAAATGGTGTTTACAAACTTATTTACGGAGAAAAACCTGAAATTAAAGGACTCGAAATAAAAACACTAATTGATAAATACGCCCCTGAACATACTTGGTTGATTTATCTGGGCTGTATACTTAAAAATGATAAAATTATCGAAAATTTTTGTTTTACAAGACAAGAAAAAAAGATTTTTTCTGACAGAGATTATCTTCTAAACAATAGCTTAAGTATTATTAATTCCAATTACGAAATATATAAATTCTTTGAAAAACGTTCTATGGAATCAATTATTATTTTCTATCTTTTAACAAGAAGAAAAGAGGCTCTTATTTATTTGGAAAAACTTTCTCAAATAAAAGTTTTGATAAAAGGAGATGAACTCAAAGAAATGGGAATAACTGACGGTCTTGAAATAGGCAAAATGCTTGATAAAATATTGAAAAAGAAACTTTCTGGAAGTATCTCAAATAAAAATGATGAGATTGAATTTGTTAAATCTCAAACAAAATAGTTGAAATTTAAAATTTGCCATGTATAATAAAAATTACCGATTGCGAGAGTAGTTCAGTGGTAGAACACTTCCTTGCCAAGGAAGGGGTCGCGAGTTCGAGCCTCGTCTCTCGCTCCATTAAATTAAGAGCCGTAAAGGCTCTTTTTTTATGGAAACTTTTTACAAGTGATTTTACGTTATGTAACAAATAAACTCCTATTGCCTTTAATATTAGCAAAAAATATTATTTATATTTTTAAAATAAAAAGAAAACACGGGAAGAATTATGCTAACAGGCAATGGAAATTTATATTTAAAACATAATAACCACAATTTACCAAATACGTACATCTATTCAGCTTTTAACAATCCAAACTTACAGAATTCATTTTCAACCCCTGTACACCAAGTTGAAAACAAAAATAGTCAACCTAAAAAATTTGATATCACTCAAAGCAAATTTTTAAAGTATCTATCCATAATTTCCACAGGATTGCTATTGGCTTTAGGAGTAAAAAAAATAATTTTGGGACCAACAAAAAATGATTTGAAACTCATTGCCTTTTTAGAAGAAAATCTCTTGTTAACAAAAAAACTTTCAGAAGAAACTCGAAAAAAATCAAAAAAAATTTATGAAACAGGAAGCTGTAAGTTAAAAGATATTTTTGATATTCCAGAAAACATAAAACACAAAAATATAAATTCAGAAATAAATAAAATTAAAACAGCATCAACATTAAATGAGCTTTTAGAAATAGAAGATAAATTGGTTAATAATGTTTATCAATGGTTTTTTAATTCTATAAAACAGCAAAAAAGCCTACCTGATTTTATAACAAAAGCTGAAAAAATAAAAAATGGCCTGTATAATGAAATAGAAAATCTTATTATTAGTACATACAAAAACATGGATGAAAGTGCTAAGATACCCGATGAACTCAACAAAAGCTTTCACTCAAAAAAAATTATAAAAGACTTTAAAGCTAAACACCCTGAAAATGAAAAAGAAAAATTAAACAATATATTGGAATATACAAAAAAAGTTTTTAATGAAGATGCTAAAATTTACTTCAAAGAATATTCAGAAACTTTTGAAAGACTCGTTACTCAAAAAAATAATTTAATAAGAGATATACTTGAAAAAACAGCTAATAGAAAATCAAAAATTTTATCCTCCTCAAAAAGCATTAAAAATAACAAATTTAATGGCTCCTGTCTTTGTGAAAGTATAAAAAACAATCCCTTTGTTAAATTCATTACCTCAGGAAAAGCAAAAAATCATAAACCTGAAGAATGGATGAATTTTATAAATGAATCAATGGGAAAACAACTAAGTTACAAAGATATAGAACTTTTAGAAAAAAGGATGGAAATCAGACAAGGAATTTCAAAAGCTGATGATAATCTTCTTAAAGAACTCAAAAAAAACAGAATGATTCTGTTTGAATTTTTCAAAAAAAATACTGCCTCAAAAGGAAACAATATAAACTTTGAGAATCTAGCAAATGACGATTTTCTTAAACTAACCAACACCGCACAACAGTTTAAAGAAAGATACGGCGTAAGCAGCCTCACACAAATGTTAAATGATATAATGCCAAGAACCATTGTCAAAAATGAGAGTGTATTATTTAAAATACAGACAGCAATAAATAAACAAAACAACAAAAACTATACTAATACGGATTCCATTATAGACAGAATTAATAACTTTTTTGAATGGGAAGAAATATTAAAAAGCAATTCAATATAATCTGAAAAGTTAATATAATAGGTTTATAATCAGACGATAAATTCTCTTTAATTCTTCGTCCCCTGCATTTTGTAAAATTTTATTCAATGAATCAAGTATATTTTCTCTGCCTTTAAAATGTTCCGTATTAAAAAATTCATTGTAATCTACTTCAAGAACAAAAGAAAATTTTTCAATCAAATCAGCTTTGGGAAAACTTCTTCCTGTTTCAATATGGCTCATATGTTTTGCATCTATTCCAACCTGTTCTGCAAGCTGAAATTGTGTAATTCCTTTTTTTACACGAATTTCTTTTAATCTTTGTCCAAAATCTTTTTTTAAAGACATTATAATCTCCTAAATAAATGATATTGCGATATAGCTCCTTTCTAAACTTGATTGAAAACATACTTTATAGCATTAATACTGTGTTTAATATTGAAATACTGTATTTAATATGGTAAAATCACAAAAAAGTATTGATAAAATTTATACTTTGCATTTAAGGATTAAGAATATGAAAATTACAATTGACAAAAAACGTAGGTTCTCGGGTTTTTCACTTGCAGAAGCACTTATTACTCTTTTAGTAGTTTGTTTGATTACACTGGCATCAATACCAATACTGACAAAAAAAAGACGTGATTTAAAAGATGGAGACCATGGCAGATGGGTTTGCACACAACACAGTCTCGGCCATCTTGTGCACTGGCAAAAAGGCATATCCATAGCAAATGAAGATGACCCTGAAAGCTGGGATGCAGGATGCAAGTTTGTACCTCCGCACGGTGCAAGAAATTTTGCAATTACAGTGATAGGTTCAGGTGGTGGAGGTGCCTCAGGAATTTCAGAGATAAAAGAAGTTGCTTCCACAAAAAACGGCAATACTTCATTCATGCCAGAAAGTGACGGTGAATATTTCGTTGTTGCAATAGGCGGAGGTGGCGGCGGCGCTCAAGGTTTGTATTATGATGCTTCAGGATGTAACAGTGCCGCAGGCGGCGCAGGTTCTTCTGGCTCTGTCTTTGCAGGCAGACTTAAATTATATAAAGGTAAAACTTACATACTTGAGCGAGGTAACGGAGGAAACAGAAACACAGGTTCGGGCTGGAACGGTTGTGTTAGAGATACAGACAGAGCAGGTTCGGGCGGCGCTTCAAAGTTATATACAGAAGGAAGCAATGATTTAGTCATTACAGCATGGGGAGGTCAAGGTGGAGTTAATATTAAAACAGGCGGCTATTCCACCTGGTGTAAAAGAAAATGTAGAGGAGGAGAAGGTGGAGGCTCACCAAAACTTCCTCTGGTTGTAATAAATAATACCAATAAAACAAGTCAGTTCCAAACTGACGGAGAATCTGTTGTTGAAAGAGGAGAAGCAGGTGAAAACGGAGGATGTAACAGAAATCATAATTCATTGAAAAACGTTACTTATTCAACAGGTGGAAAAGGATTTTCATTGTTCAAACTCGGCGTAAATTCAGGCAATTCATACGGCGCAGGAGGCAATGGTTCTTTGGGCAACAGATATATGAACAATGGAAGTTGGATTGTAACCCATAATTATTTAGATAAACTTTCTGACGGTCAGGTTGGATATGTCGGAGTATATCAAATTATCAGAAAACAGGGGCAAGGTGGTGAACAATCAGAGCCCGAACAGGTTATGGTTCCTTCTATCGAAGGCAATGTTAAAATCACACTCGGTGAATCAGTGGGAGCTGATACAGACGGCCAGGAAACTAGAGTTGAAATTTTCAACAAATTCGGTACACGCTCAAGATTAATAAGAGGCTTTGGCGGTAAAAAAGGTACCGCAATTGTGAGTGAAACAAACACTGACGGAGCAAAATCAATCTGGACAGATGATGGAGGCGGACTAAAAGGTGACGTTTGTAAAAAAGGCGAATCTACTCCTATATATGAATCAGAAGCCTCTGATATAAGCGACAAAAAACTGGTATGTGTAAAATTGAGCTGTTCAATTGATCCTGACAATGAGCCTAATGTTGCAGGTTTTCTTCCGGGTGACCCTAATAAAGCTACCGAATATTCTACCGGTTATAATCAATGGATAAATCTTTCATACAACAAATCATCTCTGGAAAAAGTATTTAAAGCTATCGGTATGGGATATTTCAAACATTTTTATCCTGATAGTGCAGGTACCGGTGTAAATTATAGTACTTTTTCAAACATGAATAATTATTTTATATTTAGTGATAAATTAATTAAATCTTATGATAATTACAACCAAAACATTACTTCTCAAGGACAAACTTATTACAGACTTGATCTCGGTCATTACTGTTTTAGAGACAGCAGACTGAATTATGTCCCTGATTGTGATGAAGAAAAGTCTGTTTCAACAGGTGAATCTTCAAAACGTATTATTGGTTATAGAACCAGCTATGACTGTCCTGATGCCGGCAATGCTTTAAGAAAAGCATACGGAGCCGGAGGCGGCGGCGGATATGCGCCGGATGTTTTAAATTTTGCTGGCAAGGGCGGAAAAAGTGCACCCGGTGCAGTCATCATCGAATGGTAAACATTTAAAAATTTAAATTATATATAACTTTGACCCTTATTTCTAAGGGTCATTTTCTATTTTTATTTTTGCCTAGTTACTTTGTCCTGCCCTGTATCCGCACCATGCAAAAATTGCCGGCATAATCTTTTCTATATGAAGATGCTTAATCAACGGAAAGTCAGCAAGCACCAAAGCTCCGATTGCATCATCCATATTGATAATTGAATCTTTTAAAGTAAGTTTTCTGTCCGGTTCTTTATCCTTAGGATCATTAATGAGATTTGACAGAAATGCAGCTAAAGGCATTCCTGCAATCAAACCCGTAGCAACAGCAGCCACCTTGACAGGTTTAGAATTTTTATACTTACTGTTGTCTTCAAGAAGTTTCAACGCACCGCCAACAAGAAGAGTAGGCACTGTCGCATTCATAAATTGAAATACACCTTCATTAATCTTTCTTTTTTTATCAGCCTTTTTATCAGCAACAAGACCAGATACAACACCACCGGTTATACTTCCTGCACTAACACAGAGCATTTCAGGAAGTTCATATTTTATTTTTATAAGATTTTTCAAATTAACTTTGCCAAACTGTTTTTTTGCAAAAAAAGCCATTGGTACAAGTGTACTCAGAATAGAAGATGCTGCTATTACAGATGCGGTTTTATTATCTGTTTTCTCTATTCTATGATAGCGTCTGTCAATCCAGGTTTGATACATTTTTTTTGTATTTTCTGTCCTGTGAAAAGCACTAAAAACATTTTGTTTCGGTTTATTGTCTACTGTGATGGTCATATACTTTTATCATTCTGTGTACTTTAGAATTCTATCATATAAAACCCGAACATCTAAAAAATTGCTATTGTTATTGTACAATTAGTTACATAAGATTTATTTTAAAATATGGAGAAATATATGATTATTGATAAAACAGAAAATTCAAAAATATATTATGGGCTTGGCAAAAGGTTTCAACAGGCATTTGAATTTATATCAAATAATGATTTGAAAAATTTCGAAAACGGTATATATGAAATTGACGGAAAAAATATTTTTGTCTCAGTTCAGGATTATCAAACCAAAAAAGAAGAAGATTCTAAATTTGAAGCTCACAAAAAATATGCTGACATCCAATTAATTTTAAAAGGTGAAGAAAAGCTGGGTTTTGGAAATATCGAAAATTATTTGGCAATTGAGCAATATAATGATGAAAAAGACATAGTTTTTTTAGAAGAAAGAGATAAAAATAATTGCAATTTTGCAAAAGCAAATGAAGGAGATTTTCTAATATTCATGCCTTCAGATGCACACAAGCCATGTATTTGTATTGACAAACCTTCTAATGTAAAAAAAGCGGTAATCAAAGTAAAAATATAACTGTATGTAACTTTAAAGGTGTGTTAATTTCTTGTAAAAGATATATTTTGCATGTAAAATGTTATCGTAGAAGACTGTGGGTTATATTCATGGAATTTTTTAGAAAAAATCAAAAACTTATAGTAGGAATAATCGCCGTTTCATTTTTATTGTTTATGTTTGCACCTATATTGATTGCATTCATGGCAAGATAAATCGAATAGTGGAAGCAGGTTAATCAAATCTATGTCGCTCAATGCACATATCATAAACATATATAGAAGCTTTATAAAAGCGGTTTTTATAGTAATATTGTTATTTTCTTTTTCATCAAATGCTTTTTGTTCTCAAAATCATATTGAAAAAAAGAGAAAAGAAACTCATGCGAAAGTTTTAAGACTCAAAAGACTTGAAACTATTGAAACAAATAAACTTTACAAAAATCAGCAAAAGCTCGAAAATGCCCAAAAAAACCTCAATACTACCAAGAAACAATATCAGTCGGCAGAACAACAACTTTCAGAAGCCGAAAAAAATCTGAATGCAACTATGCAAGATTATTCCGAAACAGAATTTCAATCCAAAAACAGAATCAGACAAATTTTTAAAAAACAAAGAAAAGGAATGTTTCAGCTTTTGCTTTCAACTACTGATATAAATACGTTCCTTGACCGCATATATTATCAAAATATTATTACAAAAAAAGACAAAAAAAGACTTGCATATTTAAAAGAAAAATCAAGAAGAATAGCTATTTTGAGGAACCAAATTGAACAACAAAAAACCATAATAGCCTATTCAATAAAAAATATAAATGCACAGCAGCAATATATTCAAGGTGCTATCAGTCAGAATGAAAGTTCTATTCAAAAATATAGAACTAACAGAGCATACTATGAAAAAGCTGAAAGAGAACTCGCCAGACAATCCGAAGCTTTAAGCAAAATGATTAGCCGTAATACACAGGGCACTACTGTTAAAGTTGTCTCAGGTTTTATGAAGCCGATTGCCGGGCCAATCACATCACCCTTTGGATACAGAACTCATCCTATATTCAAAAGAACAATTTATCATTCAGGTATTGATATAGGAGGAATAAATGGCGGAAAAATCAGAGCCTCAAACTCCGGAAAAGTTATTTATTCAGGCTGGTATGGAGGATATGGAAAAGTTGTAATTATTGACCATGGCATAATTAATGGAAAACCAATTTCTACACTTTATGCCCATATGTCAGGATATACAGTCAGTGCAGGTCAAAATGTATTAAAGGGTCAGGTCATAGGATATGAAGGCTCTACCGGATACAGCACAGGTCCTCACTGTCACTTTGAAGTCAGGGTAAATGGTAAACCGCAAAATCCGCTTAATTATATTTAATAAAAAGGTTGTTTCGTGAATAAAAAAATTTTTATAAGTTTAACATTATTATTTTCTTTAGGCTTGTGGAGTGCTAAAACAGATTATGCTTTCTGTGCCGAGATTTTCGATGTTCCTCAAAACACCGATAGTCAAGAAGACATTATTATTGAAGAAAAAGATAGCAAAACACCTGTTAACGAAGAAAGTTTTTCATCAAAAGAATTACAAGAAGAAAAAGTAAAACCAGAAAAAACAAAAAAATTTTTTACTAAAACGGAACGGGCAGAAAAAGTAAAAAAACAAGATCAAACCTCAAATGAAGGAACAACAGATGTTCTGGTTGACAGTGATTCAATTGAATATTTTCCAGAACGCCATGAATTTGAAGCAGTCGGAAACGCTAAAGTCACATTTCCTGCCGAAAACTCAGTATTAATTGCCGATAAAATTATTTTTAACCACGATACAAATTACATCAAAGGTTATGGAAATGTCGTTCTTGTAAAAGAAGGGCAAAAGGTTAATGGGGACTATATTCAAGTCGATCTCAATGACAATAATGCACTGATGAACAATCCTGTGCTTAACCATCTTGCCATAAAAATCAAGGCAAAAACAGGCATAGTATATGATGCACAAACAGAAGCATTAGACGGAACAGTAACTTTTAATGACAAAACCCAGTACAGATTCTGGTCAAGACCTATTATGGGTTTTAACAATCCAATGATGGATGAAGCTATTCCAACACAGCTGTATTTTAAAGAAAAATATGATAACAAATGGAGATTGAAAGCAAAAACAATTATTATAGACAGCTACAAAGACAGAGATGTCGCTACATTAAAAAATGCTGATTTATATATTCAAGATACAAAAATGGCAAGTGCAGGAAAAATTAAACTGTATACTGATAAAGAACAACAATATATTGAAACAAATATGCTTGAACTCGGTTCTTTGAGAAATATAGGTGCATTTGTTTCTCCTGGTTTTGTATTCCAAACTCCAAACTCTTCAACATTAAAACTAGGTCCGGCACTAACTTATGATCACGAAATTGGTGTCGGTGCAGTCGGACGTTTTCTTACAGATAAAAACCGTACAGATTTTGGCTATGGAACATCAAAAAGCAAAATTGTTGTACGTGGTGAACAGGAATTTACAGAAAATTTAAGATTGCAATATGGTATAAATTCATATATGAATAACTGGTTCCTTGGCGGAAGAATGCCAAAATACGGCTTCCAATTTATTCATCATAAAGCTTACGATCTTGATGATATCGGAGTAAACTTCCAAAACAGATTCACCGCAGGATATGCAAAAGACTGGAACAGAACCTTTTCAACAACTAAAGCATCTTGGATGACTCAATCCACAAAATCTCTGTTCTCCTACAAAAATACAGACAGCAAATTTGCAGCCGATTTCGGATTAAGCCTTCAAACCAGTGCCAGCTTATACGGCACAGGCGATACAATGGGTGTATTAAGAGCAGGGCCTTATCTTAGAACACAGTATAAAGCATGGCAGCAATATCTTGCATATTATCAGGGTGCTGTTGCAGGTGATTCGCCTATGAATTACGATAAATACTATTATGGACGCTCGAGTATTCAACTCGGTGAATCATTAAGAATATGCAGATATCTAACTTTGATGTATGCGGGTACAATTGTACTATCCGATGACACACCAAACGACAATATGTTTCAAGAAAACAGAATATACTTTGCTGTCGGACCTGATGATTTGAAATTTCTCATTGGTTACGATGTTTACAGACAAAACGCATCAATGGGGGTTATAATGAATGTTGGCGCCGAAAATTCAGATGTGGAATTTAAACGCTTAATTTTAAATGATCCTCAGGCTATTGGAAAACATAATAAATCTGAAAAAGAAAGAATGGCAGCTCAAAAGAAAAAAGCGGAAGAAGAGAAAAAGAAAAAAGAATCAGATCCTATGAATCGCTCTGTTAAAGATTACAGAGACTATAATCCGGGCTTCAATATGATGCCGGGCGGTGCTTTGCTCCAACCTTCTCTGATAAGACCACCCGGAATGTAGATTGTATATTATTCATTTGTAGTATAATATATTGAGATTAGACCATTATTTGACAAGGGGAATAATAATAAAATGACTCTAAAAGATTGGTTTGAAACCAGAAAAGAAGAACAAATTGCGGCTCGTCCAATCGATCCAAAAATTGATGATAATATTGGCAAGCTCTGGGTAAAATGTTTCAACTGTAACGCACAGTTACCAAAAAAAGAACTCGAACATCATATGATGGTGTGCCCTGAATGTGGCTATCATTTTAGAATAAATGCCAGAACCAGAATTAGCCAGCTCTTTGATGAAGGCACATTTGAAGAATATTTTGCAAATATTTCGCCTTCAGACCCATTGGAATTTGTAGATACAGAATCCTATGTACAAAGACAGGAAAAAGCTAAAAAGTCAACTAACCTGAATGATGCCGTAATAACAGGTATAGGCAAAGTTGAAGGAGAAGAAATAGCCTGTGCAATAATGGACTTTGAATACATGGGCGGTTCTATGGGAAGTGTCGTCGGTGAAAAGGTTACAAGAATCATAGAAGAAGCCTTGAAAAGAAAAATCCCTGTTGTAACAATTACCGCTTCAGGCGGGGCAAGAATGCAGGAAAGTGCTTTATCTTTAATGCAAATGGCAAAAACAAGCTGTGCTGTTGCAAAATTAAATGATGCAAAGCTTCTATACATAAATATTCTCACTGACCCGACATATGGAGGCGTTACAGCAAGTTTCGGAACAATAGGCGATATAATTATTGCTGAACAGGGTGCAAGAATCGGCTTCGCAGGTCGACGTGTAATTGAACAAACCATAAGACAAAAACTTCCCGCAGATTTCCAAACTGCTGAGTACCTTATGAAACATGGACAAATCGACCTTATTGCAAAACGTCAGGAATTAAAAGAAACTCTTGCTAAAATTTTAAGACTACACAAACATTAATCAGAAGATTTTTGGGAATTATTAATATGAAATTAGATTTTGAAAAACCTATAATAAAAATAGAAGAAAAAATAGAAGAATTAAAAAAAATGAGTGAAGAATCAGGTATGGACTTGTCCAAAGAAATTGAAAATTTTGAACAACAGTCTCATGAATATAAAAAAGAACTCTATGAAAATCTAAAACCTTCACAAAAACTCCAAATCGCAAGACATCCTAACAGACCAAACTTTTTGGATTACATAAACTTAATCACAACTGATTTTGTGGAAATGCATGGAGACAGAGAAGGTACAGATGATAGAGCTATAATCGGCGGTCCTGCTAAAATAGGCGAAACACCGGTTATGATTGTTGGCACGGTAAAAGGCAAATCTACTAAAGAAAACCTTGTTTATAACTTCGGAATGCCTCAGCCTGAAGGATACAGAAAAGCATTGAGACTCTTTGAACATGCAAACAGATTTGGGCTTCCTATTGTTACATTAATCGATACCCCGGGTGCTTATCCCGGCATTAAAGCAGAAGAACACGGTCAAGGAATCGCTATTGCAGTAAATTTAAAAGAAATGGCAAAATTAGAAGTGCCTGTCATAGCAATTATTACAGGCGAAGGCTGTTCAGGCGGTGCGCTTGGCCTTGCTGTTGCAAACAAGGTTCTTGTGCTTGAACATGCATATTACACTGTTATTTCTCCTGAAGGCTGTGCTTCTATTTTATGGAGAGATGCTGCTAAAGCATCTGATGCAGCAGAAGCTCTGAAAATTACAGGCCCGGATCTTTTAAAATACAATATAATTGATGGAATTGTGAAAGAACCTCTTGGTGGTGCTCATTACGATTATGAAGCAATGGGCAATGAGCTGAAATCTGAAATTTTAAAATCCCTTGATGAATACAAAAATATGTCTGCACAACAACTAAAAGAAGACAGATATAATAAATTCAGAAGAATGGGTGTATTCAATTCATAATCAGGAGAAAAAGATTGAAAGATTACTATGAAATTTCCGTAAGCATTAACCCTAATGCTATTGAACTTGCAACAGAAGTATTTTTCGAAAGGTTCGAATGCGAGGGTGTTGTTCAGGCTGAAGAAAAATATAAGGATCTTGAGCTTATCGAAACAACAAACAATATAGCAAAAGGCTATGTCAGATTTGAAACAGATGAATTCTCACCGAAAGAAGTCCAACAAATTTTTACTGAAGCTAAAGAAGAACTGAAAGAAGAAGGCTTTACTGATGAAGAACTCGGAAGCTGGAAAATTTCAGCACAAAAAGTAATCAATCAGGATTGGTCTCAAAAATGGAAAGAACACTGGAAACCGACAAAAGCATCCGAGCATGTAATAATATGCCCCTCGTGGGAAGAATGCAGCCACAAAAACGATGAAGTGCTGATTACACTCGACCCGGGTTCAGCTTTCGGAACAGGAACACATGCCACAACACAACTTTGTATTCAAGCTATTGAAAAATACCTCAAAAAAGGCGATGAAGCAGCTGACATAGGAACAGGCTCAGGCATACTTGCAATTACTGCAATAAAATTCGGAGCCACCCATGCTGTGGCAATTGACAATGATCCTCTTGTCATTGACGTAGCAAAAGACAATGCACAGGTTAACGGTGTCTTTAACAGAATAGACTTTTCACATGCAACAGCTGACATGCTTACAGAACAGTATGATTTTATTTGTGCCAATATTCTGCATAATATTCTTGCTGAAATTATGGGTGATTTAAAAAATATTATGAAACCCGAAGCTCATATGGTTCTAAGCGGTATTTTAGATGAGAAAAAACAGACTGTTCTGGATGCTGTTGAAAAACATAACCTTAAAGTAATTGAGATACTATCACAAGATCAATGGGTTGCAATTGTTGTACAAAAGATTGATTAATTCTTAACAGAGATGAAAATCTGTGCAGCTTGTCACAAAAACCGTAATATCGTTTATTCCGGAAGATTTTAACGCTTTTATCATCTCTGAAAGTGTGCTGCCTGTTGTTAAAATATCATCAATTATCAAAATCTTTTCATTATGATAATTTTCTTTTTTAACCTCAAAAGCACCGTACATATTTTTTGCACGCTCTTTAATCGAAAGATTAAATTGGGGTTTAGTATTTTTTGTCCTAAAAATCAAATCTTCTTTAACATCATAACCGCTCAGCTTTGAAAATTCTTCTGCAACCAGAGACATGTGATTATATTTTCTCTTCTTTTCTCTTTTAACATACAACGGCACAGGAACCAAGGTATACTTGTTCTTCGACACATCTACGTTTTGCCAGAAATCATCCATGAGTCTTGCTTGAAAATATGCCAGCTCTTTTTGATTGTGATATTTCAATCCTCGAATTAAGCGTTTAATTTCATTTTCATAAATCATTGCACTGTATACACAAACGCCATCAATATATTTGAGCTTTTTAGGCGGTAGAAAGTTAATTTTTTCTATACAATCAGAACACATTTTTGAATTATGTCCGGTGTTTCCGCAAAAATAACACTTTTTTTTATATATCAGGTCGAGTAATTGTGTGAAAAAATTAATCATATAATAATTATAATATGATAAAATAGTCTTATACACAGTTTTTTTGAAGAGAGAAATTTTATGAATATTATAATAATGCTTTTGCTAATAAGTTTGTTGATTCTGGTACATGAACTGGGACATTTTCTATCTGCCAGAGCACTTGGAATAAAAGTAGAGAAATTCGGATTCGGACTTCCGTTTGGTCCCACTCTTTTTCAAACAAAAATCGGAGACACTGAAATTCTTGTTCATGCATTGCTTCTTGGCGGATATGTAGCATTCCCTGATGATGATACAGAATCCAAAGAAGAAAAAAATCCCGAAGATTTGTTCAAAAACAAACCGATATGGAAAAGAGCAATAGTTGTTTCAGCAGGCGTAATAGCAAATGTTTTGTGTGCAATAGTCCTTGTTATGATTACAGCATCCGTATGGCACAAACTTCCGGCCGGAAAATATAATATTGATGTAGAAAAAATTACAGCACCAAAAGGCGCATCCGTTTATAGTTCCGGTCTTCAAAAAGGTGACAGGGTTTATAAAATCAACGGCACTGAAATTTTCCAACCCCTACAAATTAATAAATTTGCACAGGCAAGTAAAAAATATGACGGGCAAATTACAACAGAAATTTATAACGAAACTTTAAAAGCCCTGTCAGAGAAAAATCCTGAAATAAAAGATGCTTATAAAGTACTGGAAAAAGGTATGACAATAAATCTTATACCAACAAAAGATGAAGCAGCAGTAAAACTCTCAAAAGCTGCTCTTTTGGGCATGGAGAAAATAAAACCCGAAGAAATAAAACTCACGAAAGAACAAATAAATCTGCGTGATAAAATACAAGGACAAAAAACTTTTTTAATTAACACGGCAATCTCATTGTCAGACATAGCCAAAGCGCTTTCTGACACACAAAAACCAATGTATTTCACAATTATTCGTGACGGAAAGCAAATTGAACTCAAACCTATTTATTCAGACGAAAAGGGAATTATTGGCATACAACAAAGGCTTGAAGAAATACTAATGCCTGCAAATACTCCAAAAGAAATAATCACCGCCTCTCTTGCATACACATGGAGAATTACAGACCTGACAGTGCTAGGTCTTGAAAAACTTTTTACCGGACAAATTCCGATGAAAGAACTTCACGGTATTGTTGCCATAACAAAAGTCGGCGGGGACATGATTCAACATACAGGCTTTTTTAATGGAATATTGCTGACAGCTATTATCAGTATAAACCTTGCAATTATGAATTTGCTGCCTATACCGGCATTAGATGGCGGACATCTTTTATTTTTAATTATAGAAAAAATAAAAGGAAAGCCATTGGATGAAGAAGTTATCGCCAAAATCAGCAATTTCTTCTTTATGCTTTTGATTATTTTAATGTTATTAATAGTATTTAATGATATCTTTGCTTTAATTACAAAAAAAATATAAAATCTAGAGTATGGAAAAGCTCACTTATTTACAAGACAACTTAAAAGAAGACAGAATAATAAGATGGCCTGATAACTGCTTTCCGTTAAGGTTTTACATAGCGCCATTCAAATTTTATGCACTTCAAAATCAAGGCTATACATATTATGCACTTGTAAAAAGAGCACTTGAACAATGGGAAAAAGTAAGCGGCGGCAAGGTAAGATTTAAGCTTGTTCAAACCTTAAACGAATCACAGGTAAATTTGGAATGGAAACGTGTTGATAGAAAAGCTCTCGGGCATTGTTATTTCCATTTTGATAATTCAGGCAGGCTCTACTCAGCAGAAGTTCAAATAGGATTATCAGACGGCATACTTCATCAACAATATCAAGATGAAAACGAAGTTTACCATACAATATTGCACGAAATAGGCCATTCTCTCGGACTCGGACACAGCCCGTATCAAAGTGATATTATGTACACACCTCATAAATACGGTGTAGTAAGTTTGTCACAAAGAGATGCAAACTCCTTGCAATGGCTTTATAAACTGCCTTATGGAATAAGTATACAAGAGCTTGCTTCAAAATATGGCATACATTCAAATGATATTGATGACATAATAATGAAAATATCCGGACAACCCAAATCAAAAGAATTTGAAAATATCAAAAGCTCTATCAAAATTCCTCAAAAAGATTTAATGAGTGAACAAGATACTCTTGCAGAATTAAAAAAATACAATCTGGGTCTTCAAAACGTACAAATTTCATCTAATGTACAAGAATACATTAAGAAAAATTTGATGATGAAAAAAGACAAAAAGTCTTAGCTTACACCGATTAATCGTTTTAACTCATCAGGACGACTTGATTTTGACAAAGCATCTTCAGCTGAGATAAGTTTTTGTTTGTATAGGTTAGCCAAAGCCGTTTCAAGTGTCTGCATTCCGTGTTGAGCACCAGTTTGAATTGCAGAATACATTTGGGCTGTCTTTCCTTCACGAATAAGGTTTGCTATCGCACCGTTAACAACCATGATTTCCTGTGCCATTACACGACCTTTTTTCTCACCGTTTTCAGCTATCTTGGGAAGCAATGTTTGAGAAAATACTGCCGTTAAAGAGTTTGAAAGCATGATACGAATCTGCTGCTGTTGACCTTGAGGGAATACGTCAATAATACGGTCAATGGTCTGACTTGCAGAAGATGTGTGAAGTGTTCCCATAACCAAGTGACCTGTTTCAGCCGCTGTAATCGCAAGCGAAATAGTTTCAAGGTCACGTAACTCACCTACCAGAATGATATCCGGGTCTTCACGAAGTGCTGATTTAAGGGCATTTGCAAAAGATCTTGTATCCTGTCCGAGTTCTCTCTGGTGAACTACACTTTTTTTAGATTTGTGAACAAATTCAACAGGGTCTTCGATAGTCAAAATATGCTCGTTACGGGTCTCATTTATATAGTCAATCATAGAAGCAAGTGTAGTAGATTTACCTGAACCGGTAGGACCTGTAACTAGAATCAATCCTCTAGGCTTTTCTGTAATTTTTCTAACTACCGCAGGCAAGCCCAAAGTTTCGAAAGAAGGAACTTCTGTGTTAATAGTTCTGAATGCGGCAGCATAAGTACCATTGTTCTTATATACGTTAACACGGAATCTGCCCAGGCCGTGAATACCATATGAAAGGTCAAGTTCCCAGTCTTGTTCAAGTTTTCTTCTTTGTTCGTTATTCAATATCGGGAATACAAGAGACTCTACGTTCTCTGCCGTAAGAGCTTCCTGATTAGTTCTTACCAATTTTCCGTCTATACGAAACACAGGAGGAAGATTAGCAGATATATGGATATCACTTGCGCCTTTACCGACTGCTGCTTCCAATAATTCTTCTATTAACATTTATGCTCCTACTCTTTTTCCGATTTATTTCTTTAATGATATAATAATTTTACTTAACTAAATTTTACAATCTAGAACAACTATTGTCAAAAAAAATATTATGGAGAAAAAAATGTCAACAATTAAACCAATAAAACTCAAAAATTTCGAAATAGGTGCAGACAAACTAACAATCTTAGCAGGACCGTGTGCGATAGAATCAAAAGATATCCTTTTCAAGGTGGCGCAAGAGCTTAAAAAACTTACACAAGCCCTTGATATAAATTATGTATTCAAATCATCTTTTGATAAAGCAAACAGAAGTTCTATTCATTCATACAGAGGGCCTGGCATTGAAAAAGGTCTCGAGCTTTTAGCAGAAGTAAAAAAAGAATTTGATTTACCCATTGTTACTGACATACACCTGCCTGAACAGGCGGCAATTGTTGCAGAAGTAGCCGATATTTTGCAAATTCCCGCTTTTTTATGCAGACAAACTGATTTGCTTGTTGCTGCTGCAAAAACAGGGAAAATTGTGAATATTAAAAAAGGACAATTCCTTGCACCTGCACAAATGAAAACTCTTGCCAATAAAGTTAAAGAAGCGGGTAATGAACAAATTTTATTTACTGACAGAGGAACTTCCTTCGGTTATAACAACCTTGTCACTGATATGAGAGGAATTCCAATAATGCAGGAAATGGGCTATCCTGTGGTTTTTGATGCAACCCACAGTGTTCAACTGCCCGGTGGCGCAGGAGAATGTTCTTCAGGCGAAAGAAAATACGTTGAAACACTCGCCAAAGCAGCAACAGCAGCAGGAGCCAAAGCTCTGTTCTTCGAAGTTCATCCTGATCCTGACAAAGCACTTTGTGACGGTCCAAACATGCTTTCAATTGAAATGGCACAACGTGTATTCAAGATATGCAATGATATTTTCAAACTCGTAAACTAAAATTAAAAATTTATACGCTCCTTCTCAACAACAACAGGTTTTTTGTTGACTCTGGTGTATATTGCTCCAATATATTCACCAAGTACACCCATGCAAAAAAGTTGTACAGAGCCGAGAAAGAACAAACTGATTATAATAGGTGCAACACCGAAGCTAAACTCATTCCAGAATAAAAGTTTGAGTATAAGATATAAAACAGCAATGAACAAACTGACAAAAGAAAAGCCAAACCCGAGAAATGTCATTAACCTCAAAGGTACTTTTGAATGTTTTACTATGCCTACCATAGCATTGTCGTACATTGTATAAAAATTATTTTTTGTAATACCTCTTTTTCTTGACGGTTGCTTAAATTCAACAAAAGCTTTTTCAAAACCTATTTCACAAATTAAACCGCGAAGATATGGATAAGGGTCATCTATTTTCTTAATTTCATCCATCACTTTTTTGTCATAAAGCCCAAATCCTGTACAATTTTTCACAAGATTTGTATCATCATCTGCAATTCTGGAAATTAATTCATAATATACAGTTCTGATTAAGAAAAGCAGAAAGCTTTCTTCGCTCTTTGTTTTTAAGCCCAGAACAATCTTGTATCCTTCTTCCCATTTTTTTATAAAATCAGAGATAAGTTCAGGAGGATCCTGCAAATCAGATGCCAGATAAATCACTGCATCAGAATCAGCCTGAATCATTCCGTAATATGGTGAACGGATATGTCCGAAATTTCTTGCATTCAAAATTACCTTCACTCTTTTATCTTTTTGCGCAAGTTCACGAAGCTTTCCAGCTGTATTATCAGAAGAACAGTTGTCCACCAGAATATATTCAAATTCATATCGGTCAGAAAACAATTCTGCCTGTTTCATAACTCTTTCATAAAGATTATCCAAATTGCCTTCTTCATTATAACAGCTGGACACAAAACTAATTTTTTTCATGATTCTTTTTAAACACCCAATTTTTATTTAACAAAAATGATAAAACAGCCATAAAACATGTAGTGACAAACCCCGCAAGATATAAGTTTACAGCAAATATTTTAGCAATTTTTAAAAGTAATATATTTATAGAGCATATAATAGCATATACCGCAAAAAACTTGAATATTAATCCGTTATTTCTGTTTTGAAACACAAGTGTTCCTGTTGTTTTAAAATTGAACAAAACACCTGCAATTGTAGATAATATAACAGCAAGTGAATAATGAAGCCCAAGAAACAACAAAACTGCATAAGCACAATATCCAAAAAGGGTATTGAGAATTCCAACCAGAACAAATTTAACAAATAAAAAGTCTAATTTTAAATCTATTTTCATATCTGTAAATTATATTATAAATTAACAAATTTTCACATATAAGCGCAACAAAACATTTTAAGATACCATTATAAATTATGGAAAAATTGTTTGAAAAACCTGAAAAAATTTTTTTGATAATTTGTTTGTTCTGGGGCTTTATATTTTTGATAATAAACCCTCCGTTTCAGGCCTCTGATGAAACAGCACACTTTTGGAAAACATATGCGCTTTCACAGGGCTCTTTGAATTATAAAAAACTCACAACTGATACAATAAATGGTTACAAAACAGACAAACCCTATGTCATAGCAGGTGACTATCTGCCAAAAGGAATAGCACAAGCACCTTATATAAATAACCGTATAAGATTCAAAAGCAATGAAAAAACATGTTTTTCGGAAACAGAGAAAATATTGAACATAAAATTGGACAATTCCGAAAAAGTTTTTCAACATTATTATTCGCCTGCATATACACCTATATCTTATTTTCCTCAATTTATTTTGATGAAAATCTTAACCGTTTTTGACATTAATCCCGGTTGGATTTTATACTGCTTGAGAATTTGTTCTCTTTTTGTCTATTCTTTGCTTGCTTTCTGGGCAATAAAAATATCCGCTGCACAAAAATGGATGCTCTTTTTAATTGCTCTTTTACCAATGTCGGTTTATCAAGCAGCAGCATTAAACACGGACGGAATAACAAACGGATTGTGTTTTTTAACAATTGCTTATTTTCTGAAGCTGACATTTGATTCAAATATAAACATTATTTCTAACAGGCAACTTTTAACAGCCGGGATTTTAATAACTCTGACAACAATCTGCAAATTTGCATACTTTCCTTTATTGTTAATGTATTTTTTGATTCCAAAAGAAAAATTCGACTCAAAAATCAAAAAGTATACAGTTTTTGTATCTTATTTTTTCTTGAATACAATACTTATTTTTATAATTACTCACATAAGTATGACCGGTGCTTCAGATCTTTTCGGGCATGAACTTAGAGCACAGGCTTCAGCATTTTTAATTAATAACCCTTTTACGGTTTTGTTTGCCGTTTTAAAAACTTCTATTATTTATTTTGACAGATATTTAAACGGAATAGTAGGTTTATTTGGCTGGCAGGACACAAGGATGCCCTCTTTAGCAATATATTTATATATTCTATTTTTGATTTTTACAGCTGTTTTTTATCCAAAAAATAACGGGAAAAACAAATTTAATCCGGTGCAAAAAATTATCTGTGCCGCAATTTTTATTACCTCTTATTTATTAGTTTTTCTTGCATGTTTTGTGGTAAACCAAATAGATGTTTACGGAAACATTGTAGGTGTTTCGGGAAGATATTTCATTGCTGTACTTCCTTTATTATTTATAATTTTCAACAATAATAAATACCAAATCGAACCTCAAATTTATGCAAAAACAATTATTTTTGCTGCAAATATCATACTATTTATAAGTGCTGTTAGTATTTTTTACAGATATTACATATAAACATGGAGAAGATAAACGAAAATGAAAAAATTTATTGAACAACCTCAAAATATATTCCTCATTATTGCCATATTCTGGGGATTCTTATTTATGATTTTCAATCCTCCATTTCAAGCACCTGATGAGGATTCTCATTTATACAAAATATACGGAATTACAGATGGTTCCTGGAGTTTCAAAAAATATACAACAGACAATATAGGCGGAGTCAGCTTAGGCAAAAGGCTTACATTCAGCGGACAAATTCTTCCCTCAGGTTTAGTGCAGGCTTCCAGGTATAACAAACGTATTACAGGTGAACCGCTAAAAAAAACTAGTTTTGAAGAAACAGCACAAATTGCTAAAATTTCTCTGGACAAACAAAATAAGATTTTTATAGGATATCCTGCTCCATTTTATACACCTTTGTCTTACATTCCCGCAATCTTTTTTGTATTCATATTAAAACTCATTAATGCCTCTCCATTTTGGATGCTATATATTTCAAGAATTTGTTCTCTCATTACATACACAGCTTTATTATATTTCACTATTAAAATTACACCTGTCAAAAAATGGATGTTTTTAACACTCGGGCTTTTGCCAATGTGTTTGTATCAAGCCTCTGCACTAAGCACAGACGGTCTTTCCAACGGTGCTGCATTCCTTTTGACGGCGTATGCTCTTTATTTATCTTTCAGTAAAGAAGTCAAAAAAATCACCAAAAGACACATTCTAACTTTTCTCGGGTTGATTACTCTCTTATCAATATGTAAGTTTACTTATTTCTGGTTAATTTTGTTATATTTTTTAATACCTCAAGAAAGATTTGACTCAAAACTGCAAAAATATAAATTTTTTGCTTTGACTTTTGGAATAAGCGGAGCTTTATGTATCATTCCCATTTTATACCACATGCATATAACACAAGGACTTCAGGCAGTACAATCATTTTCAACCAATCTTGAAAAATCAGACCTGACAAAATTCATATTCAATCATCCTATTGAATACATTCTGCTTATATTAAAAACCCTGCTGTACAATTTCAGATATTATCTGAACGGTTTTGTGGGTTTGTTCGGTTGGATAGATACACCATTGCCATATTATGCAGTTTGGACTTATATATACACAATAGTGCTTGCATCAATGACTAATTATGATGAAAAATCAGTCAATATCAATCTAAAAGAAAAATGTCTTTTTTGTGTAATAAGTCTGGCTTGTTTACTTTTGATATGCACATCCTGCTATTTGAATTTTCTGCCTGATGATTATACAAACACAATAGCAGGAATACAGGGGAGATATTTTATACCTTTTGCTCCTTTATTTTTTCTTTTGTTTTACAACACAAAAATCAATTTTAAAACAAAACTTTTTGAATATCTTATTATATTTTTAATAAATTTTGTTCTGTTTATAAGCTTAATCAGAATAATTTACAGATTTTATATTTAGAAAAGAAAACGCAAATGAAAAAGATTTTAATCAAACCCGAAAATATATTTCTAATCCTGTGTTTGTTATGGGGAAGCACAATGATGATTATTAACCCGCCGTTTCAAACACCGGATGAAGCTCAACATTTTTTTAAAATGTATGGCTTCACAAATGGCACTTTCAATTTTAAAGTATTAAATAAACACGCAGGTGATTTTCTGCCCGAAAGCATAATCAAAATCAGCCAATTTGAAAAAATAGGCGGACACCAAGAGCTAAAAACCACAAAAACTGAAATCACGGAAGCTCTAAAAATAAAACTCGAAAAACACAAAACAAAATTTTATGAATTCACACCAACAGGTTACACTCCTGTTTCATATTTCCCTTCTTTTTTAGTTTTATGGGTAATGAAACTCCTCAATACACCCCCATTAATAATGATGTATATGCTCAGGCTATGCTCACTCTTTTTATACACAGGCCTGATTTATCAGGCAATAAAAACCATGCCGGTAAAAAAATGGCTTTTTGCATTGCTTGCATTAATGCCTATGACACTTTATGAAGCTTCTTCGGTTTCAACAGATGCACTGACAACAGGTCTTGCATTTTTATTCATAGCATACACACTAAAACTTGCATTGGATAAAAACATCAAAAAAATCAGCAAAAATGAGTTTATCTTTTTTGGTTCTCTTCTTACCTTCACTTTGGTCTGTAAATACGCATACTTTCCTTTGATACTTTTATATTTTTGTATACCAAAAGAAAAGTTTAATACACAAAAAACCAGATATTCATATTTTTTCACTCTATTTTTACTCAACATTTTTATTACAGGAATTTATATTCTCCATATTTTGTCTGTCGGACAAAACGTAATATCAGGTGCACCGGGTTACGACAGAAAATTTATGATTGGATTTATCCTAAACAGGTTCAGCTGGTTTTTGGATTTCTTCTGGCAAACCGTAAAATCACAGTGGAGTGTATATCTATATTCTTACATAGGTCTTTTGGGATGTAATGACACATTTTTGGATGTATCTTTGTTAAAAGGGTTTATTCTTATATTAATAACAGCAGGATTGTTTAAAACAGACAAAAAAGAAACTGTCTTTGATTTGAAAATGAAATTTCTATTTCTAATTTCATTTTTAGCTTCTTTTACAATTATATTAACCTCGGCCTTTATTCTTTTTCAGTGTTATCCTGTATTTTGCGGAATTCAGGGAAGATATTTCATACCCGTAATGCCGTTGTTGTTCTTTCTTTTTGATAACAAAAAATGGAGCTGGAAAAAAATGCCGCTTTATTTAATCATTGCCGCTGCAATTCTTATGCCTTTTGTTTTAGGTACACTAATAAACAGGTTTTATTTATGAAAGTTTTAATAGACTGATTGAGGAAATTATGAGCTTCAAAAAATATCAAGACAAAATTTTTAATATATTACTTCTTTTAATATATATATCAATCACCTTGATTTCTGTCTTACATCATGAAATATGGAGAGATGAAGCACAGGTATGGCTTGTAACAAGAGATTTGAGTTTTCTTGGCATAATTAATCATGTAAGAAATGAAGGACACCCTCTTTTGTGGTATTTTCTTGTTCTTCCGTTTTCAAAGCTAAATCTTCCGGTTTTTTCCATGCAGATGATAAGCTGGATTTTCATGACAATTTCAGCAGGTTTTTTGCTCTTTAAATCACCATTCAATAAGATTTCGAAAATTTGTATTTTGTTCAGTGCAGGTTTTTTATATTGGCTTCCGGTAATTTCAAGAAATTATTCACTGATTCCTCTATTTTTAATCGGTGCTGCATATTTTTATTCAACACAAAAAGAACATCCTTATATTTACTCGGCAATTGTAGCTCTTCTATCCCAGACACATATTCTGATGTGCGGTTTTTGTACAGGGTTGACAGTGTTATTTGGATATGAACATCTGTTGAAGAATAAAGAAGTTTTTGAAAAAAAGAAACCGTTTTTGTTCTCTTTTATGATTATGTCATTTTCAATACTGGCTCTGTTTGTCTACATAATAACCAGACCTGACGACAACATCAGTATTCAGCAGTTTGTTTCAGACCATGGGATAAACCTTTTAAGGTCATTTTTGGAAGTATTTTTGAATCTTTACGGAGGAATTACTTTTCTCTGGCTTATTATAATTACAATGTTTATTATTACAGCATCTGCAATTATTTTTCATGAAAATAAAAAACTCTTTATCGTATATCTTTTCAGTATTTTATATCAGTTTATGATTTATGTTCTTGTGTGGCAGACCAGCCCTGAAAAAGCTTTTACATTTCTTTTGACAATCATCTTTTGTTTTTGGATTATTCTAAATAAAGCAGATTTAACACAAAAAAGAAAAATCATATATAATCTCGTTCTATCAGCAATTTTGGCCTTCAGCTTTCAAGCTTCATACCAAATTACAATGAATGATATAAATTACGATTATTCGGGAAGCAAAAAAACAGCAGAATTTATCAAAAAAAATATAAGCAGTGATTCTGTGATAATCTCTAATAATCCTCTTACAACAGCCGGTGTTTTTGCTTATCTTCCGGGAAGAAAATTTTATTCACCAAATTACAAAGCTTTTTACACCCTCGGTTTTGGGGAAAATCTTGATTTGTCAACGCCTTTCAGTTTTGAAAAAGAAGATAAATTCAAAAATAAGAAAGTATACTACCTTTACAGTGGAATGGGTAAACCAGAAACAACAAAAAAAATAATATATGCCTCAGATGAAACAACGCTGATACCAACAGAAGTTTATTACATAATTGACGAACAGGACAAAAAATAATGGATAAAAAAATATTTAATATACAGAATCTTTTTCTTATTCTGGCAATCTTCTGGGGAAGTTTGTTTATATTGATAAATCCTCCTTTTCAAGCACCGGATGAAGATGCTCACTTCTTCAAAATGTACGGGTATACAGAAGGTTCTTTCAGTTTTAAGAAAGAAAACAACTATACAGGTCAGGTGCTTCCCGAAAATTTTATTAAGCTCCAAAAATTCTATGACCTGTTAAAATTTGACAGCGACATAAAAACTTCAACTCAGGAATTAGTATCAGCAAGTACTGTACAGCTTGAAAAAAATAAAACACAATTTTTCAGATTTATACCGACAGGCTACACTCCTCTTTCTTATTTTCCCTCATTCATAATTATGTTTTTGATGAAATTTTTGAATTTCACACCTATCTCAATGATTTTCATACTAAGGTTCTGTTCTCTATTGACATATCTGGCTATGTGCTACTTTGCACTTAAGATAACACCTGTACACAAACTATTGTTCTTTACAGTATTTATGCTGCCTTTAAACCTCTATCAAGCAGGCGCAATAAGCACCGACGGTATAACTTCGGGACTTGTATTTTTATTTATAGCTTATACTTTAAAACTAAAATTTTCAGAAAATTCAAAGCTGACAAAAAAAGAAACGGGAATATGGGGTTTACTGATTACTCTCATTTGTATTTGTAAATATACTTATATTCCGCTGATTTTTTTATATTTTATAATTCCTGTTGAAAAATTTGAAAACAAAAAAACTTACTTAAAAAACTTTTTGATTATATTACTTTTAAATATTTTTATTATCTTATTTTTTGTATATTACATAATAACAATATACAGTAATACAAAATATGAACTCTCAGACAAAACCGTTGACAAAAGTATATTGATAAAATTTATCATTACACATCCTATGCAATATTTGAAAATGATATTTTTAACACTTTCAAAGCTTCACCGATTTTATATAAATAACATGATTTCAAGTTTTGGCTGGAATTCTGCAATGGTTCCCATATTCGTATCAAATCTTTTTTATGTTCTTTTATTTTGCAGTGCATTTTTTAAAGACCTGAAAGAAAAATCTTTTTTCTATCATTTGAAGGACAAAGCTGTTTTTCTTTTCTCGGGTATTTTGATTTTTCTGGCAATCATCACATCTGTTTATTTGATTTATCAAAAATCACCCATAATTACAGGAATTCAAGGCAGGTATCTGTTCCCCGTTATTCCAATGTTTTTTATACTTTTTTCATCACACAAATATAACCTGCAAAACAAGATTATACCTGTTTTGGTAATCGGGTTTATGCAAATTTTGCTTTTTATATCAGTACTCACACTAATTTTAAGATTCTATTAATACATATGGACAAATCAAAACTCAAAAATTTAATATTTATTTTTTTATATGCACTTTTTACGTTAATTGTGCTTCTGTGCCATGAAATATGGGCAGACGAGGCTCAAGTCTGGCTGGTGGTGAGAGATTTGAATCTTTTTGAAATAATTGAACACGTAAGAACAGAAGGTCATCCTCTTTTGTGGTATTTTCTTGTCCTTCCGTTCTCAAAGCTAAATCTTTCGGTTTTTTCCATGCAAATTCTAAGCTGGTTTATTATGTCAACAGCAGCAGGATTTTTTCTTAACAAAACTCCTTTTAATACTTTTTGTAAAATATCAATTCTTTGCAGCTCTGCGTTTTTGTACTGGTTTTCGGTCATTTCAAGAAGTTATTGTCTGATTCCGCTGTTAATTTTTGTTCTGGCATGGCTTTACAAAAAACAAAAAGAACACCCTTACCTTTATACATTGACATTAATCCTTCTGGCAAACACGCACATTATCATGTTCGGTTTTTGTTTCGCTTTGATGGTTTTGTTCATGTTTGAAAACATCATTAAGGAAAAAAACAAAAAAGCTATTATTCCTTTTTCCTTAACAACAATTTCTCTTTCTTCAATTGTCGTATATCTTTTTGGAAGCAGCAAAGAAAATGTTATCGTGCAAACCTTTACACCTGATTTTTCTTTAAACGGGCTTTTCGATGTTTATTCAAAAATAGTATTTAATCTTTTCGGATATACTAATATTTTTATGAATATTCTGTTGTTATGCTTTCTTCTGTTTGTGATGATTTTTCTATTCCAAAAAGACAGAAAAATATTTTTTGTTTATCTTACAAATCTTCTTTACCAGGGTTCGATTTTTGTTTTTGTCTGGTCTATACTTCCGCAAAGAGCTTTTTGTCTGCTGTTTGTTTGCGTATTTTGTCTATGGGTTGTTTGTGAAAGTAAAACAAAAAACATCATCAGTTTTTCAATCGCATTTATTTTTCTCTTAACAATTCCGGAAGGAATCAACCTTATTACAAAAGATTTTAAATATCCGTTTTCAGACGGACAAAATACAGCGGAATTTATAAAAAAGAATATACCGAAAGATGCTTTTATTTTAAGCAACTACCCGATTACAACAACACCTGTCAGTGCATATCTTCCAAAAAACCAATGGAAATTTTATTACAAAGGATATAATGATTTTTATACTTACACTATTTGGAATAAACCCATACCTTTATCATTCACACCCGTTCCGCTTGCCGAAGCAATGAAAGAACACAAAATCGTTTATGTAATAATGAGTGCAGGAGCTTTTTATGAGGACGTAAAACCAATTTATACCTCAAAAAATAACGTTTTAACAAATCAGGAGAGATTCAATATTTATGAATTCAGAAGATAAAAAAAATCTGGTATTAAATATCTTTTTTACAGCTTTATATGCTGTTTTTACACTGGTTACGGTATTGCATCATGAAATCTGGTCAGATGAAGCCCAAGTCTGGCAAATTGTGCAAAATGTTTCTTTCTTAGGACTGTTTAAACACCTTGTGAATGAAGGACACCCGTCATTTTTCTACCTGCTTATTATGCCCTTTGCAAAAATTTTTCACACAGCAGGCTCCATTATCATAATGCAGATAATCTGCTGGGTATTTATGTGTGCATCCGTGTTTTTGCTGCTTCAATATTCACCATTCTCAAAATTTGCAAAGTTTGCAATTGTGACAAGTGCCGGATTCTTATATTTTCTGCCGGTCAATGCAAGAAGTTATGCTATTTTGCCATTTTTTGTTTTTCTTCTGGCAACATTGTATCCAAAAGCAAAAGAAAAACCGCTCATATATTCAGTAATTCTTGCTATCACGGCAAATATTCATGTGATAATGTTCGGATTCTGTACAATATTGACTGTGCTTTTTATATATGAAAACAGAGCAAAAAAATATATCCCCTCATATACAATAATGATACTGTCCCTTCTGGCAGTAGTTCTTCAACTTGCAGGAACCTCCTCAAGCAATGAATTTATATCTTACGGACAATATAACTTTCTCAGCTCTGCACTGGGTGTATTTTCAAAATTCTTTGTGAACGGTTATGACGATATGTATCAGCAGACTCATCGATTTTTGTTCGCACCGACTGCAATTATATCTATCAGTGTGATTGCAGGATTGTTCTTTGCAAATTTTATCGGACTTTTCAAAAACAACAAAAAATTGTTTCTGATAGCTTTTTCCGGGGTTGGATTTCAGTTTTTTGTATATATTTTCAGCTACAATGTATATGTATATGTGACAAGAATTTATTGTGCATATATCATTCTGATTTTTTGTTGGTGGATTCTTTTAAATACAAATACACTGCGTGAAAAATCCCGAAAAGCAGTAAATATATGTATCGGTATCTTTTTTATACTGACTTTGCTCAACGGTCTTAAGTATACGCTTTTAGATTTACAGTATAATTTCTCAAGTGCAAAAGAAACAGCTGAATATATCAACAAAAATATAGATAAAAATGCAATGATAATCGAAAACTTTGACCCTGTGTTTGTTTCAATACTCCCTTATTTAAAAGAACACAAACTTTATTCAGCTTCATCTAACACAGAATTTTCATATATAATATGGGGAAAAAGTTTGAAACAGATGAAATCTGACTACGGTCTATTGGAATATATCCAAAACCTAAAGACAGACAAGCAAATTTACCTGATAACTTCATCTTTCAGAAACATAAATTCTCCTTCCGAATCATTACCTCAATATTTTGAACTGATATTTGCATCTTCTCCTTCAATTGCTGAAGGACAAAGCTTCAAAATATATAGGTATAAATATTAATTTTTCATTAACTTTTGATTTTTTTTCAAAATCGAATGATATAAAAGAATAGTAAGTTAGAAAAGAAGTAAACTCATCAATAAAAGGAGGACATTATGTCAATCAGACCATTAGGCGACAAATTGGTAATCAAAGTTATAGAAGACACTGAACAAACTTCAGGCGGAATTTTCATTCCTGATTCAGCTAAAGAAAAGCCGCAAAAAGGCGAAGTAGTAGCAGTAGGGCCGGGAAAAACTCTTGAAGACGGTAAAAAAGAAGAAATGGAAGTTAAAGTAGGTGAAAAAGTCCTTTTTGCAAAATATGCAGGTACAGATGTAAAAATGGGCGACGAAACTTTCAAAATCATGTCTGTAAAAGACGTGCTCGGTGTCTTAGAATAATTTAGACTATTAATTCATTAAGGAGAAAAAAAATGGCTAAAAGAATTGTATTCAATGAAGAAGCTAGAAAAAGCTTACTCAAAGGTATAGACGCAGTAGCCGATGCTGTAAAAGTAACACTCGGACCTAAAGGTAGAAATGTTATTTTAGAAAAAAAATTCGGCGCACCTCAAATCGTTAACGACGGTGTA
>JAHALR010000009.1 GCA_018362895.1 Clostridium sp. | reverse complement strand
TGTAATGGGTAAATTTGATGGTGAAGTAGAAGCTTATGATGAAGGTATCATCGTAAACGGCAAAAAAATTAAATTCTTTGCAGAAAAAGATCCTGCAAATCTTCCTTGGAAAGATTTGGGTGTTGAAGTTGTTGTTGAATCAACAGGTTTCTTCACAGATGCTACTAAAGCTAAAGCTCATATTGATGCAGGTGCTAAAAAAGTTATCATTTCTGCTCCTGCTTCTAACGAAGATAAAACAATTGTTTTGGGCGTTAATGAACAAGAATATGATCCAGCAAAACACAATATTATTTCAATGGCATCTTGCACAACTAACTGCTTAGCACCGGTTGCTAAAGTTATCAAAGAAAAATTTGGTATCGTTAAAGGTTTGATGACAACTGTTCACTCTTACACAGGCGACCAAAGAATCTTAGATGCCGGTCATAAAGATCCAAGACGTGCTAGAGCAGGCGCTTTGAATATTGTTCCTACAAAAACAGGTGCTGCTAAAGCTGTTGCTTTGGTTCTTCCTGAACTCAAAGGCAAATTGGATGGTTTTGCTATGCGTGTACCTACTCCGGACGTTTCTCTCGTTGACGTTGTTTTTGAAACAGAAAAACCTGTTACAGTTGAAGCTGTTAATGCTGCTTTGAAAGAAGGAGCTGACGGACACGTTCTTTGCTATACAGACGAGCCATTGGTTTCTACTGACTATATCGGTTCATCTCAATCTTCTACTGTTGATGGATTGTTGACAAGAGTTATGGGTGACAATATGGTTAAGATCATTTCTTGGTATGATAACGAAATGGGTTATTCAACAAGATTGGCTGAAACTACAAAAATGGTTGCTGAAAAATTATAATTTTTCTAACAAACATTTAAAAGAGCGGTTTTTTAACCGCTCTTTTTTATTATCCAATATACTCCAGCATTTCTTTTTCAAATTTTTGAGATAGTACTTTTGCTCCTGAATGAACATTTTGTGAATAGTGGGCAGAATCAAGAAGCTTTATAAATTCATCTTCATTCTTGCATCTTGGTTCATAAAAACAAAAGGAATCTCTGGCTTCTTCGGAATATACATATGAATTTTCTACTTTTAGTTTTTCGTTTGGCATAGCCTTAATTTTTTCTAGAAGCCTGAATATTTTATTGAAAATTTTAAAATTTTCAGAAGTCATTTTAAGGTCTTTTCCGTTTAAAAAATAAGATTTTTCTTTTTCACCGGTATCAATATTTACAAATTCATCATAATCAATATTGAGTGTTTTAGGATTGTATTCGTTTGGGAATTCTTTTAGTATTTCTTTAAAATTGTCCAGGTCTTTGTCGCCTTCGTTGTTAAGCTCAACATGCAGATTCATATGTTTGCCTTTTGGAATAGTAACTTCAAACATTGCTCCTTTGTTTAAAATTTCGTCTTTTTCCTGAATATGCATTTGTGCACCTGCATTTTTAATACCACTAAAGCTTATATTCATTATTTCTCCTTTATTTTATTTGGACAAAACATAAACAATAAAAAATTTGTTATATTATTTATAAAGCTTTAAGTGTTTGTAACTTCTTTAAGTTTAATGTTATAATCGAGTGAAAGTATGTAATTGTAATAAAATGAGCAAGAAATCACTTAGTATAAGCACACAAAATAAACTAATACTTCTGGGATTGGTTGTCAGCACTGTTTTAATTGTTGGACTGGCGGTTTTTGCTATTACAAATATTCAACAGAAAATTTCTGAAGTTTATAGCGGTTTTGGTGAAATACTTACAAAAACGCTGGCAATTGAAAGTGTTGAGGTTACTAAAGATATTCAGGAATTTGATAAATTTTCTATTTTACAGGCTCATACCCGTTCAATAATGAATAGTAACAATGAAATTGCCTTCATTGAGTTTAGGGATGATCATAACAATATAATTTATTCGAGCAAAAATGAATATCCTAATCGTGCACAACAGGCAATGATTACAAGTTCTTCACAGATGCTTGTTAATAATGACGGGGTAAAAACCAATATTGGCAAAGTAACAGTTGGTCTTTCCGGTGGAGCAACAAAAGATATCTCCCATGCAACAAGAAACTCGATGCTTGTTGTATTTACTGTTGCTTGGCTTGTGTTTACACTTGTTATTTTGATAAATACCATTCTGATTACCAGAGAGCTATCTATGCTTCATCATGGTGTAAAGAAAATTTCCACCGGTGATTTCGGATATATTTTGGATGACAAAAATACTTCGGGTGAGATCAAAGATTTGATTAATGCATTCAATGATATGTCTATGAGACTTCATCAGTATGAAGAACAAAATATCGATCAGCTTACCCTGGAGCGTAATAAATTTGAAGCTGTGCTAATGAGTATTGTCAATGGCGTAGTTGTTTGTGACAATTACGACAATGTTGTGCTTGTTAATAATGCTGCTAAGAGAATGCTTGAGATTGAGGATGAACAAATTCTGAATACGAAAATACAGATGTATTGTGATACAGATGGAGAGTTGTGCTTTAAAGAACGTATTGAACAGTTTAAAGACACACCTCTTGATGTTATGGAGAATAAGCCGCTTGAATTTAATATTGAGGTTGATTCAAAGGTTATGAAGTGTGTAATTTCTCCAATGTTTTCAAAGAATCAGGATTATGTCGGATATGTGATAGTTCTCATTGATGTTACAAAGGAAGTTGAAATTGATCGTATGAAGAGCAATTTCATTTCAAATGTCAGCCATGAATTGAGAACGCCTGTTACTGTTCTTCGAACATATATTGATACTTTGTATAATCATTCCGATGATTTTGATGAAAAAACAAATAAAGAATTTTTCGAGGTTATAAATAAAGAGGCTGCACGTCTTCAAAAAATGGTTAATGATATTTTAGATTTTTCGAGACTTGAAGCAGGTAATGTTAATGTTTTAAAAGAAAAAACAAACATTGTTCCTATAATTGAGCAGCAGCTTCAGAGTATGCAGGTACTTGCTGAAGAAAAAAATGTTACTTTTTCTTTGATTAAAGAGCCTGATCTGCCGGAAATTCCGATAAATGTCGAAAGTATAGAAAGAGCTTTGAACAATCTTCTTTCTAATGCTATTAAATATTCTCCAGAAAACGGAAGAATAAAAGTAAGAGCAGAAATAGCCAGAGACCCAAATTTCATAGAAGTTTCTGTCGAAGATCAGGGCTGTGGTATACCGGAAGAACATCAAAAGAAAATTTTTGAACGTTTTTATAGAGTTGAAAATGATACTCATACTGTGAAAGGAACAGGACTCGGGTTGCATCTTGTTAAGATAACAATAGAGAAGCATCATAAAGGTGAAGTGTTTGTAAAAAGTAAACCACAAGAAGGTTCAACGTTTGGTTTTAGGCTCCCTATCAACCCCGTTGAAGACGAAGAGGAGTAGATTTAGTAGTTATAGCACTTTTCAAAAAAGTGACCTTTAGGGTGTTTGCAAAAAGGGCATATTTCAGGTGCTGTTGTTCCTTCAAAAGTGTAGCCGCATTTTGCACATTCCCACATTATTTTTTCTGGCTTTTGAAAAACAATGTCTTTCATTAAATCTTCTATTAATTTGTTATATCGTGTCATATGCATTTTTTCTATGTTTCTTATTGTTTCAAATAAAAATGCTATGTCATCAAAACCTTCGTCCCTTGCATCCTGAGCAAATCTTGCATACATGTCTTCCCATTCATAGTTTTCTGTGCTTGCCGCAGTTTCAAGATTGGCTTGTGTTGATTTTATATTACCTCCGTTCAACAGTTTAAGCCATATTTTTGCATGTTCTTTCTCATTATCAGCAGTTTCTTGAAAGATTTTTGCTATTTGAACATAACCGTCTTTTTTTGCTTGTTCTGCAAAGAATGTATAGTTGTTTCTGGCTTTAGATTCACCGCAGTATGCTTCTTGCAGGTTTTTTTCTGTTTTTGTGCCTTTTAATTCTTTGTTTATACATTTGCTGAAGTCACCTTGGCAACACTCGTCATGATTAAAATCCATAATAAACTCCTTTTTTGATACAAGTTTATTGAATCATGATTTTTTAAAAATAAAACTTAGCATAGAGGCTAAACAACAGACTAATTATCAGATATGTTATTCATACCTTAGTGCATCAATTGGATTTAATAAAGAGGCTTTGTACGCAGGATAATACCCGAACAGAATTCCGACAAGTCCGGAAAATCCAAAGGATAGAAATATTGAAATTGGCGAAATGATTACTGTTAAATCCGAGAAAAGTCCAACTGTTTTTGAGCCGAGTATACCAATGATTACACCTATTACACCTCCGGCAAGAGACAGAAGAAGTGCTTCAACAAGAAACTGTATTCTTATGTCCATTGCTTTTGCTCCGATTGCCATTCTTATACCTATTTCTTTGGTCCTTTCGGTAACAGACACGAGCATAATGTTCATTATCCCAATGCCTCCTACAAGTAAAGAAACAGAAGCAATTGAACCAAGAAGAATCGCCATTGTGTTAGATGCTTGTTTTGCTGTTTCAAGCATTTGGGTAAAATTTCTGATTGAAAAATCGTCGTCTTTATTTTTTCCGAGGTTATGTCTTTCTCTAAGCAAAACAGTGATTTCTTCTTGTGCTGATTCCAGACTGTTTTCATCAACAGCTTGTACACTGATGTGCTTAACCATTCCCGGAAAATCAGTCCCGAATAGCTTTTTTTGTGCAGTTGTAATAGGAATCAAAACAGTATCATCTTGATCTTGTCCCATCCCGTTTTGACCTTTAGGTTTTAATAAACCTATAACCTTGAAAGGCATTCCTCCTATTCGTACGGTTTTGTTTATTGGGTCCATATCGCCAAAAAGGTTGGTTGTTACAGTAGAACCAAGAATTGCAACTTTTGTAGTATTTTTAATATCTTCTTGTGTTAGTCCTCTTCCTGATTCAATTTCCCATAAGCGGATAGGCATATAACCTGTTGTTATACCTGATACACTTGTTGACCAGTTCTGATTTGCATAAACCAGCTGTTGTACCTGACTGACAGTGGGTGCAACTTCTGAAACTGATGGGCATTGTTTTAAGATTGCATCAGCATCTTTCAGTGTAAGGGTTGGCTGTGTTCCGCTTCCCATTCTTACACCGCTGGAGGTTGTAGAACCGGACATTACCATTAAAAGGTTTGAGCCCATCGATGCAATATCTTTATTGATTCTTTCTTTTGCACCTTCTCCAATTGATAACATTATAATAACTGCACTGACACCGATAATTATGCCGAGACTCGTCAGAACCGAACGCATTTTGTTTACTTTGAGTGAACGCAGTGATATCTTAAAAGTTGATTCAAAATCTATCATACTTTCCTCGCATTCAATTCATCTGAAATAATTTTTCCGTCTTTGAATCTTACTACTCTTTTGCTATATTCTGCAATATCAGGCTCATGTGTTACCAGGATGATTGTTTTTCCTGCTTTTTCGTTGAGTGCAACAAAAAATTCCATAACTTCTATACTTGTCTTTGTATCAAGGTTTCCTGTCGGTTCATCAGCAAGTATGATAGGTGCATCATTTACAATTGCACGGGCAATAGCAACTCTTTGCTGTTGCCCACCTGACATCTGGTTAGGAAGATGATTTTCCCTTTTTTCAAGTCCGACTATTTTTAAAGCCCATTTGGCTTTTTCGATGCGCTCTTGTGGGGGAATTCCTTTATAAATCATTGGCATTTCAACATTTTCAATAGCTGATGTTCTTGATATGAGATTAAATCCCTGAAAAACAAAACCAAGTTTCAGGTTTCTTATTTCAGAAAGGTCATCCATTGAAAGATCTGAGACGTTTATTCCGTCTAGATGATAGCTTCCTGATGTGGGTTTGTCCAAGCACCCGAGTATGTTCATGAATGTTGATTTGCCTGAGCCTGACGCCCCCATAATTGACACAAATTCTCCCTTTTCAACAGTGAGAGACACATCATCAAGAGCATTGAATGATGTATCACCTGTTTGGTAAGTTTTTATTAAATTTTTTATTTCTATTAGTGCCATATTTATTCTTAAAACATTCTCATTGGAGGTTTGCGACGAGTTGTAGTTTTGTCTTTTTCATCACGTTTTTTCAAAATAACTCTGTCACCTTCTTGGAGCTTATTTGCAATTATTTCAGTTCGTTCACTATCTTTTGCTCCTGTTTTGATTGTAATTCTTTGAGGTTTGTTATCTTTTAAAATCCACAAGCCTTGATCTTTATATTTTCTTCCTCCGGTAAGTTCTGAAGGTGTAAATCTCAATGCTTCGGTTGGTACACACAGAACATTTTCACTTTTGTTTGTTATTATTGAAACATTAGCGGTCATTCCGGGAATCATTTTTTGTTCTTGATTGTCAACATCAACAATTACTGTGTATGTTACTACATTTGATACCGTCGTAGGAGCAATTCTAATTTCTTTAATTTTGCCATAAAACACAGAATCCGCATAACCGTCAAGAGTGTATTCTACGTTTTGTCCTTTTTTGATTTTTCCTATGTCAGCTTCTGAAACATTTACTTCAATTTGCATATCTTTCAAATCTTGTGCAACTTGAAACAGCGTAGGTGTTTGGAAGCTTGCAGCAACTGTTTGTCCTACATCAACATCTCTTGATACAACAATTCCGTCCACAGGAGAAATTATTTTTGTATACTTTAGGTTTGTTAAATTATTATTAAGAGTTGCTTGTGCTTGGTTTATTGTTCCCTGTGCGGCATTTAGCTGTGCAACATCTGATTTGTAAGTAGCTTCTGCAAGGTCAACATCTGCTTTTGCTACATAGTTTTTAGTATAAAGCTTTTTGTATCTTTCATAGTTTTTCTTATCATAAGCAAGCATAGCTGATATTTTAGCTTTGTTTGAAAGAGCTGCTTCCAGATCGCCTCTTGCCTTGTCTACCTGTGCTTGAAAAAGTGATGGATCTATTTGTGCGAGAAGCTGGCCTTTTGTAACTTTTGAGTTGTAATCAACATAAATTTCTTTAATCATTCCTGATACTTGAGAACCTATGTCTACGGTATTTACAGGATTTACCGTGCCTGAGGCTTCGACAGCTTCGACTATTGTAGCTTTTTTAGCAGGTACTGTGACAAAGCCGGAATCTTTATGTTTATTATGTAATATTATCAGTGCTCCAATTATGACAAGGAGTGATATTATTGATACAACTATTATCGTTTGTTTTTTCATCGTACCCCCATGGATTTTTGAAATTGTTCTTTTGCTACATTGTAGTCAAAAACAGCTTGGACAAAAGCAAGCTGTGCATTGTTGTAATTTGTTTGTGCCTGTTGCAATTCAATAAAGTTACCCAGTCCTACCGTATATCTTCCATCAGCCAGTTCAAAGTTTTCCAGTGTTTGTTTTACTTTTTGGGCCATCATAGGAATTTTTCTCTGTAATACAACCATGTTTATGTAGTTTGTTTGCACTTCAAAATAGATATTTTTTTTTGAGAGGTCAATATTTTCTTCGGCCATTTTTAAATAAGATTTTCCCTGCGCTATACTATATTTTATATCCATAAAATTTAACATTGGAAAATCAAGAGATGCTCCTATATTGAAACCTGTGTTTGATACATCACTATTTTTTCGGTAATTATATCCTGAGCTGGCAGAAAGCTCGGGCAGATATGAGCGTTTGATTGCTTTTAATGATTCTTCCTGAGCTCTTTTTACCATTTGAAGTGATTTTAAATCGGGTCTGTTTTCATAAGCTTTTTCAATTGCTTCATTTACAGGTAAAATCAGTGGTTGAAACTTGTAATTTTGCAGTATATCCTGTTTTTCTATACCGGAAGTCAAGATTGCTGTTTGTTCAAGATTGTCTTCACCACTTTTTTTTATATAAGAAATACTTACATTTTCTTTTTGTTTTTTTTCTTTTTGAAAATTAAAACTTTCTGTATTTTTTACAGAATATTCAGGGGCTTCAGGAAAGTACATTGCATTATTTAAGTTTACAATAGCGTTTTGATATTTTCCCTGAGCATCAACAAGAGAAATTTGTGCATCGGTAAGATAAACTTCTGCATTTACCACATCAATTTTTGATTTCAGACCTTCTTTAAAAAGAGCATTTGTTCGATCATAGTTTAGCTGGTTTATTCTTACAGAACGCTCGTAAACATCTTGATTTGCCAGTGCCGCAAGAACTTCAAAGTATGCCATTTTTACACGATAAACGGTATTTAGGATTGTGTTTTCAAGATCATAGCCTGCTGATTCTCTGTTGAACTTCTGCATATTTATTCTTGCCGTTGTTTTTCCAAAGTTCCAGATGAGCTGGTTTACGCCAAGATTTAGTTGATAGTAGTTGTTGTCTGAAGATGTACTGCCACCTTGATTGTAGAAACCTCCACCTTTGCCTGAGTTTTTGTTGTGTTGTGATGTAAATCCATTGCCGACAGTGAGATTTGGAAAATATTCTGATTTAGCCAAGCCAACTTGAGAGTTTGCAATATCTTTTTGAGTTGTTGATACTTTTATGTTCGGATCATTTTTTAGGGCTATTTCAATACAGTCTTCCAGTGAGTATTCAATGAATTCATTGTGTTCTGCTTTTATTTGTACAGCAGGTTTTTCTATTTTTTGTTTTTCTTGCTTTTTCTTTTTAAAAGGCAGTGAAAAGCTGTATGCTGTTTCCGGCACAGCAAAGAATAAGAAGATTGCCAGTGTCAAAGCTGTTATGGAAGTTCTGTTGCTTTTATAATTTTTTAATACGCTCAAATTTAATCAACCTTTTCAATAAACATTTTACTGAACTTCTTTTATTAGTAAATCATCCTATTACTTTAATTTAACTAGCTCAATGGGGCTATTTTTCCCAAAAAAGTAAATTTGTGATATAATTTGAACAATAATTTTAATGGGAGTTAGTTATATGAAAAAAATTATGATTTTATCAGTTTTGGCTTTAGCGGTTAGTGTTGGTTTTCAAAGCACTGCCTTTAGTGCAGAAGCTGTAAAAAAATATGCGGTAGTTGATGTTAAAAAAGTAGTCAACAGTTCTTCAAGTGTAAAAACATTGAAAGCTGAAAGAGCTAAACAAAAAGAAGCTGTTTTGAATTTTGTAAAAGACGGCAATGCTAAAGTTGCAGCAGAAAAAGATCCTAAGAAAAAAGAAGAGCTTAAAAAGAAATTGAATAATGATTTGAAGTATATGACAAAGTCATATGATCAAAAATATAAAGATGGTTTGAAAAAAATCAATGATGAAATTAATGCTGATATCAATAAAGTCGCAAAAGAAAAGAAATATGAGTTAATTTTAACAACAGATGCTGTTTTGTATGGCGGAGACAATATTACCAACGAAATCATTAAAGCAGTAAAATAGTTTTTCGCGCTTAAAAATGACTGAAGAGGTAAAAAGATATATTCATCAAGTGGCATTGCCCATGAAAGTCCTGTTTAAAGATATGGCTAAATATGCGCCGTCTAAGTTATTTGGACTTTTGGGCAATGCTGTTATTATTCCTGTTTATACCAATCTTCTTTCTCCTGCACAATACGGAATTTATGTAATTTCATTGGCGGTGTTAAGCTTTTTATGCATACTTTTTTCTGACTGGATAGGTCTTTCTGGGTTGAGATTTTTCAGAAAAAATGAGCTTTGTGACAAAATTCCGAATTATCTATCCACTCTTATAATGATTCTTTGTTCGAATTTGTTTGTAATGTATATACTTGCATTTGTTTTCAGATATAGGTTTTACGACTATTTTAACGTACCACCGAAGATTTTTTTGATTATTTTGCTTCTGATTATTCCTGTTGCCATCAGGGCTTTGTTGTTTCAGGTGTTGAGAGCGCAAATAAAGCCGGGAGCATTTACCGTTTCGACAATAGTCAACCAAATTTTGACTATTGCTTTTTCTGTATTAATAATAAAATACCTTCACTTTGGCGCGGTATCAGTTCTTATTGGTATGGCTGTATCTATATCAATAATAGATATTATTCTTGTTTTTCAAAGCAATATATTGAAGTATTTGCAATTTGAGATGCCAGATTCTGTTATGGTTAAATCTATCTTTTTATATGGAATTCCGGTTGCTATTGCTTCCATAAGCATGTGGGCGATTAATCAAAGCAATAAGTTTATTACCGGTCATTATTACGGAATGAAAAATGCTGGTTTGGTCGGTGTTGCTTATAATATGACCTTTCCGATTTTGATGACATTGTTTGCTATTATTACAATTGCTGCTTTTCCTCGAATAATAAATTTGTATGAAGAAAAAATTGATGTAAAACCAATTATTTCAAAATTAACAGGCTATTATATGCTTATTTCTCTTCCTCTTGTTTTGTTAATGTCTGTTTATGCAAAAGATATCATTATGATATTTGCAAATGAAAAGTACATTGAAGCATATACTCTGCTTCCTTATCTGGCCTTTAGTACTTTCTTTCTTAGTTTTACTGATTATACAACTATGCAGTATCATCTTGCTAATAAGACATATATTCTTACCGCATTAAAAGTAGTTTCGGGTCTTTTGGGTTTGGCTTTGAATTTCTTTTTGATAAAAACAATGGGGCTTATTGGTGCAGGCGTAGCAGCTTTAATTTCAAATTTTATTTATTTTATTTTGAGTGTAATAGTTGTTGTGCCGGGGCTTGAATGGAGAATACCTTATAAAAGGATTGCTCATATTTTGTTCAGTTTTATTCCAGCTTTTTTTGTGTGGTATTTCATACATAAAAGTTTTATTTTACCGGTATATCAGATGATAATTCTTTTATTAGTTTATTATTCATTCTTTTTTTCTGTAAGAAAAATGTTTCGGGAAATAATGATATAATAAATTTATGAAAAAGATTTTATTTATATTTTGTTTTGGTTTTATTTTCTTTTTTATGTCATCAAATATGTCTTTTAGTGATGATGTAATACTTAAGGGAAGTATTCAATATACTGTCGAGTCTGCAAAAAAACTCGCCTTTGACGGACTTCCTTTGAAATTGGATAAAAAACTTTTGGAACCATATTGGATTGATGAAAAAAATAAAGAGAATCAGGCTTCAATAAAGCAAAACATTCAGCCTGAAGGTAGAACCGTAATGTTTTTTTCATCAAAGTTTGTTAAAGGATATTGTGTTATTTATGATGATAAACCGGAGTATGCATTTTATTATACAAAAAGCGGAATCCTTGCTGCTGTTGATTGGGATCCCGCTTTTGATAAAGAGAAATATCCATATAAAGTCGGAAAGTACAATGCTTTTGGCCGTCTGATTTCTGTCGGATTGTATGTCTCTGAAAATGAACAATACAGTTACTCAAAAGCAGGTAAGCTTCTGGCTCATTGGGTTGGTGATATAGGTTATAATGCTAAAGGCAAAGAAATTGCCAGAAGAAGTCTTGCTGAGAAATAAATTAGTTTATGTTATTTTCTACTACACCATCCACAAAAGCATTTATATTTGTCATCATTGTACTTAAAATTCTGTGAATTGCTTCTTTTGTATTGTATGCAATGTGTGGAGTTATAATTACATTTTCAAGTTGAAGCAGTCTGGTGTTCAAAATAGTTTGTTTTAATGCGCAATCATTGAGCCTGTTTATATCAACAAGATAATCAGGGTCAGAGATTGTTTCTTCACTTTCTAATACATCAAGTCCTGCACCTTTTATAAGTTTTTGACTCAAAGCATTGTAAAGTGCCTGAGTATCAATAAGTTCTCCTCTTGCTGTGTTAATTAAAATAGCAGAATTTTTCATTTTTTTGAAAGCATCATCATTAAAAAGATGATGATTATCTTTTGTTAATGGTGTGTGAAGAGAAATAAAATCAGATTCAGCTAAAAGCCTGTCAAAATCGGTGTATTCTACTTTGTAATTTTCAATTAGATTTTGTTTAATTGATAAATCATAACCTAGTATTTTCATGTCAAAACCATATGCGAGTCTGGCGAATTCCGAACCAATTGCTCCTAGCCCAATTATACCTACGGTTTTTCCGCCAAGTTCTTCTCCTACTAGTCCTTGTGGTGTAACATCCATTTCTTTATATTCAGTGTATGCTTTTGTTATTTTTCTGCAAACATCAAGCATTAGCCCGAATGCGAATTCTGCTACACTTTTGTTACCATAATTCGGAGTATTTTCTATTACTATGTCATGGTTATTACAATAATCAATGTCAATGTGATTGAAACCTACTGAACGTAAAGCAATAAGCCGAAGAGAAGGAAATTGTTCAAGAACTTCTTTTGTTACTCTTGATGTAGTAAAAACCGAAATTATTTCTGCATCTTTTAAATCCTCCTCGATTTTTAAAAGATTGTTCAAAGGACTTTCTATCAAACGATAATCATATTTGTTTTCATTTTCTTTATGTAAAAACTCTCTTTCATAGTCTTCAACATCAAAATATACTACTTTTTTCATTTTGTATGCTCCTGTTTTAACTTTGTTTTGAAATATAAACTAATTTTGCTTATTCTTTAATACCCCTGATGAGCTAGTTAAATTTTTTTCAAAATAATGTTAGCCTAAACTTACTTTTGGGTATATAATAATCGTGTAAGAAATTAGAAGCATGTATATGAAAAAATTAACAGATATAAAGCCGGGACAAAGATGTAAGATAATAGCGTTTGACAAAAGCCTTTCCAGATGTAATTTTGCGCGTTTTGCGCTTTTCGAAGGAAAAGTTATAAAATGTGTAGCTAAAATTGGGCCTGTTATTGTTAAAGAAAATGATCAAACAATCGCTATTGGAAAGAAAATGTCAGAAAATATATTTGTAGAAATGTTGGATGAAGAGGCTGTGTAATGAGCGTTTTTGGCTGTAAGAATTGTAAAAATTGTGTATATGGATGTAAAAAGGAGAACAATAGTGAATTACCGAAGATTATACTTGTTGGTAATCCAAATGTTGGAAAATCCGTTATTTTTAACGCAATATCCGGTTTTTATGTCGAAGTTAGCAATTACCCGGGAACTACTGTTGATATAGCAAAAGCCTACACAGAGTATGGAGAAATTATTGATACACCTGGAACTTACGGATTGGGGAATTACACTGATGATGAAGTAGTTACTCAAAATATATTAAAAGAGGCTGATATTATCATTAATATTGTAAGTGCTCTCAGTCTCGAACGTGACCTGTTTTTGACGCAACAATTAATTGATTTAGCTCTTCCTGTAATAGTTGTTGTGAATCAGGTTGATGAAGCAAAAAAACGTTCAATTGCTATTGACACAAAGCGTTTGAGTGAACTTTTGGATGTAACGGTTATTTCTGCTGTTGCTGTAAGAAATATTGGCATAAATGAGATAATTAATGAAATTAAAAAAGAAAATTTTAAAATTTCATCTCACAGAACTCCTTATATAAAACTCTTGTGCAATGGAATTTTTCCATGCGATGTTTTTTCTAAAATTATGTCTATTGAATCTCACGAAAATCAGGATTCTGTTGAACGTGATGAGCTATACAAGGAACGTCGTGAAAATATAACTAAAATTTTTAATGAAGTAGTCAAAACAACTGCAAAGCAAAATGATTTTTATGATCTGGCAGAAAGACTTTTTTATAATCCGATTGTGAATTTTATTCTGTCTGTACTTGTTTTATATTTGTTATTTCAAATAATAGGTGTTTTTATTTCAGGTAATGTTGTAGATTTTGCCTTTGGTTATTTGAATGAACATTACTATCCTTGGATAAATTCATTTATTACCGGCATATTTCACACCAATCTTCTTACCAACATTCTTGTTGGTGAATTTGGTGTTTTGACAATGGCCGTAGGAATCATATTTGGTATTTTGCTTCCTTTGCTGAGTGCATTTTACTTTTTTATGGCATTGTTGGAAGATTCAGGTTATTTGCCCAGACTGGCGGCTTTTTCAGATAATATTTTAAATAAAATAGGTCTGAATGGCAGAGCTGTTATTCCTCTCTTGCTTGGATTTGGTTGTGGAACAATGGGCACACTAACGACACGTATTCTTGGTTCAAAAAAAGAAAGAACTATTGCTACTGCTATACTTGGCATAACGATTCCCTGTGCAGCCCAACAGGGAATAATTATTGCTTTGCTGGCATCAATAGGCGGACTCAAAGTTTGGCTTATATATTTAGGTTTGATATTTATTATTATGGGTATTGTCGGAAAAACTCTTGACATGCTTTTGCCCGGTTCATCTACCGAATTGTTAATAAGTATTCCTCCTATAAGAATGCCGAACTTCAGAAATATAGTTTATAAAACTTTTTCAAGAGTTATGAATTTTTTGAAAGAAGCCTGTTACCTTTTTGCAATAGGTTCTGTAATTATTACTGTTTTGAATCATTTTGGCTTTTTAAAATGGCTTCAAAAAGCACTTGAGCCGATTGTTGTGCACCTTCTGCACCTGCCGGCAGAGTTCTCTGACGTTTTTGTTATGGGGCTTATAAGAAGAGACTTTGCTTCTGTTGGCTTATTCAATATGGCAGGGCTTGAGGGTAACTCTTCAATGGTTATGACTCCACTTCAAATTCTTACATCAGCTGTTGTAATAACATTGTTTGTACCGTGCTTTGCTTCTCTGGTTGTAATATATAAAGAAAGAGGAATAAAAGAAGCAACTGTACTCTGGCTTGGCACATTTGTGATTTCTGTATTGGCAGGAGCACTTGTGACAAGAGTTTGTGGTTTTATGTTTTGATAATGTTAAGAGTTTGTTTTTCTTATTTAGCGGTTTATAATTGTATTTATGAGAATATTAGGCATAGATCCTGGAATAGCTATTGTCGGATACAGTGTTATTGATACTGTAAACGGTTCTTATAACCTTATTGCATCAGGTTCTATTCAGACTGATAAGAATAAATCAGAACAGGGGCGTTTGTTAGAGATAGCTAATGACCTTGAAGAAATAATCAAAATGTATACACCAGATACTGCCGGGGTTGAAAAATTATACTTTTTTAAGAATCAAAAAACGATAATCCCTGTTGCTCAAGCTAGAGGGGTAATTATGATGACTCTTGAAAAATATTCTGTTGAGGCTGTTGAATATACACCAATTGTGGTAAAACAGACAATCACAGGATATGGCCGTGCTTCAAAAGATGAAGTGGCTGAAGCTGTTGAAAAAATGGTTTGTAAAAATGGCAGATGCTGGCCAAAACTTGATGATACTGTCGATTCAATTGCTATTGCAGTTTGTCATGCCAGAAATCTTGAATGTGATTTATCAAAATATGCACAAGTTTAATTTATAAAAATACGGAGAAAAAAGATGATAAATGAAGTTTTATTAAAAAGAATGGCTGCATTAACCGGCATACTCGGTTTGGCACTAGGCTTTCTTACTATTATTCCTTTTATTTGTAATTTTTCATTTTTTGCACTTGTTGTACTTGCTGCACCAATAGTTCTTATTTATATGAAAAAACTCAATATGATTGGCATACTTGAACCTAAACTCGGTGCTATGTATGGTGCGATTATCGGCTTTATATCGTTTCTCGGGTTTGCTGTTTCATTTGTTCCTCTGGCTACGATAATAGGTTTTATTTATAAAGGTTCATATTATTTGGGTGTAAGCTTATTGTTCAGATCAGGCTTCTTTGTTTTAATAATGATGGTATTCTTTGTAGCGATTTTGAGTGCGTTGATGAATGCTTTTTCAGGAATGGTCACAATGTATGTATATAATCAAATTGAACCGAAACCGGCAGAAGAACAAACAAATATTGATATAAAAGAGTAAAATAGAAAAGGTATGGGAATGGAATTTCAATCAAAAATTAAAACAATAGAATGGATAAAATCAGAAAATGTTTCAAGAATGGTAGATCAGCTTCTTATTCCTTATGAATACAAAATGGTTGATATAAAAACCTCGGATGAAATGTTTGATGCAATAAAAACAATGATTGTAAGAGGTGCTCCGGCTATCGGAATTGCAGGTGCACATGGGATGGCACTTGCTGCTATTGAACTTTCAAAAAAGACACAAAATGATAAAGAATTTTTGACTGCATTAAAAGATAAAGCAGAATATTTGAAAAGCTCAAGACCGACTGCCGTGAATTTGATGTGGGCGGTTGATAAACAGTTCGAATTAGCTGAAAAATTATCGGCAGAAGGGAAAATACCTTCTGTTATAGTTGAAGAATTGATTTGTCATGGGATAGAACTTGAAAATGATGATATAAGAATTAATAAAAAAATTGGTGATTATGGTGCTGAGCTTGTGAAAAAAGGTGCAACAATTCTTACGCACTGCAACGCAGGTGCATTGGCAACAGTCGGCTACGGGACAGCTCTTGGAGTTGTGCGTTCAGCTTTTGCTAAAGACAATACTGTTCAAGTTTTTGCCGATGAAACAAGACCAAGACAGCAGGGTGCAAGAATTACTACGTTTGAACTTGCTATGGACGGAATTCCTGTAACTTTAATCACAGACGGTATGAGCGGCTATTTTATGAATAAAGGAATGATTGATATGGTTGTTGTCGGAGCTGATAGGATTGCTTCAAACGGTGATACTGCTAATAAAATAGGCACATACAATCTTGCGATAGTTTCAAAATATCATAATGTTCCTTTTTATATAGCTGCACCTCTTTCAACAATTGATACGTCGATACAAACAGGAAAAGAAATTCCTATTGAAGAAAGAAGCCACGAAGAGGTAACTCATATAAATGGCAAAAGAGTATGCGCAGAAGGAATAAATGTAATAAACCCGGGGTTTGATGTTACACCTAATGAGCTTATAACAGGAATTATAACAGAAAAAGGGGTTCTCTATCCCCCATACAATGAATCTATAAAGAAAGCATTTTCTTTATAAATAATTAGGCTATAATGTATTATAACTAGATTAGGGTTTATGCGATGAGCGAATATTCAAAAAGAGACGCAAAAATATATAATAAGTTCAGAACTTTTTTTCAATGGCTGGCTTGTAATGTATGCTTTGGTGCATATATCAAGCTTATGTACGATTTTAAAGTTGAGGGAAAAGAAAATATTCCTGATGACGATAGATTTATTGTTGCAGCAAATCATATTTCGGGCAGAGATCCTTTTTTGCTTCCTTTTGCTCTTGATTTGCCTATTGCTTTTATGGCGAAGGAAGAACTTTTTGACAAATTCTTCTCCCGTACTCTTATGGATTATTGCGGAGCCTTTGCTGTAAGAAGAGATAAAGTTGAAGTCTCAACTATAAAAACTGCATTGAATATCAAAAATACAAAATGGATGCTGGGTTTGTTTCCTCAGGGAACAAGAGATTCTAGTCACAGGGTTGAAAAAATATCAAAAGGTTTTGCTTCTTTTGCAAAAACTACAAAAACCGGTATCTTGCCTGTTGCTATTATTGGTTCCGATCAAAAACCTAAATGGCCGTTTTGTGGAAAGATTACTGTAAAAATTGGTCAAATGATTCCATATAGTGATAATATTGAAGAAATGATGCATCAATGGTGTGATACAATTTCACAATTGACTGGAAAAGAATATGTGCTGGAATAAATTTTATATTTAGAAATCAGAGGAAGTAATGAAAAAGAATTATGCAAGACGATACGCAAATGAATTTAATATTTTTAGATGCATATATCAGGCAATTTGGTGCTTTTTTATAGCTATTCCTATTTTTTGGCTATTTTACCGTTTTGAAATAAAAGGCAGAGAAAATATTCCTAAAAACGGAAAATTTATTTGTGCAGCAAATCATGTCTCTCATCTGGATCCGTTTCTTGTTTCGACTGCTGTTATGAAGCCTATTGCTTATATGGCTAAAAAAGAATTGTTTGAAAATTTTGGTTTTTTTACTTTAAATATGGATTGGCTTGGTGCATTTGCTGTTAACAGACAAAAACTTGAGGTTTCTACTATTAAGACAGTAAAAGAACTTTATAAAACTAATTGGCTTTTAGGTATATTCCCACAGGGCGGAATACGAAAAAACAAAACTATTGAAAAGGTTAACAAGGGATTTGCAGTAATTGCTAAAGCGGCAAAGTGGGATATTTTGCCTATATCTATTATAGGTTGTGAAAAATATAACTGGATACCTTTCGGTGCAAAAGTAATTGTGCAAATAGGTAAGCCTATTTCTTATGAAGCCTCTCAGGATGAAATTATTGAAACCTGGGCAAAACAGGTAGCTTCTATGTGTCATTATAAATATGTAGAAACAGTTTCAGAGAACAGCGAGGTTCAAGATCAGCAAGAGTTTGCTGAGGCTTAATTCAGTTTTGTTAAGAAATGTAACATTTATAAAGTGTGTAGCATACAATATTTCTTTCAAATTCTTTTAATAATTTTTATTTTTTTATAAAAAAATATGTTTTTTTTGAAAAATTTCTAAAAATTTTTATTAATTTTTGCATTTTGTTGATAATAATTTTTATTTTTTACTCATTACTACATGCTTAGCAGGGTATTGACGAATTTAAAAACATAGTGTAGTTTAATATATAACAAATAATCCATATACACTTAATACAGAAGGAAAACCAATGCATCAACTGCAAATTGCCACACTGAATATTAACTGGATATTAATGCTAATGTTATTCATAATTAGCTCAGTTAATGTTGTGCGTTCCTTAAAACAAAGGTTCAGGCTAGCAGGTGTATATATTAATTGTTAAAAACACACTTTATCTATAAAAATTGCACCCGCGAGTCTGAAAAAGATAAGCGGTTTTTTTTTGAATTATTACCATACCAGATATGAATAAGGAGTCAAAATGAAAGTTTCAGCAATACCTGCTTATTACCCAAAATATTCTATAACTAAGAAAAGTAGTTCTGATTTCAATTCGAGTTATGGAGTATCTGCGCCTTTAAAAAAATTTGAGGATGCTTCTAATTTTTTGATTGATACAAATTATTCAAACACTCTTGTGTCCAAAAGACTCCAAGCCTTCAAGGGGGTTCCTGCGACCTTTCTAAAAACAATACCGATAGAGGAGAAAATTGCTACAATTTTTGAAAAGTTTAATCACGGTGATTTATTATTAATAGGTAAAGATTTGAGGACTGCAAAGAATGCAATGAAAAAATCTGTGGTACAACTCAAAAGTGCCATAAAAAAAGTTTTTTTCATAGAAGAACATGAACTTCCCGGTTCAATAGCATTTTTTAAAAATGATTCGGGCAAAAAAGAGTTTATTAATATTAGTGATACTAGAGTTACATTAAAAAGTCCAAAAGCAAATACTTATTTTGATAAAGGTGACAGTCTTGAAGTTGATATTGGAGATGTGCTTAAAATTGGTTCAAAAGAAATACCTATAAAGCTTTCAAAAGTACAGCAGGATGCTATTAAAAGAGGAGAAAAAGCTGAGACTTTAAACGTTGTGAAAGATATGTATACAAAGGTAATTCCGGTAGAAAAACAGGTTGAAAAATCAATTGAGAATGTCAACTTAAAAACTCTTGAAAATTTGGTTATTGAAGGTGAAGCTTTTGCCAAAAAAAGATTGACTCTTGCTGATGTAGGTGGACAGGAAAAGGCAATTTCAGAGCTTAAGAAAGGCGTATTATTGCCTTTAAAGAATCCTGATTTTTATGTAAACAGAAGAATAAACAGAGGATTTATTCTGGAGGGCGCTCCCGGCACAGGAAAAACTCTTGCAGCTAAAGCTCTTGCAAATGATTCGGGTATGAATTTTATACAAATTAACGGTCCTGAAATTGAGAGCAAATGGGTTGGTGAATCTGAAGAAAATTTGAGAAAAATTTTCCAACAGGCAAAAGATACTCAGCCTTCAATCATACTTTTTGATGAAATAGATGCAATTGCCAAGAAAAGAAGCGGGCAAGATGTATATGGTGATAAGATAGTTAATCAGTTTTTGGCTGAATTGACTCAGCTTTATGATGACGGAGATAATGTATTTGTTCTTGCAACTACAAACAGAGCTGATATGCTTGATGATGCCATAGTAAGATCGAAAAGATTTGGAAAAATTATTACATTTGGACTTCCTCAATCGCCAAAAGATACGAAACAAATTCTTGATATTCATACAAAAGGCAGACCTCTTGCTTCTGATTATAATGCTGATGAAGTTTCAAAAAAATTATTTGAGAATCATTTATCAGGAGCTGATATTGCACAGATTGTAGAAGATGCTCATGATAAAGCCTTTGAAAGATTGGGCTTATTTGAAAAAATGGAGCTAGGTACAGCAACGAAAGAAGATTTGGCTGGTATAAAATTAACAAAAGACGATTTCGAAAATGCATTAATTAAATTTAAAGAACAGAATATGGCACAGAAGAAAAAAATGAAACGTAATCCTATTGGATTTAATGTACAAAAGTTAAAAGAGCAGGCAGTGTTAAATCAGTAAATTTACACTAGATTAAGGAGTAAAAATGAAAATATCTTCTGTATTGATGTTTAATAAAATAAATACTAATAGTATATTAAAATCCTCAGAAAAAGATGAGGCAAAAACACCGCCGTATTTTCCAAAGACAAATTATGCTACAAATCCGCTGATTGATTCACATTATGGGCAACTGTTTGTTAAAAAATCAAAACTTTCTTTTAAAGCAGGCATAAGTACTCTTGTACCCAAAATAGTAGGAAAAATATCTCTTGAAGATAAAGTGGCCTGGATGTTGAATCAGCTTTTGTATGGGGATATTCTTCTTATCGGGAAAAATCTGAAAAAGGCTCAGGAGCTATTGCAACAGTCTAAAAAATCTTTGATGGGTGTTATAAACAATGTATATTTTATTCCTGATGCAAAACTTAAAGATGGGGCACTGCTTTTTCAAAGAACAAATGAAGGAGCACCGCATGTTACAAATCTTGGCAAAAACCTTTTAAAAATTAATGTACCTCCAAATATTCCAATAACTCCAAGAACAATTCCTCTTCAGCAGGGTAAAGGTTTTTATGCTTTGCCTGGTTCGGAAATTTTTGGGCAAAATTTTTTTATGAATATCAAGTATAATACGGAACGTGATTTGTCTGCTGCAACTGAAATGTTTTCAACAAAATACAGCTTTTTAGATGATAACAAAGGTGCTATTGAGTCATTGAACTCCAAAACAATAGATTTGTTAATTCCTTCTGTCAAGAAGAAAGCTAAATCAATTACCTTCAAGGATGTAGGTGGCATGGATTCTGTTATCAAAAGACTCAGAAGAGATATTTTAAATCCTTTAAAATATCCGGCGGCGCATGATGGTGTGCAAAGTCACGGTGTTCTTTTATACGGGCCTGCCGGGACAGGTAAGTCTTTAGTTGCGGAAGCTTTGGCAAATGAATCAGGAGCACATTTTATCAAGCTTAATGGATTGGAGCTTTCTTCAAAATGGGTAGGAGAGACAGAGAAAAATTGGAGAAAACTTTTTGATGAGGCAAAGTCGCATAAGTCTTGCATTATCTTTCTTGATGAATTTGAAGCTGTTGCCAGAAAAAGAGGTGGAGGCAATGTTTATGCAGATGATACAGTAAATCAGCTTTTGACACTTTTAAGTGATGTAGAGAAAAACAACGACAGAGTTTATCTTATTACTGCGACTAATAATATTAATGCTGTTGACCCTGCGATTATCAGAGCAGGTCGTATTGGCAACAAAATTTTTGTCGGACCTCCTGAAACAATACAGGGTACAAAACAAATTTTAGATATACATACTAGAAATAAAACAATTTCAGAAAAGTTTGATAAAGAAGAGTTTGCTAAAAAACTTTTTGATATGAAAGCAACAGGTGCAGATATTGCGGATATTACTTATAAAGCTAAGTTGTACGGATATGATAGAACAGGTATTACGGAAAAAATGAATAATGGAACTTTCAAAAACATGGATTTAGCTGGCTTTAAAATTATGACTGAAGATTTTGAAAAAGCTTTCAATGAATTTAAACAGGCTCATAAATCTTTATCAAGAAAACCAATAGGTTTTAATCAATAGTCTTAAAATCTTCTTATTTTTGTTAAAATATAAAATAAGAGGGTGATAATATGAATGAAAAAATTTTTACACTTGCTGAAAAAATAGATGAAGATTTGAAATATAAAAATCTTTCTGAAACGGAAAGAAACGAGCTTTCGAAGGAATTGAGAGGTATACTCCACGAAAATTCAATAGTTATTGCACAGATAAATCCGGTCTCCGGTGATGTTAGAGGCAATGCCATGAAGGCTTATGAATGGATAAAATGGGCACAGAAGATTGAAGCTGATGCGATTGTCTTCCCTGAGTTGTATTTGATTGGTTATCCTATTGGTGATTTTATTGATCGTTTTCCTGTTATAGTTGAAGAAAATCTCGAATGGTTGGAAGCACTTGCTTTTAAGACAAAATATTATCCCAAAACAAAAGTTATAATCGGATTTGCAGAGTTTAATAAATCTAAAACAGGAAAGAAGTATTATAATTCAATAGCTGTTTTGTCAGATGGTAAAGTCAGCAGTGTTGCCAGAAAGTCACTTCTTCCAAATTATGCGGAATTTAATGATTACAGACATTTTGAACCTGCTGAGGTTAATAGTGCTTCAAGGATTACAAAAATAGGTTCTGAATCAGCCGGTATAATAGTTTGTGAAGATGGCTGGAATGATGCAGACTTTTTTGAGCAAAATCTTTACGATGTTGATCCTGTTAAAATTGTGGTCGAAGAACAGAAGCCTGATTTTCTGTTGAATTGTTCTGCTTCTATAACAAGAGCAAAAAAAGAACAATTGAAGCACAATATGTTCAGGTTTGTTTCTAAAAAATATAATACTCCTATTGTTTATGTGAATCAGGTTGGTTCCGGTGAATGTGTATCTTTTGAAGGTGCATCAAGAGTATATGATGAGAACGGTAATCTTACATATATGGCTAAGTCATATGAGGAACAATTCTTTATTGTTAATGTCAAGGATAAAAAAGGTAAAATTCATTCTTTGCCAAATGGTCTTGAAAAAACATTGAACTCTCAAAAAGAATTTAGTCTAGATCATGAACCGGATCTTGAGAGAACTTATCTTACAATTGTTCAATCAATTAGGGATTATTTTAAAAAAACAGGGTTCAAAAGAGCAGTTTTGGGACTTTCCGGAGGTTTAGATTCGACGGTTAGTGCTGTTTTGCTGGCAGATGCTCTTGGCCCGGAAAATGTCTTCGGCATAAGTATGCCATCAAAAATCACAAGCTCTGAAAGTAAAAATGATGCTAAAGAACTTGCTGACAATCTCGGGATTAATTTTACGGAAATTACTATCAAAGATATGTTTGATTCAACCAGAACAAAGTTTGATGAAGTATTTGGTTTAATTCAAAATAAATGGGATTGCCGCTATAAAGAATGTTTTACAAATGACAATATTCAAGCAAGATCAAGAGCTTTGATTCTTTGGGGAGTTGCCAATGAATTTCAATCTTGCCTTCCTATTGCTACATCTGACAAATCAGAGCTTTATATGGGATATGCAACGATAAATGGTGATATGTCCGGCGGATTTGCACCGCTTGCGGATGTTTCAAAAACAAAACTTTTTGCTCTGGCAAAATGGATGAATAAAAACAGAGAAATTAAAAATGCGATTCCTGAATCTGTAATCTTGAAACGTCCCGGTGCGGAGCTTGCAATAAATCCAAAAACCGGTAAACCTCTTCTTGCTGAAGAGGCCTTGATGCCGTATGAATTTTTGGATGAAGTTATATGGCGTGTTGAAAACTTGCAGCAAACGATTTCTGATATGATGAAAGTTGAGTTTTTGCATGAAAAACATTTGAGAGAAATCTCTGAGCCATTATCATCTGAAACAAAGCTCGAGTGGCTTCAAAAGTTTTTTAGAAGAATGTCAACAGCTTTGTATAAATGGACTATAATGCCTCCAGCTCCTATTGTTGATGCGCGTTCTATAAATAAAGCTGAATACAAACAGCCAATTATTTCATCAAAAATAAATTATCATAAAACCTCTTTTGATGAAAAATTAAAATCATTAAACTAAATTATTTTGCAGATTCTTTGAAATTGTCGCTTGATACCGGCAGCCAAAGAGATTTCAAGTAGTTGAGCTGACCTTTTCTTCTCAGTTCTCCTATTGCAATATTGATTTCACTTTGAAGAGACTTTGTTTCTTCGCCTTTACGAAAGGCTATGCCATATCCGTCTTGTGAATATCTTTGAGGAAGAATCATAAATTCGGGATGATCCATAACAAAGCCTGCAAGAATGCTGTCATCTGTTGTCATTGCTTCTGCTTTTCTATTTTGAAATGCTATAAACCCTTCTTGATATGATTTGTATCCTTGAAGCATTGCTTCAGGAGCAAAGTATCTGAGATTTTTTTCACCGGTTGTACCTAAAACAATGATGACTCTCCTACCGTTAAGGTCTCCAACTTTTTTTATTGAGGTTCCTCTTCTTATCATTATTGCTTGTCCCGTATAATAATAAGGAAGTGAAAAATCTACAACTTCAAGGCGTTTTGGGGTTATTGTCATAGTTGCTATAACCATGTCAACCTCACCTGAGTTAAGTTTTGAAATTCTGTTTGAGGGAGTAACTTCTACGAATTTTACAAGACGCTCGTTTCCTAGAATTCGTTTTGCCATAAGATGAGCTATGTCTATGTCATAGCCTTGAAGCTTTCCGTTTTCAACAAATCCGAAAGGTTTTGAGTCAAATTTTACTCCAACAATAAGTTCCCCTCTTTTTTTTATTACTGATAAGAGGTCTTTATTCTCTTTTTCATCTTTTTTTGTACATCCGCTAAGGACAATTAGTGATATCATTAATATACATATTGCGAATTTTTTTATCATTTTTTACCCTCTTTAATAATTTATTCTATAAAAAAAGCCAGCGTGCTACCACTATTGCTGCAATTATACCTATAATATCAGCAAGTATACCTGCTAAGAGTGCATGTCTGAATTTTTTTATCCCAACAGCCCCGAAATATACAGCAAGTACATAAAATGTTGTTTCAGAGCTTCCGACCATTATTGCGGTTAGTTTTGTTATATATGAATCAGGACCGAATTGATTTGCAATATCAGAAAATATGCCCAAAACAGCACTTCCTGATAAAGAACGTACTACCATAACAGGCAAAACATCAACAGGAATTTTTAATGTTTCTAAAATTCCTCCAAGTGCCTGCTGTGCAAGTTCAATCGCTCCGGAGGCACGAAACATTGATACTGCAACTATTATTGCTATTAAATAAGGTATAATATCTACTGCAACTTTCAGTCCGTCTTTAGATCCTTCTATAAATGTTTCATAAACCGGAATTTTTTTTATAATACCAAAAGCCAAAGTTGTGATTATAATTAGCGGAATAAGCCAGCTTGATAAAAGGTCGATGATTGTTTTAACCATTGTTTACCTCGTTATTTTTAATTTGCTGGGGGGGTGTTATTTTTTCAAGAACTTTTACTATCACAAGTGCTGAAATAAAAGCAATAGAAGTGACAATAAGAGTAGGAAAAATTATTTCTGTCGGATTTTTTGAGCCGCAGGCTATGAGTATAGCTATAACTGTTGCCGGTATAAGCTGAAAACCAGCTGTATTCATAGCCAAAAGTGTGCACATATCATTTGATGCGGAATCTTTGTTGATATTCAGTTTTTGGAGTTCTTTCATTGCCTTTATGCCTATTGGGGTTGCTGCATTTGAAAGTCCGAAGGCATTTGCTGTAAAGTTCATTGCTATGTCTCCGACGGCCGGATTGTCTTTGGGTATGTCAGGGAATAAAAACTTTGCAACAGGTGTGATTGCTTTGGCAATAATTTCGATTAGACCTGATTTCTCTGCAATTTTCATTATTCCAAGCCAGAATGCCATTATTCCTGCAAGATAAATAGCAATTTCAACAGCTTTTTGTGCTCCTGTTAAAATTGCGTTCACAACAGCATCAATTCTGCCTGTAAAAATTGCTGAAATTACTGAAATTAAGATTATAAAAAACCAGATATAATTCATAAGTTAATAATGACAAAATTAGTGTTAAATTGCAAGGTTGGCAAATTGATACAAATTTAACATTTTCTTGTTTAGACATTTAAATTATGAGAAAATACATTGTGAACAGTATATTGTCTAAAATATTTATTTAAGGGTGCGCTATGCAGAAAAGATTATTAGTTGTAGATGATGATGATGAAATCAGAGAACTTTTGGAATTTGACCTTGCTCACAGCGGATATGCAGTTGACACTGCTTGTGATGGAATGGAAGGTTTAAACAAAGCTGTTACGAATTCTTATGATCTTGTTCTTCTTGATGTTATGATGCCGAAGATGAATGGTTTTGATGTATGTAAGAATTTAAGAAAAGCAAAACCCGATATTCCTGTTTTGTTGTTAACGGCAAAAGGTACTATAACGGACAAAACACAGGGGTTTGATTGCGGTGCTGATGATTATCTTGTGAAACCTTTTGATATTCAGGAAGTTCTGTTGAGAGTGAAAGCGCTTTTAAGAAGAAATTCAGATGAATCGAAAAATGAAGCTTCACTGAAACAAGAAATTTTAAAAATGGGAGATATTGAACTTTTTCCAGAATCTTTAGAAACAGCAATAGAAGGCAAAAAAATTAAACTTACTCCGACTGAGTTTGAAATTTTGTATTGTCTTATGCAGCACTTTAATGATTCTGTTTCATTGGCAGTATTGCTTGATGAAGTTTGGGGGTATGATTCTGATGAAGATGTCAGAATGGTTCGTGTACATGTCGGTGGTTTGCGTCAAAAAATTGAAGAAGATACAAAAAATCCGAAATATCTTCATACAGTTACTAATGTCGGATATAAGCTTACTCCTATTCAAGAAGCAGATGAGTAATATTTAATGAAAAATTTTATCAAAATGAAAAGATTGAAAATAGTGGAACAAATCATCATAGTTCTTTTTCTTGCTGTAATTGTTCCAACTGTTGTGAGTGCTGTAATTGTCAATAATATCAACCAGCATGCAGTGCGTAATGAGCTTAAATATTCGGCTTTGAATATATCGGAATCAATTGCTTCTAATATTGAGACTTTTTCCCGTTCGGGTGAAGATGAGCTGAATCAGATAGTTCTTGCTTTAAAACATATTAGATCAGATTACGCTCAAGAAATTTATTTAAAAGATCTTCTTGCTAATTCAAAAGTATTGTCTTCTCTTGAGCTAGTAAAAAAATCCGAAAAAAATAAATATAAGGAATGGAATGACTATACAAAATATGATTACAACAAAAAATCAATAGAAATTCTCAAGAAAATAGACGATGGAGAAGCTGTTCTCGCAGAGGTTGATGTTGATGTTTTCGAAGATCAGATTTTTAATATTTATAAAAAAGATGATCGTCAAATTTATGTTTTGAATAAAGATAAAAAGCTTGTGGCTGCACATAATTATAACGAAAAAGATTTTAACAGAGTTGTGTACGCTTTGCCCAAAAAACTTAAAAATGATAAAGCAGAAATCTTCGGGAAGGTTAAAAACCAGCCCCTGGCATATTATAAGGCTACAAATCCTGATATGACAATTATTGTCAATACAACTCACCATATTACAAAAACTACTATTAATACTGCAAGATTTAAAATTATACTGGCACTTTGTGTTTCTGCATTGTTTATATTTTTTGTTGTCGGGCTTTATACTTATTATCTTTATATTAACATTCGACAGCTGATAAAAGGAATTATGGCATTGTCAAAAGGGAATTATAAACGAAAAATCAGACTCCTTAAAAGCCCGTTTACTCCGCATGAAACAGTGTTTCTTGCTTCTGAGTTTAATAAAATGGCGGATGAAATTAACAATACATATAGACAGCTAAAACATTCGAACAGAGAGCTAAAAAAACTTGATGAATTTCGTTCAAATCTTATAGATACAGTAAGCCATGAATTTCGTACTCCTTTAACCAGTATAAAAGGTTATACTTCAAGACTTTTAAGACAGGATATTGAATTGGATGAAGAAACAAAACAAAAATCATTGAAAATAATTAAAAATCAGTCTGAAAGATTGAGCAGAATGGTTGAAGATTTGCTTGTGATTCCTGATATTGAAGGAGCAAAACTCAATTTGAATCTTGAACCGGTGAATCTGGTTGATACGCTCAATGATGCTGCTTTTTCAACAAAACATAAGGTTGAAAGACAAATTGAAATTAAAATGAGAGAAAATCTTCCTTATGTAATAGCTGATTCTGACAGACTGGAACAAGTTTTTGTAAATCTGCTTGAAAATGCTTATAAATATTCTTATGAAAATACACCTGTTAAAGTTGATGTGTATAGTGAAAGGAATTATACAATTGTCAAAATTACTAACGAGTGTGACTATATTCCCCAGGAACAATTGAATAAACTGTTTGGCAAATTTATCAGAATTGATGATAAAACAACCAGAACAACCAGGGGTACCGGATTGGGCCTGTTCATTGTAAAGGGGCTGGTTCTTGCTATGAATGGTTCGATTGAGCTTTCTTCTTCAAAAGAAAATACTTTTAGCGTTACTTTAAAACTGCCTGTTGCTTTATAGATTCTATACTTACTGGCAGGCATGCTATTTTTAGGATATTATATTTAGATATTAGAATAGAGGAAGTTTTTGATGAAATTAAAAGATACATCTGCACAAAATTCGTTTGATTATGCATATTTGATGAAAAGAATGTATAAATATATAAAACCATATCTTTTCAGAATCATATTAGGCTTTTTAATTGCTTTGCCGGTTGGTGCACTGGATGGTGTAATTGCTTACGCATTGAAGCCATATATGGATGAAGTATTAATAAAAAAAAATATGCTCCTTGCTTATATAATTCCGTTTGGGATAGTTGCTTTTGCTGCATTACAGGGTGTTTTGAGATATTTGAATGATTATCTTACAAACTGGACAGGTCAAAAGGTCACTAATGACGTGAAGCTCGGACTTTTTCAAAAACTAGTTCATATGGATTCCAAGTTTTATGATGACAATACTTCAGGTATTATCCTGACGAGATATTTGACTGACCCTGAAACCGCATCAAAGGGGCTTTTGGATAATATCAAAGCATTGATGAGTTCAGGAATCGGTGCATTTGCTTTGATTGGTGTAATGCTGTATAACTCTTGGGAACTTGCTCTTGTAGGTGTAGTTGTTTTATGTGTGGCATTTTTACCTGCGGCTTTGATTAGAAAAAGAATAAAATCTGCTTCAAATAAAAATATGAAAATCGGCGGCAATATTATGACCGATTTTAATGAAACTACTACCGGCAACAAAATTGTTAGTGCATATAACCTTGCTGATTATCAGTTTAAAAAATTTGCAAAAGAAATTCAGGCTTCTTTCGATGTAAATATGTCACTTGTAAAAAGAGTTGCTTGGATGTCACCTATTATGTATACAATAGCTTCTATTGGAATTGCGCTTGTTATGGCTTTTGGGACTTACCTTGTTCTTTCCGGCAGAATGACAAGCGGAAGCTTATTGTCTTTTGTTACATCACTTTTGCTGTTGTACAAACCTGTGAAAACACTTGGTAATACTCTTACAAATATCCAAAATATTTTTGTTTCTCTTTGTCGTACACTTGAACTTTTTGATATTGAACCTGAAATAAATGACTCGGATAAAGCACAAGAATTGCATAATGTGAAACAGGGTGTAAAACTTGAGAATGTTTGCTTTGAATATATCAAAGATACACCTGTATTGAAAAATATAAATCTTGAAGCAAAAGTGGGTGAAACAGTTGCTATTGTTGGCAATTCAGGTGGAGGAAAAACTACTATTGCAAATCTGATTCCCCGTTTTTATGATGTGACATCAGGTGCAATAAAGATTGATAATGTTGATATAAGAAATTTAAAAATTGAGTCATTGAGGAATAATATATCTGTTGTTTTTCAAGATAATTTTCTTTTTTCAGGCACTATTCGTGAGAACTTATTAATGGGCAATTTTAATGCTACTGAAGATGATATACAAAAGGTTGTGCAGGCTGCTCATATTGATGAGTTTTTGGAGGAAATGCCTGACGGATTGGATTCAGAAATAGGAGAAAGAGGAACGACTCTCTCAGGCGGACAGCGCCAGAGAGTTGCTATTGCCAGAGCAATGTTGAAAGATTCTCCAATTGTTATACTTGATGAAGCTACTTCTGCTCTGGATAATAAGTCAGAAGCTGTGGTGCAAAAAGCTCTTGATAATCTTATGAGAAATAAAACTGTATTTGTTATAGCTCATAGACTTTCAACAATTAAAAATGCTGACAAAATTGCTGTTATTAATGAAGGCGAATTGGTTGAACTGGGAACTCACGATGAACTTGTTTGCAGAGAGAATGGTTTTTATAAGCGTCTTTATGAAATGCAGTTTGCAAAATCAAATGTTCCAGTTGCTCAAGAATAATTGTAAAGAAATGTAAATCTGTAAAGCCTTGTTATTGTTGAGGTTTGGGTATGAGTATATACTCTTTTATATAAAAATGTCAATTTTTATATATATTTCTTTTTTATATATATACAGAGGTAAAAATAAAGAGAGTAAGTAAAATGAGCAACAATCCATTCGCAATTACAACACAAGATTTGAAAAAGGTTCAAGGTCAACAAGGCGTTCAAAAAACACAGAATACACAAGAAACAAGAGAAGTTAAAGAAAAACAAATTCTTAAATCTACTGATATTTATTCTTTAGCTAATGGTGGCGGTCAAGGCGTAGAGTTCCAAAATTATGACGGTTTCGTAAGAACTACATCAGCTTCTTCAAATAATGATAAAGTACAAGACTTGCAAGAATTAGATTCAGCGGATGCTAGCGGCAAAGCTGCACAACAAGATGCTAAAAGTGCTAAAGCTTCTGCTAATCAAGCTGCTGAAACTGCAGAAGAAGATAAAAAAGAATTAACACAATTAACAAAACAATCAAAAACAAAAGAAAAGCAAACTATATCAACAATCAATAAAAATAATAGTGAAATAGATACGCTCAAAGGTGAAAATGATACACTTGAAGATGAAGCTAATAGCATCAATGATGAAATCGCTTCATTAATGGCAGAAGATGGTGAATCATATACACCGGAAGCTGTTACTGCTGATGATGAAGCTCCTGCTGTTCCTCAGCAACCGCAAGGTCAAGATGCAGCTGCTACTTCAACAGCTCAAGGTTCTGAAGGTGCTGCTGATGGCGGTATGGGTGCAGGCTTTGGCGGTGGTGCAATGGGTGCTTCCGGAATGTCTAATCCGTTTGCTATGAATTCATTGCCTTCAGGTAATGCTTCTCAGCCGGCACCTACATCTGAAACTGGTGTTTCTGCCCAAAATTCTTCACAAAATACGGCTCAAGCTAATAATCAGGGTCAAAAACCTCAAGCTCAACAAAATGCAGCTAAATCTGCTTCTTCAAATGCACAAAAAGGTGGTTCGTTGAATGCATTTGCTTCAACAATGCCTAATGCTAAAGGTAAAAATGCAGACAAAATAGCTCAACTTCAATCTGAATTGGGTACAAAAAAATCTTCTATTTCATCTAACACAAACAGAATTGGATCACTCAGAACATCAAGCTCAAGCTTGTTAAATTCAACAATTTCTTATATGTCGAAAACTAACTCAACCGCGCAAGCTAAAAAAGCTACTAACCAAAATGGACAAAAAGCTGCACAAACAGCTCAAACAGTTGGTTCTATCACAACAACAACAGGTGGAGTAATTACAGCAACAGGTGTTGCAGCACAGGCTTTTGCTTGGACATTTATTCCGGGAAAAGCAACTGAAGTTGTTGGTATAGCAACTACAACAGCTGGTGGTGCTACAACAACAGCAGCAACTTTAGCTCAAGGAAAAACAACAGAAGGTGTTCAACAAGCTGGTCAAACACTGAGTTCAGTATTAACTAGTTCAGCTAATTTGAAAAAGACTGGTTCTACATTGTCATAATTAAACAGTCTGTTTTGAAAGTTTAGAGCCTTTTTGTAAATCTTCTAAAAAGCAAGCTCCGATGACTCCTGAAAAATCACTGAGTTTTGCTTTTTTAAATTGAATTTTACCGGCAGGAATAGGAAGTGCTTTTGTTTTTGCCTTTGTAATTGTTCTTTCATAGAACTCATCAATCGCATCAATCAATCCACCTCCGAGGATAATTAATTCGGGATTGTAGAAATTAATTACAGTTGCAAGTCCGTTTGAGAGATAGTCAGAGGCTTCAAAAAGAATTTGTGTAATTAGCTCATCTTTATGAACCAATGCTTTTTTTATCATTTTTGAGCTGATTGCTTTATCATCTCTCATAAATTCTGTGATTATAGAAGGTCGGCCTTTTTTCAGTGCACCCATAATCCTTGCTTCAATTGCTGTACGAGAGGCATAAGCTTCAAGACACCCGTTTCCACCGCAGCCGCAGGGCCTTCCTCCTGAATCTACTATTATGTGTCCGATTTCTCCGCACGTTCCTGTTGCACCGTATCTGATTCTGCCGTTTTCTGCAATACCTGAGCCGATTCCTGTACCTACAAAAATGCAAACGAAATTGTTAAAGCCGACTCCGGCTCCAAATTTCATTTCTCCAAGAGTTGCTATACCAACATCATTTCCAAGATAGGTAGGAATGAAAAATTCTCTCTCAAGAATCGCTTTGATGTTCAGGTTTTCACAATTCAAATTTGGGGCAGAAATGAGAATGCCTTTTTCTCTGTCTACCTGTCCCGGTGCACCTATTCCGATAGAATCAATTTGAGCAATATCAAATTTTGATATTTCAAGAAGTTCTTTGATTGAAATTTTTAGTTTTTCGACAATATTCTCTGCTGTTTTTTCTGAACCTGTCTTTTGTTTAATAGAGTGAAGGACTTCACCGCTGCCTTTATTCACGAGTCCTGTTAAAATTTTCGTTCCGCCTAAGTCAATTCCTATTGCGTAATTTGGCATTAGTTTCTCCGATTTTGTATATCTTTTTTAGAATACTTAAATTATATCATTATTTTTTTATATTTATGCATAGTTTTCATAGATTTTTATTACTTCTTTTCTTTTAATTTTGCCAGTTGGGGTTTTAGGAAAGTCTTCTCTTCTGACAATAATTTTTGTGGGGTGTTTAAATGGTGCAAGGTATTTTTCAGAAAGTTTTTTGACTTCATTTTCTATTATTGCTTGAATTTCGTTGTCTTTTTTGAGCAATAATTCTTTTATCGGAACAATAACTACTCCAACTTGTTCAGTTCCTATGTTGTGTCCTTCTGTTATTTTAAATGGCATAACACATAACTCTTTGAAGAGTGTTGAACGATAAAGAACGGGTTCGACTTCTTCAGGAAACACATTTTTTCCTCCGCAAAGAACAATCATATTTTTAATTCTTCCTGTTATGTATATATAACCGTCTTTGTCTATTTTAGCTTTGTCTCCTGTATGGAGCCAAATATCATTGTTTTGTTTTTCCAATACCTTTTCTGTAAGTTCGGGATTGTTATAATAACCGGGCATTATGTGCGGTCCTGAGGTCAGAAGTTCTCCTGCATTACTGATTTTAACTTTTATTCCTGGTATAGGTTTGCCAACAGAAAGTGGTTTGTTATTTTTTTCGTAGTTAGTTGCTATTGTTGAGCAGGCTTCTGTCAGTCCATATCCTTGAAATGCGAATATTCCTATTCTGTCAAAGAAACTGCTGGTTTTTATATCTAATTTAGAGCCGCCTGTTATAAACATTCGCATTTTACCGCCAAGCATATCAATTTGACGTTTAAATAATTTTCGTTTTATTTTTACAGGTAAATATTTTGCTAAATGAAACTTTAATCTGAACAAACATTTGCATAATAAAGATTGTGCATTTATATCTTCTTCGAACATGCTTTTGAGCATATTTAAAAATAGTGGTACAACGAACATATCAGTTGCTTTGAAATCTTTCATTGCCTGTACAATTTCATTTTTGGACCAGTTTTTTAAATATATGATTTTGGCACCGTAATAAAGCATTGTAAAAAGTCCTACATTAAGTTCATAGGAGTGATTCAACGGTAGTATTGAAACAAGAACACTTTTATCTGTTATTCCTATTTTATTGGCAATATCTATAAGCGAGCATATATTTTCAAAACTATTCATTACACCTTTGGGATTTCCTGTTGTTCCGGAGGTGTATACGATAGATGCAATATCTTTTAATTTTCTTTCAACTGTATAATTTTGGTTTAGTACAGGCAAATCGTAGATGCTTATTGCTTCATTGTAATTTATTTCATTGTGTTCAAGCAAAAATACATGTTCAATAAATGGAATGCTTTTTTTTAGCTCTAATGCTCTTTTATAAAACAATTTTGATGTACATAATATTTTCGGTTTGCAGTCATTTAAGATGTTTATTTGTTCTGATTCTGTAAGTTTTATATCCAACGGAACTATGATACATCCTGCTTTTATTGTGCCGAACACACCTATTGGATATTCAGGTCGGGATTCACAAATGATGGCTATTCTGTCTTCTTTTTGTGTATTGTAATTTTTGATCAAGTTATTTGCAAAATTTTCTGCAATTTGGAAAATGTTTTTCAAGCTAATTTCTTCATATCCATTTTCTACTTTAAAGGATATTGTTTTGTCTGAATTATAGAGGTCATATCTTTCTTTAAATACTTCAAAAAAGTTCTGTTGTTTATTGTACATTTATTTTGTGCCTTTTCTTATACTGAATTCACATCCACAGTATTGTTGACGGTAAAAATCATTGTCTTTTGAAATTTCCATTGATTTCAAAAATCCGTTGTTCTTTTTGAAATCAATATCCAAGAATTCAAGCTTGTATTTTGCTGCAATATCTCTGCCTTGTGCGAATATGTTTTTTGAGACTTTATGCGGGCTGACGGTTAGTGTTGTTGTGAATTTTTTTATGCCAAGTTCAACTGCTTTTTGTGCGGTTTTTTCGAGTCTGAATGAGAAACATTTATTACATCTTAATCCTTTTTCCGGCTCTTGTTCTAGTCCAGATATGTAAACATACCATTTTTCAGGATCATAATCTCCTATCAGATATTCATAATCCATTTTTTCACAGTACTTTATTAATTCGTCACGACGTCTCAAATATTCTGATTCGGGATAAATATTTGGATTGTAAAAGAAAACCACCGGTTGGTAGTTTTCTTTTAAGAGTTCTATTGGGTGTGCCATACAAACTGCACAGCAGGCATGAAGAATTATTTTCTCCATTACTTTCTTTCCTTTGCCCCTGCTTTGATTAATTTTTCTTTTAATTCAGGATATGGAAGAATTCCTATTCTTGTTTCCATATTTATTCTAAATGCCGGAGTTCCGTCTATGCCATATTCGGTGGCTGTTTTGATATCTTTTTGCAGCTCTTCTCCTATTTTCATGCTATGAGCATCTTCTTTTAGTTTTTCAATATTTATTCCTTTTATCATTTGAGATGCTTTATTCAGAATTTCCGCTTCGCTGTGAAATTCGTTGTCAAAGAGCATGTTGTTCATATCCCAGAATTTACCCTGATATTTTGCTGCTATGGCGTATCTTGCCATTGTACAAGAACCAGGGTGTAGTTGACCTTTCATGTTTTCGTTGCAAGTTTGATCAAGAGGAAGATTTACATGAACTACTTTCAGGTTAGAAAGTTCGCTTACTGCTCTTTGAAGCATAGTGTTTAGAACAAAGCAGAACGGACATTGATAATCTGTGTATTCATATAACACAACTGTTGCATTTTCATCTCCTAATGTGTTACCTGAAACTTTATATTCGCCGTTAGGTGAAGAATAATATTTCAATTCTTTTTGCATTTTTACCTGTGGTGCAAGAACATCGCTGATTGTTGTGTATGCTAACACTCCTGCTGCGATAAGTACGAGAATTGAAAAAGATATTGCATATTTTTTTATTTTTATTGCATCAACAAAATCCTTAAAGCTTACTACAAAAACTGACCAAGGAGTTTCTCCAGAAGGTCTGGCTACTATTGCGATAATCAGGTTTAATATATAAGTAAAGAAGCATAGTATACAAATCTTGTGTATTTCAAAAAGAGATATCCCTGCAAGTATCATTGAGATAAAGAATGATAAAAATCCCAATGCACTGATATATGCTTCAGGTCGTTTGAAGACTTCACCCAGAAATCCAAGAAATTTTATTTTTTTGATTTTGTCTACAAATGTGAAGAACAAGAAAATGAAATATAAAAACAAGCCCCAAAAAGCAAGAGGAATTCCAAAAAACTGAGAGTGTGTTGTCTTGGCGACTCCATCGCAATCAATCAATTCATTGATTGAACAGAAACTTGATAAAGCATAAGGATTGAAATTTACATCCATATAAATCATTGATAATTTTACGGATGTTATAAAACCTATCAGCGATATAATTGTTAGTGTTATTCTTTTTGCCAGATTCATTTTTCTTACCTCACTATTTTTCATCACAATCTTTATTAATCAAAATTGATGATGCCATTGCAACCATTGTCCAGAACAAAAATTGCACCTGTGGTCTGAAATATATTGTATCAAACAATCCATGAGTCATCACACCCAGAATTGTTAATGTTGCAGATGCCACTATTATCTTTTCAGCTAAGCCATTTGTATGTGTAATAAATTTGTATACTGATATTAAGAATAATGCAATGAAAGCTACATAAGCTATGAGCCCGAAGATTCCACTTTCAACAGCTATTTCTAATGGTACTGAGTATGTGCTTAGTGCATCATAACCTGTAAGCATATACAATCCGTATATTTCCCGAAAAGTTTGGTTTCCTGCCCCTATTCCAAGAAACCAGTTGTCACAAAACATTTTCCATGAAGAATTATATACATTCATTCTGAAGGAGGTAGAAGAATCTCCTCTTAATATAAAGATAGAGAGCAGTCTTTTTGTTATTTGGGGTACTGCTATTAAAACAAGAGCAAAAACAGAAATAAGTGCTATTATTGCTTTTTTCCATATAGCTTTAAGTTTTTCTTCTGCATTAAAATCTGTCCATATTATTTTAGAAGCTATTGCAATAAAACCTGCAATGATTGCGCCCAAACCAAGATATGCACCTCTTGAGCCTGTGAAAAATACAGCAAGAGAGCATATTAAAAATATCGCTAAAGAAATTGTAAAAGTTTTATAATTCCTTTTTACTAAATATATAGAACCAGCTCCTATTATATAAGGTATGCCGGCAAGAAGATAACCTCCCAGAAGATTGGGGTTGTATGGTTTGAGTGTTCCATATGCACGTGCGATTGCATCTTCAGGATTTACATAATTTGAATCTTGCCAGGTTGAAATTTGCTCAACACCAACAAAATTTTGATATATTGCAATCAATGCTTCAACAAAGCATAAACTTCCGACAAGAAGAAAGATATACTTAATTTTGTTTTGATTTGTTTGAAAGTAATTTGCTGCACTAAAATAATACAATATATATATTACTGTTTTTAAAAAGCCATGTATGCTTTGAGGAACTAATGTTGAATTTATTGTGCTTATGAAACATATAATAAAATAAATTATTATTGCGCCGTCCCAGCTGCTAATTCTTATTTTTGTTCCTTTTTTTGTAAGGCATTTGATAAATGTCAGAATTATTACAAGTATTGCAAACGCTCCAATTTTTTCACTTTCAAGAAAAGTTGAACCGAATAAGGTAATGCCTATAAATAATAATATAATTTCGTCTATTTTTGAGAGAATTAGACTATTTTTAACCAGTTTTTCACACTTGTTCTGGCAAAATTCATAACATTTGTTTTTAAGATCTAAAATTTTTGACTTAATCATATTTCAATGCATTCTTATTTCTTTTCGCTTTGTTCTGTATCAGCTTCTTTTTTCACTGTTTCTTCTGCTTGATTTGTTTTTTTTGTTTCTTGATTTTTTAATGCTTCATTGACATATTTGTTAATTGCTTCAAGATCTTTGTTATTAATAATTTGTACATTTGAGATAGTTCCGCCTACACGATAATTAAATCCTTCCAATACAATAGGAAGTCCTATTTTGATTTTATTGCCACCAACAACCGGACCGTCTTTAGTTATTTTTGCTTCATCAACCAATGTTACTATAAAATCATATTGATATGGCTGAGAGTAGTCTTCTGTAACGATAAATGGTTGTTTGGGATCATTTGTCGGCACCATTGTTTTTTTTGTCTGATACAATGAATCAATTATCTTTAGTTTTGTATAAGGTACATTTCTTATTGTAATAAAAGCTTCATCACCTATTTTGAAGGGCATTTCATTGTCTGTAACAGATACACTTTTCAGCATAACCTGAAATGCAATTTTTTTAGTTGCTTCGACAGGTGTTTTGTTAAATTTGTTTTTTCCAAGATATACAAGCAGCCCGATTCCCAAAACTGCAACAATAGCAATGATTAGAATATAATCAAATGTTTTTAATTCTTTTAAACTCATCTCTTCTCCTTAGGTTTTATAAATTAATTTTTATACTTTTATTGTGTAGTTATCCATATTCATTTTGTTTAAACTTTGTTGAATTTCTTCAATAGAAGTTGTTGCACAACCAAAAGATCTTATGACAATACTTGCTGCAATATTTCCTATTATTGCTGCATATTTCGGTTCAGCTCCCGCAGCTAGGGCAAGAGTGAATGATGCAACAACAGTATCACCTGCACCTGTAACATCAAAAACGTTAGTTTTATTGAATACAGGCACATCGATATGTCTTTCTGATGTTGAATCAAATACAGCCATTCCATCACCGCCTCTTGTTAGTAAAAGAACATTTGCTTCTGTCATTTTCAAGATATCAGAGCCGGCTTTGTCTAAAGATCCCGAATCTTTGATAAAATACCCAACTGCTTTTTCACTGTCTGGCTGATTCGGTGTTAGTGCATAAGCTCCTTTGAAACGGTACAGGTCTTTTTGTGCATCAACTACTACGATTTTGCCGGATTTTTTTGCTGCATTGATTGTTGTTTCAATAATTCTGTCTGTTAAAAGTCCGATGTTATAATCAGAAAGTATAACCGCGTCATGTAATGGAATTGCTTTTTCTATATTTTCTATAATTTTATTTTCAATTTCTTTTGAAGGTGGAGCAACTTCAAGTCGGTCAATTCTAACAATTTGTTGTGTTACGGAATGAAAGCTTGCACCGGATATCCTTGATTTTACCGTAGTAGGTCTTGATGAATCTTGAACCATATATTCTGTGTTAATTCCTGCTTTTTTAAAAGCATCTAAAAGCATTGGTCCATAATAGTCATTTCCATATAAACCGATTGCTGAAACTTTTCCTTCATTTATTGTGGCAAGGTTGTGTGCAGCGTTTGCAGCTTGCCCGAGTATAATTTTTGTATTTGAATGTTTTAATATTAAAACAGGTGCTTCTCTGGAGATTCTTTCTGTATCTCCGTATACCATTTCGTCAATTCCCATATCACCTATGATGAGGACTTTCGGGGTATTTAACTTATTTATGTAATTTTCTAGTTTTTCTTTATCAAAATCGAAGTTTTTTGTATCAAACATTTATATCTCCGTTAATTCATCTAAATTCAGGTAAAATTTTTAGGAATAATGTAGTATAATATTTTTAGTTTAGCATAAAAACACCATGCAAAAACAACATTTTGGTGAGAAACTTGAGGAAAAATGCCGGATTATCAAGACGACAATTCAGAAGATTTTCATAGCCTTGATTTTGATGAAAAAATGGAGATAGAAAAACTTCAGGCTACCATTCGAAGCATGAGCAATTTCACAGATGATTCAGAAGGTTTTTTGTCTCAAAGTCCAAAGGCTCTTATGGAAGGCGGTATAGCAAACCTGGAAAAAGCGGCAGCACAGGAGTATGATCCCTATGCGGAGATAGAGAAGCCTGTTGTAAGAAAATCCGGACCAAGGGCGAAAAAATTTGTCGTAATGGTTAACTCAGACAATGTTGAGTTTTTCGATAAAATTCCAATGGAAGAGAGAACTAAGCTTTTCAATGATTTATTGTCCAGGTATAAGAACAACAAAAATGCTGAAAAACAAAAAAAACATTTAATTAAGTTTTCGAAACATATGTTTGTTGGTATTATGACAGTATTGATTTCTTTGCCTATAATGTTTGTTGTAGTCAATAAATCGATAGAGCTGACTATTAAAAACTATAAAGATGTGCAAAACAATTTTGAAAAATTATATGAAAGCCGAAACCCTGCAAGGTTGAATGCTGTCAGAAGAACTGTATATTAAAATGATTAGAGAAGATATGTTAAAAAATAAAAAGTTTGTAAGCAAGCTTTATTTTGCCGGAATATCGTTGGGCAATTGTTCAACCAGTGAAACAGGAGTAGCGATACTCGACAGAAATTTAAATATTATAACATTAGACAAGTTGTTTTCAATGGAAGATGTAAGATTTTTTCTGAAAAATTTTGTTGGAAAACAGAATGCTATTATAAATATAGCTATGCCGGAAAATCCTCTTATGCTTAATGCAAAATGGAAGCTTATGTCCAGGCAATATCAGCTTATTCAAAGCAATGAAATGATTAATCAAGATAGCGATTGGATAAAAAGATATTCCCATAGAGGATGTGATTTTTTTAGCGAAATGAAAAAGTCAGGGGTTGATATTTTTCGTTATGATATTCATGAATTGAAATCCTCTCTTGGTTTGTCTGGTGTCTATAAGGATCGATCACCTGTTGATTGCAAGGCTTTGCAAAGCGCATTGAAATATAGATTTAATATAAGAGAGCTTCCTTCTAATATGCTCCCAGTTTCTCAATTAGAAGCTATTTTAGGTGCATATTTGGGAATCATTATGACTGATTCTTCAACGGGATACAGCTGTAAAAACAAGGCTGAATATAATGGTATTGAAGTAATTGGTTTGGACTTATAAGAATTTTCTAAATTTTTTAATAAATCTCTTTACAAAAAAAAATCAGCATGTATTATAATAATTATGGATTCCAAAGGACCCTTGGGGGTTTAGCTCAGCTGGTAGAGCACCTGCTTTGCACGCAGGGGGTCAGGAGTTCGAATCTCCTAACCTCCACCATTAGAAAAGCCTTGAACTATTTAAGTTTCAGGGCTTTTTAAATTTTTATTGTGTCCACCCTGTGTCCATTTATTAATTTGAATTAAATCCTAATTATATGATTATTCATGTATTAAGTATAACAAATATATAAATTTATAGTTCCGACTTCCACAAAAAAAGTACCGACTTCTTGTGAAATATTTCACACAATTTTTATCAATTTTCAAAAGTCCAACAATAAATTTGCGGATAGTTTGAACAAAATCGCCACTTGTGGCTAAAAAGCAGGCTATGCCTTGTTTAAGGGCAAAAACTTTTGAGGACAGTTGGTGTCCATTTCATGGACTTTTGAGTACTTTTGCTCAAACTAAAATACCGACTAAAATGGACACTAAGAACCCTAATTCTAGGGCGTTTGAGGCACCTTGCTCTTAGTATCTGCAATTTCAAAAGTACCTGAAACAATACACCTGAAACAATACAATAACAATAAAAAAAGCTGTTAAACTAATTTTTAACAGCTCTTTATCCAATATGGTGGGCGATACTGGACTCGAACCAGCGACCCCCACAATGTCAATGTGATGCGCTACCAACTGCGCCAACCGCCCATTACGTAAATCATAACATAAAAAAACATTTGTCAAAACAGATCTCTTATTATTTTAATTTTCTTTTAATTGATTCAAAGAAGTAAATATAGAGCACTGGAGCGTTGTTTTCAGGTTCCATTTCGCATCCTTTTTTGTTCAACTTAATAATTAATTAGTCAGGTTTTGGGTTGGTTAATTAATTGAGTATTAAAATATATTGTATAATATTTAATTATATAGTTGAATTTAGGATAGTTAGCATTGATTATTAAAGAGATAAAACAGTTAATTTTAGATAGAGATTTTACTTTGACAAGTCTTGCTAATGAACTTTCTAAAAAATTAAATAAAAAATATACAATGGCTAATTTATCTCAAAAACTTAGAAAAGAAACTATTCCTTATCGTGAAATCAAGCTTATTGCAGAGATTTTAGACTATGATATAAAGTTTATTGATAAGAGAAAAAGATACTAAAAAAGACCTCTTTTTGAGGTCTTTTTAGAAATAGGCGGCACCCAGATTCGAACTGGGGATGAAAGCTTTGCAGGCTCCTGCCTTACCACTTGGCCATGCCGCCATATTATTTTTATTAAACTCCTTTAAAATGGAGCGGAAGACGGGACTCGAACCCGCAGCAGCCTGCTTGGAAGGCAGGTACTCTACCATTGAGTTACTTCCGCATATTTAGAAGTGGTCGGGATGACACGATTTGAACGTGCGACCCCCTCGTCCCAAGCGAGGTGCGCTACCAAGCTGCGCCACATCCCGAAATTTGGAATATTCAGCGCACCTGCGGTGCTACCTCTCGAAAATGATACTAAATCATTTTCTCGGCAGAGTCAAGCTGCGCCACATCCCGTATATTTAATTATCAAGGTATTTAAAGTTTAACAATAACATATATTATCGTCAAGAGATTTTAATTATACAATAGGCTGATTTTTGAAATCAGCCTTTCATTTTTCTTGTTACTTTTATCAAATGCCAGCCGTGCCTTGTTTTTACAGGGTCAGATACTTCACCAAGCGGTGTTGAAAAAGCTGCATTTTCAAACTCAGGTACCATTTGTCCGCGACCGAAGTATCCTAAGTCACCGCCTTTTTCTCTGGAAGGACATTTTGAATATTGCCTTGCCAGTGTTTCAAAATTTTCACCTTCAGTTATTCTTGATTTTAGTGCCCATGCTTGATTTTCATCGTCAACTAATATGTGGCTTGCTCTGACTGATTTGTATATGCTTCCATCTTCTGCATAGGCTGTTTGTGAGTTGTTTGCATAAAATGGAGCAAGACAAAAGACTGCAAAAAATATTGCTATTGAATATTTAAAAAATAATTTAGTAAAATTTTTCATAAAAAACTCCTATTTCTTGTTTCATTAAATTTTAAATAAAAACAAAAATAATTACAATTATTTGAAAGAACTATTTAGAGTTTGTCCAAATAGTCAACTTTGGGACCTTTATCTATTTTGTATAACCCTAGAACTTCTGAGATTTTGCCCGCTTTTTCTTTGTTCAAAGGATCAATTTGGCCCATTGGTGTGGCATAGACTGTATTGTTTTTAAATAACATTAGCCAAGTTGGATTTTTTTTCTGCATTTTTTGCACATCTAAATCACAAACACCAAAGTGCAGGTGCCATACTTCTGTTTCTCCTGTTTTTCCAATTGTTCCAATTGTATCTCCGGCTTGAACTATGTCACCTATATTTTTCAGTTCCGTGAATTTTGCATTTTTATAGTCTTCCGGTCTTCCGAGATGGTCATAGGAATATATTTTACCGTCAGGAGACATTATTTTGATGTTATTTGCAATAAGATTTTTAGGGTCTTTTTTCGGTGATTTTTTTACACTAACAACTATGCCATTTGTTGCTGACATTACTGCCACAGGTTCTTTGGGTTTTCGCCCGTATAATCTCGGGTAAATATCAATGCCCAAATGAGGACGATTTTGTGGTCTTATGGAACCGAACTGTCCTGTTGATGGAATATATGGTTTTATTGCTGTATCAACAGGCAGTTTATATACTGTTTTGATATTTGATGATGTTAACCTTTTTTTCAAAACTATCATAGAACTATCTGAAAAACAGTGTGTTACTCCGCCTCTGCAATTTATATTTTGAACAATATCTAACCCCTTTGTTATAGTTGACATTGTAGTGGAGACAGGTGTCTCTTTTGCTAATTTAACGAATTGATCCTGTGCAGTTTGGAGAGGAAATGCACTAACCATTGCTATTAAAGCTGCCTTTGCAGTTTGTTTGATTTTGTTTGGGAAACAATTTGTCAGTTTGTTAATCTGCATATTCTTATAATGCTTATGACTTTTTATTTTTGTTAATTTTTTTTATTGATGTTAAGTTTTATCAAATAATTTTTTTTTAATAACAACAAAAATTATTTTGTTGTGTTAATGCAAAAAAGAAAAACAAGGATTTTAAGATGCCTATTCAAAGAGTTACTTCTGCAAATTTCACCTCTAAGTCATTACATCAAAATAAGGTTGGTCAGAATAAAAAACACGATTTAGCCTATAAGCAAATAGGTTTTGATGATTTTATTTTCATAAAACCCTATAATATTTCATTTAAAGGAAAACAAGATTTTTCTAAACCAAATCACGAGATTTTTCAAAAGTCTCTTGATGATTATTACAGACTTAAGCCTGATAAATTTCAAATAGAGGCTGCTAAACATTTGTTCGATAATGAAGATCATCTTGTTCCGGCACCGACAGGCACTGGTAAAACATTGATTGCTGAATATATTATCAATAAGAATCTTGAAGATGGAAAAACAACATATTACACTACACCTCTTAAGGCATTGTCCAATGAAAAATATACTGATTTTTGTAAACTCTTTGGAAAAGAAAATGTTGGATTAATGACTGGTGATGTGAAAATAAACAGAAAAGCTCCTATCGTCATTATGACAACAGAAATATACAGAAATATGCTACTAGGTGATAGTAAAGAAGAGCTGGATGATAAACTTAAAGATGTTGCCACTGTAATATATGATGAGTTTCATTATATGAATGATCCGGAAAGAGGTGAGGTTTGGGAAACCTCTATAATGTATACTCCTGCTCATATACAACAGCTTTTGCTTTCTGCCACAGCTGATAACGCTCCTGTCATAGTTGAGTGGATGAACAGGCTACAACAGGAAAAAGGTGGGAATCGTATTGCTTCGATGACTAATATTTCGCCTGATGAACGTCATGTTCCTTTGAAATACTTTATTTATGATCCTAAAAGATCAAAAACTTCAATAACTCCTTTGACAAAAGAAAAATTCGATTTAAAAAAACTGAATAGATGTCTTTATCCTAATTCTGATAAACCTCTTACTGAGAAACAAAGAGAAGTACTTTCAATGATTAGCCTTAAAAATAATGGTGATGGCACACCTAAAAACGGCATGGAGATTCTTTTGTCAAAGGTGCCTGAAAAAAATGGAGAACTTGAAAAACTTGAATCTTTTTTAGTAAAAAGATTTGATATAGAACCGCTTGAAGCCAAACGTGCTGCTGCGCTTCTTGCGGATAAGTCACAAACAAAGTTTAATGAAGTTTTGAAGACGGATAAAATGACAAAAGAACAGAAAAAAGCTTTTTATTCAAATGGAACTAAAAAAGTTATTAGTCCGGAAAAAATTGACGAGCTTTTGATTGATACAACTTTGTTGTCTCATGGTAAAAAAAGAGCTTTTATGCAATTTAGCAGACTGACTTCAGGTGATTGTACTTCAGAGGATGGTTTAGAAAAAATTAAAAAAATCTTAGGCAAAAATGATATGTCTGTAAAAGATTTTGAAAAACGTCTTGAAAACATGGGCTTGAAACAAGATTATATTAATGATATTTCCAAAGCTCTTACAATAGAGAAAACACAAGCTATACGACCTGAAGAATTCGATTTGATAGATACATTGGAAAGAGAAGACAAACTTCCTGCGATTATTTTTAGCTTTTCAAGAAAAAATTGCGATTATCTAAAAAAAGAATTTTTGAAGACAGGAAAATCATTGTTAACGCCGGATGAACAGGAAAAAGCTGCTGAAATTGTTAAAAAATATACTGATAAAGGACTTTATCTGGGTGCTTTTGATGAAAAAACTGATTTTCTTTCAGGTGTTGCAGTTCATCACGCAGGCAAAATGCCATCTTATAAAGCGCTGGTTGAAGAGCTTGCACAAAATAAACTTGTCAAAGCTGTATTTGCTACTTCAACGCTTGGAGCAGGTATAAACGTACCTGCTAAAACAGTTGTTTTTACCCAACTTGATAGATATGCAAAAGAATCAGCAAATACAACAGGTGAAAAATTTGTTGACCTTACTCCGAGTGAGTTTCAACAAATGGCTGGCAGAGCGGGAAGAAGAGGAAAAGATTCAATTGGAAATGTTGTTATTATTCCGGATAAAAAACATTCCCCTGCCGGTATATTTAATCTCGTTTCAGCAAGTGCTGATCCTATTAACAGCAATTTTAAACCGACTTATAGTTTTTTGAGTCATTTGATAGATATTGAGCACTCTGCTGATAATGTGAAAGATGCTTTGGATAAATCCTTCCTCAAAGAAAGACTTGAATCAGCAGGTGAAAAACCTGAAAAAATTCTTAAAGAAATGAAAAATGAATTTTCAAATATGGCAAAAGTTTTAACGGATCCTGAAATGGAATGTTTTGTTGAAAAAAATGGAAAATTATATTCAACGACAAAAGGAAAAATTGTTGCAAAAGCAAGAGGGCTTGATAGTTTATTGTTTGCAGAAACAGTTCTGAAATCAGGGCTTGAATATCTGTCACCTGAAGAGATGGCTGCTGTTGCTTGTGCTTTGACACCTTATGATGATAGAAATGAGGATGTAAAAACTTATGCCCTGGATGATGCAGTAATAGATGTTTTGTATGGTATAGACAGGCTAAATGATAAGATTAAGAAAATACAAGACAAATATAAAGCTTCAGAAAAAAATGTCCCACTTAACAGATATGATGCACAGTTAATTACCAAATGGGCAAAAGTTTCTTCAGAGGATTCTCGCAAGGAATGGGAAAGGATTATAAAGGAAAATACAAAAGAAAATGCAAAACTTGATGAAGGAGAGTTTTTGAAAAATATTAACAGAACTATCGATGTTTTGCAGCAGATTAAAGAGGTTTCTCGTTTTGCTGGTGATGAAGCTGTTCATCAAAATGAAGATTATTATACAGCTAAAAAGATGAGAAAAATTTCTGATACAGCAACAAAAGCACTTGCTCTTATGCAAAGAGATCCTGTTATTTATGATGTATAAAAAATTTTTTATGGTATGCTTTAGAAACGTTCTTGTAATTTGAGGATAGAAGTATACAATGAAGAATCCGAAAGTTTCTATTATTACACCTTTATTTCAAAGTGAAAAATATATCCAGCGTTATATTGATTCGATTATTGCACAAAACTATGACAACATAGAATTGATTTTGGTTAATGACGGATGTACAGATAATACAGATAAAATTGTTGAAGAGAACAGGTCGAAATTAGAGGGCTCAGGCATCAATCTTGTTTACATAAAACAAGAGAATAAAGGTATTGCAGGGGCTGTTGAGACAGGCTTAAAGGTATTTAACGGCAAATATTTAATGTGGGTTGATTATGATGATATTTTATTTTCTGACTACATAAAGACAAAAGTAGACTTTATGGAAAAAAATCCGGATTGTAAAATGTGTATTTCTCCTGTATTGGTTGTTTTTGAAGATGATATAGATACAATAGTTGGTGTAAGGGAACGTAAAATAAAAAATAATCAGGCAGATTCTCTTTTCTTTGATTTAATAATTGAAAAATCCCCTATACTTTTGTCGATATGTCATTTTATTGATGCAGAGGCTTTTTTGACTGTTAATCCAAAAAGAGAAATTTATCACAGCAGAATAGGACAAAATTGGCAAATTTTGTTACCGATGGCTTATAACTTTAAAGCAGGCTACATTGATAAACCGTTGGCTAAGTACGTAGTCAGGTCTGAGTCGGTATCTCATGCCAGAAAAAATATGAGTATTTATTTTAATAATTGTAAAAAAATACTTATTAACACCCTGAAAAGTATAGAAATGCCTGAAAAAGAAAGATTATATTATATAAATCTTGTAAACTATAAATACAGGAGAGTTTTTTTATCAAGAATTTTTAAAATACACATGAATTTTAGAAGAAAGATTTTTTCATTAAAAATTTTAGGTTGGGATTTTGACATTTATAGAGGCTGTGATGGGTAATGTAACTGAATGTACAAACTGTACCGGATGCGGTGCTTGTTTATGTGTTTGTCCTGTGGATGCTATTTCTATGAAAGAGTCAGAATCAGGTTTTTTGTATCCTGAAATTGATGAGCAAAAATGCACTGACTGCGGTTTATGTAAAGCAAGATGTCCGATTTTATCTTATGATTCATTAATAAAGTCCGAATGTCGTCTATGTTATGCTGCTTCAGCTTCTGATGAAATTAGAAAAAATAGCTCTTCTGGTGGTGTTTTTTCTGTGCTTGCTGAACAGATTATTAAACAACATGGATATGTTTGTGCAGCCGCCTTTGACGAGAATTTTATACTTGAACACAAGATTACAAATGATTTAAATGAGCTTGGCAAATTTCGGGGTTCAAAATATCTTCAAAGCAAAGCTTATGTTACTTATATTCAAATTGAAAAGCTTTTAAAAGATAAGAAGAAAGTTTTGTTTGTTGGTACACCTTGTCAGGTTGCAGGATTGAAAGCTTTTTTAAAAACAGATTATGAAACACTTTTTTCTGTTGATATTATATGTCACGGAGTTCCTTCGAATAAGATATTTCTAAAATATTTGCAAGAAGAAATCTCCGATGTTTCCAATTTAAAATCTTTTAACTTCAGAGATAAAAAAGACTGTTGGAACAGTGAATTGATATTGTCTTATGAGCTTAAAAACAAGGATGAAAAAAACTATATTAAGGCCAAAAAGTCATCTTATATGTGTGCATTTCTTCAAAATCTTTCATTAAGAAAATCTTGTAACAGTTGTCCATTTACAAATACTCACAGGGTTTCTGATATAACAATCGGTGATTTTTGGGGGTATAAAAAAGATAAACGTTTGAAAAATGATTCAAAAGGTCTTTCAGTGATTCTATTGAACAGTGAAAAAGGGACGGCTTTTTTGAGTGAAGTTCAAGCGAACTTTAACTATATACAAAAATCAAATACTAAAATAGCAATTAATGGAAATATTCCTTTAAGAATGCCGTTTGCTGCACATAAAAATAGTGTACAATTTTTTAATAATTTGGATAAAATGAGTCTTATTGAAAATGTTAAAAATTGCATAGATGATAGGTCTGATTGTGCTGTAATTAACTTCTGGTGGTCATTAAATTATGGAGCTGCGCTTACAGCTTATGCTTTACAGGAAGTGATTAATGATCTGGGTAAAACCTGTAAAATTATTGATTATAAATTACCTTGGGTAATAAACTTGTATAAAAATAGTATTAGTGAAAACTTTGCCCAAAAGTATCTGAATCTTACAGGTCCGTGTATTACTGATGAGGATTTTGCTGAATTAAATAGAAAGACAGAAATTTTTATTACAGGTTCTGATCAGGTTTTCAGATATAAATATATAAAATATTTTTTTGATAAATACCTTTTAGGTTTTGCTAATATAGATAAGAAAAAAATAGCAGCAGCCGGAAGCTTTGGAATAGATTGTTTTGAATGTGAAAATGAGCAGGATTTAGATAAGATTAAACAATATTTTTCTTCATTGGATTATGTTTCAGTCAGAGAAAAAAGTGGGGTATCTATTTGCAGACAACTTTTTAATAAAAATGCTGAATGGATACTTGATCCGGTTTTTTTGATAGACAGAAATAAATATGAGCAAATGGCAGCTGCTTCAAAAATGAATTTTAATGAAAAGATAGTAAGCTATGTTTTAGATGAAAATATTGAAATAAATAAGGCTTATAAATATTTACAGAAAAAGTATGATAAAGACATTGTTAACATTGCAAAGTCCGGTTTTTCAGTAGAAGATTGGCTTTGTTCAATTAAAAATTGTGACTTTTTTATTACTGATTCTTATCATGGAATGTGTTTTGCTTTGATATTTAATAAGCCGTTTGTTTGTATAGTGAATAAGTCTCGAGGAAAAGAACGATTTTTTTCTTTGTTATCTTATTTGAATTTAGAAAACAAAGCTGTTGACTCGGTTGATGAACTTTATGACAATGATGAGCTGTTTGCGGATATTGATTATGAGCATAAAATAAATAATCAAATTTCTGAGTTTAAAGATATGTCTGTTAATTGGCTAAAAAAGGCTTTATACTCTCCTAAAGAGGTGACTAAAGATGATTTGATTATGAAAATGAATGAACTTAATAATGAGATAATCACTCTTAAGTCTGAAATAGATTTAATGCACAAATCGAACTTTTTGAACAAAATATTTTCTGTGAAAAAACACAGGAGCGGAAATACAACTCATAAAGTTGTATGCTTTTTGGGTATAAAAATAAAATTCAAGTCAAAAAGATAGTTTAAACTCTTCCATAGGCATCTTCATATCTGATGATATCATCTTCAGATATATAGTCTCCTTTTTGGACTTCTATGATTCTAACCTCTTCATCATAAGGATTTTGTAAAGAGTGTTTTGCCTGCAAAGGGATATCTATACTTTGACCGGCTTCCAGTCTGTGTTCTTCTCCTTCAAGGAGAACAAGAGCTTTTCCTTCCAGTACAACCCAGTGCTCAGAACGATGATTGTGAGATTGAATAGACAATTTTTGTTTTGGTGATACAGAAATCATTTTTGTAAGATAACCATCACCTTCTGTTAAACAAGTATAATATCCCCAAGGTCTGAAAACAGTTTTGTGTACCATTCTTGCGTTATTGTTGTTGTCTTTGAGACGGTCATAAATGTTTTTGACTTTTTGTGATTGATTTTTTTTGCAAACCATAACAGCATCTTCTGTCTCAACAACAATAACATCTTCTACGCCTGAAACTGCTACAAGTTTTTTGCTGCTGTATAACAAAGAATTTTTTACGTTGTCTGCTATAACATTACCTTCGATTACGTTGCCGTCTTTATCTTTTGTTTTAACATCATATAAAGATTGCCATGAGCCTAAATCATTCCAGTCTGATTTTAACTCAACAAGTGCAATTTTGTCAGACTTTTCCATAACAGCATAATCTATTGAAATAGAAGGCATTTTTTCAAAAATAGAGAATGGAATAGCTGAGATATTTTTATTTTCTGCATTAAAGTCTAATGCTTTAAGATTTTTGTATATTTCAGGTGCATGTTTTTCAAATTCTTTTAAAAGAACGGATACTTTTCCCATAAACATACCACCGTTCCAATAATAAGACCCATCTTCGATGTATTCCTGTGCTGTATTTATGTCAGGTTTTTCTACGAATTTATCTACTTTTAATCCGCATAAAAGAGGCTCACCTGCCTTTATGTAGCCATAACCTGTTTCCGGATAAGATGGTTTTATTCCAAATGTTACGATATATCCATCATCAGCCAACTGTTGTGCTGATTCTATTGTATCTTTAAAAGCGGTTATGTTTTTTATCAAATGGTCAGAAGGTCCTATGAAAACAATCTCATCTTTTATTGTTTTTTGTTTTATAAATGTCAGTGCCGCAGCAATTGCCGGGGCTGTGTTTTTTGCTGCCGGTTCTGATACTATTTTTACATTTTGAGTAATTTTATTTATCTGAAATTTTACATCATTTGAGTGTTTAATATTTGTTACACATATAATATTTTCTGAAGGAATAAATGTCTGAAGCCTTTTAAATGTTGACTGCAACAAGCTGTCTTTTCCGTCCAGTGCCAGAAGCTGTTTTGGGTATAATTCTCTGCTCAAAGGCCATAATCTGCTTCCGGAACCTCCTGCTAATATTAATCCGTACATCTTTACTCCTCTTATAAAAATTCTTACATAAAGTATAATTTAACCAAAACTGAATTTCAAAAATTTATATATAAAAATTACGTTAGTTTACATTAACTTGCTTTGAAGAGGCGAAGTTGTTTTAATTATATTAAACCAGATTGAAGCTAAAAGGGGATTTTGTTTTGAACAGTAGTATTGTTGATAAGTTTGCGGATGTAAAAATACTTTGTGTCGGTGATATTATGCTTGATAAATTCTTTTACGGTGATGTTGAGCGTATTTCACCTGAAGCTCCTGTTCCTGTTTTTCGTATTGACAAAGAAAAATCAATGCTTGGCGGGACCGGAAATGTTATCGCAAATCTGGCTTCTCTGGATGTTAAAACAAAATATGTTGGTGTTGTGGGTAACGATGAATCAGGTGAGTTGATTGAAAAATTTTTGAAGGATACAAATTGTGAATATGCTGTTATAAAACCGAAAAATTATGATACAACAACAAAAGTCAGAATGATTGCAGGTAACAATCACCTCTTGAGAACAGACAAAGAAACTTCTTTGAAATTGACTGATGATGAGATATTCGATTTTATATCAAAGGTTGAAGAAAAAATTAAAGATTGTGATTTGGTGCTTGTTTCTGACTATAAAAAAGGTTTGTTGACAATAGAAACCACTCAGGCTGTCATTAATCTTTGTAAAAAATATAATAAAAAAGTTATTTTGGATCCGAAAGAAAAAGATTACAAAAAATATTCAGGTGCATCGCTGGTAAAACCAAACTTGAAAGAGTTTGAACTGGTTTCAGAAAAGAAATATACAACATCTTCACCAAATTTTAAGGACGAAATTAAAACAAACGCACTTGCTGTAATGAAGAAATATGATATTGAGAACCTTCTTATTACATTAAGCAAAGACGGAATGATGTTTGTTTCAAATAATGGTGAGGCTATACACATAGCAGCTGAAGCAAAGGAAGTTTTTGATGTTTCAGGTGCTGGTGATACTTCTCTTGCTGTTTTGGGTGCTTCGCTTGCTTTGGGAGTAAAGATATCTGATGCAATGAAGCTTGCAAATTATGCTTCTGGCATAGTCGTTGGAAAACTTGGTACTGCGTGTGTTTCTAAAAGTGAGTTAAAATCTGCCATTTCAAAATCAAGAAACATACACAAGCTTTCTCAGGCTTCAAAGATTATTTCAATTGAAGAGGCTGTTGAAATTTCTAAAGAACTTACATTAGAACACAAGACAGTTGGTTTTACTAACGGATGTTTTGATGTGTTGCACCTCGGGCATATACATTCATTTGCTTCTGCAAAAGAAGAATGTGATTGTCTTTTTGTCGGAATAAATTCTGACAAGTCTGTAAAAAGAATCAAAGGAGAAAAATGGCCTTTACAGAATGAACAAACAAGAGCATATGTTGTTGCATCGCTTGAATTTGTGGATTATGTTGTTTTGTTTGACGAAGATACAGCTTTGGAACTTGTGAAAAAAATTAAGCCTGATGTAATTGCCAAAGAAGGGCTAAAAATTGAAAACTGGCCTGAAGCTCAGGAGGTTATTTCCTACGGCGGTAGAGCTGTTGAGCTGGAACGAATAGAAGATTATTCTACTTCTGCAATTGTTGACAAGTTAGAAGAAAATATAAAAACAGGTGTGTAATTTATGAAGAATAAGGCTCTTTTTCTTGATAGAGACGGAACGATAAATGTTGATTATGCTTATGTATATAAAACAGAGGATTTTAAATTTGTTGACGGTATAGTCGAGCTTTGCCAAAAAGCTCAGGAAAAAGGATATAAAATAATTGTCATAACAAATCAATCTGGAGTAGAGCGCGGCTATTATACTTTTGATGATATGAATAATTTTAATGAATTTATGAAATCAGAGTTTGAAAAAAGTGGTGTAAAAATCACGGATATTTATTGCTGTCCTTATTTGGAACATCCGGACAGGAAACCTGCTCCGGGGATGTTTATTCGTGCAGGTAAAGAACATAATATAGATATGAAAAATTCTGTTTCAACAGGTGACAAAAAACGTGATATTGATGCAGCAAGAGCTTCAGGAATTGTGAAAAACTTTCTTTTCAGTGATAAGGAAGAAGCTGATTATCAAACTGTTAAAAAACTTACTGATATAATTCAATATCTTTAAAAAGATAATGTTATCCCTCACCAATCAACAGTGAAACCCTTAAACAAATCTTTGAATTTTGTTTTTTCTTTTTTTTGTTCAACAGGTGCCTTGATTAAAACAGAAGATTCTTTTTTATCTTCAGTTGATTTTTCTGTGTTTTTTTCTTGAAGTTTAATAATCTCACTGTTTGTTTTAGAGTCTCTTTCTAAATTATGGAGTGGTCTTGTTGCTTCCGGTGTGAATATCTGGCTGTTAATTTGATTCATAACAGGCATTGGAACTTCGGCAAGAACGTTTGTTCCTAAAGCGAGAAAAAATGTAAATGCTGTTATATAAAATATTTTTTTCATAACCATACCCCCTTTTTATAAAGTTTCTTTGTTTCTTTTCTTTTTAGACTTTTTTTGAACAGGTTTTCTGTCTGCAACAAGTCGTCCTATGTCCGGAGCACACGTGATTTCAAAATGGAATCTACCCATTTTTTGATCAGCTTCATACTTGTTGTTTAATCCGTAACCCCAGTAGAAGCGTGCTGCAAGATCTTTTTTTAAATTTACTCTTAGCCCCCAACCCCAGCTCATCAAAAGTTCTCCTCCGTCAATTGATGCACCGCCTTTATATGGAAAAACCATGCCATTGTCCATAAAGACTGCACCTTTAACCATTTCTCTAGGATAAATATAACCGAGTTTGTCTGAGCCGATACGTTTAGGAAGAATAGGAATAGGGGTAAGAATTTCTGCACTTGCAAAGTATCCGCTCTTACCAAGGAGAAGACCTTCTGAGTAGCCTCTGACAGTAGATAAACCACCTATTTGGAATTGTTCAAGCCACGGCAGTCGGTCATTTGGAGAATATTGTCCTGAAATTCTAAATTGTCCTATGATTCCTTTCCCAAAGTCGTGCAATCTTGTAATGTTTCCTTCATATTTTAAGAAATCTTCATCACCGCCAAGAGCTTTAAACCCTATTGATCCATAATGACCTGTATACCAGATGCCTCTTGGGGTATCTTTTCTGCCGGTAAAACCCTGTGTTAAAGAAAAGGTGTTAATATCACTGATTTTCAATCCGCTGATGTCAGTTGTTGAATGTTTTAGATTTGCAGCAGTGTAAGATGTAATGTTTGCATCCTGTCTGTCAAAAAGCGGTTGAGTTGCATAAAGAGAATAGACTTGAGATGTTCCTCCAATGCCGAAAGGTCTTAACGGACCGCTGACAACAGAAATGTTTCCTGCTGAAACAGAGGCACCTATTCTTGTTCCGAATCTTCCGACAGGAATATTATAATCAGCGAAGCCAACTCTGTTTCCTCTACCTAAATATCCCCCTAATGATAATCTGTCTCTGTGTCCAAACAGACTGTCAGCTGCAAGCATTCCACCCCAGCGGGTTGTCCCGATAGTCTGGCGTCCTTGATTATCAGTCATAAATGCAATATGAAAAGGAAAAGGATCTTCCGTATTTAGAACAATATCAGTTTCACCTTGTTCTTTACCGGCATTTAGCCCGACTCTCAATTTAACCTGGTTGTTATTATTGAATTTAATTACATCTTTTTCCAGATCACCAAGACGGAAAAGTTCTCCTTCTTTAGGTGCTACACGTTTTTCTATATAAGAACTTTTTGTCCAGCGATTGCCGTCTACTATAACTTTTCCAACTGTGCCTTCAAAAAGACCTATTTTTAAGATACCTTCTTTGGTAATTGTTTGAGGAGGAAGGTAGGCTTTTGATGTAGGATAGTCTCCAAGTATATAACATCTTGTAATACCATCAACAACTTTTTTTATGTCAGCAATTGTAACGGGCTGGGATAACAGTGGTGAAGCCAGCTGTTGAAGCTCCTCATCAGTAAAAACTTTTGAAGGTGAAAATTCTACTCTTGTTATTACAGCCCGAACATCGGTAGAGTTTTCGGGTGTTGATAGGGTTTCAACTATTACAGGAGGTCTGTTATTTTTTTTGTTTCTCAAATCAGTTTTTACATCTGCCCAGAGATTGAATTTTGTGTCTCCGTCTGCGGCCCTTTGTTCTTTTGCTGATTCGTAAAGTTTGTATTTTTCTTGTTCCTCCACAGCCTGTCTGTATTCTTGTTTTAAATCTTCTAATGATTTAGGTACAGGAGGAGCTGCTTTTTTAACAACTTTATTCACAGCAGGAATTTGTTTCGGCTGTATGTGTTTATCATCTAATGATTTTTGTGCTTTAGTTTCTTTGACTTTTGGAATTGATTGGGGAGGCTGTTTTGCAGGAGAAGGAACAGATTTGTTTTCGGTAATTTGTTTTTGGGGAACGGGAACTGTTGAACTTTCTGCTGATGCAAAAGTTGCAATCGGAGCAGGGTTGTTAGGAACAGGGGCAATTATGTTTTTTTTAGACTGTAATGGTACCGGCGGTACATTACTAACATTATCCCCTAAATTTTCTGATGCTATGGTAAAGTTCTGACTTAATAAACAAACGCTTATTAAGAATAATAGTTTCTTCATCCTAACTCAATTCCTACGTAATAATAAATATATATGATGTTAAAATACAAAGTCAATAAAATGTATAAATAACTTTATGAAATGAGACAAATTATTTACTGTATATATAAATTGGGTTATGATTATACTAATAGGTTAGTCTAGGGGCTTTGTATGAAAAAGACAAATAAAGTGCAAAATAATGATGTGGATTTTTTGGAACTTTTTAAAAAATCTTTGGCATTATCATTTACTGTTTTTCTCTTTGGAGTACAGCAGTCCTACGCAAATAACAATATTACTCCCGGAGGCAATTATGGTACTCAAATTGAAGGGGGAACATCCAATAATACAAATATTACAGGCGGTACGATAAACAATGGCACAGGCTTTCATCATTTTGACCAGTTTCAGGTTGGTCAAGGCGGTACTGCAAATTTGATATTTGCTGAAGGTGCTAACAGGTACGTCAATATGGTTAACAATCAGGTTAGCATATACGGTATATTTAATGCGCTAAAAGGTGGGAATATTGGCGGTGATGTGATTTTTGTTTCTCCTGGTGGATTAATTGTCGGATCTTCAGGTATTATGAATGTTGGCAGCCTTCAAACTATAACTCCTTCTCTTACTGACTATAACAGGGTTCTTGGAACTACAAATTTGTCGGATATAACTTCTTTGTTGTCTAACAGCACAAGTTCTTCAACAAGAATTGATGGTAAAATTTTTGCGAAAGACTCTATAAATATAGCTGACGGTCGCTCTGTTACAATAAATAAAAATGCAGATATTGTTGCCGGATTCAATGAAAACGGATTTGATAAATCCAGACTTCAAGGCTTTAAAATGAGCGATATTGTAAATGAGAGTGGAATAGTTGACTCGGCTTATATGACTGAAGGTGCTGGAAATATCAGTATAGTAGCGAATAGTGTAAACACCAGTGGTGTAAGCGATGGTTCTGCCCATATAATTCAGTCATCAGGTGATATTACAATAGATACACCAAAGGTCGGGGATATTGGTGTAATAACTTCAGGTTCAAAAATATATGCAAACGGTGATGTTAATATAGGAAATGATGCTGCTCAGTCCGGTACGGGGACAGTTCTTATTGAACAGGATGTTACCGCTCTTGGAAATGTAAATATCAAAGCTATGGCTAATATTGCACAAGAGGCTGATGTTACTGCCGGAAAAAATATAAATATAAAAGCTGACATCTATAATCAGACAAAAGATACTGTCACAACGAGTACAGATGGTGGAACAATTAACATTGATGGTGCAGCAAAGTTAGGAAGGGTTATAAATAAAAATGGAAATATAGAAATTAAAGCTGCAACAAATTCGGATTTGACTTTCCAAAATACGGTAACGGCAGAAGATGGAAGTATTAATGTATCAAGCACTTCAGGTAATATTTTGCAAGCAGATGATACATTTGATGCCTTACAGACAAAAAACGGGGGAACTCTTAGTATAAGAACGTATGGTCCTTCGATGAGTATCGGTTCACAATCACAAGCATTAAATCTGGACGTTGACGGGGCTGTTGATATATCTTCTGTCAGGGGAATTTCTCATCTAAACAGTAATAATTCAACATTGACACTCGGAAATATATCAGGTGTTTCTACTCTTGATGCTCAAAGTAAAAAAGATATTTCTATAAAAGATAATATTGAAGTGGGCGGTGAAATTAATCTCCGTGCGGAAGAAGGAATAAATCAGCAATCCGGTTCTATTACAAGCACAGGTTCAGGTAACATTGATATTAATAATGGTGCATCTGGTGCTATTAATGTTGGTAATATTACGAATTATGATGGTGATATTAATATCGAAAATCAAGCGGAAGGTGAAAAGCTTACAATTTCTCAAAGGCTTGAAGCCACAGGAGACATAAATATCTCGTCAAATGCAGGTATTGAACAAACTGATTCTTCTTATATTTCTTCTACTGCAAACGGCAATATTTCAATGACAAACAATACTCAGGGTGATCTGATTGTTGGTAATGTTAGTTCTTCAAATGGTGAAATAACGATTGATAATAAAGCAGAAGAAGGAAGTGTAACATTAAAACAAAATATTTCTTCTGTAAAAGATGTCACAGTTCTGTCTAAAGGCGGAATATTACAACAAAACGGCTCGACTATATCTATAAACGGTGCCGGAGCAGATGCAAATATTATAAATCAGGGCAAAGGTGATATTTCAATCAGCAATATAACAAATGCAAACGGTAATATTGTAATTAAAAATGCTATTGATGAAACAACTGATCCTGAGCTTGCAGGAAATGTCAACATTAATGGAAATCTTCAGGCGGACAACGGTTATGTTGATATTTCTTCTCAGAATAATATTGTTCAAACAGGCTCTATTACCGCAAATGGAGTTAACTCTTCAGAATCAGTAAAAATTTCAGCGGCTAATCTTGCGAATTTGAACTCAATTACTGCTAAGAATGGTATTCAAATAGATGCAGATTCTGTGACATTAAATAATCTTGTTCAAAGTACAGAAGGCGGAATAAACATTTCAGCCAATGGCGATATTACACAGACAATTTCAGGAAAATCACTTGATGCAAAAGGTGATATTAATCTTGTTACATCTGAAAATGGAGACATAGGAAAGTTAGCAGGTGAGACTACTCAAGAACAAAGCATTGCCTTAAATTCTGAAGGTACTGTGTCTCTTATTGGCGGAAATATAAATGTTTCAAGTCCCGATAAGGATGTTACTTTTGGCTCAGTTCAAGCAAAAAATAACATTTCATTAAGTACGACAGCTTCTTCAGTGCCGGTCCCTGGTGGAAATATTACGTTTAATGATTCTGTTTCGGGAGAAAAAATCACTATAAATTCTGTAAAAGATATTGATATTAACAGTAATATAACTTCATCAGGCGGAATGCAAATTACAGCAAAAGAAGGTATTAATCAGGGTGATTCTTCTTCTTTGATTAATAATACTTCCGGCTCAATTAAATTAGACAATACTGATTCAGGTAATATAAATACAACAACTATTACAAATAACGGCTCAGATATAGAAGTAACAAATTCTGCGGTTGCATCGGATGATTCGGGTAAAATAAACCTGAATGGAGTTTATACAACAAATTCAGGAAAGGTTTCGATTTCTGCCCAGAACGATATTGTTCAAAATGAGAGTATTGAAAAAGCTATTATTGCCGGTGGAAATGTTTCATTAGAGTCAATTGAGGGTTCGATAGGTACAGATACAAGATTTATTACCATGCAAACCCAAAGTCCCATTTCGGCGAAAGCTGCTGAAGGTAGTGTTTATTTGAAAGCTATCGGTAGTGACTTGAAACTTACTGATGACAGTGAAATTGTTTTTGGAAAAGATATAGGGCTTGCTTCGGACAAAACTGTTATTATTGAAAAGTCTGATGGCATTACTGCTTCAGACGGAAGCATCTATATTGATAGCAATGGACTTTTTAACCTTGATAAAAATTTGACAGCAAAAAATTATATTGAAATAAAAGGTGCGAATGGAATAAACCAGCAGTCAAATTCTACCTTGACGACAACCGGTACCGGCGATGGCATAGGCAATATTAATATAATCAATGCAGGTGCTTCTTCAGGTCAAGGCAAGGGTGTTGTAAATATCAATAATATTAACAGTACAGGTAAAGTTTCAATAAAATCTGATAATGTCAGAACTGATTCCAATAAACTCACAATTAATAGCGGAGCTTCAATTCAGGCTTCCAAAGGCATAGATATTGCTTCCGGTACGGGAATTAATCAGAATGCAGGATCTTCTATCATAAATACAGATTCAGGGAACATAAATATTACAAATACAGTTGGTGAATCTAATATAGGAAGAGTTATCAATCAAAATGGAGATATTACAATTTCCAGTTCAACGAATAACGGAAATGTAAAGTTTAACGATGAAGTTAATGCACAAAATGGTGACATAACTGTTAAATCAAATACTTATATCGTACAAAATAGTGCTGAAGCTATATTAAAAGCAGGAAATAATATAAATCTTTCCAGTAATTTTGATACCGGTGCAGCCGATAGTGCACTTAAAGTTAACAGTGGCGGAAAGGTAAATTCAACAGGACGTGGAATTTATCTGGAAAGTCCTGATATGGATATTAATACAGGAACTATTACTGCCAGCCGTGACGTTAATATTAAGACCACAGGTGCATCAGGAGCTTTAACGGCAACGGGATTAATCTCCGGACAAAATGTTGTTATAAATGCTGTTGATAGCATTATGCAAGATGAAGCTCTTGATCTTGCAATTAATGCTACGGGTAATATAAATCTTACTGCCCAAAACGGAAATATAGGCTCTTCAAGTGGAACGGGCAATTTGCCTAACAGGCTGGATGTTGCTTCTGGTGGCATTGTTACGGCTTCTGCTTCTAAAGGCGAAATTAATATAAACAGTGTAAATAAAAACATTACTTTTGGAAATATTATATCAGCCGGTGACATAAATTTATCTTCAAGCGGAAATGCAGGTCAAATTACAACTAACAGTACTCTTCAGGCTGACAACGGTTCTATTAATATAGATAGTTCAAAAAATATTATTCTTAACAATAAAGTTTCAGCATTAAATGATGTAAATCTTAAAGCCCAAACCGGAATTAAGCATACCGCAGGTGAAATGTCTTCTGCCACTGGTAATGTTAATATTACAAATGCGGCTAGTGGTGATATTATTTTGAAAAATGTTACTGCTTCAGACGGGAATATAACTATTTCCGCAGAAAATTCAACAGGTGATATCAGTCTTACAGGAAAATTGACTGCTCTTTCTTCTGATACCACAAATGGTGTTGTTACAATTAATTCGGGTAGAAATCTGTCACAAACAGGAACTGACTCAGGCATATCAGCACAAAATTCTATACACCTTTCAAGCAAGACAGGAAGTATAGGTAAGTCTGATACAGATAATATAAAAATAAATATTGAAAACACAGACGGACTTCTTACAGCTGATGCTGAAAACGGTTCTATATATGTACAAACTGCTGATAAAGACTTGAATCTTGGAAGTATTTCAGCGAAAGACAATGTATCTTTGAAAACAACAGGCTCATCAGGAAATATAAATATAAAAGATACAATTACAGGTGGAAATCTTACATTAAATTCAGTAGAAAACATTGAGCAGGCTTCAGATGAAACATCATTAATTTCATCTGGTACTATAATTCTCAATGCGCTTGGTAATGTTGGAAGCAATTCAGGTTCTTCTATTGATTCAATAAAAGTTTCAGCTGACGGCAATGTTTCAGGAGATGCTGAGAATTTTTATGTGGAAAGTCTGGAAAAAGATTTAAAAACAGGTGTAATCAATTCTCAGGGTAAAATATATTTAAATGCTTCTGGCGCTGATGCATCTGTGATTTTAAATGGTCTTGCAAAAGCGAATGATGTTGAAATTATTGCAAATAAAAATATTCAACAGGATTCAACCTTAGAAAAAGCAATTGAATCTTCAACGGATGTTTCTCTCACAGCCTTGAACGGAAATATCGGAGAGCCAAAAACCGAAACAGTTACTGCGAACGCAATCGACCTGTCAGCAGGTGGAAGAATTACAGCTTCGGCTTCACAGGGTTCTGTTATTATTAACGGTGTAGAAAGTAATATTCAAACAGACAATATTACTGCTAAAAATGATATTGATTTGACTACAACAACAAGTGGAAAAATTACTGTAACAAATGACCTGATTACTGATACCGGTTATATTAGGTTAGATAGTGCGGAAGATCTTGTTATTTCAAATAACATACAGGCCAAGGGAGATGTTATTCTCGAGGCGCAAAACGGTATTTCTCAAACGGATGGAAATATAGGAAGCACAGGAAGTGGAAATATCCTTGTTACAAATAATGAAAGAAACGATATTTCTCTGAAAAAACTTACAACAGCTGATGGTAATATTAATATAACAAATAATGCCCTTAATGCGAATGTTATTTTGAATGATGTTGTTACCTCCGGTGCTCAAGGCACAATTACGATAGGTTCTCAAGGTAATATTGAACAAACTTTTGATTCAACAGCGCTTATCTCATCAGGCGATATAATGCTAAATGCCAAAGGGAATGTCGGTAAGCTTGACGGTGAAGATGTCAAGTTTATTAAAGTTTCAACAGACGGAAATGTCAGCGGTTCAGGACAGAAATTCTACGTAGAAAGTCCTGATAAAGACCTTGCATTAGGAAATATTACCGCAACTGATGATGTTATACTCAAATCAACAGCAACAGATAAATCTGTAATCTTAAATGGTCTGGTAAAAGGTAATGAAGTTTCTGTAATAGCTGATAAAAATATTTATCAAAATGGAGCTTTGGAAAAGTCTATTGAAGCAGTAACTGATGTAATTTTGGTAGCTCAACATGGCGACATTGGCGAAGCTGCCGGCACAGGAACTGAGGCGAATGCTATTGATTTAACAGCTGGTGGAACAATTGCTGCTTCAGCAGCAGAAGGTTCTGTTATTATCAATGGTGTAAAAAGCAATATTGTAACTGATAATATAACTGCAAAAAATAATATTGATCTTACAACCACACAAAGCGGAAAAATTACTGTTTCAAATGACCTTGTTACTGATACAGGCTATATAAGATTAAACAGTGCACAGGATTTGGAAATTGCTAACAATATAACTGCAAACGGGAATGTTATTCTTGTTGCGAATGACGGTATAATACAATCAGACGGATTGATTCAATCTTCAGGTTCTGGAAAGGTATTGATACAAAATTATAATGCCGGCGATATATCAATAAAAGATGTTTTATCAAAAAGCGGTGGAATTGATGTTATAAACAGTGCTGTCGGTGGTGATGTAATACTCAATACAACAATCTCAACTACAAATAACGGAGATATATTCATTGAGGCAAACAGGGATATTATTCAAAACTTTGTCGGTGATGCAATATCTGCCGGAGCAGATGTTAGACTGGTTAGTGTAACCGGAGATATAGGAAAATCAAATAACTATATTAATTTAAAGGTTCTACCGGACAATAAGGTGGATGCTTCTGCTGCACAGGGTTCGGTTAATCTTAACAGTAATGCTCAGGATATTCATTTTGGTACAATTGAAGCTGGTCAAAATATAAATCTTTCAACAACAGAAAGTGGAAAAATCTATCTTGATAATGATTTGACAACAAATGGAGGCAGTGTAAAACTCGATAGTGCTGAAAATTTAGAAATTCAAAAAAATATCACAGCATCAGGTAATATTGTCCTTAATGCTAATCCAAACTGACGGAAATGTTAATAGTACCGGTGACGGTTCAATTGTTGTGACAAATAATTCGAGTGGTGATATTTCTTTGAAAAAACTTTCTTCGAATAATGGTAATATCGAGATTACAAACAATGCATCAGAAAATGACATAATCTTGAATGATGAAATCAGAACTGAGAATCAGGCAAACATAAATATTACATCTCAAAGAAATATTCTCCAAAATGGCGATAATGTTGTTTTAAATTCTGACGGACAAATCACTCTTAATGCTAAGAAAGATATAGGATTATTAGATAGATTCATTAATATCTTTACAAAAGGTGACGGAAAAGTTAATGCACAGGCTGAAAATATATATATCGGTAGTGTTGACAACAATTTGAATACAGGAAATATTTCAGCTTTAAATAATGCAAACATAAAAACAACGGGATCTTCAGGTTCAGTAATTGCAAAGGATAATATTACAGCCGGAAATGAAATTAGTATTAATTCTGTTGAGGATATAGTCACAAATTCATCTGTTGCTGCTAAAAATGTGGATTACAGCGCAGCTGGAAATATTACTGCAAATAATATAACAGCTGAGAACAATATCACATTGACCGGCAGTGAAATTACAACAACCGGAAATATTTCTTCAGCAGATATTTTGTATGATGCTGATTCTAAAATACAAACAGACGGTTCTGTTGTTGGTGATAATGTTGAACTTCTTTCAGACGGAAATATAATAACAAACGAAATCACAGGAATGAATGATGTAACAATTACTGCACAAAACAGCATAGAAGCAAGGGATAAAATCACCTCAACAGAGGTGCTGTAATAAATTCCGGCTCAGATATAACAACAAATGGAACAGTAACTGCCCAAAATATTGACTTTGATTCAGTTGGAAATATTATCACAAATGGAGTAATCGATGGCGATTCTGTTAGATTTGATTCTCAGAAAGATATCACAGCTAATAGTCTTGTTACGGGCGAGGATGTTACTTTTTCATCAACAGGAAATATAACAACTAATGAAATCACTGGAACAAATAATGTAACAATCACAGCACAAAACAGCATAGAAGCAAATGATAAAATCACCTCAACAGAAGGCAGTGTGTTACTAACCACAACAAATGGAAATATAATTACATCTGATATAGATGCTGCAATTGGTGCTGTAATAAATTCCGGCTCAGATATAACAACAAATGGAACAGTAACTGCCCAAAATATTGACTTTGATTCAGTTGGAAATATTATCACAAAT
>JAHALR010000008.1 GCA_018362895.1 Clostridium sp. | reverse complement strand
GCGTTTAATTTAAGTTGCTCGTTGATAACCGAGAACAGCGCTCGGACCCGCAGTTTGATACAAACGATCACCCCGTCAAATCCAAAACGTCCCCATATTCATCTTTCAATGTTCCATATAGTTAATTGTATCACGTTTTTTTTCTTTCGTCATTGCTGTTTTATTGACAAAACATATTAAAAACTTGCTTATTCGCTTAATTGAAGTATAAAATAGTCATATGAGATTTCTTAAAAAGCTTTTTGAAAAAACAGTCCCTAAAGTTATTCTCGGGATTTTTATAGTCATTATTTTATTATCTGTTTTTGTTTTTTGGGGCTGGTATGTAAAACAGGTGAATAAGGCTTTTGGCTTGTATTATGTATATCAGGGCGATAAAGCTTATAAGGCGCATAAGCTTGAAAAAGCTATTAATCTTTATAAAAAAGGTCTTGATAAGTATCCTGAACATTCACTTGCAAGATGCAATCTTGGAAATATATATGTAAAATATGAAGATTATTATTCTGCGGTTGAAGAATATGAAAAGGCTCTTGAATATGATCCAAAATTTATTGTTTGTCGCATGAACCTTGGTATTATTTCTGCTGAAAAATTATCTGACTTTGATAAGGCTATCAGAGAATACCAGACTATTATTGATACAAAACGTGTTACTTTTCATATCCCTCTAATTTTTGACAGTGTTAAAAGTACCAGAGAGAACAAAACCATTGCCTGGTATAATATGGGGATTGCCTATCGGGGAAAATCAATGTTAATGGGTGAAAAATCACATGCTTCAAATGAGTATCTTGAAAAAGCAATCGAAGCTTATAAAAAAGCTTTAAAAAGAAAGAAACACAGCTATAATATCAATTATAATTATGCATTAGCAAATCACATTCTCGGTAATTATAAAGAAGCAGGACTTAGCTATTGTCGTGCTATTGAAGAAGCACCAATGGCTTTTGATGCACATTACAATCTTGCAATATTGTTAAAAAAACTTGGGAAACTCAGAGAGTCCCAGGAGGAACTCGAAAAGGCGCTGCTTCTGTCAAATACACAGCAAGATCCTTATATTTCAAAGTATATTTTTGGCATTTATTCTACCGTAATTGAAAAATCAACAATCAATAAAGAAATGGAAACAACTCAAAGAGGCATCGCTCCGGAATCTCAAATTAAAGAGGGAATGAAAACTCCTCACATTGAAACAGATGTAATAGAAAATGAAAATGATCCCTTGGGTATAAACCATCTTACTTATGTGAATGGCAAAGTTGTGGTTGATTCGGAAGAAGCTGACAAATTTTTGAAAAAAAGTCTGGCAAAATGCACGGCTAAGAAAATATTTGAAGAATATGAAGAGGATACCTTATATAATGGAAGATATGACAAAGACCTGTAAAACAGAGTTGAACTTTCTTTGGGAGGTCTCTAATACACTCGCTTCTGTTAGTGATTCTCAGGATTTGTTGAATGCTTTAAAGATAATCTTTGAAAAATATTTCAGAGTAAACAATTTCCAAATTTTTGTGAAAGATGAAAATACCTCTACCCTGAGAGATTTTGTTAAAAATTGGATAATTATAGATAAAAATCAACAGCAGGAAACTGTTGATAAAATTTTTAACCTTTTGAGAAGCCGTCCCGAAAAGGGGTTTGTTTTGAATAACAAATTTCTTCATTTTACTTCAAAGAATAAGGCTGAGAATATTTTTTCTGAAACACTTCAAGATTCAAAAAATCTTTTGTATTTTTCTGTTGTGAACGAAAAAAAACTTATAGGGGTAATTGAAATTAATTTTGACAAGGTTTCTGAATCGGTAAAAAACGGGGAGTTTTTGATTTCTCTCAGAATTGCAATGTCTCAGATAAGTTCTTGTGTTGCTAATAAAATTTTGAATCAACATCTTTGTAATAATATAAAATTCCAAAATGTTATGAAAAGCATTGCTAAACTTATCGAAAATCAATTTGAGCTGGATTATATTTTACCGATTATAGGAGAACTGATAGACCGATTTATTTCTGAGCATTTGATTTATATTTTTACAAAAAACAGTAATAATGAGTTTGAACTTTTTTGGCCACTAGATTGTCAGGACTCAAGAGTTCTTGATATGTTGAAGAAATTTAATGACAAAAAAGCCTATATTGTGTCAAAAGATGGTAAAACCGGTCTTTTTGCCATAAGAAATGATGAACATACGGTAGGTGTAATAGCCGCAAGCAGTAATATTGATAAGCTTTCAAAAACAGATATTGAATATTTGTCACAACTTTCTGCACAAGCTTCTATAACAACCCAGAGAGCAAATGCGTATGCAGAGGTTTTGAAATATGCAACGCTCGATGCTTTGACAGGATTAAATAATAGACGTCAGTTTGAAGTGCGTTTGAAACAAGAAATTGCTAATGCAAAAAGAAATAAAAAACCTCTTTGTTGTATTATGCTTGATATTGATTACTTTAAAAAAGTGAATGATACCTGGGGGCATTCTGCCGGTGATTGTGTCTTAAAGAGTGTTTCAAAAATTATAGTTCAGGAGCTGCGTGAATATGATATTGCTTCACGTTATGGAGGAGAAGAGTTTTGCATTTTGCTTCCTGATACAAAGATTAGAGAAGCTGTTTTTGTTGCTCAAAGGTTAAGGAAAGCAGTGGAATCGTCTGATGTTAATATATCTGATGACCAGATTTTCGGAGCAGATACTTTAAAAGTTACAATCAGCATAGGTGTCAGCGAATTTGATGAAAGTATGGATATGCCTGAAAAACTTCACCAGTGTGCAGATATAGCTCTTTATGAAGCAAAACACAGGGGAAGAAATCGTGTAGTTGTTTATGATGAAAGCTTCGAATAATTCTTAAAACATTAGAGAGGCGTCGATTGCATACGCAATCGACGCTAGAGAGACATTGAGTCTTTTTATACGTAAATTTTTAATAATTGGGGATTTATATTGGTGCCTTAGATTATTGTCCGAGGAGTTGTAATGCGATAGACGGTATGTTGTTTGCTTGTGAAAGCATTGCTGCTGAAGTTTGTTGCAATACCTGATATTTAACCATGTTTGCACTTTCTTCCGCCATATCGGCATCCATGATCTGTGATTTTGACTGTTCATAGTTTTCGTTCATAACAGTCAGGTTGTCTGATGCTGATTGCAGTCTGTTTTGGAAAGCACCTAACATAGATCTGTTTTCTGCAATTTTGTTAATTGCATCATCCAGTTTTTCTATGTAAGCCCTGATTTCATCACCCGTTGATTGGCCATTTAGTGTAGAAGTAACACCAAGGGCTGATACGTTAAGGTCAGTCAATGCTCCCGTAATGTCGATAGAGTTGTTTGCAGAATCGGAACCGCAACCTGTTTGTAATGTTACATTCTTTTGGATTGTTCCGTTTGCTAGGTTCAATCCGTTAAAGATTGTGGTGTTTGCGATTACATCGATGTCAGCAAGTCTTTCATCAACTTCGTTGAACAATGTTTGTTGTTGAGCTTCACTATATACACCGTTGGCAGCCTGGATGCAAAGTTCTCTGATTCTCTGTAAATCTTCTGTTACACCTGACATACCACCTTCTGCGATGTACATCATGTTCAAACCGTCTTGGATGTTGAGCAGTGCTCTTTTGTTACCTCTGATTTGTGTTTCCAAACCTTGAGCTACACAAAGACCTGCTGCATCGTCACCGGCCTGGTTAACTCTGTAACCTGTTGATAGTCTTTTGATTGCACTTTGCAAACCGCTGTTTGCTCCGTTTAAACTTCTCTGTGCAATCAAAGAGTTAATGTTTGTGTTTACGTATAAACCCATGTTCTTCTCTCTCTTTCTCTCTTTTTGCTAACTTTGTGAACACTCCATATATCGAACTTTCTATTTCATACTTTAGTATAACTTTTGACGTTTTTCAGATAAAAAAGTGCCTGAAATGCTTGTTATTAAAAGATTTTGCTGGTATTATACTTAAGTATGATAAATCATCTAAATGGTGTAGAAAAAAGGGGAAAATATAATAATGCCGCACTTTTTTATTACTACTAACGACATAAATTCAGATATGATAACTATTTCAGATAAAGAAAACTTTCATCATATTGTAAAAGTCTTGCGAGCAAAAGTCGGTGAAAAGCTTGTACTTGTTGATGAGAATCAAACTCAATATACTGTATTTATAAAAAACATTGATAATAAATCTATTACAACTAAAGTTGTGGATATGTCAAAATCAAAGCACTGTTTGGATTTAAATTTATTTCTTGCTCAGAGTGTTCTGAAATCAGATGCCCAAAATATGGTTATACAAAAAGCAACAGAGCTGGGCGTAAAAGGAATTATTCCTTTTGTAAGTGATAATTGTGTAATTAAAGAATCTGTAATAGATTCAAAGATATCAAAGTGGCAAAAAATTGCCAATGAAGCAGTAAAACAATGTGAAAGGACAGATTTTCCTATTATTACCGAAAAAAGCATGCTTGAACAACTGTTAAGAAGTGATGATTTTGATATTAAAATAGCATGTGTTGAGCGAGAAGATAATTATTCGCTTAAAGCATGTCTTAGACGTCTGAAAATAGACAAGATACAAAAGATACTTGTTATCATTGGTCCAGAGGGTGGTTTTAGTGCAAGAGAATTAAAATTTTTAGAAAAGAGTTGTGTGTATAGGGTATCTCTGGGTAAAATGATTTTAAGAGCAGAAACTGCTGTGATTGCAGCACTGTCAAATATAATTTATGAGTTAGAGAATGAATGAAATAAAATCTGTAATTGAAAAAAATGAAATTTTGACCATGCTCAAACCTTTTTTTCACGGCAAAGATGTTTATCTTGTGGGCGGGTATTTGAGAGATTGCCTTTTAGACAGAGAAAGTTGCGATTTGGATTTTGTCACAGAAAAAGGTTTTTCTGAGATTCTTGCAAAAAAAATCTCAGATGAAATAAGCGGATATTTTGTGCCATTGGATGAAGAGAACAAAATATACAGAGTAGTTTTTGCTGATAAGACACATTATGTGGATATTGCAGATTGTGTTGGTAGTTCGATTGAAGATGATTTATACAGACGTGATTTTACAATGAATGCTATTGCTTATGATATAAATAATTCTTCTATCATAGATGTCACAAACGGTCTATTAGACCTTAAAAATTCAATTATTCGGGAAGTTTCGGAATTTAATATAAAAGATGACCCTATTAGATTATTCAGGGCTTTTCGCTTTCAAAGCGAGCTGGGCTTTCATTTTTCTAAAAAGTTAGAGAATATAATTTTAAATTATGCAAATTTGCTTAAAAACACTGCCAAAGAACGCATTAATGCAGAACTTATGAAGTTATTCAGTGGAGAAAATATAATTCAGACATTGTATTCATTGGATAAGTATAACCTTCTTGAGATGATTTTTCCTGAAGTTAAAGAAATAAAAAAAGTACCCAAAAACTCTCATCATCATTTGGATTTGTTTAATCATTCCATTGAAACTGTGCGTCAGATTCAATGTTTTTATGAACTATCTGATAATGAAGTCAAAAAACATCTGGATGAAGAAGTTTTTGGAGGTCAAAAAAGGCTGGCTTATTTAAAACTGTCTGCTTTTTTACATGATGTCGGCAAACCGTCAACTTGGCAGATAGATTCTGAAACAGGACGACACAGGTTTATTATGCATGACAGTGAAGGGGCAAAAATTATTGCTCATACATTAAAGGAACTTAAATTTTCCAAAAAACAGATTGCATATATTCAAAAGCTCATAAAAAATCATATATATCCTGCCGGTGTTGTTACATCGGAGGATGCGGGAGAAAAAGCTTATATGCGTTTTTATCGAAAAATGGAAGATGAGACTATTGATTTAATTGCACTTGCTTATGCTGATAGGATGTCAGCATTGGGAGAAGACATTACAAGTGAAATGGTGTCTAAAAATATTAATGGTCTTGATATGCTTTTAAAGGGGTATTTAAAACAAAAAAATCGTTTAGCACCTTTGCCTAAGCTTTTAGACGGAAAAGAGATTATGTCTATTTTAGAAATAGGTCCGTCGAAAAGGCTTGGTGAGATAATAAAAGAACTCGAAGAGGCTCAGATTTCTTCAATTGTAAATACAAAAGAAGAAGCAATTGCATTTGTAAAAAATCTCAACCTTTAATTTGGAACGGACATTTCGTGCATCTTGCTTTTGGAACAAGTATCAAATTATCTTCAAGGTCATACATTTTTGCTATTCTTGTTATTAGTTTTGAACCACATACCGGACATTCTAAATCTTCAATATCATTAGCAAGAATTTGATTTTTTATAAATAAGGTTGCCTCATTATCTGGTAATAGTGATAAATTAGGGTGTTTTTCGTATTTTTTTATGTCAGCAGGCTTTAGTTTTAAGCCGTTAGCGAGTTTCTGTCGAATGGTTGAGGCAAGAAACAACTCCTGACCTGATTCAATCTCTTCAATGGTTTTTAATGGCAGAGCTGACTTTTTAGCCAGCCCCGTCTGAGATAAACCTAATTTTTCCCTTAGTTCTGAAACAAATTGTGCAAGAGCTTTTTCTTGTTCCATTTTTATACCTTCAATGATTTAGCTGTGTCATTTTTAAGAGGTGTAGAATTTTTAGGGGCTTCCTGTCTTTCTCTCCACCAGTCAAGAAGTGTAGATGCAAAGAATATACTTGAATAAGTACCGATTGCAATACCGACAATCATTGCAAGTACGAATTCTTTTGTTGTTTCTCCGCCGAAAATATATAAAGCAGTAAGTGTAATTAATGTTGTTAAAGAAGTATTGATACTTCTTGCCAGTGTTTGATTTACACTTGCGTTAACAATTTCAGGGAAGGTTGCTTTTTTGGCAAGGAATCTGCAATTTTCTCTGATTCTGTCAAAAACAACAATTGTATCATGGTTTGAAAAACCAATTACCGTAAGAACAGCAGTTATAAATAATGCATCAATGTGTACATCAAAGAAGATTCCTAAAATAGAGAAAAAGCCAAGCACGAACAGTGCATCGTGTGCTAGTGATATTAAAGCAATTACAGCATAATCGACCTGGAATCGGAATGAAAGGTAGACAACAATACCCAGAAATGCAAGAGCAAGTGCATAAAGAGAGTTTGTGAACAATTCTTTACCCAGAGAAGGACCGATAGAACTAACCTGAACAAGGGAGGCATCAGGGTAGTCTTTTCTGATTATATCACCGATTTTTTGTTCTGATTTTATATCGTTGCTTTTAAAAGCTGTTTTTACAGAGACAACAGTAGTCGGTTTTATATTTTCTGCTTTAGATATTGCGTTATTAGCTTTTAATACCTGAATAACAGGATTTTCAATGCCTGCTTTGATTAAATTATTTCTTATAGATTCAACTTCGTCGTTAGAAACATCTTTTGAAACGGAATATTGTGTAATTGTACCGCCTGTGAAATCGATGCCAACTTTTACAGGGAAGTGTGTTGGATATGTAACCATAGAATAAATCATAGCGACCAAACCGGGTACAACCAGCAATAATGACAAGCCGAACCATATCCATCTATATTTAACGACATCAATAAATTTATGTTGATGTAATACTGTTTCACTCATTATATTTGTCTCCTTAAAATTTTATTTATTAATTTCCTTCTAATCAAGAATACCGAATTTGGCTTTTTCCTTTTTAGTTTCTGTTGCTTCATAAGCTTTTCCTATTTCAGACTGTTTGATACCAAACCAGCCGGGATGTTTAAGTTGTCCGGCTCCGAAAAGAAGGTGCATAAAGTTTTTTGTTACGGTAATTGCGGTGAACATGCTTATTAATACACCTATTACCAGTGTCAAAGCGAAACCTTTGATAATACTTGTTCCTAAGAAATATAAAATTACACAGGTAATTATCGTTGTCATGTTTGAGTCAAAAATACTTGTGAAAGCTCTGTCAAAGCCTGCATTAATAGCGGTAAATAGCGTTCTTCCTGCTTTTAATTCTTCTTTTGTTCTTTCAAAGATAAGAATGTTCGCATCTACTGCCATACCTATACTTAAAATAAAACCTGCAATGCCTGCAAGTGTGAGTGTTACAGGTACTATCTTGAATACTGCAAATACAAGAATTGAATAAATTATCAATGCAATATCAGCAATAAAACCTGGCAAACGGTAATATAAAAGCATGAAAAGCATAACAATCCCTATACCGATGATACCTGCTGTTTTACTTTTGGCTATACTGTCTGCTCCAAGCGTTGGACCGACAAGACTTTCTTCTATGATTTTTGCAGGAACAGGCAATGCACCTGCATTCAGAAGGTCTACCATTTTCTTTGCTTCTTCATATGCAAATCCTGAATCTCCGCCTGAGATTTGTGCATGACCGCCAAGAATAGGCTCTTGTATTACCGGTGCAGATTGCAAATCTCCGTTGAAAAAGATTGCCATTGGTTTGCCTACAAGTTCTTGTGTTAGTTTTCCAAATTTTTTGGTACCTTTATCATTAAATTCAAGAGAAACTACCCATTGTCCTCCCGGATTTGTTGAAATTAATGCTTTTTTGACATCCTTGCCTGTCAGACCTGTTGTAACCCAGCCTGTTGCTCCGTCAGAATTATCTAAAGGTTTTTTAAATTCCAGTTCTGCTGTTTCACCTAAGAATTCTTTTGCTTTAGCTGGATCTGAGATATTTGGGATTTCTACCAGCAATCTTTTTTCACCTGTTTGTTGAACAACAGTTTCAGCAACACCCAGAGCATTAACTCTGTTTTCAATAGCAAATTGCAAGCTGTTCATCATATCGGGTGTGATTTTTGCAATAGTGTCAGTTGTTTGTGCCTCAAGCACAATTCTTGAGCCTCCAACAAGGTCGAGACCAAGTTTTGTCGGCTTTTTGATGATTATAAATACAGCAGCAATAACCAGTGCAATAATCATCCAAAACATTAATTTCTTGTTTTTCATTTTTATGCCTCTCTATACCCCTTAAATATTATTTCAAATTTACAGCATTATTGTAGCAAAAAAACAAACTTTAATGTTATAAAATTCTATAAAATAGCCATATAGAAGTAATTCTTATTAATATTTGTTACAATTAGTATTTAATTATATAAATTTTATACATTTCTTGCCGATACAAAGTTATATGAAGGTGGATAATATAAATACTTTAATATCTTTGAACAATAATTCTTCTGCTGTGCAGAATTCTGTTTCTGCACAGAGAATGTTTTCTTCCGAATTTAATGAGGAGGAAGGGCTTAATGTTGAAATTACATCAGCTGACAAAGACAAAGATAAAATTTATACAAAGGAATCAAAAGATGAAAACGGAAATCCTGTGTTTTTGACTTACAGAAGCAAAGATGATTCTTTAGTTTCAAGAAGGACTGTATATTCTTATGGAGATACATATGTTGAATATATAAAACCTGGTACGAATATTGTTGAAAAAGCTGAAACACAAAATAGCGATGGTAAAATTATTGTCCAGGATGTTTTTTATGAAAATGCTCCTTTTGGGATAAAAAAATCGAGTGAACTTAACCCTGAAACCGGAGAAATTATTGGCGAAACTGTATATGATAATGGTAATAACCAACCTGTTTCGAAAAAGTTTTATGAAAAAAATGGCTTAACTGAAATGAAAATGTATATGGGTGAACCGGAGGAAATTGTTGTATATAGAAAAAACGGATCTTTAAAAGAACATACCGTTCCTGTTAAAACAGACAGCGGCAAACGTTATGAAACTACTGTTTACAGAAAAGACGGGACTGTTTATTCAAAAGGTCTTTATGCTGATGTATATTCAAGTTTTGTTATAGAAGAGCAAAAATTTGCAAAAGACGGTAAATCTGTTATCTCAAAGCAGTCACAACTTGAAAACGGTAGCTTGGTTCTTGAACGTTTTAATTCAAAAGGTCAACGGACAAGACAAGAAATCTATAATTCAATAAATAGAAAATTACAGGAAAGAAGTGTTTATGATTCTGAGGGTAATGTATTTATTTACACAAAATATGCTTCAAATGGAAAAATTATTGAATATAAAAAGAACATGGAATCCGGTTTAAATGAAAAGTTTAATGAAAAATTATTGAACGGTAAAATTGATACTTCTTTTAAACAGGGGTATGCAGGAACCTGTTATCTTGCCAGTACTATAAAAAGCCTTTCAACAACTGAAAAAGGTAGAAAGCTTTTATCTGAAACATTATTTTATAATGAGCAAAATGGAACTGTGACAGTGAAACTTAGCGGTGCAAAAAAAGAATATACTTTTGCAAAAGATGAGATAGAAAAAGCTATGGGAAGACTTGGTACCGGTGATCCTGATTTTACTGCTTTTTTATTAGGATATGAAAAATACCGTGCGGAAGAGAAACATGTAATTGTTGATGGAGCTCCGGTTTATGAAGCAATAAATGTACTTACAGGTAAGGAAAATGAAACTAACATTATGTGGGGTATGTGTACACCGATTACAGATAGTGTATTGAATCATCTTCAGGAGAAAATGGACTCAACTGATATGATGGTGACAGTTGCAACACCGCAGGATTCTGTTGACACTGAGCTTAGTTCCGAAGAGAAAGCTCTCGGATTAAGCAATGCACATGCTTATGCTGTAACAAAAATAACAAAAGATTCTGTGTATCTTGTTGAACCTAATAAAGATAAGGAAATTGTTCTGCCTCGCAAACAATTTCTCGAAAAATTTGAAACATACGCTGCTGCTGATTTGAGTTCTGATTGATTATCTTGAACTTATATACAAGAGAATAGAACCAGCTGTGCTTAGATTTAAAGATTCTGTGGTTGAGGATATAGGAATGGTTGTTTTTATGTCAGATAAATTTATTGCTTCTTTGGTTAACCCGTTAGCCTCTGACCCTAACATCAGAATAAACGGCTCTTTGTAACTAATTTTTTCAGGGTGAATTGTATCTTTATAGTTAACCACTGTTGCAATGAGTTTTGAATTTTTAAAAAATTCTTTTGTTTCATCCAGAGATAATTTAATTATCGGAAGTTTAAACAAGGCTCCGACTGTTGAACGTATAACTTTTGGATTGTAAATATCAACCGTTTCGCCGCAAAGAATTATTCCGTCCATGGAAAATGCACATGCTGATCTTATCAGTGTTCCCAGATTTCCTGCATCTTTTATATTTTCAACAAGAAGAATTCTTTTCTTATTTTTAAGGATATCTTTCGAGTATTTTATTTGTGTTGCAATAGCTGCTGCTTCCGGCATGCTTTCAGTTGTGGAAAGCTTTTCTAAAACAGCCTGAGAAACAAGAATGATTTTTTCTTTTATAAAATCAAATTTTTCTATGTGTTTTTCTGTTGTGAAAACTGTTTTTATTTCTATACCTGCAAGAAAAGCTTCTAAAATAGGTTTATGACCTTCAAGCAAAAAAAGTCCGGTTTCATTTCTATATTTTTTTTGATGGAGTTTTGCCGTTTCTTTAATTTTAGAATTTGAAACACTTGTTATTTCTTCCATTATTTCCCTGCCTGCCATTCATTTAGCCATTGTTGCTCCTGTTTATTCAGAAGGCTGTAATCGATTGCTTGTTCTTGAAAAGGAACATGTGAAAATGATTTTATTTTTAGTTGTCCCTTTTCTTTTGTTAAATATACGGTATTTTCCAGTCTTACACCTCCAAAACCGGGTTTGTATAAACCTGGTTCAATTGTAAATACCATATTTTCTTTTAATACACGTTTTCCAAAAACTCCAGAAGAAATTGTCGGTGGATTTTCATGCACACTTATTCCAACTCCGTGACCAAGTCCGTGATTGAAATTGAAATCTTTCAGTCCTGATTGTTTGTGAATTTTTCTTGCAACTCTATCCAATGTATGGCCTGTGGTTTTGTTTGTAACTTTGTAATTGTATGCGTTAAGAAACATCCGCATAACTGTGGTGTATACTCTTTTTTGTAGTTCACAGGGGGTGCCTTTTACAAAAGTTCTTGTTATGTCCGTTGAATAACCACCTTCAAAATATCCTCCACAGTCCAGAAGAATAAAGTCACCGTTTTGTATTTTTACATTTTCATCAGGGTGTGAATAATGTATGATTGAAGAATTTTTTCCGGAAGCAAGAATAGTTTTGAAACTCAACTGTTTTGCACCCTGGTTTTTAAATTCTTTTTCAACGTTATCTGACAAGCTTTTTTCAGAAAGGTTGTTTTTTGTCTTGATTAATTCAAAAGCTTTATTTACTACATTGTCTGTTCTTATGAAATTCTTTTTAAAATGAGCTATTTCTTTATTATTTTTTACTGATTTCATCTCTTTAAGGAAATCTTTGCGGGCTTCAAGAGCTTTTGATTTTATCAGTTTATAATCATAATAGTTTATTGTTGAGGGATTAAAAAGTACTATTGTGTACGATTTGAATGCTTTGTCAAATTCGGATAACGGTCGAACTTCAAAAAACTTACCTATATTGTCAGCCAATTTTTCATTACTAAATATAATTGCTTTTTCTTTTGTAATAACAGCTTTGGCTTTGAAAACAGATGAAAAAGGCGTTTTGTATTGTCTGCAATTAGTTAAATATGCAATATTTTCAAGGTTTGAGTCGAAATATGCTTCTCTTTTTTTGAGTTTTTTGGACAGCATTTTGAATTTTTCATCTGCACTGATTCCTGAAATTTCAATATCAATTTTTTCTACTGCTTTTCCATTATCGCTTGTTGTAAGTTGTTGTATTGATTCAACCGGATCTTCATCAAGTGAAGTAATTTTACATTGCTTTTTTGACAATTTTGTTTTTAATAATTTATAAAAATTAAGAGAAATTTTTTTTGAAACTACACCGATTTTGCTTCCGGCTTCAATTCTTTCGGATAATTCATTTAAGAAAGATTGACCTAATTGAAGTTTAACGACTTCTGTTGTGTTGTGGTCTACTTCATTATCAGCCTGCTGATGATATCTTCCGTCAACAAACAACCATAGTTTATTTTTTGATATCAATGCATCACCTGTTGAACCTGAAAAACCTGTTACAAAATATCTTGCACAGTTTGAAAGTTCATTATATTCAACAAGAAACTCATCTGTTGTATTTATAAGAAGATAATCAATGTCTTTTTTTAATAAAATTTCTCTTAATTTTTTAAGCATATTAATTAGTCTTGTTTGTCTGTTAAATAAAGCAGGTGCCAGCCGAATTGAGTTTGGATAGGTTCTGACAAATCACCTACATTCATGGAAAAAGCAGCATCTTCGAATTCTTTAACCATTACACCTTTTCCAAAAAAGCCAAGGTCTCCGCCGTTTGCACCTGATGGGCACATAGAAACTTCTGCTGCAACATCTTCGAATTTTTTGCCGTTAATGATTTCTTCTCTGAGTGATTTTGCTTCTTCTTCTGTTTTAACAAGAAGGTGGCTTGCTCTTACTTGTGTCATAATATTCTCCATTTTTATGTACAAGGTTAATTATATCAACATAAACTATTATCTTGCAAATACAAATGAAAAATATTAGAATGATTGTACTTTGAGCGGGTGATTCATGTCTAAACAAAAAATTAAAACAGCATTGATAATAATCTTTTCTTTAGCATTATTAATATCTCTTTTTAAAATTGTGTTAAAACCTGTTTTTTTAAATCACTATATTGCTCATGCTTCAAAATATGCAAGAGGACGTTTTGTGTGCAGTCTTGATAATCAGGGCAGACATGTTGCAAAGCTTTATAAGATTAATAACGGTGAAAAAAGGCTTGTAAGAACAACAATTTCAAACAGTTGTATTTTTTCACGCCCTAAAATTAATGCAGGATTCTTTGTCCTTGCTATTGGCGGAGGTGGTGGCGCAACTCCTTACGGAAGCGGCAAATCCGGTCAAATAATATCAAAGCATAAGCCTATTTCAGAACCGGTAATTGTTATAAATATAGGCAAAGGTGGAAAAGGCACTTATGTAGATGACGATAACAAGTTTATCGATGCAAAAGATGGTTCTTGTACAACTGTTGATGCCCTAAAAATAAAAGCAGCAGGAGGTTCTAAGTCGACAAGAATGACACCTGCCGGAGGAATTGTCGAGACTATTCAATATCACATACCGGAAAAGTATCATTATTTATATGATATACCTAAATCAGCCAAATACGGTCAAGGCGGCTTGTTTGATGAAAACAATAAAAACATAAGTGCCAGAGCCTCAAACGGGCATTCAGGTGTTGTGATTATTCAGTGGTAATCTGTCAATCAGTCAAGTTTGGAAGAGAATTCTTTTTTTATAATTTCCACAATTCTCTGGCTTGCAAGCCCGTCTCCATAAGGGTTGATTGCTTCAGACATTTTTTTATATTCTTCTTCATTGTCTAAAAGTTTTTGCACTTCTGAAACTATATCATCTTTATTTGTTCCAACGAGTTTTACTGTTCCGTATTCTACGGCTTCAGGTCTTTCTGTGGTAGTACGAAGAACCAAGACAGGCTTACCTAGTGAGGGTGCTTCTTCTTGGACTCCACCTGAATCAGTCATAATTAAATGAGATTCTTTCATCAATGTTGAAAAAGGAGCATATTCCATAGGTTCAATCAGATGAATTCTTTCTTTTTTATCCAAAAGTTCATAAACAGGCTTTTGAACATTAGGGTTTAAATGTACAGGATAAACAACCTGTATATCTTTATTTTTTTCTACAAGTTCAAGTACTGCTTTACAGATATTTTTTATCGGTTCTCCAAAATTTTCTCTTCTGTGTGAAGTTAAAAGTATTGTTTTTAAATCAGGATTCAACCCTATATAACTCAAATCTGCTTTGTTATTTTCAACAGTATGAAGAAGTGCATCAATTACTGTGTTGCCTGTTTTATAAATATGAGTGTCAGCAATAGCTGATTTTTTTAGGTTTTCTATACTTGTTTCTGTCGGTGCAAAATGATAAGAACAAACTGCATCCGCAAAAACTCTGTTTATTTCTTCAGGGAACGGATAATATTTGTCAAAAGTTCTAAGACCTGCTTCTACATGTCCTACTGGAATTCTTGCGTAAAATGACGAAAGTGCAGCAGCCATAGATGTTGTTGTGTCTCCATGTACAAGAACAATATCCGGATGAGATTCTTCGATTACATCTTTCATTAATAAAAGAACTTCTGCCGTAACTTTCCATAAATCTTGGTTTGGCTTCATGATATTCAGATCAAAATCCGGCTTGATATCAAAAAGTTTTAGCACCTGATCTAACATTTGTCTATGCTGTGCGGTTACGCAGACAATGCTTTTAAAAACTTCAGGGTGTTTTTCCAGCTCCTTTACTAAAGGAGCCATTTTTATGGCTTCAGGTCTTGTTCCGAATACTGTCAATACTCTAATTTTTGACATATATAAAATCCTCAAATAATGTTTATTTTATGGATATTATATGCCAAATATATGTTTTTGTTAACGGATTATTCTAATTAATTATTCATTATTTGATGAAAACCAATTGCATGAAGTTTCACCACAAAATGCCTTTTCTAAATCTTTCATGATACTTTGATGTGTCATTTCAAAAGTGATAGGAGTGATAGAGACTTTGTTCATTCGAACGGCGTTAATATCTGTTCCGTCATTTTCATCATATTCAATTAATTCACCTGCAAGCCAGTAATAGATCTTACCTCTGGGATCAATTCTTTTGTCATATTTGCTTGTGAACATTCTTGTTCCCAATTTTGTGATTGCAATTCCTGCTACATCTTCTTCCTCAAGGGAAGGGAAATTTATGTTTAGTATTGATTTTTGGGGAAAGTTTATTTCTTTTATTTTATCGACAAATTTAGCCATAAAGTTTGCCGCAAAAGTAAAGTTTTCAAGTTCACAATGTAGTCCCGCAAGTGAAGTTGCAATGGCCGGAAAACCAAGCATTGCACCTTCAAGAGCACAGCTTACAGTTCCTGAGTAAAGTATGTCTGCGCCAAGATTTGGTCCGTGATTTATTCCTGATATAACTAAGTCCGGCATTTCATGTGGTTCAAGTATGGCACTTAGTCCTATTTTTACACAGTCTCCAGGTGTACCTGTTGTGACCCAGTTTCTTTTTGCTCCGAATTTCGGATCGAGTTCTTCTACTCTCAATGGAGTATGAAGTGTCAATGAATGACCGGCTGCACTTCTTTCTCTGTCAGGTGCAATTACGTATACATCATGCTCACAGCTTAAAGCTTCAGTCAAAGCTCTTATGCCGTTTGCCATAAGACCGTCATCGTTTGAGATTAGAATATTCATTGTACACTCCTATACTGTTATGTCTTCCTATATCATGTATACCCCGAAAAAAGGTATATAAAACAAGGGTGCTGTTATTTTTTCTTATTATTTATAGCATTTATTAAGCCTGCAAACAAGGGGTGTGGATGTTCAGGTCTTGATTTGAATTCAGGATGAAACTGGCATGCAACAAACCAGTCATTTTTTGGATATTCCACTATTTCACAAAGTTGTCCGTCAGGAGACATACCAGAAAAAACAAGTCCTGCTTTTTCAATTTGGTCTTTATATTCATTATTTACTTCATATCTATGTCTGTGTCGTTCTGAGATTGTTTTGACTTTTCCGTATGCGTCAAAGGCTTTTGTTCCTTTTTTCAACACACAGTCATACTTACCGAGTCTCATTGTTCCACCCATATTCTCTATGTTTTTTTGTTCCAGCATAATATCTATAACAGGATACGGCGTTCCTTCATTGAATTCCATTGAATTAGCTTCTTTTAAGCCTACTACGTTTCTGGAGTATTCGATTACGGCACATTGCATACCCAGACAGAGTCCCAAAAATGGAAGGTTATTTTCTCTTGCATATCTTATTGCATTCAATTTGCCTTCTATTCCTCTGATTCCAAAACCTCCTGGTACGACAAGTCCGTCAACATCGCTAAGAATTTCTTTTGCTTTTTTTATATCTGTACATTCTTCTGAATTGATCCATTTTATGTCAATTTTTGCATGGTGAGCATATCCTGCATGTTTTAATGCTTCAACAACAGAGATGTATGCATCAGATAGATTTGTATACTTACCTGCAATTGCGATTTTGAAGGTTTTTGTCGGATTTTTAATTGTATCCACAAGTTTTTTCCAACTGTCAAGATTTGGCTTTTTATCAAGAAGTTGTAATCTTTGAAGTACAACATGAGCCATATTTTGCTCTTCGAGTGCAAGAGGCACTTCGTATATTGATTTTAAGTCTTTACACTCTATAACTGCATCAACAGGAACTGAACAAAATAGGGCAAGTTTCTCTTTTTCTTTTTTAGGGATTGGTTTTGACGTTCTACAAACTAAAATCTCCGGCTGTAATCCATAGCTTCTTAAAACAGAAACACTATGCTGTGAGGGTTTTGTTTTGAGCTCTCCTGAAGTTGGAAGGTATGGAATTAAAGTTACATGGATATTTATGCTGTTTCCAAATCCTATTTCGGTTTTGAACTGTCTTATTGATTCAATAAAAGGCAAACTTTCTATGTCACCGATTGTACCTCCAATTTCTATGATTAGAAAGTCAGGTTTGAATTGAGATGCTGCTTTTTTGATTCTTGATTTAATTTCGTTTGTGATATGAGGGATAGTTTGTACAGTTGCTCCTAAATATTCACCTTTTCTCTCTTTTTTTATTACTGTCTGATATATAGAGCCTGAAGTTACATTGTTTACTTTACCCAATGATGTGTCAGTAAATCTTTCATAGTGGCCTAAGTCAAGATCAGTTTCGGCTCCATCATCGGTTACGAACACTTCACCATGCTGAAAAGGACTCATTGTGCCAGGATCTACATTTATGTAAGGGTCAAATTTTTGTATTACAACCGAAAAACCTCTGGACTTTAAAAGTTTGCCCAGTGATGCTGCTACTATTCCTTTACCCAGTGATGAAACAACACCGCCTGTTACAAAAATGTACTTAGTTGTCATACGATACCCCTTGTCTGTTATAATCTGATACTTTTCCTTATAGTTAAAAAGCTTAGAGGGCAGAACCTCTAAGCTTTTTGAATCTTAGTTTATTTTCGGGACCCTGAAGAACCCGTCCTCTTCTGCGGGCGCATTTGCCATAAGTTCTTCTTTTGTCTGTTCTGACACAACCTTGTCTTCCCTCATTACGTTCACAATCGGAATTGCATGACTCATCGGCTCGACGTTTGTTGTGTCAACTTTATTCATTTGTTCAACATATTTTAAAATGTCACCTAACTGTTTTGAGAATTTAACTTTTTCTTCTTCATTAAGCTCAAGTCTCGCAAGTTTTGCTACATGTTCTACATCTTTTATGGTAATCATTTTTTACTCCAACCAAAATAATTTATTATACATGTTTGTATCATGACTGAGAAAATTTTGCTATGTTTTGTTGTGTTTTTTTTACACAGATTTTTAGATTTTAATCCAGACGTCCTGAATTAAGGAGTTGTTCAACTTTTTCTACCATAATTTTATTAATATCCTGTACAGGAAGTGTTCCGTCAATACTGACAAAGTTATATTCAGGTTTCATTTTATTATATTCTTCAAGACATTTGCCTTGATATATTTTGAAACTTTCATAAAAATCGGTACTCAGTCCGATGTCTCTTCCTGATTCCCAATAATCAAGACCTGTTGTTCCAATAACTCTTTTTAAAAGAATATCAATTGGCATATCCAGGTAGAAGACAAGATCTGGCTGAGGAGCATAGTTGTATAGTTTTTTTACCCAGTCTATGTCTAATCCCCTAACTACATCTCTTGCAAATGCTGTATAAGTGTAACGATCTAGAAGTACAACAAATCCTGAATCCAGTGCAGGGATAATCGTATTCTCGAGTCTGTCTGCGAAGTCTGCTGCATATAAAAGGCTAAATGTTGTTGCATTAAGCAGGTTCCTATCTTTTGCATCATCGATTACGTTTGCAATCAATCTGGATGTTTTCCATTCAGAAACCATGCATCCATAGCTTTTATCTTCTATCCAACGTTTTAAAAGCTCTATCTGGGTTGATTTTCCTGAGCCGTCAGTTCCTTCTATTACTATAAGAAGACCTTTATGATTGTTATTACAGTTGTTTTCCATTATATGTTTATTCCTTTTTGGTTTAAAAGCTCTGTAACATATTTTCTCAAAAGCACTTGTTTAGAGTGGATAGTATTATTTGCATCTATTTTTACAAGACCAAATTCATCTACCATATTTGAATATTCTTCGTTTACTCTGCTTTGGAATATAACATAGCTTTTATATGGATTATTGCTCAGTTTCAAATCCATCCCTGCTTCATAGAAGGAAGGTGCTCTGTTTGCACAAATTCTTTCCAGTGAAATTTCAGCAGATATGCTGTAATAAAGAGCGAGATCAGGTTTTATTGCGAATCCGTACATGTTTCTTACCCAATCTTTATCTACTCCTCTTGCAACATCACGGGCAAATGCTGTATAAACATATCTGTCAGCAAGAACTATAAAACCTGATTTTAAAGCGGGAATGATTATTTGTTCAAGTCTGTCGGCAAAATCTACTGCATGAAGCAGGCTAAATGTTCGTGGGCTAAGAAGGTTTTTCTTCTTTGCTTTTTTTGTTGTCTGGGAAATTAAATCTGAAGAATTCCACTCGGTGAAAATTACATCTAATTTTTTTGATTTAAGCCAGTCTCGCAATATTGCCAGCTGAGTGGATTTTCCTGAACCATCTATTCCTTCAACGCATATGAGTGTGCCCGGCAATTCGTGCGGTTTGAATAATCTCATTACAAAAAGACCTCACAAAATTAATCTGTATTTTGTTTATAATATCATATTTTTTTGAATATTAAAATTAAAATATTTGATTGTACGATTTGAAGAAGTTCATAATTTTGCTTTATCCATCCGCATACAGCAAATCCATAACCATTGCAAAGAGCTGTTTCATCATATGGAGATGTGAATATAATAAAATAATCAGGAGATGTTTTTTCATAATGTTTTATTATATTTTTTTCATCATAACTTTTTAAAAGAGCAGGTACGAAGTAGTTGTAATAATTGTCTGATTTTCGCCCGGTTAAGTAGTTTAGAAATGGAGTTTCAGGAAGAACAACTAGTGTATTTTCTTTTTTTGTGTTTTTTTCAATATAGTTGGTCAAATAGTTGAAAATTTTTGAATCTTGTTCATCAGCATAAATTTTTATCATATTTGTTTCTATTTTATATTTCTTTTGTATAAGTGTTTGCAGGTTTATAGAAAAGTTTAGCACTGCAAGAATTGACAAAAACAAAACAGTGCTTTTTTCAAATATATATTTTAGCGTTTCTTTTTGAAAACTATTATAAAGTAATACTATGAGGGATGTTATCAACAATGGAAGAAAGTATCGTCCATAAAGGTTCATTGCAAGAAAAAAATATGATTTAAGTGAAATAAGCAAAGAAGAAAGTGTCAAAAACAAAAGCATTTTGTTTTGCTTGATTTTATTTATTTTCACAGCAAAAACAATTGTTAAAACTATTGGCATCCAACAGAATACAAAATTCATAAAATATGTTTTAAAAAAGAATGCAAATGCAGCTGTTATCAAAATTATGAAAATGTATAAGAAAATTTTTGTTTTTTTACTTCTTTTTTCTGTCTGCCATATAGAAAAAAATAGAAGTGAATAAGAGATTATGAAGACTAAGAGTGATTTTAACAAAATGATAAAATATTCTAAAGAAAAATAAAAAGTTCCTGCATAAACTTTTGAAAGTTCAGATGAACTTGAAAATTTGAAAAGTATTGTAAAATATTCAAAAATCTCTGGAAATGAAAGACCTGAAGCAAACAGAATTGTGAAAAGAAGAGACGGTATAAAAATAAGAAAACACAATGCTGTCAAAAAATTTTTCTTTTTTTCTTTTTGAATGATAGTGAAGATTGATATTAATAGAACATAAATTAAAAATTCATATTTACATGTTGCGGCTATACCTGAAAACAAAAAAGAAAAATACAGAAGTTTTGTGGAATTATTTTTCAAATAACTCAAATATAATAATATTGATATAAAACATGCATTTAGTCCGTATGTCATTGCATAAGAATATGGTGTAATAAAGTTATTCAATTCAGGAACAAAACAACATCCATATAAGACGAACAGTGTGATTGCAGCAGAGAATTTTTCTGAGAGAAAATTTCTGCATATAAAATACAAGGAAAAAATGATTGAAAAGCAGTTTATTAAGCCTAGAAGATAAAGAGTGTTCAAACTGTTTTTGAATATACAGATAAAAAAGCCATTTAGCATATATGAAAAAGGTCCGAAAAGGACAAAGATATCTTTATATAAGACTTCTCCTTCAGCAATAGATTGTGAATAAAAAAGTTCTTTCCCAAAATCGGTATAAACATCTATCATTTTAAATTTGAATAGAACTGAGTTTATAGTAAAAAGAAGCAATATAACAAGCAGAATTTTATATTCTTTTTTTATTAAATCTTTTAGGTACATAAAACTCCTTTTTTCTAAACGAATTTTATCAAAAAATAAATTTGTGGTCTAATCTTGCATTTTACACCTTTTTTATTCATGATGAATTTATGCTGAATAAGAAAAATAATACGGTAAGATTAAATAAGGCTATTGCTCAGAGCGGTTTATGTTCAAGAAGAAAAGCAGATGAGTTAATAGAATCTGGTGTTGTAAGAGTTAACGGGAAAATTGTAACAGAGCTGGGTTTTTCTGTTTCAACGAAAGATAAAATTACAGTGAACAACCAGTCTTTAAAAAAGAAAAATTTTATTTACATAAAATATTATAAACCGGCAGGCTACATTACTACAATGAGTGATGAAAAGGGCAGAAAAACTATTTATGACATACTTCCTGAAGAAGTAAAAGAACTAAAACCGGTAGGTCGACTGGATAAAGATTCGACTGGTCTTTTAATTATGACAAATGATGGTGACTTCATAAATAAGATGACCCATCCTTCAGTAAAAATTCCTAAGGTGTATAGAGTTACGGCAGAAGGGAAAATGAATCAGCAACATCTTATTCATATGGCAAAGGGAATTGAAATAGAAGAAGGAAAAATAGCCTATGCTGATTCTGTAATATTAGATTATGAAGGCAGAAATACTGTATTGCAAATAGTTTTGTATCAAGGAATGAACAGACAAATAAGAAAAATGTTGGATTCATTAGGATTTCCTGTTATTTCACTTAAGAGAATATCTCATGGAACAATAAATATTCAGGGATTAAAAAAAGGTCAGTTTAAATACATAAAACCCAGAGAAATCAGTGATTTATTGAAGTATATAAATAAACTGGAAAAGAAAAAGTAAAAACAAATGCATATTTTTATTACAGGCACAGATACTGATATAGGAAAAACAATTGTCACGGCAGGATTAGCTGCTGTTATGCAGTCCCTTGGCTATAAAGCAGGTGTTTACAAACCTTTTCAAAGCGGTGCTGTTGAAAAAAATGGTTTTCTTGTTTCTCCTGATCTTGCTTATGTCAAAAAAATGGATTTTTATGTTGAAACATTATGTACCTATCTTTTAAAAGAACCGACTGCACCGTATATAGCGGCGGAACTTGAAGGTATAAACATTAATCTTGGAACTGTTGCTCGGGAATTTCAAACATTGAGACAGGCATGTGAAACAGTTCTTGTTGAAGGTGCAGGCGGACTTATGGTGCCTGTGACAAAAGAGGCTGTAATTGCAGATGTTATAAAGATGCTTGATATCCCTTTGCTGATTGTTGCCAGACCGAATTTGGGAACAATAAATCATACAATTCTTACAATAAATCAAGCTAAAACAATGGGACTGGATATTGCCGGAGTTATTATCAACAGATATCCTGAGGGGACACAAGATGCTGCAATAAAAACAGCACCAAGACTTATTGAGGAGTATACAGATGTAAATATTCTTGGAATAATTCCGGATATCCCTGATTTTGATACGGTAAAACCCGGATTTTTAATTAATATATTTATAAATTGTATTGATATTGAAAAAATTTTTCGTATAAAAATACCGAAACTAAATTTAACTTTATAATTTCGGTATTTTTATATCTTATATAATTTTTATGGTTTAGGTATTGGAGGAACAGGTGGAGCAGGAGGTTGCAGGGTTGGTTTTGCTGTCGGATCAAGGAATGTATTATTGAAGGAAACAGGATTTTGTGCCGGTTGTTGAACAGCCGGAGGATTGTTATTAATCATATCTCCATTTATATCCCCTGATGGCATCTGTGGTTTGGGTGGTTCTTCCGTAACATCTTCAGGATTTATGGTTTTTGCTGCATTTTTTGCTGACTTTTTGAGTTCCACTTCAGGATAATCAAAGTCAGAGTTACCGAATTTTTCAGTAGCAGCTTTCATTGTTTCTTTCCATATCATTGCAGGAATTGTGCCTCCATAGATACCACTTGTTTTTGTATTGTCATCATTTCCTACCCAGATTCCTGTTACAACATCCGGTGTGTATCCGTAAAATGAAGCATCTTTGTTGTCATCAGTTGTACCGGTTTTTGCTGCTGCCGGTTTTCCTATGTTTGCTGCACGACCGGTACCGTTTTCAATAACTGTTTCAAGCATAGCAGTAATTACTGCGGCTGTATTTAGATTCAATACTTTCATAACACGTGTTTTGGGTGCTTGATAAATAACTTTTCCTCTGGACGTTTCAACTCGTTCAATTGAATATGGTTTAACTTTAAAACCACCGTTAGCAAAAGCACCGTAAGCAATAGTCATTTCATACAATTTTACACCGTTAGAACCCAGAGCAATCGTCATGTCATATTCAATCGGTGTAGTAATGCCCAGTGAGCGTGCTATTCCAATAACAGAACGAACACCGACATCTTGAATAAGTCTTGCTGCCATTACATTTGATGAAAGCATAAGTCCCATAAATAATGGCATTTGTCCTCTATATCTGTTACCGTAATTGTGAGGTTTCCAACCATTGATATTAACTGGTGTATCTTCAAGCATATCATTCGGTCCCCAGCCTTTTTCTATTGCTGCGGCATAAACAAGAGGCTTGAAGGCAGATCCCGGAGGTCTGACTGATTGAGTTACTCGGTCATACTGACTTTTATTGTAGTTCTTACCTCCTATATATACAAATATTTCACCGGTAATAGGAGAGAAAGAAAACACAGCTGCTTGATTTTTGCCACTTGCTCCAAGATGTTTAATGACAGCATCTTCTGCGGCTTTTTGTGCTTTATAGTTTAGAGTTGTTACAACTTTATATCCGCCCTGAGAGATTTCGGTTTCGTCAAAACCGAGTTCTTCCAATTCTTTCATTGCATAATCAACAAAGTAAGGCGCTCTGTTTAGTGAATATATATCAGGATTCGGGTTTAAGTGCAGCTTTTCTTCTTTTGCCGCATCATATTGCTGGCGGGTGATGTATCTCATTTTGTACATTCTGCCAAGAACCTGATTTCTTCTTTCAATCGCTAGTTTTTTATCATTATATGGAGAATAAACAGAAGGTGCCTGCGGCAGACCTGCAATCAGTGCTGATTCTGCAAGGGTAAGATCTTTTAATGGTTTGTTAAAATATATTTGTGCAGCACCTGCTATTCCATAGGCTCCGGAACCAAGATATACATTGTTCAAATACATTTCAAGAATTTGATCTTTTGAAATTGTTTTTTCTATTCTTGCTGCAACAATAAATTCTTTTATTTTTCTGTCAAAGGTCTTTTCATTGCTTAAGAATAATATTCTTGCAAGCTGCTGTGTTATTGTACTCGCACCTTGAGAGAAACTTCCTGTTGAGATGTTTACTACCATTGATCTTGCAAGACCAATAGGGTCATAGCCTCTGTGGTGGTAAAAGTTTTTGTCCTCTGTTGCTATTATGGCGTTTTTTATGTCATCCGGTACATTTTTTATATCAACTTTTTCAAATTTATAAGCAGTAAAAGTCTTTATTACTTCGCCGTCTGCAGAGTATAATTTTGTGACAACATTAGGTTTGAAGTCTTCGAGATGCTGAATAGGCGGCAATGAGGTCAGATATAAATTGACACCGATGAAACCTGCCAGCAAGAAAGAAAAAATCATAATAAAAAATTGTTTAAATGGTCCGTTTTTTTTCGGATTTTTAAATTTTTTAGGCATTTCAAATTCTGACATATCTGTAATCCATATAATATATAAACAATACAGAGTAATCTTATCAGATAAAATAGTTAAATACAAACTATAATGCTTAAATCTTGTAAAGATTTTATAAAGGACTGTTTTAGTGGTGTTAGAATATAGAAATAGATTGTTAGCAATGGATTAGGAAGAAGGAGATTTATATGATTCCGATAGTTGATTTAAAAAGACAATACAAACAAACAGGTGAAGAAATAGAAAAAGCTGTTTTGGAGGTGCTTCGCTCAGGTTATTATATTCTTGGACCTAACACAAAGGCTCTGGAATCAGAGTTTGCATCTTATTTGGGAACAAAGCATGCTATCGGGCTTAACTCCGGAACTGATGCTTTACACCTTGCTTTGAGAGCTTTGGATATAGGCAAAGGTGATGAAGTTATTACAGTTGCATTTACTTTTGTTGCAACTACTGAATCTATTGAAATTGTTGGTGCAACACCAGTATTTGTTGATATTGATCCTGATACTTTCAACATGGATGTTAAACAAATTGAATCTAAAATTACACCAAGAACAAAAGCAATTATGCCTGTACACCTTTACGGACAACCTGCTGATATGGATGTAATTATGGATATTGCAAAACGTCACAACTTGTATGTTATTGAAGACTGCTGCCAGGCTATCGGTGCAACTTACAAAGGCAAAAAAGTAGGTTCGTTTGGTGATATCGGAGCTTATAGCTTCTTCCCTACCAAAAACTTAGGCGGCATGGGTGATGGCGGTATGGCAGTAACAAACAGCGATTACCTCAAAGATAGAATGATTGCTTTAAGAAACCACGGCGGAGCAGTAAGATACCACCATGATGAAATCGGTGTAAACAGCCGTCTTGATGAAATTCAATCAGCTATTTTGAGAGTGAAAATGAACTACATTGATGAATGGAACAAGATGCGCCGTGAAGTTGCTCACAGGTATAATGAACTTTTCAAAGATTGTGAAGATGTTGTTACACCTAAAGAACTTGATGATACATATTGTGTTTATCACCAATATACAATCAAGATTCCAAGCCGTGATGCAGTACAAAAAATGCTTCAGGAAAACGGTGTAGGTGCAATGCTTTATTACCCGATTCCGTTACATATGCAAAAAGTACATGCTCATCTTGGATATAAAATGGGTGATCTTCCTCATACGGAATACAATACGCAGCATGTAATGAGTCTGCCTATGTTTGCAGAATTAACAGCAGAAGAACAAAAAGAAATTGCAGAAAAAGTTAAAGATGCAATAGCAAAATGCAAAAATGCAGCGTGCTGCTAGTCCAGATTATTTTCAAATTTTATTATTTATAAAAATATCTTCCTGTAATATAATACTAGGGAGATATTTTTTTAGGATTTTTATGGAAAATAAATTTGATTTGGGAATTATAGGTGGTGGTCCTGCCGGTTATAGCGCAGCAATTAGGGCATCACAAAAAGGTCTCAGTGTTGTTCTTTTTGAAAAAGACTGTATGGGGGGTGTATGCCTGAATAAAGGCTGTATCCCTACAAAAACAATTTTGCATTGTTCTGACTTTTACAAAAGTCTTAAAAAGTCAGATAGATTTGGCATCGAAATTAAGGAGTTGTCCTTTGACTACGAAAAAATCTTCAACCGCAAAAATGACATTGTGCAAAAAATCCAAAAATCGCTGACAAAACTGATACAAAGTTATGGTGTAGAAATAATCACAGCATCTGCACAACTTATTAGTGCAGATAAAATCGAAGCTGATGGAAATATATATCAATGCGAAAATATCATTCTTGCAACAGGTTCAAAACCCTCACAAATTAAGGGGCTGGAAACTGATGGAAAATTTGTCATAAACTCAAATGATATTTTGAACCTTGATAAGCTTCCTGACAATATTCTTGTTGTAGGCTCTGGAGCAATAGGAATTGAGTGGGCAAGAATTTTTTCAGCATTCCAAAAAAATGTAACCGTTATTGAATTAGCTGAAAGACTGCTGCCTGTTGCAGATTTAGAAGTTTCAAAAAGAGTTGAAAGACTTTTTAAAAAAGATAAGATTAAATTTTATACAGATACCAAAATAGAAAAAATTGAAAATAAAAATGTATTTCTTTCAAATAATCAGACTCTAAATCCTGATATGATATTATGTGCGATAGGAAGAGAACCTGTTTTACCTGATTTAACAGAGCTTAAGAAAAATGGAAAATATTTATATGTTGATGAAAATTTCCGGACAAATGTGAAGAATATATTTGCAATTGGTGATTTAAACGGAAAAATGCAATTAGCTCACAGTGCTGTTCATCAAGCATTAGCCGTAGTGGACTTTATTACTGAAAACAAACCGTGTCATTTTGATGCTAATAAGATTCCTTCTGTTATATATGGAAATCCTGAAATTGCCTGGGTTGGAAAAACAGAAGAATCTCTACAAAATACTGAATATAAAGTTTCAATTTTTCCAATTGCTGCTCTTGGCAAGGCAATGGCTGATGATGAGATAGATGGATTTGTGAAAGTTTTGGCTGTTAATAACAAGATAGTCGGGGCACATGTTATTTCTCCCGAGGCTTCTTCTTTGATTCAGCAGTTTGCTTTAATGATAGATAATGAACTCACAACAGATGACATTTTAAAAACAGTTTTTGCTCATCCAACATATTCAGAATCAGTTTTTGAAGCTGTTCTGGGTTTAGATAAAATGAGCTTAAGTCTGCCGAGAGGACTTTAATGGAACGAAAACGTTTACCCGATTATTTAAAAAGAGGAATAATTGATACTGAGAAGACAAAACTTGTGCGATCAATATTAAAGCATAATTGTCTAAATACTGTGTGTGAAGCAGCAAGATGTCCTAATAAAGCAGAGTGCTATTCAAAAAATACGGCAACTTTTTTAATTTTGGGAAATATTTGTACAAGGAACTGTCGTTTTTGTAATATTTCAGGCGGGACACCCGAGACTGTTGACAGACAGGAGCCGATAAAAGTTGCACAGGCGATAAAAGAACTTGGTTTGAAATATGCTGTTATTACTTCTGTTACTCGTGATGATTTGCCTTTGCAAGGTGCTGATGTGTTTGCAGCGGTTATAACAGAAACAAGGAAGCTTGTACCGGATATAAAAATTGAGGTTCTTACTCCTGATTTTGAAGGGATTGAAGATTTGATTGATATAGTTGTAGACTCAAAGCCTGATGTTTTTAATCATAATATTGAAACGGTTAGAAGACTTTATCAAAAGGCTAGGCCATTAGCTCAATATGAGCGTTCTCTTGAGTTTTTAAAACACATAAAAGAGCGTAACAATAACATGATAACAAAATCAGGCCTTATGGTAGGGCTTGGTGAAACTATCGAGGAGTTAGAGCAAACATTTTGTGATTTGAAAAATTCACGGTGTGATATTGTCACGGTAGGTCAATATATGCAGCCTTCTAAAAAACATCTTGGTGTTGAAAAATACTATACTCAGAATGATTTTGAACTAGTTGAAAAAACTGCCAAAAAGTGTGGTATAAAAAATATAGTTGCATCAGGTCTGGTAAGAAGCTCCTATAAGGCATTTGAAACATATGAAAATATATAATTGCAACAATTTATTAATTTCCTATTTTACACTTTTCCGTTTTTAATTTAGAATATAAACAGGTCGTTAAAGTATTAGTTGTGAGTTAGAATTGAATACCAGCACCAAAGCTTCAATAAGAAAAAGTCTCAAAGAGTACAATGAACTAATTGAAACTATTGCAAAGATTGAGTTTAAAAAACTCTCTTCAGCTTATCTTATAGATTTTTCGGAACTAGTTAATATCGGAACACAGGTTGTTCACCATTTGTGTAGTACTTCTGATATTTCCCAATATAACAATTCGTATATTTCGACTGCGATAAAGTGGGCAATCAGAAATGAAGTTAGAAGAAGATACAAATGGTATTCACAAAAGACAAAAAAAGAGACTATTACCTCGGGAGAGGTAAATGACTTGAGAGAGGCTGTATACAAGACCATTCTTTCTATTGATGAAATGGCTGAAGCAGAGAATCCTACTCAAATTAAAGACAATTCAAAAACACCTGAAGAGCTTGTAGCTTTTCAGGAAATGAGTGGTGCTATAAAAGAAGCAATGAAGAAACTTCCTCAAAGAGAACATGATTTGATTGAGGCAAAATTCTTTAAAGATAAAAAACTCAGAGAACTTTCCGATGACTTCAATATTTCTCCTTCAAGAATTTCAAGAATAATTCAGTCAGGATTGAATAAAATTAGAAAGGAACTGGAAAAAAATAATTTGGCTTAGTTTTTTGTATTTCCTGCAAAAAATAGAGCATTATCTTTTTCTTCTTGTTTTTGAAGCCAAAAATCGATTATACCTCCGGCAATTTCTTTTGCAAGTTTTAGTTGATTTTCTTCATTAATTAAAAAATCTCTGTCTTTTTGATTTGTTAAATAGCCGGTCTCTACCAGAACACCAGGTATATTTTCTGTATCTTTTAATACATTAAACCCTACGTATCTGATTTTATTTTCATTTATTTTGTATAAAGTTGTCAGTCTTTTGTTTAATTGTTCTGCTAAATTTTTTGCTGCTTTTTGCGTGTCAGTTTTTGTGCTCTTTGTACATAAATATATTTCAGGACCGTTAATTTTTTTGCTTTTATTTGCATTCACGTGTATTGATACAAACATATTAGACTTTGATTCGTTAGCTTTTTCTGCTCTGTCAGTAAGTGTAATGTAACTATCTGAATCTCTTGTCATTACTATGTTAGCACCGGTCTGTTTAAGAATATTCTCAATTTCTTTTGCAATTTTTAGATTTATATCTTTTTCATATATCCATTTTTTATTTTTATTGTCATAATATTTTGTTCCGTACGGTTTGGAGAAGGTTGTTTGATCTTTTGTTGTTCCTCCGTGACCTGCATCAATTGTAATGGTTTTGTTTTTCAATGCTCTTTTTATAAAATAGTCTTTTGTATCAATACCTACTTTTTCTGCAATATTTGTAGAAGATAATTCCCTAATTTCTTTAGGGATAAAAGTTTTTGTTTCACTTTTAATAAATGCATCAGATTTTATATTTGCATCAATTAAAGGAGTGCCTATTAATAATAAAGTAGGCAGCATAATTTTAGCTGTACGATTAGTTTTTTTCTTTTTAAAAGATATTTTATCGAAATGAATTGATTGTATAAACATACTTTTATAAAGTAGAGAATTATATTTTTTTGTTAGTATATTAATTTTTATGAAAATAAAGCTTTTATGAATTCATTTGCTTCAAAATCTTTTAAATCATCCATTTTTTCGCCTACCCCTATAAGCTTTACAGGTAGATTCATTTCTTTTGCTATTCCTATAATAATTCCGCCTTTTGCAGAACCATCAAGTTTTGTAAGTGCAACTGAAGTAAGATTTACGCATTCAGTAAATACCTTTGCTTGAGATAGACCGTTTTGACCTGTGTTGGCATCAAGAACAAGAATTGATTCTTTTAGTGATTCAGGTGCATTTTTATCTATTACGGCTTTTATTTTTGAAAGCTCTTGCATAAGGTTAAATTTGTTTTGAAGCCTTCCTGCTGTATCAACAAGAATTACATCATAGTGTTCATTTTTAGCTTTTTGTATTGCATCATAAACAACAGAAGCCGGATCAGCACCATCGTTTCTCACAATGTCAGCACCTGCTCTTTGGCTCCAAATATTTAATTGTTCTTCAGCGGCAGCTCTGAAAGTATCTCCTGCTGCAACAAGAACCTTTTTTCCATGAGTTTTGAATCTGTGAGCCAGTTTACCGATGAGAGTGGTTTTGCCTGCACCATTGACACCAACTATAAAATATATATTGAGTTCGTTGTCTTTGTAATTCAGGCTGTTTGCCCCGGCAGCATTTAATATTTGTGAAAATTCGTTTTGAAGATATTCTTTTACTTGAGAAGGTTTCATTGAACTTTTTTTTCTAAGCTTATCAACAATAGAAGAAGCTGTATTTACGCCGAGGTCAGCTTTTATCAATAGTTCTTCCATATCATCAAGAATAAATTCATCAAATTCTTCTTCCTGCTCAACTTTTTGGATAATATTTCCAACAAGAGATTCGCTGGTTTTTTCAATTGTTTTTTTTAAAGATTCAAAAGTTAGAGAAAAAAGTCCCTTTTTCTCTTCATTTGTTTCTTGCAGATTATTTTCTTCTGTTTTTTTCTTAAAAAAATCAAACATATTTTTTATTAAGCTTTTTCTTTGTCACGTGCTTTCTTTTCTTCAACAACTTTTCCTAAAATTCCGTTGATGAAAGATGAGGAATCATCTGTTGAATATTTTTTAGCCAGTTCAAGTGCTTCATCTATAACAACTTTTACCGGTACACCTTCAACAAAAAGCAATTCTGAAATTGCTATTCGTAAAATATCTTTGTCTATTTTTACAAGTCTGTCGATATCCCAGCCATGAGCAAATTTTTGGATTAGCGAATCAATTTCTTGTCCGTTTTCTTTATATGTGTTTGCAAGCTGGATTACATAGTTTTTGACTTCTCCTGTGTGTTCAAGAGCTGTCATTTCCGCAATTTCCAAAGCCAATACAACTTTTTCACAAATTCCTAGCAATTCATCTAGCCTACCTCTTAAATCCGATGTCATAGGAAGAGCAACAGGAATATTGTTTGCCTGAATAGGTCTTTTCAGGTTAACAGGACTGTCTGCTTCATAGTTGTCAACATATTCTTTCATCGCAAGAATCGCACCGGCGGATGTTTTTAGTTCATCTGCCGCATTGTTTGTCAATGTTCTAACTGATTTCAGAATAATATCTTCAAACTCTGTTTGTGTATATTGTGTAATTTTTTTATCAAATTGAGAAAATAATATCAATGTTAATTCTCTTGCAGCTCTTCTTGCTTGCATTTGTCTTTTCCTTTTCTTGTCTATTTTTCTTTATTATAGGCACAAAAAAAAACAATTTAAAAGTTTTTTTAATTGATTGCAAGATTTTAATAAATTATATAAAATAAAAAACATTATGGAATGTTTACAGAGAAAAAAAGAATCAATTTTAGGATTTGATGTGGATTTGTTCAATTTTGATGATGCAGTTCAATTTGTTCATCAATATTTGAAAGAAAACAAAGGAATGCAAATAGTTACTATCAACCCGGAAATGATAGCAAACGGACGAAAGAATGATGACTTTGGCAGAATCATTAATGAAGCTGATCTTGTTATACCCGACGGTGTGGGGATAAAACTTGCTTTAAAGGTAAAAGGAATAAATCAGGAAAATATTCCAGGAATTGAGTTTTCTAAAAAGCTTATAGGATTGTGCGAATTGGAAGGCTATTCTATTGGAATGCTTGGAGCGAAAGAAGAAATTATTCAAAAAGCTGTATCAAATCTCAGAGAAGAACATCCATCATTGAATATAACTTATATAAGAAACGGTTATTTTAATGATTCCGAAGAAAATATTATTAAAGAAGAAATAAAAGCAATTTCTCCAAAAATTGTTTTTGTGGCTTTGGGTTCGCCTAAACAGGAGTTTTTTATATCAAAATTGAAGGCAGAAATACCGGAATCTATATTTATAGGTGTAGGAGGAAGTTTTGATGTTTGGTCGGGAATGGTAAAACGAGCTCCTGAAGTTTATCAGAAGCTTGGACTGGAGTGGTTTTATCGTACTGTCAAAGAACCTGCACGATTTAAACGCATATTTCCGACTTTGCCATTGTTCCTGATTCAGGTTATAATGGAAGCCTTGAAAGAAAAATTTAAAAAAAATTTTTAGTATTTTAACGGTAGATTTGTTTACCCTAGTAAGGATTTAAAATGATTAATCAATCCAATGAACTCTCATCCGATGAAGTAAAAGAGCTTAAAAAACTCTGCAATAATATGAGAAAAGATATCCTACAAATGATTCATAATGCAAAATCCGGACATCCGGGAGGAAGTTTGAGCTGTGTAGAAATACTTGCAACACTATACTTAAAGTGTATGAAGCATTGTCCTGAATGGGATAAAGATTGTGATTTTGAAAAAAGAGACCGTTTTGTTTTGTCTAAAGGACACGCTTCTTCTGCGCTGTATTCTGTATTATGCAGATTAGGATATTTCCCAGAAAACGAGCTTAAAACTTTCAGAAAATTGGGCTCAAAACTTCAAGGACATCCAAGCTGTACCTCTTTAAACGGCATTGAAGTTTCAACAGGTTCTCTTGGACAGGGTTTGTCTATCGCTTGTGGAATTGCTTTGGGATTGAAATTAGACAAAAATCCTGCGAAGGTTTATGTGCTTCTTGGTGATGGTGAACTTCAGGAAGGAAGTGTATGGGAAGCTTTTATGAATGCTTCACATAATAAGCTTAATAATCTTGTTGCTATCATTGACAGAAATAAGCTTCAAATTGACGGTAATACAGAAGTTGTAAAGGGGCTGGAGCCTTTAGAAGAAAAAATCAGAGCATTTGGGTGGAATGTAATTCAAATTGATGGTCATGATCATCAGTCTGTTTATCAGGCTATTTGCCAGGCCTCTAACAGCGATAAGCCCTTCGCCGTAATAGCTGATACTGTTAAGGGTAAAGGGGTGTCATTTATGGAAAATAATGCCGGATGGCACGGCAAAGCGCCAAATGATGAAGAATTTGAAAAAGCCTTAAAAGAATTGGAGCAGATATAATGTCTGAAGTGAAAAAAGAAAAAAAATCTATAAGAGCAATGTATGGTCAAACGTTGGTAGAGCTAGGACAAAAGAATAAGAATATTGTTGTTTTGGATGCTGATTTATCTGCTTCTACTCAGACGGCAAAATTTGGCAAGGAGTTTCCTGAGCGTTTTTTTGATATGGGCATAGCTGAACAAGATGCTATTACAACAGCAGCAGGACTTTCTACTGTCGGTAAAATTCCTTTTGTATCTACATTTGCAATGTTTGCAACAGGTCGTGCATGGGAACAGATTCGAAATTCTGTTTGTTATCCTAAATTTAACGTTAAGATAGTAGCTACTCATGGCGGTGTTACTGTTGGTGAAGACGGAGCAAGCCATCAGGCACTTGAAGATGTTGGGCTTATGCGATTAATTCCCAATATGATGGTTATTGTGCCTGCGGATTGTAATGAAACAAGAGAGGTTATTAGGTTTGCTGCACAATATAAAGGACCTGTTTATGTTAGGCTGGCAAGAACAAATGTTGTTGATGTTTTTGATGAAAATTATAAATTTGATCCTTATAAAGCAATTGTTGTCAGAGAAGGTTCTGATGTAACTTTGTTAACAAATGGTGAAACTCTTGCAGAAACGCTTGATTGTGCATCAATTTTAGAGGAAAATAGTATAAAGGCAGAAGTTATTCATATGCCGGTTGTAAAACCGATTGACGAAAAAACAATAATCGCTTCTGCAAAGAAAACTAATAAAGTTGTGACAATTGAAAATCATTCGATAATAGGCGGAATTGGTTCGGCAGTTTGTGAGCTGTTGAGTGAAAAATACCCTGTCAGAGTGTTAAGATTAGGCACAAATGATGTTTTCGGACAAAGCGGAGAACAGAGAGCTTTAATGGAATATTATGGGTTAACTTCGGAAAAGCTTGCAGAAAAAATCAAAGGAATATTATAAAAAAAGATGATTCAACTTCGTGGTGTTACAAAGAAATATAAAAATAATTATGCATTAAGAAACATAAATCTTGATATTATGTCAGGAGAGTTTGTCTTTATAACAGGTTCATCGGGTGCAGGAAAGTCTACTTTAATGAAACTGTTGTATAAAGAGGAAACGCCTACTTCCGGAAGTGTAATGATTGGTGGTATAAATATTGCAACCCTACCTTCAGAAAAGGTTCCTAACCTGAGAAGATGTATGGGAATTGTGTTTCAGGATTACAAACTTCTTCAAAATATGAGTGTTTATGATAATTGTGCGTATGTGATTCGTACGTTAGGTATGAGCTCCAAAGAGATAGAAGCAAGAGTAACAGGTGCCTTAAAGGTTGTTGGTCTTGTTGATAAAATGAGAGCTAAGCCTTCTGAATTGTCAGGTGGTGAACAGCAAAGAGTTAGCATTGCCCGTGCAATTGTTAATGGTCCTCCGCTTTTGATTGCGGATGAGCCGACAGGTAACCTTGATCCTAAAAACTCTATGGAAATTATGCAAATTCTTGAGCAGATTAACCAGAAGGGAATTACTGTTTTAATTTCTACACATGATCATACGATGGTTGATTATTTCAGAAAAAGAGTTTTGACGCTTGAAGACGGTCAGATTATAAGAGACGTTCAGGCTGGAACTTATGAATAGTCCAAATAAAAATAGCAATTAGAGAAAAATTATGAGTGATACAACTAGAAATATAATAAAGAAAAAAGTAAAAGCACATATTCCAAAAGATTGGCTGAAAGAGCTTAGAATTGTTTATAGAATAGCTCTCGAAACAGTATATGGCATAAAAAGAACAGGCTGGATAAATCTTGCTATCATTACCACAATGGCTGCTATTTTAACAATCTTTGGTGCTCTTTTTAGAACAACACTTTCTGTAACCTCTTTTGTTCAAGAACTTGGAAATGTTCTTGAAATTTCAGTATATTTAAAATCTTCTGCTGATACAAAACAGGTTGCTACTGAAATAAGAGGCTTGGAGCATGTAGAACGTGTAAAAATTATTCCCAAAGAGCACTCATGGAATAATTTGAAAAGAGAAATCGATGTACCCAACATGGAAAATCCTTTGCCTGATACATTACATGTAAAGGTTGACAAACCTGAAAATGTGAATCTTGTATTTAACAAAATTAAAACATACAGCGCTGTTGAAGATTTAAATTATGCTCAGGATATAGCTAAAAAAATGCAATTTTTCAACAATGTTGTACACTCGATTACACTTGTTGTTGTTGTGCTGGTGGCTATTTTGACAATTACAATAATTAATAATACAATACAATTAGTAATCCAATCCAGAAAAGAGGAAATAGAGATAATGAGGCTGATGGGTGTCAGTAACTGGTATATAAAAATCCCTCTTATTCTGCAAGGTGCAATTTATGGTTTTTTAGGCGCACTGATTGCTTTGATTCCCTTAAATGCAGTAAACAATGGATTGCTAAAAGTACACGAATTTTTTGTTGTTCCGGCTCCGGTATTAGCGAATAATATAGTCATTCTGGTGTTATTTATTATTGCGGTGGGATTCGGTTCTGGCGGAAGTTTATTATCAATAAAGAAACATTTACAGGTATAAAATATGACAATGGATGCAACACAAGTATTAGATCAAATAAAAGAAATTCCTGCTATGCCTAACGTTATAGTTAAGGCTCTGGGAGTAATTAAAGATGATCAGTCCGGAACAAAAGAATTATCAGAGATTATGTCTTATGATCAGGCATTGACCTCACAGGTTTTGAAACTTGTGAACTCTGCTTATTACGGATTTGCACAGGAAATTACTTCAGTTAACAAGGCACTGGCTTTGCTTGGTATGACTCAAACAAGAAATATTATCATCGCAGTTGCAATGAAACCTATGCTTACCTCTCAAGGCGGACGTGATATGTGGAAGCATTCTTTAAGATGTGGTGTTGCTTGTGAACTCCTTGCTGAAAGAACAGGTGTTGTTGATGCTGGTGATGCTTTTACAATAGGATTTTTGCACGATATAGGAAAAATACTTTTTAATATTCTTGATACTATGGCTTATCAAAAAGTTAGAACTATGGTTAAAAATGGTATTGATATTATAGAAGCAGAAAATGAAATGTTTGAAACAAACCATGCTGATTTAGGCTTTTTGCTTGCTAAAAAATGGAAGTTGTCTGTTTTACTTGCAAATTGCATTAAATATCACCATGATCCTATGTCATCATCTATGCCTCAGGTAAGCACTCTTGCTTATGTTGCTAATAAGATTTCACACGATGAGCCAGACCTTATGGATGAAACAATTGTAAAAGAACAATTGGGGCTTGATATCTCAGAAGTTATGCAATGCAGAGATGATGTCTTAGAAAAGAGCAATGCACTGTTTGCAACTTTGAATGCATAATAACTTGTATAAATAAAGATAGGATGAAGTATGAAAAAAAATAATCGTCACGCAGCTTTTTCTCTTGCTGAAATTCTTTTAACATTAGCGATTATCGGTGTTGTTTCCGCATTAACCATTCCTCCTTTAAAAGACTATTCTGATGAAATGACTATTGTTGCACAGGTGAAAAAAGCACATAGTGATTTATCAGCTGCTACTGCTGCTATTGAAACCAAGTATGGTGATTTGAAGTTTTGGCCATGGAATGATCAAACAGCAATAATGAACAGATATGCTGAGCAAATTATGTTTAATGAATCTTCAGGCTCAAGCAGAACATCTCAAAACGGCATGACATGGTATATTTACAATGGAAAAGATGGTGATGGTGGTACAGCGCTGGGAACAGGCGGAATGGCTATTGTTGATGTCAATACAAGTTTGAACCCTCCAAACAAAGATGGTATAGACAGATTTGCTTTTAGAATCAATGAAAATGGAGTACTCCCTTACGGTTCACCTGATGCTACCGCAAATAATGATTTTGATAATACATATAAAGTTATAAATGAAGGAAAAGTTCCCGCATTCCATTAAATTGTAAAGGATTAATCATGAAAAAAATCTCAACAATAAAAAAAGCATTTACACTCGCTGAAGTACTTGTTACTTTACTGATTATAGGTGTAGTTGCGTCAATGACAATACCTGGATTAAAAAAAGCTGCTGATGAATCATCTTATGTTGCAGGTGCACAGAAAGCTTTTGCTTCTTTTTCGTCTGCCACAAAAATGGTTAAACTAAAAAATGGTCACGTAGCTACCTGGCCATTGGGAGACAATCAAAAGATTTTAAATTTGTATAAGGCTCAGATGAATGTTATGGAAATGCCTAATATTGCATCTACTAAATACACAATGAAGTATCTTGACGGAAAGTCTTATACCCCTAGTGAAATCTTTAAACCTACTACGTCTTTTTATACAGCAGATGGTATGCTTTGGTTTTTGGTAAGCTCTTATGCCGGTTGTAATGCTGGTCTTGATATTTCAAAAGTAACATACAAATCTTGCGTTAATATGATGGTTGATGTAAACGGTCCTAAAAAACCGAACATGATAGGTATTGATATTTTCTTTTTCTATGTTACTAAAGATGGTGTTTTCCCTTATGGTGCCGGTGATTCTTCCGATATTAGCACTGAAAGCTGTGCAAAGGATGCTAAAAGCAATGCTGGTGGTGCCTGTGCTGCACGAATTCTTTCCGAAGGTAAAATAAGCTGGTAATTATTTATATACTAAAAAAGCTCCGGTAAAATATCGGAGCTTTTTTAGTTTACAGTTTTAAAACTAATGTCTGTCAGTCATAATGAAAAGACTTATGAGATCATTCAGAGCTACTGCCTGTTTTTTATAGTCTTGAACTTGTTTTTCAAGTGCTTTTATATTATTTCTGTATTCCTGAATAGTTGACATACAAGCTTTGGCTGAAGCTGTGAGGCTGTCTTGACCCTGTTGTGCTTCTTTTAAAACACTGTTCATTGATATTCCAAGTGCTTCCATAGTTTGTCTGATAATTTGAGCACCTGTTTGTTTTGTTACACCTTGAGGAAGCTGCATTATCAATCTTTTTAGTACAGCAACATTAGCAGGCATAGAGTAAGATTTTTGTTGTGGAACACCTTTAATCTGTGGTTGTTGAGGAGTATTAAAAATTTCATCTTTGTCAAATATTTTTGTATTTGGTCCATCAAAATTCAAGCTGCTCGGAAAATTATCTTCAAATTTATCTTCTGTGTCCATATTATTGTCATCTTCAAAATTTGTAATTTCATCTTCAACATTGCTGTCCAGAGAAAAATCATTGAAGTTGTCTTCAAGACTAACATTGTCTGTAATTTCAGAGCTGTAAAATTCTGGAGTTAATGTTTGACTATCCTGTATTAAAGATCCATTATTATCTATACTGTCAGATATAGGTTGAATTTCGATTTCAGCTTGTTTTTTCAAAGCTTGAACAATTTTTTTTCCTACACCGTTGGGGAGTTTATTTTCTGCCATTTTGCTAACCTTCTCTTTTTTTTTCATGTAAATTATATAAAGAATATAACTATTTTTCAAAAGATAATTACAATATATTAAGTTTATGCAAAATTAAAGAAAAGAATATTCCCCGAATATCTTATATAGAGTTTAAAAAGCTGCCAAATGTTTTTGATTCATTTTGTGCACTTCTTATAATAAATTCGTTGGATACCTTCATTTTATCTGACACAGTCGGATGTTCAGATGGCTTTTTGTTCTTTTCACATAATTTAGTAATGGCTATGTTTAATTTTGTGATGCCTATACCAAGGACAAGTCCTGAATATAAATAACCTGCAAGCTGTTGATAGTTTTTGACTTTCAATTGTTGAAGCGCTTTTTGTGCAATTGGGTTTTGTTCTTGTTCTTTAACCGCTTTAACCAGCTTTTTGAACGGTAAGACATTGCCGGCTTCGTCTTTTACTTTTATGCCGAGTTCTTTCAAAGCAGGGAAAAGAATTTCTTCATGAGATTTTTCTCTGCCTTTAAATATATAACTGTTTTTAACTTTATTCCAAAAACCTTTGTTTTCTTTTGCATCAGGCTTGATATAGTTTAGAGTATCTTTGTTAAATATTTTTGCAACAATTTTTGAGACAAATCCACCAAGTATTAACCAGTTTGCAAAACCGAGGGAATCTTTGATTGTTGATTCTCTCATTTCATTTTTGTCTCTTACTGCAAAGAGACGGCTCATAATAGTCATTCCATAGATGAATTTGAATTGATTAATGGTTGGAACAAGACCTTTATATTGAAGAGCTGAGCCTATTTCTTTGAGTGCTTTTTTCACTGTATTAGGTTTATATAATTCAGCAGGATTTTTGAGAATAGTTGAAATCATTGCAGAGCCGAGAGCCAAGCCAAGAATTGTTTTGCCTATTTTGAATCCAAAAGACTTATCTGGTTCTCGCCCTTCTACTCCAACGAATCCGTCTGAACCTGTACGTTTTTTAGTTAAATATCTGTTGAAAGGCTGTGTTGACATACCAATGGCAACAGGTACGGCAAGACCTGCTGCTGCTGTGTATTTTTTCAATCCTTTAATTTTACTTACAAATTCAGCATCTGTTAAAATTTCTTTTGCTTTATTTGTATTGAGTTTTTCTATATCTTTTTTAATTTTGTCAGTAAATGCTTTTTTTACTGAGAAACCATTTTTTATGTGATTTTCAAGTGTGTCTTCAATTGCTCTTCCTTGTAAATCTGTTAATTTTACGACTTCACCTGAGCCTTTTTCTCCAATAATAATTGCTTTGACTTCTTGAAGAATCGAATTTGGGGTTTTATATTTGTCAGTGTTTGCTTCAAGCATTTTGACGGCAGCTTGTCTTGCTGTTTCATCAGACATAGCTGTGTAAGCAATCTCTTGTGCTTCTTTGGGATTTACTGAAGCAAGTCTCTTGTATTCATCGGTAGTCGTGTTCAAAAACTTCATATTTTTGAACATGTCATAGAAGTATTCTTCTGAGTTGATAACATTATCAGCTTTGTGTTTGCCTATAAAACTGCTGAAAACATCAATTGCTTTGTCGTCAGTAAACAAAAACTGGGCTTTTACTCCGTTTGCTTTGTTAAATGCCTCAGAAACAAGCCAGCCTGCACCTAATCCCACAATACCTGCCATTGCGTGGTTTATAGTTCCTGAAGATTCTCTGAAACCTGTTTCTACACCTGCATCAAAACCTCTTGTTGCATCAATAGCAGTTCTTGGCAGAACCATTGAAAAGAAGTCTAAAAAGCACGCTCCTACTGCCGGATTTGTGTTCAATGAATTCAATGCCGCTGTACCGAGTTCAATTGCTCCGCTAAAATTCAGGTGTAAATTTTGTTTATTATTGTTATTTTGTTTTTTATTTGTTAATGTTTGTGCTTGTGTAATGGTGTTAAATCGAGAAATCATCTTTTTACCTATTTGTTTTATTTAGATTGTTCCATCATCATGCCAAACGCCTGAAAAGTTTTTTTGTTGCTAGCCGGAATTAATGATGGGTAGGTGTGGAAACTGTTGTATTTTTCTTTTAATTCTTTTTGGACTTTTCTTTCTGTTTGCTTTCTTACATACCATGGAACCAGCATGCCAAGAATCAACATTGAGAATCCGAGAGAGCTTCCTTCACAAACATATCTGAGAACTTTTGCCTTCCTAGATACTTTAGCTGCTTCTGAGAATGTTTTTAGTTCTGTTCCGCTCGCCCAGTGAGCAAGTCCTTTACCGAAATTTTTGATTATATTTTTTGTTTTTTCCGGTTTAATTTTAGTATAATTCAAAAGTGATTCGCCGGTAGCTTTTTGTAAGAAATATCCTACACCTTTCGCAACATAATCACCCAGGAAGTATAAACTTGCGAAGGTTGCAATATCTCTCCAGGTTACTTCTTTCAATTCGTTAGGATCTTCAGAAGCAAGCATTCTGCTGGCGAATGTGGATGTTGCAATCCATCTGCATTGGTCCATTGTAGGCATATTTTTTGTAAATTGAAGACCCTTGAGTATGTTTGAAAAACTTGATTTATCTTTTAATGAAAGTGCTGCTACACCTACCATTAAAGCTGCTGCACCAATTTTGTGCAACATAAATTGAGCTTTTTGTGTAGGGGTCATTTCTTTTTTCTTTTTATTTATTCCAAAATCTTTGTAAATTGGGGCACCTTCTTGTCCTGAGGTTTTTCTTGTTATCCATCTGTTTATGGACTGCATTGATGCGGCAAGCGGTATTGTAATAGCAAGACCGATAAAGCTTTTTTTGTTTATAAAACGTTTTGATTCTTTTGAATAAGCTTTGAGTTCTTTTGTAACAGCATTTGTTATTTTTGTAATGTTTGAATTTACTGTCTTTTTAATTTCTTCTTTTGGCAATCCTTTTGTACTCTTGAGTTCTCTTGCCATGTTTTTTATAACATTGCGTTTATGTTCAAGAAAATCTTGTCCGACATCCATTGTGTCTCTAAGCAGAGTATGAAGGTCTGCGTGATAGATTTTGTTGCCTATTTTTATATGTTTTGATGCACCTGTCTGTTCGAGAACTTTTCTTTCTAAATTGCTGACAACTGCATCTTTTTCTTTTTTAGTTGCTAATTTATTTGCCATTACTCTGGCAAAATCTTTTCTTTCATTTTCTAAACTAAAATCTTTTATTATGTAACCGAGTTGTTCTTGTTGTTTTTTAGGATCAAGTGGTATCCATTTTTCACCGTTTAATACACTTATGTCTTTTAAAAGTTTGTTTGTAAAACTTCTTGAACCGCCTTTTGCTTCTGTAAAATGTTGGCTCAGGGTGTTAATGGCATCTTCATTTGCCCATTTTGAAGCCATACCTTTATCTTTTTTATTAAATAATTCAAGAACTTTGGCTACACCGTAAACAATAAAGCCTGGGATAAGACAGTTTACAATAAGTCCTGATGATTCTCTTCTGAATGTTTCAGCAGCAGCAAAGCCGTTTGTTTTTGCATCAACATATGTTCTGGGCAAAATTGCTGTTGCAAGGTCAATGATAGAAACATTTATGATTTCAGGAGGTATTCCTTTGAAAGCAGCTTGAGTTTTACCTTGATTTTTTGAATGGTCAATGCTGTTTCTTTTATAAACTTCCGATTTTTGTATACTTACTTGATTAATCATAACTTCTTTTACTAGTGTAGGGTCTTTATTTCATATACGGTGATTTCTGTTACTCTATAATAAAAAAGACCTTCTACAAATACAAATCAGCTGAAAAAAAAATTTGCTATTATAAATTGTTAAAATTTTTGAAGCCCTATTTTGGGATATGATTTTTTATTTAAAAATATCAATAAATAAAATTAGGGTGTATTTTTTACGCTTTATCTTAAGTTTTTACTATATTATTTATTCTAAAACTCAAGTTTACAAAACTTCATACAAATTTGAGTAAATATTTCTTTACAAATTATAAAAAATCATTAAAGTTTTTCTAAAGGTGTTTCGATATTAAGGTTAGAACAGAACAAACAGGGGTATAATGCAAAATGGCAGACGGAAATAACATGCTCAACAGACCATTCGGGTTAAATATAAAAGTTCCGACAAGAACTATCAAACAAACACAAGAGACTGCACAAAATGCTGTTAGCGGAATCTGGCAGCCATTATTCAATTTTATTGATGAAAATCAAGCTGTTTTCACAGGAAATATAGCAAGTGAAATTGAAAAATATAACCTTATGTCTTATAACGTTGGTGCTGCATTGAGAAAAGGAAACACAAACGGTGGTTTTGATGTAAAAGGTTAGATAGGATTTTTAACGCGTGTAGACACGAGGCAGTCTTACTCTGAGTCCGCAAGTCAATTCATAGTGAATTGTGTCCAAAATTTTTGCCCATTCATCAATTCCGATAAAATTACCGTTGTCTTCACCTAATAATGTTATGACATCTCCTTCTTTAGCATCACAGTCTGTTATGTCAAACATCATCTGATCCATAGTTATATTACCTATTTGTTTAACTTTTTTACCGTTAATCATTCCATAAATTTTGTTTGAGAGTTTTCTGGGGACTCCGTCTGCATAACCCATCGGGATTGTAGCAATCTTTGTTGTGTGTTTAGTTTCGAATGTATGTGAATAGCTTACACCTTCGTTTTTCTCTGCGGTATGGATATTTGTTATTCTGCCTTTCAATGACATTGCCTGCTTTATAGAAGGTTCTTGGGTTCCTTTTGTTAGGTCTGGTTGTAAGCCGTATATTCCTATTCCTACACGTGCCATGTTATAATCAAAATCTTTATAGCAGACTACTGCGGCTGTGTTGCAGCAATGAATTAAAAGTTCTTGTGTATTAACAGATTCTATTACTTTACGAAATTTTTTATATTGTTCAAGAGCATAAGATTCAGTTTCTGCTGTTGCAAAGTGGGTAAAAATTCCCTCCAAAGTTATAAAATCACAGGTTTGTACTTTTTTTATGAAATCAGTTGCCTGTTCAGGTCTTACTCCTATTCTGTTCATTCCTGTATCGATTTTCACGTGCACCTTAGGCTTTATTTTAGTTTTTTCAAAAGTTTGTTTGCAGGCTTCTATATGTTCATCTGAAAAAATCGAAACTGAGATGTTATTTGTTGCTGCCCAGTCAAAAGACCAAACAGGCACTGCCCCCAGAACCAAAATAGGGGCTGTGATTTTTGCTTCTCTAAGCTGGAGACCTTCATCGATTGATGAAACACCAAGAAAGTCCACACCAGAAGCTAGTAGAACAGGTGCTATCATTACTGCACCATGCCCATAAGCATCAGCTTTAACAACTGCAAAGAGTTTTGCATCTTTTTTTAAGTATTTTTTAAATTCCAGTATATTTTTTTCAATATAATCCAGATTTACTTCCACCCAGGCATCTCTGTGTGTATTCAAATAAGAACTTCTGTTAAATTTCACTTTTGGCTCGTTTTCTTTTTACTTTTTTACAATTTCATTTTATATCAAAAGTTTTTAAATTTTTTAATATTGTAGTAATATATTGTTATGGAAATTTCTAACAAAAACCCTAAGGATATAAAAGAACAATTATTTGATAAAATCAGCAAAGAACCATTGAAAGAAGATAATTATCTGGAGCTTGGCAAACTTTTTATTGCTGAACAGGATTACAAAAACGCACTTGATATTTATGAAGCGTTGCTGAAAGTCAATCCTATAAATTCTCAAGCATTGATTAATGCAGGCAGTATACATTTCTTTTTCAGAAATATAGATAAATCTATTGACTATTATTCAAGGGCTTCTGAAATAGAATCAAAAAGTTTTTCTATATATATGAATCTTGGCAACGCTTATGCTGAACTTGGTGATTTTGAGCATGCTATGAATAATTATACAAAAGCACTCGAACTAGAGGCTAACAGTGCGGCTCTTTATAACGCAATCGGGTTATTGTATCAGGATAATAAAGATTATTTGTCTGCAAATGTTTATTATGATAAGGCATTGGCTCTTGATGATAAAGATCCTGAAACCTTTATAAATAAAGCAAGTTCTCAAATGGCTATGCATATGTACAGAGAGGCAATAAAATCATTGAAAAAAGCAATGGCTCTAGATCCTCAGTGCTTGAAAGCACAAATTTGTATAGCTAATAGTTATGCTTCTTTAAGGGAATTTGATAATGCCGAAAAAGCATTTAACCAATGTTACAAAATTGATGACAGAGTTTATCAGGTTTATGTTTGCCATGCGATTGCATATTCGGATGCAAACAGGATAGATATGGCTATAAGCAAGTATAAAGAGGCTATTTCAGTTGGACCTCAATATCCTAATGCTTATATTCTTCTCGGTAACATTTATGTTGATCAACGTAAATATTTGGAGGCATTGGATGTTTACAAAAAGGCATCCGAAATTCAACCTAATGATGCAAAAACATATACCTTTATCGGTAATACATACTTTATGCTCAATGATTTAGAAAATGCTATATATACATATAGAAAAGCTCTGAAAAATGATGACAAATCATTGGAGAACAAACTTGTTTATATTGAGATTCTTCAGGAATACATTAAGAGAAAAGAGATAAAAGAAGAAGCTTCTGTTTAAATTAAATGAGCATCTTCGGGAGAGAACGTTGTCATATCCTTTAAAATATCGTACGCCATCGGCGGCAGAAAAATTAATAGCAATTTTATCATACATTTTTCCTTTAATAGGATTTGTTGTAATAATTATCACTGCATTAATGAGAAAAGATATGAAACCTTTTCTCAAATATCATATTTTTCAGTCTATTTTTATTGCCTTTGCTCTCTGGCTTGTTATAAGCGGTTTGACACTGGCAATGAATTTAATCAGTTATATTCCGGGAGTTAAAAATATTGTAAGCATAGTTACTTTTTTCTTGAATACGCCATTGTTCTTTGGCTTTTCAGTTGTGACATTTGCTTATCTTGTTTTTGTTTTATATTTGATACTTGGTGTTTTGAGAAACTCAGACAGTTATGTTCCTTGGGTGTCTAATATAATTAAAGCCAATTTGAGAGGTCAGTTATAGTTTACGATTGGAGAAGTTTAAAGATGAAATTTGATAGTATAGCAGTTCAGGGTGCACATAAAGCAAAAGATAACAGACATTGTATTCCTGTTCCTATATATCAAACAACAGCTTTTGACTTTGATAATGTGCAATATGCTGCGGATTTGTTTGACCTAAAGGCACCCGGTGATATTTATACAAGAATTTCGAATCCTACAACACAGGTACTTGAAGAAAGAATAGCAATGCTTGAAGGCGGAGTTGGTGCATTGGCTGTTTCTTCAGGTCAAGCTGCTTCTATGATATCTGTTTTGAATATAGCAAAAGCCGGTGATGATATAGTTGCTTCTTCGACATTATATGGTGGTACATTTAACCTTTTTAATTCAACATTAAGAAAATTGGGTATAAATACAATATTTGTGAAGGGTGAATCACCTGAAGAGTATGAAAAAGCAGTGACCGAAAAAACAAAGTGTATATTCACAGAAATGGTTGGAAACCCTAAGCTTAATGTTGTTGATGTTGAAGCGATTGCTCATGTTGCTCATAATCATAATATTCCGCTAATTATAGATAATACAGTTCCTTCGCCATATTTGTTCAGGCCGATAGAATGGGGTGCAGACATTGTCGTTCATTCTTTAACGAAATATATTTCAGGTCATGGAAATTCAATGGGCGGAATTATTGTTGATTCGGGTAAATTTGATTGGGCTGCTTCTGGCAAATTCCCTGAGCTTGTAAATCCGGATCCGAGCTACCATGGTTTAAGCTATACTGAGTCTTTTAAAGAAGCTGCTTTTATTGTTAAAGCAAGAGGCCAGCTTTTGAGAGATTTTGGCTCTTGTATAAGTCCTTTTAATTCATATTTAACACTTTTGGGATTGGAAACTCTTCATTTGAGAATGCAAAGACTTTCTGATACAGCTCTGAAGATTGCAAAATATTTGGAAAAACATCCTAAAATCGCGTGGGTTAATTATCCGGGTTTGGAAACAAACAAATATTATCCTTTAGTTAAAAAATATATGTGTAAAGGAGCCTCTTCAATCATAAGTTTTGGTGTGAAAGGCGGACGTGAGGCCGGCATCCATTTTATTGAAAATGTAAAACTGCTGATTCACGCTACAAACATAGGTGATTCTCGTTCTATTATCACATACCCTTGTTTGACTACACACAGACAGCTGAATGATGAACAGTTAAAGGCATGTGGAATTTCTGATGATTTTATGAGGCTTTCTGTTGGTCTTGAAGATGTTGATGATATAATTGAAGATATTGAACAGGCATTGCCCTAATTTTTACAGGTAAAGAAAAGAAAAGGAACACAGAAAAAGATGCAGAATTATGTCGAATCAAAGGTGAGAGATATTATCGATTTTCCTAAAAAAGGAATTATATTCAGAGATATTACAACTGCTGTTAAAGATGCTAAAGCATTGAAGTTTATGATTGACTTTTTGACAGAGCAGTATGAAGACAAAAAAATTGATTATGTTGTCGGAATCGAATCCAGAGGTTTTATTTTTGGTTCTGCTCTTGCTTATAAACTCGGTGCAGGGTTTGTTATGATTCGTAAACCCGGAAAACTTCCTGCTGAAACAATTTCACAGGAATATGAACTGGAATATGGTACAGACAGAATTGAAATGCATGCTGATGCGGTTGAACCGGGTAAGAACGTTCTTGTTATTGATGATTTGCTTGCAACAGGTGGAACAGTGGATGCGGCTTGCAAACTTCTTAAGCAGACAGGTGCTAATATTGTTGGTGCTGCCTTCATAATTGAACTTTCTGATCTGGGAGGCAGAGAAAAACTTAAAGATATAGATGTTGTTTCTATGATTCAATATAAAGGTTTATAACAAAGGAGGCTTAAGCCTCCTTTGTTATTGCTCTTCGCTTAAAAGATTTTTGCTTCTGGTTTCTATAAAAAGGTTCATAAGTTCAATGTCGTCATAGTCTATATATGCCATTTGAAAAAGGTTTTTACCTGTTTTTATTGTAATCTGATTGTTTGCATTTTGTTTGATTATGTTTCTTGGAATTTTTATTTGCTGGTTGTCTCCGTTAAGATTGAGTTCAGCAATCATGTTTCCGTTAAAGAAAATTTGTGGCGCAGATGCGTATGCTGTTGTTACTTTTGACTGTCCCATATCACGTGCCATTTTTGTATCAATGCCGATTACAGACCCGATAATCAAATATGCATCCTCGTTAGCTGCGAGAGTTTTAAATGGAAAGTTTTTTGTGTAAAAAGGTCCGATTGCTTTGATTCTGAATTCGGAGGCATTCGCTGAGTTTTCAGAGTAGTTGTCATCTCCGATATGATACATGTCTTTGTCTATTATGATGTCATGAGGATTTGTTTTTTCTATGCCAATAACAATCGGTTTTGAGGTTGAATTTCCGTCAACAGTCAGTGAAAATGGTTTGTAACCTTCTTTTTGAACCGACATAATTGTAGGTGCATCAATTTTTGCACCAAGGTTGAATTTCCCTTCACTGTCAGTTTTTGTTTGCCAGCCTTTTGAAGGTAATGCTACGTCTGCTGAGCCAATTGGATTTCCACTTTTTGAGTCAATGACCTGATTGTAATCACCTGTTCCCTTTTTTTCGACTGTTCCATTTATTGCAGAATATACAGGCATAGTAATGCTTACTGTTAAGCATATTAAAAACAGAGTTTTCCATATTTTCATAAAATCCCCTTTTTAATTTGATTCATTATTTGATAATTTTAAATAAAATTATCAAGATAACTATACCCGAAGGGGATTAATCAGCAAGGCTAAATAAATATCTATTCACCTCTTGGAATAAGTGTACAGCCTGTGTTGGGATTATATTCACAAATGCAATTTTTGCCGTTATTTTTTGCATTGTATAAGGCAACATCGGCAAGTTCTATCAATGTTTGTTCATCTAAAGCACAAGAAGGATATTCACTCATACCTATACTTACTGTCGGACATATATAAATATCATCTTTCACATTAATTTTAATTGCTGCTATATTTTTTCTGATTCTTTCAGCAATAATTTTGGCATCATTGATATTGGTTTCAGGAAGGATTACAGTGAATTCTTCTCCGCCGTATCTTGATGCAATATCGATTTTTCTTATGGTTTGTTGAATACAGCTTGCAATTTCTCTTAGCACCTGGTCTCCAACAGGGTGTCCGTATGTATCATTTACGGATTTGAAATTGTCAATATCCATCATAAGAAGAGTCATTTCGTGATTGTATCTTGATGAACGTTTTATTTCGTTTTCTAAAAGTGTATAGAAATGTCTGTATATGTATAATTTGGTTAAACCATCTTTTGTTGCCAGTTCATATAGTTTTGCGTTGTCTATTGCAATTGCTGCTTGATTGGCAAGAGCTTCGATGAATTCAAGATCCTGTTTGTTAAATAGTTTCCCGTTCAATTTATTCGTAATATTTATTACGCCGATAGGTTCGCCTTTTGCTATTAGAGGTACGCATAAAAGTGATGAAACGTTGAGTTCTCCTCCGTTGTCTATGAACCTTGGATCGTTTTGGCCAAGGTTTGATATTATAGATTTTTTTTCAACAAAAACCGTACCGGCAATGCCTTCTCCTACTTTTATTTTTGAGCATTCAATGAGTCCGTTATTAATTTCTGTTTCAAGGTTTTTATTCGCTAAACCATATACAACTTTTGTTTGTAATACGTTTTCCGCAAAATTATAAAGCATCAACGAACCTTTTTCTGCATCAATTGTTTCAAGTGCTTTGTTTAAAATTACACGCAGCAGTCTTTTCAAGTCATCAATAAAGTTAACAGCCTGTGAAATATTGTATAGAATAGAAATATTATGAAGTGATTTTTGTAGCTTTTTCAGGTCATTTTCCTGATCACGACGTTTGATGTATTTAATCAGAATAGGTCCAATATAGTTGAATACTTTTGTAAGATAGTGTAAATCTTCATCAGAAAATGTAGTTCCGTCTGTTTTTGACCCAATCGAACAAATGAAATAAGGGATTGAATCTTTTTGGAACAGTTTGAAAAATGAGCTGTTAAGATTGTGCAGGTCATATTTATCCCAGAAAGATTTATATATAGGTCGACCATTATCATCAGAGACTTTTATGAATTCATTTTTGTTTAAAACTTCCCAGAAACCTTCTTCATCATTTTCAAACTGAAAGAATTCGTGGTCATCATTTTTTTGATTGGCTACCATGTAATAAACACGATCATGGTTTATGAAAAATCTGACATTTTCAATGCTTAGTGATTGTGTAATAAAATCAGTGATTTTTTCAATCAAATCTTCAATAGAATCGGCCTGGGTCGCTATTATGCTCAGTTCAAATAAACTGTTCAGGTCATAAAAATTCTTTTGCAGTGTGGTGATTTTTTCCGAAAGATTTTCCATAATACCTATTTTATTCGAATTTTAAGAATAATTCAATCAACTAAATATACTGTATATATGATTCCAAACGAAGGTCAGGAATAAGCATTTTTGTTGATTTTAAGGATAATTCTATTGATTTGTTTATATCTTTTGTGTCGAAACCAGATAAAAAAGTTTTTGATTCATTATCACCTGTGATTTTAGGTGCAATATACTGATAAATTTTGTCGGCAAGGTGTTTTTTTATAAACTCACCGTTTAGCTTTCCACCTGCCTCGATAAGTATGCTTCTTATACCTTTTTCATAAAGTTTAAGCACAAGATCTGTTAAGTCAATTTTTTCATTTATTGTTTTGCATTTGATAAACTCTACATTCAAAGGAAAACTTTTGATTTTTGTTGTTTCTTTTATTGCGATGTAGACTTTTGTTTTGTCATTCTTATAAACATTTGCTTTGGGTGAAGTTTTCAGTTGAGAGTCTATTATTATTCTTATTGGATTTTTTCCGTTTTTCATACGGCATGTCAAAGAAGGGTTATCTGCAATGATTGTTCCTGAACCCGTCAATATTGCATCATATTTGTTTCTTAATTTTTGTACGTCTTTTCTTGCTTTTTCTGATGTAATCCATTTTGACGAACCTGTTTTTGTTGCAATTTTTCCATCCATTGTTGTTGCTGTTTTTATTGCAATAAATGGCATTTTTTTCAGCTGATTTTTGAAAAAGATTTCGTTTAGCTGTCTGCAATCTTCTTCTAATGTCCCTGTAATTACTTCTATTCCTGCTCTTTTAAGTTTTTTTATACCGTTTCCGGCAACAATCGGATTCGGGTCTGTACAACCGATTATCACTTTTTTGAATCCTTTTTCTATTATAAGATCCGCACAAGGCGGTGTTTTCCCGAAGTGTGAACAGGGTTCAAGCGTAACAACTATTGTTGCTCCTTTGCAATCATATCCGTTTTTAATTGCATTTTTAATCGCATTAACTTCGGCATGAGCTTCTCCGTATTTTTTGTGCCAGCCTTTGCCTATTATTTTATTTTTGCTATCAAGTACAATGGCCCCAACCAGCGGATTAGGCGAAACTTTTCCTTCCCCCTTTTTGGCCAGAGTGATAGCTTTTTTCATATAAAGATTATAATTTTTCATTTAATTTTACTTTTTTGAAGAATTGTTCTGCAATTATTTGTGAATATTTTCCGTCTTGATTTGCTGAAACAATGACTTTATCTTTTCCGTTTTTATCTTCAGCCACAGCTATGATTCCTTTGATTTTTTTTACAGGAAGGTTTGTGACTTCAGCTTCGAACTGCACATAGGGCACTGTTTGTCCCATAGTTTGCATTGTACCTTGTTTCAGTATTTTGAAGTTCTCTACATGAATATATTGATATTGAAGTTTTTCATTGATATTATCAATTTTCTTTTTTAGAGTACCGTCTTTAAAATCTTTTTTTGTTAAATTCAATGTTTTGTTTTGGTTTATTACGGCAAGTTTTTGACCTGTTGCATCATGTTCAGCCAGTACTGCTCTATAACCTAAGACATTGGCTGATTTTGATATTTCATATTCATCAGGAATTTTTGAAAAATCTGCAACATCTTTGCTTTTTTCTATAAGTGTTTCTTGTGAAGGTTTTTCAAAAGGGTGCCAGTTCTTTACTACCCAGTCCCAACCACCGAGAGATTTAAAACCTATAATTGCAAGAACTACAATTGCAACTTTGATTATAAATTTTAAACAGCCCATTAAATTCCAAACCTTTCATATATTTTATGAATGTTTCTCAAATAGTAACTTGAATTGAAACAGTTTTCAATTTCTTCTTTTGTAAGAATATTGCATATTTCTTTGTTATTAAGAAGATTTTGTTTAAAATTTCCTTCCGGATTGTTGAATGCTCTTAAAGCATTGCTTTGAACAAGTTCATAGGCTTTCTCTCTTGAAAGACCTTTTTCTGTAAGTGCAAGCAGTACTCTTTGTGAATATACAATGCCTCCATATAAACAGCTGTTTTTTAGCATGTTTATTTTGTGAACAACAAGACCTTCAACAAGCCTGTTAAATCTGTTTAGCATATAGTCAATTAGAATTGTTGAATCAGGAAATGTTATTCTTTCAACAGAACTGTGCGAAATATCTCTTTCATGCCATAGAGGAATGTTTTCCAATGATGCAATTGCATTACTTTTTACGACTCTGGCGAGTCCTGACAGATTTTCGGAAGAAATAGGGTTCTTTTTGTGTGGCATAGCAGAAGAACCTTTCTGTCCTTTTTTAAATGCCTCTTCTACTTCAAGCACTTCTGTTCGTTGAAGGTGTCTAATTTCTATTGCACATTGTTCAATTGCGCTAGCTATTAAAGCAAGTGTTTGCATGTAATTAGCATGATAGTCTCTGGCAATAACCTGTGTAGAGATTTTTGCCGGTCTCAAACCAAGCTTTTTGCAGGTAATTTGTTCTATTTCAGGTGATATATTACTGTATGTGCCGACAGGCCCTGAAATTTGACCGACACGGATTTCTTCTTTTGCAATAATAAATCTTTTTTTTGCTCTTTCAAATAAATCAAGCCAGCTGCATAGTTTTACACCAAAAGTCATTGGCTCTGCGTGTATGCCGTGTGAACGCCCTATGCAAACTGTTTCTTTGTGCTCAATAGCCTTGTTTCTGATTGTTTCGATTACGTTATCCAAATCTTTTTCTATAATCTCTGATGCTTTTTGAATCTGAAGTGCAAAAGCCGTGTCTATTACATCTGAACTTGTCATCCCCATGTGAATGTATCTTGAGGATTCTCCGACATTTTCATTCACATTTGTCAAAAATGCTATTACGTCATGTCCGACTTCCTTTTCAATTTCATCAATTCTTGAAATTGAAAAAGCTGCTTTTTCTTTTATTTTTCTCAAGTCCTCATCAGGAATTTTTCCCTGTTCATTGTAAGCTTCACATACTGCAAGTTCCACTTTTAAGTAGTAGCTGAATTTTGATTTCAGCTCCCACAATTCTTTCATTTCTTTTAAGCTGTATCTTTCAATCATTTTTTATTCCTTATTGGGGGTATCTTGATGTGGCATGTATAAGCATTTGAGCGAGTTTGTCAGCCCCGTCAAAGCCTCTTTCTTTAAGAATTTCTGCTGCTGTTTTAAAGTCATAATTAATAAAATTGTGTTTTATAGAAAATTCTTTATTGTTAATTTCCAAAACAGCATAACAGGATTTTGGCTCTTCACTGAAGGGTCTGCCTATACTTCCGACATTGACGACAGTTTGTTTTGTATTGGTTTGGTAACCGCAAGGCATATGTGTGTGGCCGCAAAATATAATGTCTGCATCAGTTTGGGATATCATTTCTTCTACTTCTTCAATTTTTAAATCCGGATAAATATTTTCATTGTTTTTTCTTGGGCTGCCATGTACAAGAAGGATTTTTAATCCTTCTATTTCTGTTTCTTTTTGTTTTGGAAGATTTCTCAAAAATAATTTTTGCTCTTCCGAAATTTCTTGAATGTCACTTTGAAGCGCATTTGCCATAATAGGGTTATTTTCTTTAAGCATGTGTAAAATTTGGTTGTCACAATTTGCTATCATCTCATCCGTGTTACCTTGTATGAGTATAAAATCTGTTGTTTTTTGAAGTTCTTTTATTTTATCAATGGTTTTTGATGGTTCAGGTCCAGCCATAGCAAGATCGCCCAGACAAAATATCTTTTCGCATTTTTCTTGTTTGATGTTTTGCATTACAGCTTCAAGTGCCTGTATATTGCCGTGTATATCTGAAATAATTGCAATTTTCATACTTTTGCCTCATTAAAATACAAGTTAATTTTATCATAGATTTGTAATTTTTTTTGGTGATAAAATAAACATATTATGATTAAAAGAAGACTTTCGAAACAAATTCAAATAGGTGATGTGAAAATAGGGGGCGATGCTCCAATTTCAGTGCAATCCATGTGTAATACAGATACACGGGATGTTTCAGCAACTGTAAGACAAATTGCAGAACTTCAAGAAGCGGGCTGTGAACTCATTAGGCTGGCAGTTTTGAATAAAGATGCGGCCTCAGCTGTAAAGGAAATAAAAAAGCAAGTTAAAATTCCTGTTATTGCTGATATCCATTTTGATTATCGCCTTGCAATACAATGTATAGAAAACGGAATAGATGCATTAAGATTAAATCCGGGCAATATTGGGAGAACCGAGAATGTTAAAAAAGTTGTCGATCTTGCGAAGACAAATAATGTACCTATTAGGATAGGTATTAATGCGGGTTCATTGGAAAAAAACATTGCTGCACTCGACATTCCACTTTCTGAGAAAATGGTTATGAGTGCAATGGAGCATATAAAAATTTTAGAAGACAATGATTTTGATAAAATAAAAATTTCCTTAAAATCGAGCAGTGTTTTGACAACAATTGAAGCATATCGTTCAATTTCCCAAAAGGTTGATTATCCTTTGCATCTTGGCGTTACTGAGTCGGGAACACTCAAAGGCGGTCTAGTAAAATCTTCCGTTGGTTTGGGGACTCTTCTTGCAGAAGGCATAGGTGATACTATACGAGTTTCACTTACAGAAAATCCTGTTGAAGAAGTTCATGCAGGTTTTTCAATTTTAAAATCTCTTGATTTACGTCAAAAGGGTATAAATTTTGTGTCTTGTCCTACTTGCGGAAGATGTCAGATTGATTTGATAAGTCTTGCAAAAAAAGTTGAAGATGCCTTGAAGAATATAGATAAACCTCTCACTGTTGCAGTAATGGGTTGTCCTGTGAACGGTCCTGGCGAAGCTAAACATGCTGATTATGGTGTTGCAGGAGCTATAAAAGAAGGATATATCTTTAAAAAAGGTGAAATCATAAAAAGAGTTCCGGAAGAAAATCTTTTGAATGAACTTTTGACTATAATAAAAAATGAAAATTGAAGAAGTCCTGGAATAAATACTTGATTAAAAGGATTTGCTTAAATTAAGAAAATAATATACTATATAAATAAATATAAGATGTGAGGACTATCAATGAAAAAATATTTTTTATTATTGGGTTTAATGCTTATGATTCCTGCTTGTGCTAATGCAGAATTAAGCGTAAAAGAGACAATGTCTCCGGAATTCTTGCACAATCAAGGCTATTCAGATGATGTTTCAAGAATTATTCAAATAAAAACAAAAGACCCTATGACACCTATATCAGCAGAATCTAAAACTGTATGGTGGAAAAAATGGGGAATGGGTGTTTTGAAAACTATTGATCCTGCATTGGATACCGGTACAGAATTTCCTTCTCACAATACAAACTTTAATGGTTCAAACATCGACGACCTATAAGAATTAATTATTTGATAAACAAGAAAAAGCACCTCCAGCATAGGGGTGCTTTTTCTTTGAGCATTTTTGATTTTCAGAATATGTTAAGAAATATTAAGTTTGTTTTTTGTTCTCTTAAACATGTCAAAAACCATGGCTTACATGGGATTGCGCTATTCTTTGTATTTTGTGTTTTCCGATTAAAAACAATAGTTTGTCCATAATTTGAACATGTTTTATAATTAAAAAAGTATTAGTGTTGCTAATATGTAATTTCTTGGGGAGAAGGTTAAGATTCAAATGAGTACAGTTGAATACAACTTGTCTGAACTGAGGAAAGAAATTGTACCTTATAAACCTATTATAATCGCTGTTACAAAATACTTCGGTGCTGATAAGCTGATAGAAGCATACAATGACGGTCTGAGAGATTTTGGAGAAAACAGAGTACAAGATGCGCTTTTGAAATTTGAAAGTTTGCCTGATGAAATCAAGCGGAATTCAAGATTCCACCTGATAGGACATTTGCAGAAAAACAAAGTCAAAAAGGCAGTTGGTGCTTTTGATTTAATTCAGTCAGTAGATTCATTGAAGCTTGCTCAAGCTATATCACAGGAAGCTTTGAATAAGAACATAGTTCAAAAAGTACTTTTACAGGTTAATAATGCCAATGAAGAAGCCAAGTCAGGCTTTAGTGTCGGTGATATTAACAGAGATTTCAAAGATATAATTTCTTTGAGGGGAATCAAGGTAGAAGGCTTGATGAACATTGCTCCTATAACAGGAGAAGAAGAGTTAAAAAGACTTTTTAAAGGCATGTATGACCTTAAAGTACAGTTGGAAAAAGAGTATGCATACAATCTGAAAGAGCTTTCCATGGGTATGAGTAATGATTATAAGATAGCGTTGAGTGAAGGTTCGACAATGATAAGGATAGGAAGAAAGCTATTTACATAATATCGGGAGGAGAAAAAATTGGCAGGCGTTTCAGACAAAATTAAATCAATCGTTGGTTTTTTAACATCAGGGTTCGAAAGCAGAGATGACATATTCGAGGACATGGCTTCAGAAATGGATGAATATCCGGTTTCTGACAATTTAGCATTGGAGCCTATGTATTCATCTCAAAAACAAACTACACAAGCTTCTAACGTAGTAAGCCATCCTGGCTTTAAAGGTTATGAAGTTTTAGTTTCTGAACCTCGTTCTTATGAAGAATCTGTACAGATTGTTAAACAATTGAAAGATAAAAAAACTATTATTTTGAATCTTCATTTGTTGGATAAAGAACAAGCTATGAGAATTGTTGATTTCTTGTGCGGAGCAACTCATGCATTAAATGGTAATCAGCAAAAAATTGGTGATTCTGTATTTATTTTCACTCCAAGCAATGTTGCTTTGAACGCTGAATCACAAAAAAGTAAATTCATTAGAGATGCATTGTGGAATCAACCACAGTAAGCATTTAAAACAAAAACAAGAATAGTTGGGGATATAACTAGAGCCGCGAGTTTATTGCGGCTTTTTATTATTTTTTAAGCTTTTTTCTATATTTGAAATAAAATTCCCACCAGTTAAGTTTCAAAATATCCTCAAAAATATTATAGCCTGCAAGTTTTTCACAAACAGAGGGTTTGAAGTTTTCCTGTTGTGTCAATAATAACCTTGCTTTCATTTGGTCATAGAACTTTGGTTTTGAAAATAGTGGAGTTTTAAAATATAAAAAAGAATACTGGTTATATTTATGCTGCAAAAATGCGTACTTGTATTCTTCGATGCGTTTGTTTTCTTTCAAAATGTTTTCAAGCTTGTTTATTATTTTAAAAATTTGAAAGACTTTTTTATTCAAATTGTTTGTTGTTGAGCTGCTGTTGTTTACTCTATAAATGTATAAAGGGTCATTGTTTATGGCGATTGACTTTGCTTTCAGAAATGATTGAAGATAAAAGACTTGATCTTCAAAAATGAGGCCGTTAATGAATTCTATTTTATTTTCTCTTAGAAAATCTGCTCTGTATATTTTGTTGTAAACAGCCATATTCCCTCCAAACGGCGAAAGACAATCATCAAATGTATGTATATGGTCTTGATGTTGATAATTTAACCAATTTTTTATATTAAGGAAACTTTTTGGATTTACGTCTTTTGGTCTTGTTTCATGTATAAGTACATTAAACATGTAAATATCTAAAACAAGGTTTTTCTTTTGTGTTTCAACAAGTTTTTTTATAAATTTTTCATATAAACATAAAGAAACCCAATCATCTGCATCAATAAATGAAATATATTCTCCGGTTGCTTCTTCCAGACCTCTGTTTCTTGCAGAACTTTGACCTTCGTTTTTTTGAGAAATAATTTTAAAACGTGAGTCTTTTAACGAATATTCTTTTAATATTTGTGCTGATTTGTCGGTTGAGCCGTCATCAACACAAATGATTTCAAGATTTTGATATGTTTGCATAACAACTGAATCAAGACATTTTTGCAAAAACTTTTCACAATTATAAACAGGTATAATCACTGATATTTTATACATTAGTCTTCCTTTGTTGAAGTAGTTTCATAAAATCCCGAAATCCGGAATAATCGGTCTTTAGAATGTGAGTGTATATTTTGAAAATTTCCAATTTGTTTAACAGCTCTAAATCATATAAGGAGAAGTCAATATTGCAGAAAGTTTGTTTTAACTGTTCAAACATTTCTTCTTGAACAAGTCCTTTGCAAAAATAAGTTCGCTCCAGAATTTCTTTCATCTTGTGTATAAGTAGAAGAGTTTTATATTTTTCATATTTATTATATTTTTTAAAGATATCATCAAGCATGTTTTTTATAATAAAAATGTCCTTGAAATTTTCATTAGTTGTTGTTGTGAGTGAGCCCTGTCTTTCTCTCCTGTAAAAGTAGTATGGGTTTTTGTCATAAGATATTCTTTTTGCACGGAGAAAACACTCTGCTGAAAACGGAACATCTTCAAACATTAAATCTTCAGGAAATCTTAAATCTTTTATAAAGCTTCTTTTGAAAAATTTTGCACAAACTGTGGGTAGTATATTAAAGTAAATGTTTTCACTGACTTCTTTTTCACAGAAGTATTCTTTCTTTATCTCATTTTGAAAATCTATATTTTGTGTTAAATCCCAAATATATGAGTCTTTTGTGTTTTCATTGATACAGGTCATGTTGCAAAAAACATAATCACTCTTATATTTTCGAATGTTTTTGTATAGCTTCTCAAGCATAACTGGAGATATCCAGTCATCTGAATCAACAAATGTAACGTAATCTCCTTTTGCTTCTGTTATACCGATGTTTCTAGATGAAGAGGGGCTTTTTCGTTTTTTAGAAGATTGATTTTGCTTGTTGTCTATAATTTTTATTCGTCTGTCAAATTTTTCATAATTTTTGAGAATGTTTAAGCTCTTATCTGTTGAACTGTCATCAATACAAATAATTTCAAAATCTGTGAATGATTGAGTTAACAATGAGTCTAAACAGACATCAATATATTTTTCTACGTTAAATACCGGTATAATAACAGAAATTTTGGGCATGTTTATATTTTATAAAAATATTATTGTTGTGCCAAAAACCAAATGAATGATTTTTCTTTATGTTTAAAAAAACAATTACAAGGGAATTTTAACTATGATGGTTAGTCGGAACATGAGGAAAGATGTTATGTATAAAAAGGTGTTACATTCCTGTAAACCCGCTCACCGTGGGCTTTTTGCTTCGGGGGGGGGGGCTGAATGATGTTTTAAAAAGGGGATTAGAGGTTATTAAGGTTTGTGCAAATTCATCAACAAAAAATAAATTAACACAATGTGTGCTTGTTGCATTGGCATGTTCTTTTGGTACACAGGTTTTTGCAGAAGATGATACAAGACCTGTTGTTCCTGTTCCGACTGTTGTAGGTGCAGATGAAACAGTTTCTATTAAAGATAAAATTTATACTATGTCAGATGAATACCGCTATGATGCTGCTTTAGAAAACAATGGCACAATTTCTGAAATTTCTAATGTTGATTTTATAGATAATGATAGTACCTATGCACTTGGAAACCATGGTTTAATTAATGTAATTAATGAAACAGTGTTTGACAATTCTAATTTATATAATTATGGTACGATTGAAAAAATAAATAATGTTACTTTTGAAAATTCTGAATTCGATAATATTGGTACGATTAAAGAAATAAATAATGTTATTTTTAAAAATTCTGAATTGAGCTCTAATTTTAATGGCGTTGGTATAGATAGAATAGAAAATGTTATTTTTGACAATTCTGTTCTATATGTAAGTTCTTCATGGACAGATGAAAAATATAACAAAATAAATTATATAAAAGGAACGTTTGTTAATGGCAAAGAGGAGTTTGTTATATATAATGCTCAGTATTTTGCCGCTAATATTTTTTCCGGTGGTATAATTGAAGAAATTGACTCATCTGTTTTTGAAAATAATATAAATATTATTGCCCCTATAAAAAACGAAAGCAGAATCGGTACTATTTCGAATACTGTTTTTAAGAATAATACAGGTGGCCAGGCAGGTGCTATCTCTAATCAATCTATAATTGGATATAATGATCGTGTTGTAAAACCAACTATTGATAATATTGTCAACACTTCATTTATAAATAATACAGCAGATGAAACTTTGTATACTTATTCTGATAATAAGGCAGGAGCAATCTATTCAGACAATGATATTAAAATAACAGCCACAGAAGGAGGTAAGTCTGTATTTTCCGGAAACAAAGTAATATCAGGAAATACAACAGAACAAAACGCTATATATATGGCAGGTATTGATAAACCTGAAATGATTATAAACAGTATTAGCAAAAATACAGTGGAATATACAAAAACATTTTCAAATACATTGCCTTCTTTGACGCTTCAGGCTGACACAAACGGAACAATTGTTTTTAATGACCAGATAGATGGAGATGTCTCTGGAAAAAATACGATAATCGGAGATCTTGTTTTGTCAGAAAAGGCAAAACAGGAATATGGTGTGTCTACAATAGATGAGCTTATTGCTTATGTCAAAAATCAGGGCTGGTATGATGAAGATACTCCTGATGAAGCTATTTTAAAAGATGGCATAGAGTATAACGAAATAAAAATAACAAATGAAAAAGTTATTTCTGATACACTTGATGGCTATAACTTAAACCTCACAGGAGACGAAACAGGCAAAATAATATTAAACAATAAAGTAAAAAATGCAAAAGTTACAAGCGAAGAAGTGACCCTGAACCTTGGCCAAAACAACGTGTTCGAAGAATCAGATTTTGAAATAAAATCAGGAACGCTGTCTTTAATAAATGGTATAGCAGAACCCCAGATCATGAAATCAGCAAACATCAACGGCACAATCAATATGGCAGTCGATGTGGATTTGGTTTCCGAAAAAATGGATACCCTCCCCTCAAATGTGAACGTCGCTGAAGATGCCCGGATAAATGTTAACTACCTAAACCTGTTAAATGATGCACAAAGCGAAGAAACAAATATCTCCTTTGCCCCTGAATCTTATGCAAATCAAGTATCCTATACAGGCATAACCCCCGTAGCATATTCAGATATATATAAATATGACGTGACATATAACCCCGAAAATGGATTCTTTACCTTCATAAGAGGCGGAGCAAGCACAGGCAATCCATCTGATAACTTTAACCCCTCAGTCCTACCCACCCCCGTTTCTACCCAGGCAGGCGCCTTTACTACCCAAATGCAAACATTTAACTACGCCTTCCAACACTCGGATAACTTCATGATTCTCCCCTCCATGGAAAGATTAGCAATAAAAAATCAAAATAGATACGCAATGAGTCCCACAGGAGATGCAACAGATGTGGGAACCTTCTCACCTCTGTTTACCCCCAAACATATACACAACGGCTTCTGGGTAAAACCATACGCCAGCTTCGAAAATATCCCGCTAAAAAATGGTCCGAAAGTAAGTAATATAAACTATGGAACATTAATCGGCTATGACTCGGAAATGCAATCAATAAAACATGGCTTTGATAGAGTGTTGACAGGATATATAGGATATAACGGAGCAAGCCAGAGATACTCCGGAATAGATACATACCAAAATGGAGGAGTCCTCGGTGGAACATTAACCCTGTATAAAGGTAACTTCTTCAACGCAACAACGATTTCAGCCGGAGCAAGCTCAGGCTCAAGCTCAACAATGTATGGAAATGAAAACTATACGATGCTGCTGGGCGGAATAGGAAATAAAACAGGATATAATATAGAATTTAAAGAAGGAAAATATATCCTCCAACCATCAGTGCTGTTAAGCTATACGTTTGTAAATACGTTTGACTATAATAATGCAAGAGGAGTAAGAATAAATAGCGATCCATTGCATGCAATACAACTGGCCCCTGGAGTGAAATTCATAATGAATACAGAAAGCGGCTGGCAGCCATATATAGGAGTGAATATGGTATGGAATATACTGGATAAACAGAAGGTAATGGCAAATGATGTAAGACTACCGGAAATGAGCATAAAGCCGTATGTAGAGTATGGAATAGGCTTGCAGAAATGCATGAAAGAAGATAGAGTGACAGCATACGGACAGGCAATGATACACAACGGAGGACGTAATGGTATATCACTGTCAGTAGGTTTAAGGTGGAAAGTCGGCAAGAAATAATTAAATAAAAAGCGGACTTTGGGTAGTCCGCTTTTTATTTCTACATGCTTTTTCTTATTTTTTCTTTTGTATTATCTAGATTTTTTATTTTCTTTTCTGTTTCTTTTATCAGTTTGGCTTTTAATGCTCTTTGTTCTTTGATTACTTTATATTGATTGTCGATATCCGTATATTCTGTTTTGTATTGAATGAGCTGGTTTCTTATTTCCACCTGAGCACTGTCTAATTGCATTAACGCATTTTGAAGATTTCCTGATTCGACTGTTGTTGGATTTGTATTTGTATTTACACTTTCTGTGGCTTTTGTTGCCGGAGCAATAGCTTTTGGTGACTGTTGAACTGCTGGTGTAGGTTCTGCTTTTGCAGTAGTGATAGATTCTGTTATTGGCATGGACTCAAAAACAGGCTCGTATGGCATGTCATTAGCTGAAGCTGCAATTGTAAATTGTGAACATCCGATAATTAATGCTGTAATCAATGCACTATTGATTATATTTTTTGTCATGGGGATCTCCTTCTTAATTGAAATCATGTCGATACATGATTATTTTAATAAACTATATTTGAACATGCCTCGTCCAATAAAGTGATTTATGATTATTTTTAGATAAATAAAAATAAATTATAAAGAAATATGAAGCTGAAAACCCACTCTTTATACGGCTTTTGGGATTTGTCTTAAAAAACTGAAAAAATTTTCAAAAAAAATGCTTGAAATAAAAAATCCTTTGGGCTACATTATAAGAGTGGTCAGCGGGCCACGGAGGGAAAACCGAAAAGCCGGGAGTTGATCCCGAAGCTCCGAAAACGCACCCAAAGATTTAAAAACTAGTTCTTGTTTGGAATGGTTTACACTAAGTTGAAAATTTAAAATTAATAACAAAATAAATTTTAAAAAACTACTTGACAACAAAATTTGAAGTGTTACGATGAAGTAACGTCAAAAGGATGAGTTGGAAACCTTAATAAAGGTTACTTAAAATCTGAAACAAGTTTCCACTAAATAAACTCTGACAATTTCGATTGAGATGAATTTATTTAGTATAGAGTAGTCCTCAGTAGAGACACTCTCTTTTGAACCTTGAAAATAGAATAGCTAAAAACGATAAATACCTGTTGATTCAACAACAAATAAAATTAACGGACACGAATTAAAGCAAAGTCGAGCAGGATACTTCGGTATCCGATGGACATAAACTTTCTGACAATGGAGAGTTTGATCCTGGCTCAGGACGAACGCTGGCGGCGTGCTTCATACATGCAAGTCGAACGAGAAGCAAGAGCTTGCTCTTG
>JAHALR010000007.1 GCA_018362895.1 Clostridium sp. | reverse complement strand
ATTAGCAAGTAGTAAGAATTAAGGAGGCTGACCTTGGGACAAAAGACACATCCAAAAGGATTCAGAGTAGGTATAATCGAACCTTGGGAAAGCACATGGTATGCTAAAAAGAAAGATTATTCCGAATTTGTGGCAGAAGATGCCAAATTAAGAAAATATATTAAGAAAAGATTATATGCAGCAGGCATTTCAAAGATTTTGATTGCCAGAAAAGCTCAGAATGTAAACATTACTATTGTTACAGCTAAACCCGGTATTGTTGTCGGAAGAGGCGGACAAGGTATTGAAGAACTCAGAGCTGACGTAGCTAAATATATCAAAAGAACAGTTTCAATCGACGTTGTTGAAGTAGCTAGAACTGATGCTGATGCACAATTGGTATCTGAAAACATTGCACTTCAATTGGAAAAACGTATTGCTTTCAGAAGAGCAATGAAACAAGCTATCCAAAGAACAATGAGATCAGGCGTTCAAGGTATCAAAATAATGGTATCCGGTCGTTTGGGCGGTGCTGAAATCGCTAGAAGCGAATGGGTTAAAGAAGGAAGAATTCCTCTTCAAACACTTCGTGCTGACGTAGATTACGGTTTCGCTGAAGCTGATACAATCATGGGTAAAATTGGTGTTAAGGTTTGGATTTTCAAAGGCAACCTTATGCCTGGCGAAAAAGCAGACATGAACATCAAAGCTAAAAAAGCTAACAACTCAGAAGAAAAACAACTTGGCGGCAGAAGAAGAAAAAGAGCCGTTGAAACTGAAGAATAATAACAATAATAATTAGGAGCACACTAAAATGTTAATGCCCAAAAAAACAAAATATCGTAAGAAAATGAAAGGCAGAATGAAAGGCCACGAAACCAGAGGAACGAAACTCGAATTTGGTAACTTTGGTTTAGTTGCTTGTGATCCTGCCTGGATTACATCAAGACAAATAGAAGCCGCAAGACGTGCTATGACTCGTAACATCAAAAGAGGCGGTAATGTTTGGATTAAAATCTTCCCGGATAAACCGATTACGGCAAAACCTGCTGAAACCCGTATGGGTAAAGGTAAAGGAAACCCTGAATACTGGGTAGCTGTTGTTAAACCGGGCAGAGTTCTCTTTGAACTTGAATTCCCTCAAAGAGATGTAGCTATTGAGTCACTTCAATTGGCTGCTCAAAAGCTCCCTATCAATGTAAAAATCATTGAAAGAGATGCTCAATAAGCTTAGTTTAAGAATAATTACCAATCGTAATTAAAGGAAAAACAAATGAAATTACAAGAAATTAAAGAAAAATCAATAGATGAGCTGAAAGAGTTGATCGTTGACACGAAAAAACAGCTGTTTGATTTGAGATTGCAAAAATCTTTGCAAAAACTTGAAAATACAGCTCAAATCCGTCAATTAAAAACTGTTATCGCTCAAGCTAAGACAGTTATTAAAGAAAAGTCAGAGGTAAAGTAAGATGCCGAAGAAAGAAAAAACAGGCGTTGTTGTAAGCAACAAAATGGATAAGACAGCTGTTGTAAACGTAGCTGAATATAACAAACACCCGAAATATCACAAAATCATTGAAACTCATAAAAAATATAAAGCACATGATGCTGAAAATGTTTGCAATGAAGGTGATGTGGTTAGAATCATTGAATCTAAACCTATTTCTGGTGACAAACGTTGGACAATTGCTGAAGTAGTTGAAAAAGCTAAATAGCATTTTCATAAGAATAAATAAAGGATACTAAAACAATGATACAACAAGAAACTAGATTAGTCGTAGCTGACAACACAGGTGCAAAAGAACTTCTTTGCATTCGTGTAATGGGCAGTTCTAACAAGAAATTTGCTCACGTTGGTGACGTTATAGTAGCAACAGTTAAAGATGCTACTCCTAATATGGCTGTTAAAAAATCTGATGTTGTTAAGGCAGTTGTTGTCAGAACAAAAGCTGATATCAAACGTGCTGACGGTTCAGTCATCAGATTTGATGAAAACGCAGCTGTTATTATTAACAAAGACGGCAACCCCAGAGGCACACGTGTATTTGGACCTGTTGCCAGAGAGTTGAGAGACAAAAACTTCATGAAGATTGTTTCTCTTGCTCCGGAAGTTATATAAGGAAAGAACAATGAAAAACAATAAGAAACCAGTAGAAAAACACGATTTGCATATTAAAACCGGTGACAGAGTTATCCTTACTTCCGGTAAAGATAAAGGCAAAATCGGTAACGTAAAAAAAATCATAGCATCTGAAAATAAAGTAATTGTTGAAGGTGCAAATATGGTAACAAAAGCGCAAAAACCGAATCCAATGGCTGGAATTCAAGGTGGTTTGAACAAAATTGAAGCACCTGTTGATTCTTCAAAGGTAATGGTTTACTGTTCATCTTGCGAAAAAGCTACAAGAATCAAACATGATATCGTAGATGGCAAGAAAGTCCGTGTTTGCAAGAAATGCGGCGAACAACTAGACGCCTAAGCCGAAGGCGTTTCCGTATTAGATTAAGTATGGGTGTCTTGTTTTGGCAAAACAATTATGTTTGTGACATAATGAAGGCACATTCTACAAAAAGGAAAGAAAAATGACAACATTAACTAAAGACTTAAAAGTTAGATACGAAGAAGAAGTTAAAGAATCTTTGAAATCACAGTTTGGTTATGAAAATGTTAACCAGATTCCTAAATTGAACAAAATTGTTATCAATATGGGTGTTGGTGAAGCTTGTCACAACTCTAAACTGGCTGAAACAATCGTAAAACAGTTAACAAAAATTGCAGGTCAAAAGGCTGTAATTACAAAAGCAAAACAATCTATTTCTTCATTCAAGCTGAGAGAAGGTATGCCTGTTGGTTGTATGGTTACTCTCAGAGGTGAAAGAATGTATGATTTCTTACAAAAACTTATCTGTGTAGTACTCCCCAGAATCCGTGACTTTAGAGGGATTTCTTCTAAAAGTTTTGACGGTAGAGGCAACTATACATTAGGTTTGAAAGAACAAACACTGTTCCCTGAGATTTCTTATGATGAAGTTGATGCAGTATTTGGTATGAATATTTCTGTTATTACAACTGCAAAAACTGACGAAGAAGCCAGAGCTTTGTTAACAGAACTTGGTATGCCGTTCAAAAAGAAATCACAAGCTTAATTAATAAAATGTTAATGCAAAATATTGCATAAAAAAGGAGAAAATCGTGGCTAAAAAATCAATGATAGCTAAAGAACAAAGAAGAGAATATCTTGTCTCTAAGGGCAAATACCCAAGAGTAAGACTTCATAACAGATGTTCTGTATGCGGCCGTCCTCACGGATTCCACAGAGATTTTGGTCTTTGCAGAATTTGCTTGAGAAAAATGGCTCATGAAGGTTTATTACCCGGTGTAGTTAAAGCAAGCTGGTAATACCAATTGCTTTACTATACTGCCTGACGCCGGATTAAAGGTAATAATTTGTTCAAGTAAGTAGTAAAGGAAATAATTAAAATGTTTACAGATCCGATAGCAGATATGCTCACAAGAATCAGAAACGCTAACATCGTTTCTCATGAAGAAGTTGAAATGCCTTCTTCAAAACTTAAAGTTGAATTGGCTAAAGTTTTGAAAGAGGAAGGTTACATCACTGATTACACAGAAAAAGAAGTTGGAAAATTCAAAGTTCTTTCAATAACTTTGAAATATGATGAAACTAACAAACCTGTAATTTCAAACTTGAAAAGAATTTCAAAAACAGGTTTGAGAGTTTATTCTAAAGCAAAAGACCTTCCGCAAGTATTTGGCGGTTTGGGTATTGCTATTATTTCTACAAGCAAAGGTCTTATGACTGACAGAAAAGCTAGAAAAGAAAATTTGGGTGGCGAAATAATTTGCTATGTATGGTAGTAATGCCGCTATTTTATAAATGATTAGTTAATAAATATAATTGGAGATAAAAAAATGTCACGTATAGGTAAAAAACCTGTTATAATACCGGACGGCGTTGAAGTTAAAATCGACGGTCAGGTTGTTACAGCTAAAGGACCTTTGGGTACAGAAACAGTTGAAGTTCGCCCTGAAGTAATTGTTAAAATGGAAGGTAAAGAACTCATCGTTGACATAGCTGATCACAACGACAGAAAAGCAAGAGCTTTATGGGGACTTTCAAGAACTTTAATCCACAATGCTGTTGAAGGTGTTAAAAACGGATTCACTAAAAAATTAGAAATTCAAGGTGTTGGTTACAGAGCTAACATGGAAGGCTCTAACCTGAATCTTGTATTAGGTTATTCTCATCCGATTCTGGTTACTCCTCCGGAAGGAATCAAAATTTCTGTTGAAGCTAACACAAAAATCACTGTTACAGGTGCTAACAAACAAATGGTTGGTGATGTAGCTGCTGAAATTAGAAGCAAGAGACCTCCTGAAGTATACAAAGGAAAAGGTGTTAGATACGAAGGTGAATACGTAAGACGTAAAGCAGGTAAAACAGGTAAAAAATAGGAACTAACATGAGAGTTTCTTTTTCAGGTATTTATGATATTCGTTTTCCTGCCGGAACTAAGTCAGAAGATATTGACCGTAAAGCAGACGAAGCGAGAAAATTTATCAATGAGCATCTCCCATTGGCAGGTTCAGTAGATGTTTCTACTTTAGATTATTTCTCGGTAACTAAATCAAATAAAAAACTTGAAGATAAGGGAATTCGTGTAAGTTCATCAGTTGATAATCCTTGGTTTTTATGTAGTTTGTTCGATCACTTAGATAAAAAACTCGGACAGGATTATGTAAATCAATCGAAAGTCGAACTGATATTGGATACTAACGCATAATAAGATAAACAAAGCCCAGATGAACCCTTTCAGGTTAGTTGAATAAAATCAATTGCTGTAAAAAGAAGGTTCGGGTGAAAGGAAAGAAAAATGATTAAAACAAAAAACAGAAAAGAACAAAACAGAAGAAGACACATCAGAGTTAGAAAGAAAATCAGCGGTGTTCCTGAATGTCCGAGACTTGCTGTATACAGAAGTACTAAACATATTTATGCTCAGGTTATTGATGATGTAAATAAAGTTACTATCTGTTCAGCTTCTTCTATCGATAAAGACTTGAGAGAAAAATTGGGTCACGGCGGAAACATTGAAGCAGCTAAAATTGTTGGTGAAGCTGTTGCTCAAAAAGCTCTTAAAGCTGGTGTTAAAGATTGTGTATTTGACAGAGGTGGTTTCCTCTATCACGGTAGAGTTTCTGCTCTGGCTGATGCCGCTAGAGAAGCTGGTTTAAACTTCTAGTTTTATTTTTAGGTTATAGACTAAAAGACCTTCAAAATATTTTGAAGGTCTTTTATATTTGTTATATTCCTAATATTGATTGTAGTTGATAGAGTTGTTCATCAGATCCATAGTTTCCGATTACTTGTATTGTAATAAATATGATTGTTGAAACTCCGATTATTATTGTTGCTTCAATGCCAACTGCCCAGGCTGCCCATTTTCGCTGTGTTGCATGAAATTCATTAAGACTTTTCCATTCTTTATTTTCCCAGGCCCATTCGTTGCCTTTTATTCCGCAATAGAGTGAAAATACGATTGCCAGAAGCCAGCCTATCCAGGGAATGAAGCCAAAAACCAGGCTCAAAAGTGCAATTGGGCAGTTGTTAAATGGTCCCCAGATAAATGGAAGAATGCAGGCACCCCAGTTGAAACCGTTTATGGTTTTAGGGAAGGCTTCTCCTTGCACACGATATTTGTTTTCTTCTTTGAGTTTTTCTGTATTATAAGAAAATTCAAGATTGCCACCTGAAGAGTGTGAGGAGCTGCTTCTTTTGTAGTCGAGTGCATTTTTTATTCTCGGCTTGTTTCTATCATCAGACACGTTATTTTTCCTTGCTTATAATGAAACAGTATAACAAATTTTTAATAAAAATCGAAGCCCCCTGGGGTCATTTTGTTTGGGAGCTTCGATTTTTTGTTTGTTAAAATTATTTTTGTTTGTTTTGTTTATTTTGATTCTTGCTTTTATGCTGAGGTTCTGAATCTTCAACACTTTCTGTGTTGTCTTGTTCTTGTTGAGACTCCGGAATTTCTTGTTCAGCTTCTTCTTGATTTTCAGAATTTTCTTCTTCTGTCTGTTCTTCATCAGAGTCAGCTTCTTCTGACGTTTCTTCATCATTGTTTTCTGATTCTTCGTCAGTTTCTTTTTCCGTATGTTCTGATTCTTTTGCTTTTTCTTCTTCTGCTTCTATTTCTGCTATTTCTTCAGGAGTTCTTGCTCTGATAACAGGAATGTTGAGCATAAGAGCGATTTCTTCTCCGTCGCCTTCAAGGTTTAAGTCAAGTGCTTCTGTGTCAATTTCAATATATTTTGAAATTACTGTAATCAATTGTTCTCTCATTTTTTGCATAGTGGCGCCGTCAAGATTTGAGCGGTCTTGCATAAGTACAAGTTTAAGCCTGTTTGATGCGGTGTCTCTAGCTGATTCGCTTTCTTCTTTACCTGATGTGAAGAAGCTCATTACTTTTGAGTAGAAGCTGCTGAATATATTTTCTTTCATTTTTGCTCCTCCTACCCTTTAGCTCCAAAGAATTTTTTTACTTTTGCAACGAGTGCAGCAAATCCTTTGGGTTCATTTATATCAAGAAATGGAACGTCCTCGCCTTGAATACGTCTGGCAACGTTCATATAAGCTTTTCCTGCCATTGAATTTTCATCATTTACAATCGGCTCGCCTCTGTTTGTAGAAGTAATAATGCCTGTATCCTCAGGAATTATGCCAATCAGGTCACAAGAAAGAATGTCAACTACATCTTCAACACTCATCATGTCATTTGCCTCAATCATATTCGGTCTGACTCTGTTAACGAGTAATCTATATGAAGATATTTCTTCTTTTGCTTCAAGGAGCCCTATGATTCTGTCAGCATCTCTTACTGCGGACATTTCTGGGGTCGTAACAACGATAGCTTCTGATGCACCTGAAATAGCTGTTTTGAAACCGTCTTCGATGCCTGCCGGGCAGTCTACAAGAATATAGTCAAAATCTTCTTTAAGCTGTTCGCATATTTCCTTGAGTTGTTCAGCTGTCACCGCTGATTTGTCTCTTGTTTGTGCAGCTGCAAGAAGACAAAGATTCGGGTTTTTTTTGTCTTTAACAAGTGCTTGTTTTAGCTTACATCTTTCTTCAACAACATCTACAAGAGTGTAAACGATTCTGTTTTCGAGTCCGAGAAGTAAATCAAGGTTTCTCAGCCCTATATCTGTATCTATCAAAACTACACTGGCTCCGCTTTTGCCGAGCGCAGTTCCAATGTTGGCACTGGTTGTAGTCTTGCCTACACCGCCTTTGCCTGAAGTAATTACAATTACTCGCCCTGTCATATTATGTGTGCTCCTATTCTCTTTCTCTGATTATTTTGTTTATTTATCATTAATTTTTAAAATGACGATACTTCCGTTAATGTTTCTTGCTTCTTCCGGAGTAAAAGTGTTTGATTTTTCAACATAAATATTTTTTATGTGGTCAGGTCTTCTTGCAAAAGAGTCTGCAATTCTTAATTGAATGGCATTCAAATTCAGCGCTCTTATTCTTGCTTTTGTGTTTCCGTTGCAGCCTGCATGAGCAATTCCGCCTAAAATACCCCATACCGTTATGTCACCTGCTGCATGAATTTCGCACCCGGGGTGACAGTCTCCAATTATCACAACGTTGCCGTTAGATTTGATTACCTGACCCGAACGGACTGTTTGTTTGTGGTATTGAGTACTCATCTGAAGAATTTCATAGTCTTCGTCAGTCATAACTTCTTCGGGAATTTCAAACTCGCTGCCTTCCTTTGTTAAAGGCCAGTTTTTCATCTCATTGATTTCTTTGTCTTCGTTAAGTATGTTTTCAAGCTTTGTTTCTGAATCAAATATGCTGTCTAATTGAGTTTGAATTTCTTCATTTTCTTCTGTCTTGTTTGTTTCTTCGGTATTTTCAGCTTCTACAACTGTTTCTGCTTCGAGTTCATCTTCTACTTTTTCTTCAGAAGAGACAGGTTGACTGTTTTCTTGTTCTTTTGATTCTTCTTTTTCCTCTTCAGATTTTTTTTCATCATCATCATCATCTTCTTCTTCGAGATGGTCAGTCATTGGAATATATTGTTCAGACGGCTCATCTTCAACGGCATGTGAAGAATTTGCTTCCATTTCTTGAAGTTCTTCCTGAAGCTCTTCTTCAACATCTTTTGTGCTTATCCCAAGAGTTGCAGCCGCCAGTTCTGTCTGTTGAGATTCTGATTCAACAAGTGACAGTGTAGAATTTATACTGCTAATCAGCGAATTTATGCTCAAAAGTTGTGACTGGTTGAGAGTAATATTGCCTAGCTTTAGCCATATTCTCTTGTTCGCAGCTTCTTCTTTTTCGATAATTGTACTCAACTCAAAAACAATGTCAGCAGGAGATTGAGCCTGAGACAAGTCAATAATGTATCTTTTATTCAAATCCATATCCTTTAACACCCGTATTTTCTAGTTGGGGCTTGTTTAGCCTGTATTTAAAGGATATATTAAATATTTATTAAATACAATTGTTTGTAATCTAATGTTTCAATTTGTTATGAATTATTGTGGTCTGCGAATTCCTGAAAAGACATTTCCTGATGAAACCGGATTAGATGTTACGGATGTTGCCGGTGCAGACTGTGTACTTTCTTCTTCAGTACTTTTTTCGTCGGCTTTTTCAAGAGCTTCGATTCTGTTGTCAATCAGTCTTTTTTGTTCTTGTAATTTTTTTAATTGTCCAGGGATTTTACTTTTGTCTGATTTTTGTTGTCTCAAATCAGCCTTTGCATTTTCAATATCCTGATCAGAAGGATTTTCCATTCCGTCTAATGTTTCTTTTTCTTTGTCCAAGGAACGTTTGAGTTCTTGCATTGTTTTTTCCGCATTGTCAACCTGTGCTTTTAATGCTGAGTAGCCTTCATCTTCAGGTTTCATTTTGTCAAGTTTATTTTTCAAGTCTGTGTAGTCGTTTACTGCATCAGCAAATTTCTTTTCAGCACCTTCAACTTTTTTCTTTTGTGATGAATATGCTTTTTTATTTGCTTCAAGTGTTTTGACTTTTTGTTCTGCTGCCGGAATATCTATTTCACTTTGTCTTTGTTCAAGAGAATTGATTTGTGTGTCAAGACTATCTGATGCTGTTCTTAATGCATCGATGTCAGTTGATTTTGAAAGACTTTTTGCATTATTGCAAGCTACATCAGCTGCTGAGGTTACATCTCCTGATGCAGCGGCTGCTTTTTTAGCTTCTTTGTTGTTTTGAACAATTGTAGCTATACCTGCTGCGACAGCTAAACCTGTGGTTACGCCTGTTGTAACCATTCCAAAGATAGAAACGGCATTCGCAATTTTTTCAGCTTTAGATGCTGTTGATGAACCGGAGTCTAATGACCAGTTTGTATACTGAGTGTTCCAGTCCACTCCAGCTGTGCCATTGAGTATATTACCGTAAGAAGTTGTGCCTCTCCAGCCTTGCATGCTGGTATCACCTTTTCTAACAGAGATTGGCGGTCTGTTGAAATTGTTACTTGGATTTCCAGTTCCGGTTGAATCCGGTAATTTTTTTTGGTAATCATTAAGTCCCATAATTGCCTCTCTTTGTAATTTACTCTCGTATATATATAAAGTATATACTTTTAATAAAATTGCTAAATTTGTATATACTCTCTTAATATTTCTTAATAATAAGATTTGACCCCCGGCTATTATTTATGCTAGATTCATCATAGGTAAAAATCATGGGTGATAAATTAGATATTATAACCATAGGCGAAAGCCTGATTGAACTCTCCAGCAGCGAGAGTCTTGCTTATGCACAAACGCTTGATAAATATTATGGCGGTGACACATTGTGTACAGCTGTTGCGGCGATGAGACTAGGCTCAAAAGCAGGATATATCACAAGAGTCGGCAATGATCCATTTAGGGAGTTTTTGTTGGACAGCTGGCAGTCTGAGGGGTTGGATATTTCTCAGGTAAAGCTGATTGACGGTTTTAACGGGGTATATTTTATCGGTCATCCTGAATGTGCTGAAAAAGAGTTTGTTTATTATAGAAAAAAAACTGCTGCAACAAAACTCTCAATTGATGACATTAGTTCAGATTATATTTTGAGTGCGGATGTTGTATATTCAACAGGAATAACCCAGTCACTTTCTCTTGCTGCTAAAGAAGCTGTCAAAAAAGCTTTTAAACTTGCATCGGAACAAAAAATGGCAACTGCTTATGATCCGAATTTTGATTGCAGATTATGGGGCTCGGATGATGCCAAGGATGCCTTTGAAGAAATAGAGCAGTACATTGATATTTTATTTTTGAGTTTGGAACATGATGTTGAAAAACTGTTTGACATGGATTCACCTGACAAATGTATTAAATATTTTTGGGATAAGGGAATAAAGACTATTGTTGTTAAATCAGCAAAGGACAGAGGTTATTTTGTCGGTTTTGAGGGAGATATAACTTTTGTCAAATTCTGGACGGACGAAATTGTTGATTCAACCGGTTCAGGTGATGCATTTAACGGAGCTTTCCTGCACGGTTTAAATTCCGGAATGACACCTTTTGAAGCAGCAAAACTTGCCTCTATTGATGCCGGTCTTCAATGTAAAGGAATGGGAGCGATAAAGTCGACTCCTTACAAAGAACAGGTGTATGCAGCCTATTATGGATAAAGAAATGAAGAATAATTTTAAAACTATTGCTGTATCAGGATATTACGGCTTTGATAATTTCGGTGATGAGGCAATTTTGAAGGTTCTTGCTAAAGAGCTCAAGTCTCATGATTTTCATGTTACCGTTTTTTCGAAAAATCCTGAAAAAACAGGTTTGGCCCTTGGTGTGCAGTCAGTTTATACTTTTGCAATTTCAAAGGTTATCGAAGCCTTAAAAAACACTGATGTTTTAATTAGCGGAGGCGGCAGCCTGCTTCAGGATTCAACAAGTTTGAAAAGTTTATTGTATTATTTGTTTGTAATATATACAGCCTTGAGGTTTAAAAAGAAGGTAATAATCTTTGCTCAGGGAATAGGTCCTATTAAAAATCCGATTGGCAAATTGATTACAAAGTTTCTTTTGAGGAAATGCACATATATTACCGTAAGGGATGAAAAGAGCCTGTTTCGTTTAAGAGGCTGGAATCTTAAACCCGATTTGGTTTCTGACCCTGTGTGGAATCTTGATTTGAGAGAAAAACTTCCTATGGGTAGAGTCGGTGTTCAGCTTCGTTCGTGGAAGGGATTGTCTCAAAAGTATCTTTTTGCACTTGCCAGACAGATTAATGCAAATTTTGCTGACAAAGAAATTTATATTTATTCTTTTCAGGATGCGTTGGACTTAGATTTATGCAAACACTTTGAGGCTCAGCTAAAACTTGTGAATCCTGAAATAAAAACAGTTCTTTTAAATGGTCTGAGTATTGATCAGACTGTTCAATCTTTTTCGAATTTGGATTATTTAATCGGAATGAGATATCATGCCTGTCTTTTGGCTTTAAAATACGGTATACCTACTCTTGCTTTGAGTTATGACGAAAAAGTTGAAAAGATAGCAAAGCGTTTTGAGCTGCCCTGTTCAAATCTTGAAGATGTTGAGATGTTGGAGTCTTTGTTTGAAGAATTAAAAAATCTGCAAACTTCAAAGATTAACGAAAAGGTAAAAGCTTGCAGATTTGATTTTGAAAATATTTTAAACGCAATTAACAACTAAGGTTTTTGGAATACCATAACATATTCGTGTTTGAATATGTAAAAACCGCCGTAAAGAGCTCTGTATCTCCAGAGGTTTGCTTGTTTGCCTTTTGCTTTTTCGTTGCCCTGGATATCTTTAACGATAATTGCTTTTGTAATGAAACCGGCACGGTTCATTCTTTCCATACAGCCGAAGCTTAACGGATAATACTGTCCTTTTGCATATTTGTCTCCGATTATGAGTGCTGCAAATCTCCCTTTTTCCAGTTTGTCGAAACCGTTTCTTGCAACTTCTTCAAACAAATCATAAAATTCTTCTGTTGTTGCACAGTTTGAAAGATCTTCTTTTTTGTCTGAAAACTTGATTATGTCATCATAAGGAGGATGCAGCATAAGGAACTGGGCTTTTTCTCTTCCCATAACATCTAATCTGTCCTGGATTTTAGGACCTATGTCAGAGGAGGCACTATCTCCGCAGATGATATTTACATCAGTAACAAGTGTTTTTTTGTCAAATTTTTCGCTTACATAATCCACAAGTTCCTGCTTAAGTTCTACACCAATACATCTTCTGTTCATGTTTACAGCTTCAATTCCGGATGTTCCTGAGCCAAAAAACATGTCTAAAACAACATCACCTTTTTTTGTGAATCTTTCATAAAGCTGTTGTGCAATTTGCGGGATGTAGTTTCCGTGGTAATCGTAGGAGTGTCCGTTTGTTTTATCACGATTGGGAAATTCCCAGAGTGTATCGGTTTTGATGTGAGAATAATCTTTCCAGTTATTCAAATCAATGTCGTTATACGGTTTTGTAAGTGGTTTTTTAGGAACTTCCGCAACTCGTAAATCAGGTGTTGTTACCTGTGGTTTTGTTTTCAAGTTTGTTTTCTTAACTGCCAAGATAAAATCCTCTATATTTATATACAACTTTAGTATATGAAAATATAGAGGATTTAAAATCAAGTATCTGTATGAATCTGAATTATAAATTTATTGCTTTTATAATATCAGCCAGCTCTGAAGATGTCTTTTTGACTTCACAGCCCGAGTATTTTATTGCCGAATCAGGGTCTTTCAGTCCGTTTCCTGTGAGAATGCAGACCATATTTTTGTTTTCTTCAATAAGTCCGAGTTTTTTTGCTTTTATGACACCTGCAACAGAAGCGGCACTTGCAGGTTCACAAAGGATTCCTTCATTTGATGCAATTAATTTATAAGCTTCAATGATTTCATCATCGGTTACGAAGTTTATCATTCCGCCTGATTTGTCACGTGCATTTTCTGCTTGTTTCCAGCTTGCCGGATTTCCGATTCGTATAGCTGTGGCTATTGTCTCGGGTTTCATTATTCTTTCGCCTTTGACAATTGCAGCAGCTCCTTCTGCTTCAAAACCCATCATTTTGGGAAGGTGTGTTGTTTTTCCGAGTTTTAAGAATTCTTCATATCCTTTGAAGTATGCTGTTATATTTCCTGCATTGCCGACTGGGATAAAGTGATAGTCCGGAGCATCACCAAGGGCTTCACAGATTTCAAAGGCACCTGTTTTTTGACCTTCAATTCTGTAAGGGTTAACAGAGTTAACAAGTGTTATAGGATATTTTTCAGAGATTTCTATTACCCTTTCAAGTGCTTCATCAAAGTTTCCTTTGATTGCAATAATTTCAGCACCGTACATCATAGCTTGAGACAATTTGCCAAGTGCAATATATCCGTCAGGGATTAAAACATAAGCTTTCATTCCTGCTTTAGCTGCGTATGCAGCAGCAGCTGCTGATGTGTTGCCTGTTGATGCACAAATGACAGCTTTTGCACCGGCTTCTTTGGCTTTTGTCACTGCCATTGTCATTCCTCTGTCTTTGAAGCTTCCTGTCGGGTTTGCTCCTTCGAACTTCAAATAGATTTCACAGTTCATTTCATCCAAGCCGATTTTTTTAGCCAGATTGTCTGCTTTTATTAATGGTGTGTTTCCTTCATTGAGAGTAACAATCGGAGTAGTATCAGTTACGGGCAGGTATTCTCTGTATCTGTTAATAAGACCTTGATAGTGACCTTTTTGTTCAAAATTTTTCATATTTTTACTCCATTACTCTTATCAAATTGTTTATTTTAATTATATTGCTGTTGTTTTTAAGTTCTGTAATTGCTTCGTTTATATTCTTTTCTTTGCTCTTTTCCGTGATAATAACAATTTGAGCTGTGTTTTCTTTTTCAATACCTTTTTGAAGTACGCTTGAAAGATTTATGTGGTGTCTTCCGCAAATTTCTCCGATACATCCGATTACACCAGGGGTATTTACGGCTGTAATTGATAGATAATATTTGTTTTCCGTATCATTTATATTTATCTGTTCAGCATTAACTTCATGATTGCATTTCATCAAAGGCAGAATGTTTCCGCTTCCGAGGCTTTTTACAATAGCAAGAATGTCACCTACAACAGAACTTGCTGTGGGAAATTCACCTGCACCAGGTCCGGCCATCATTACTCTTCCAACAGGAAAACCTTCAAGAACAACGCTGTTTGTTACTCCGTTTATGCTTGCCAGGCAATCTTTTATGGGAACGAGCATAGGGTGAACTCTGACATCTGCTTTGTTTTCTTCTGTCAAATGAGCCAGAGCAATGAGTTTAATTTTGTAGCCGAGCTCTTTGGCAAATTTCATATCTTTTGCATCTATATGTGTAATGCCTTCTCTGTATATTTTGTTAATATCTACCCTCTGGTTCAGTGCAATTGTTGCAAGGGTTGCTATTTTATATGCCGAGTCGAAGCCTTCTACATCGCCTGTCGGGTCTGTTTCTGCATAACCCAGGGCTTGTGCTTCTTTTAGAACTGTTTCATAGGAGACTCCGTCTTCTTCCATTTTTGTCAGGATATAGTTTGTTGTTCCATTTAAAATAGCTTCGATTTTATTAATTTTATTTCCGGCAAGGGTTGTTTTTATCGGCATAATAATAGGTATTCCGCCTGCTATTGCTGCTTCGTATAGAATTGCCGTATTTTTTTTGTTGGCAAGGTCAAATAATTCCTGTCCGTTTTTTGCGAGCAGTTCTTTGTTTGCCGTAACAATGTGTTTTCCGTTGTTAACGGCTGTTTTTAACAGATTATATGCAGGGTCTGTTCCGCCTATTACTTCAACAACAATGTCGATTTCTTTGTCGTTTACTATTTCAAACGGGTCTGTTGTCAAAATTGATGTATCAAGATTGTCTATATTTCTCTTTTTGTTGATATTTTTTACGGCAATCTTTTTTATTTCGATTTCAGGAAAGTCTTTTAATACTTTCACAACTCCTGAACCTACCGTACCGAGACCGATTAAACCTAATTTTACTTTTTTCATTTCTACCTCACGTTTATCATTTCTATTAAAACATGAAAAAAAGTGGAGATAAAAATGTAACAAATTATTAATTTGTGAGGATTTGGAGGAAATATAATTCTTTCGTTAAACTTTAATATATTACAAGTGTAAAAGTGTGAAAGGAATTTATGTATGATGGGTGTAGAAACAATCGGGCATTTTGATGTAAAAAAAATTGGTGATAATAAATATTCTGTTGTTTGTAATAATGGTAATATTGGTGCTTGTATTATGGACAAGGCCGGTGTTGATGCATTAAGGGAAAAATATAACCGTTCAAAGGATACAGTAGAATTTGAAGACAAACAACCTGCTGAAAAGTCTGAGAAAAGGGGCAGTGCCGGTAAGGCAGTTGCTTCGGCATTTTTACCGGGACTGGGACAGTTTTGTGATGGCAGAACAAAAGATGGTTTTAAAGACTTAGGCAGACATATTCTCTTGCCTGCTGTTGGTACTGCTGCCGGTATTGCTGGATATCTTAATTTTGCAAAAGCGGTTGAAGCAGGAGCCAAAACAGGTATGACAAAGACTCCTTACGGATTCTATGCGGCAATCGGGGTTGCTGCTCTTGCCGGAATTGGTACTTTTGCAAACTGGATACATTCAGTTGTAGATGCATACAAAGGTGGCAAGAAATAATATATATAAAAAATTAGTAAAAAAAGAGCCTCTTAATTATTAAGAGGCTCTTTTTTATTTGTACCCTATCGGATATTATTATTGTGTTATACTATTGTTGAAATGAGCGCTAATACTTATCAAGACGTAGTTACACAAATAAAAGACAGGCTGGACATTGTTGATGTCGTATCCAAGTATGTCATTTTGAAAAAATCAGGCGGCAATTACTGGGGATGCTGCCCTTTTCACAATGAAAAAACTCCTTCTTTCAGTGTTAGCCCTGCAAAGCAAATTTATAAGTGTTTTGGCTGTGGAGAGGGTGGAGATGTTCTCAGTTTTTTAATGAAGCTGAACAATCAGACTTTTGCTGAGGTTGTTAAAGAACAGGCTGATATTCTGGGCATTGAACTGCCACAGTCTTTTGACAAAGCAAAAGACAACAAAAGTTTTAAAGAAGAGCTTTGTAACTGTTTAAAAGATGCAGCTCTGTTTTATAAAGGACAACTTTTGAAGGATAAGAACTCTCTTCCCTACAAATATCTTGCAGGAAGGGCTTTGACGGAAGAAAATATTGACACATATCTTCTCGGCTTTGCTCCTAATTCTTTTGATGAATTGCAAAAAGCATTGAAGTCAAAATATAAAGAAGAAATTCTTGAAAAAGCAGGTCTTATAATTAAAAAAGAAAACGGAAACGGCTACATAGACAGATTCCGTAACCGTATTACAATTCCTATTTTTGATGACAAAGGAAGTGTTGTCGCTTTTGGAGCAAGGGCTGTTGAACAGGGGCAGAATCCGAAATATCTTAATTCACCGGACACTCCCGTATATAATAAAAGTCACATTCTCTATGGGTTGTATCAGGCAAAAGAAGCAGTTAAGGAAAGAGACTCCATTGTTATTATGGAAGGGTATTTTGATGTTATTTCTGCTCAGGTTAACGGTGTCAAAAATGCTGTGGGAGCCTGTGGTACTGCATTGACAGACAGTCATGTGAAGCTGATTTCACGCTATACACAATCAAGAAAGATTTATCTCGCTTTTGATACCGATAAAGCAGGTAAAATGGCTACTCAAAGAGGAGCGGAGGTTATTAAAGAAGCTTTTGCGGGGCTTGGAAACATAAAGCAGTTTGATGAAAACTTTGCTTCTGTGTCAAACGACAGGTACTCCTGTGAGTTGCGTGTTGTTGTGCCTCCGGAAGGAAAAGACCCGGATGAATTTATAAGAGAAAACGGGGCTGAAGCTTATCAAAAAATACTTGAAGATGCTCCGTTATTAATTGATTTTCAAATTAACAGTGTTTTGAAAAATAAAAAGGCAGGCATGTCTCCTATTGAGAAAAACAATCTCATAAAGCAAGTTCTTCCATATCTTCAAGAGATTAATAACAATATTATAAGAGATGAATATGTAAAAATTGTCTCTACCTCGCTTGATGTTGAGGAAAATTCTCTTAGAAGTGAGCTGAAAAGGGTATCATCAACAAGTGTATATTCCTCACCTGTTACACCTAAAACCCAAAAGAACACGCAGCTTGCGCCTATTGTAAAGAAATCGTTAAATAAATCGGAAAAAGCGCAAAAAAATTTATTGTCTATGTATTTAATAAATGAAAGTTCATATAGTATCCAGACATTAAATGATATTTTAAAAGATGTAGAATATACAAATGATACGTTAATAATTGTAAAAAATACAATTGACAAATTGTCCCAACGGGTAAATAATGTTAAAGAATTAATTGAAACCCTGTACACAGAATTTGCCGAGGACTATGAAGTCAAAGACTTAATCACAGATTTGATATATTTATCCGACAGTTTTAAAAACTTGTCGGACAAAGATTTTAAAATAGCAATTAATGAGAATATAGACACTATTAATGCTTTTAAAGAAAAGGAAATTCAAAGTCATCTTCGCTCACAATATAAACAGCTAAATGACGACGAAATTCAAGCAATTCAGATACAAATGCAACTAAGAGAAAATATAAAAAACAAGCTAAGAACTGGAGACAATTAATGAGCAGAAAAAGAATGTCAGACAAATCATTGGTAAGTATCATAGATGAAGAAGAAATTCACACAGATGATGCAGGTACTGATGATTTATTTAGCGAACCAGAAACTATTACAACAGACAGTATCGACGTAATTATTGGCAAATCAGGCTCAGTTGCCGCAGACGAAATTTATATGCAGCCCTCAGATGATTTAGATTCTGAAGAAGAACAGTCAATTGCTGTTCCTCGTGGTGTCTCTCTGGATGATCCGGTTAGAATGTATTTAAGAGAAATCGGAAGAATAAAACTTTTAACAGCTGATGAAGAAATTGATTTGGCAAGAAAAATCATACAAGGCGGCAATGTTGGTGCAATTGCTAAAAGAAAGCTTGTTCAAGCTAACTTGAGACTTGTTGTTTCAATTGCTAAAAAATATGTCGGCAGAGGTATGCTTTTCTTAGACCTTATACAGGAAGGAAATCTCGGACTTATCCGTGCTGCTGAAAAATTTGATCACGAAAGAGGTTACAAATTTTCTACTTATGCAACTTGGTGGATTCGTCAGGCTATCACAAGAGCTATTGCTGATCAGGCTCGTACAATTCGTATTCCTGTTCACATGGTTGAAACTATCAACAAATTGAAAAAAGTAACAAGAAAACTTGCTCAGGAGCTTTCAAGAAAACCGACCGAAGATGAACTTGCACAAGAAATGAATATTTCTATTTCAAAATTGAGAGAAATTATCAAGGTTGCTCAAGAGCCGCTTTCTCTTGAAACCCCTATCGGTAAGGAAGAAGATTCAAGACTCGGTGATTTTATCGAAGACAAAGATGCGGATGCTCCTGTAAAAACAGTTGCTCATGAACTCTTAAGGGAAGATTTGGCTGAAGTTTTGAGCGGTTTGTCTCCGAGAGAAAGAGATGTTTTGAGACTCCGTTTCGGTATGGACGATGGAAGACAAAGAACTCTTGAAGAAGTTGGACAGCTCTTTGGTGTTACTCGTGAACGTATCAGACAGATTGAAGCTAAAGCGTTGAGAAAACTCAGACACCCTAACAGAAGCAAACGTTTAAGAGAATATGTAGAAGTTTAATAAAATAAGAAAAAAGAGGTCTATATCAGGCCTCTTTTATTGCTTAATTTTTAATCTTGTTTCAATGTTGCAATCTATGTCTCCATAAATAACATTCATATATTCATCATTTACCGGAATAATTTTTGTGTAGTTTAATGATTTTTGATTGTGGTCGTTCCCTGTTTCGAAGGCTCTGATTCTTGCAACAAGAGTACTACCCTGGTAAAAATTCAGGAAATATCCGTAATCTTTTTTTGCTGATAGGATTCTGTAATACCCCGGAGGAATTTCAGTGCCGGCGTTGGTTAAAAGCGTCACGGGAATCATAACCGTTGGGTATGTTTCGTAGGTCATTTTGAATGCGTTCGCATCCGGCGGTGTCTGGTTTTCTTGGAGCTGTGGACCGATAGGGCTGCCTTTCGGTGCTTTTTTGTCTTTCTTTTTCTTTTTGAACATTTTCAAGACTTTTTCAAATTCCTGATCTGTTACAGCCCTTTCCTGGCTTTTGGCTGCTTCATCTATTTTCATCGGTTCATCCCAAAAATCACCATCATCAGCTAATACGGGCTGAAAAGAGCAAAATATGGAAAAAATAAAAATTACAGACAAGAATTTTTTCATAATTCTATGATAATGTTTTTTTTGATTAAGTAAAGACCCCGTTCAAATGACATTTTTATAGTAAAATATAGATTAGAAAAAAGAGGTGCGAATTTTGGATAGAGAACAAGTATTAAATAAAGCTAATGAATTTTTGGGCGAGAAAAATTTTGATGAGGCAAAAAATATACTGCTGGAATATCTTTATAAATCAAACGATAAAGATTCCATTGAAGTTCAAAAAACTTTAGGGCTTTGTAATGTTAACACTGACAAGATGTCTGAGGCAAAGGAGAACTTTGAAAGAGTTGTTGCTGTTGATGAAAATGATGCGACTTCGTGGTTTTATCTCGGTATAATTTATGAATCTCTTGAGGAGCTTCCAAAAGCGCAGGAAGCTTATGAAAAAGTACTTGTGCTGAGAGAAGATTATAAAGATGCTTACAAAAATCTTTCGGTTATCAGTCTTAAAAAGCAAAATTATGATGAGGCTTTGAAATTTGCTAAAAAGGCTATTGATCTGGATATTGAAGATTATCAGTCTTATTACATAATTGGCACGGCATACACGGCAAAAAAAGAATTTGAAAAAGCTGTTGAATACTTGAAAAAAGCAATAGAGCTTAATCCGGAACATGCTCTTTTATATAATAATCTTGGTTCGTGTTATCTGGCTTTAAAAGATGTTCAGGCAGCTCAAAATGCGTTTGAAAAATCTGTTGAGCTTAATCCAAAAAACGCTACGAGTTTTTATAATCTGGGAACGGCATTGCAGTTGAGACAAAAACATGCCGATGCTTATGTAAATCTTAAAAAAGCATATGAGATTGAAAATTCAGAATTTTATCTGAATGCGGCGGCATTGGGGGCAATTAATGCTGAGTGCTGGTCTGATGCTATTATTTATTACCAAAAACTGATTGTTCTTCATCCTGAAAAACAAAATTTTCAATATAATCTGGCATGTGCTTTTCAATCTGTCGGGCAATATAAAGATGCTATAAATATTCTGCTTCAGCTTGTTGCTTTGAACCCTAAGTCAATTGCAATGGGTGAAAGGCTGTCTGATTGTTATGAAAAAACAGGAAAGTTTGTTGAAGCCAAAAATGTTATGGCTAACATAATCAGATTGGGTAAAGTTCCTGCTGCTCTTTATTACAAATATGCACTCTTGTGTATGAAAACAGATGATAAAGACAAAGCAGAAACAATATTCAAAAAAGTTATTCAGCTTGAACCGAATAATGCGTATGCCCATAAAGACCTCGGGGTAGTTTATCTTTCACAAAGGCTTTTTGATTATGCAAAAGATGAGTTTGAAAAAGCTTATGAACTGGCATCTGACGATGCAAAAGTTGTTTTTGAGGTTGGTAATTTTTATTATGCAACTAAAGACCATATAAAGGCAGGCGAATTTTATGAGAAAGCCTTTGAGTTAATGCCTGATGATATGGATATAAATATTTTTAGAGGTCTGAATTATTTAGCTTTGAATGATTTGGATAAGGCTCTGGAAATTTTTCTTGAAAATCAGAAAAAATTCCCGGGACAACATATTATCTTGTTCAATCTCGGGTTGATATATTTTAACAAAGGTAACTATGATTTGGCTAAAGAATTTTTATCCGATTCATACAGCTTATATCAGGATGCTGAAACAATGAATCTTCTTGCATTGTCTTTCTTTGAAATAAAAGAATATGAAAACGCAAGGAATCTTGCTTTGAAGCTTCTTGAACAATATCCTGATAACGTTAATGTGCTTTTACTTTTGGCAAAATCTTCCATTGAGCTTGGCGATAGTGAAGGAACAGTTAAGTATTTGGAAAAAATTATGGAAATTTTTCCGGAACAACCGGAAGCAAAAGAACTTTATGAAAAAATTAAGGGAGTAAACTAATGTACGAATTGAAAGTCATAAGCTCATTTTCAGCTGCACATCACCTTTTGAATTATGAGGGTGAATGTGAAAACCAGCATGGACATAATTGGAAGGTCGAGGTTTATGTGCAAGGTGAAAATTTAGATAAATCTAATATTCTTGTAGATTTTAAAGTTCTTAAACGAGAACTGAAAAAAGTTCTGGATAGACTTGATCACAAGGATATAAACGAGCTGACGGAGTTTAAGGGAATGAGTCCTAGCAGTGAGATTCTTGCAAAGTTCATTTATGATGAGATGAATAAAATTTTTCCTCAGGTTTCAAAAGTGGGAGTTTGGGAAAATGAAAACTCTTGCTCAATGTATTATGAACAATGGAATTAATTTAATATAGTTTGAAAAGGAAGTTTTAAGATGAATTTAATACAGGCAATAATAATGGGATTGATGCAGGGACTTACGGAATTTTTACCTGTGTCAAGTTCAGGGCATCTTGTTTTGTCCTCGAGCTTATATAAATATTTTACTCATAAAGAATTTGTCTCAGGCAGTTCTGAAGAGGTTGTGTTTGATATTATTCTTCATCTTGGTACATTGCTTGCAGTCTTTTTATTCTTTAAAGATGACATAATTAAGATTACAAAAGCATTTGTAAATGCGTGTTTGAAACGGGACTTTTCTGACAGTGAAGCGAAACTGGCTTTGTTTATTCTGATTGGGACTGTTTTTACCGTATTTGTAGCTTTCCCTTTGAAAATAGTTTCAGAAAATCTTATAAATTTGCCTTATATAGTTGGAATCTTTATTTTTATAACCGGTTGTATTCTTTATTTCGGTGAATGGGTCTCTGAAAAAAAAGCTGTTAAAACTGACAAAGTTGATTTGAAAACAGCAATAATTATCGGTATTGCTCAGGGTATAGCTTCTATCCCGGGGATTTCTCGTTCCGGTTCAACAATTTCAACAGGCATTTTCCTCGGACTCGATCGTGTTTCTTGCGCAAGATATTCCTTCCTTTTGAGTGTGCCAATAATTGTAGGTGCTTCTATTTTTTATCCGGTTTTGGAAGTGGATTTTCATGAGTTTTTGAACTATAACTGGCTGGCTTTTGTTGTTGGTTTTTTAGTTTCATTTGTATCTGGATATTTTTGTATAAAATATTTTCTGAAGTTTTTGGGAAAACATTCTATGAAAATTTTCGCTTACTATTGCTGGATAGCAGGGGCTTCTATGTTTGTTTTCTTTAAATTCTTTGCTTAACAAAACTTAATAAATTCCTCTTTTTGCATGATGTAAACCTCAGGCTTATATTTAAAATATAGAATATTGACTTAGGTAGAGAGGTTTGGTTATGGTTTCAGGCATAGGTTCTTCACTGGATAATGGTTTATCGTTATACCAGATAATTCAAAGTTCAAAACAAATTGAAACAACTGATTTTGAAGAGCTAATATCTGCTGCCGATGACAGTGGACTAACCGATGATTCTTCTTCTTCTGATTCAGTTGCTTCTTCTTCCGGTTCGTCCTCCTCTCAGACCTATGATCCTGCTGATTTGAATAAAGATGGAACGGTCACAGCTGATGAGGCTTTGATGTATATGCAAATGCAAATGCTTGATAAGATGGCATCTGAAATGGGCGAGCAGGCTGATAACAATGCCCAGCTTTCTCAACAGCATATGGGGTCAGAGTCTGAAAATTTGAATGGTATGGACAATCTCAAAATGAAACAGGCAGCGGGTTCCTATTCTGCGGTGGAATCAGCGCTCGGAGCTGTTTCAGCAGTGCCTCAGGGAATTTCGATAGCTGTTTAATCGGGCAAAAAAAAAGACCTTTCGGTCTTAATATTGTGTGTATTCCTCGTGTGTGGTAGATTTCTCTGTCTCTAATTTATTCCTCGTATATATATAAAGTATACACAGAGAAAATAATTGCCATATCAGGAATATATTATTAAGAATTATTAACTTGAATTTATTCTTCGTCTTCAGATATGTTGTCAAGAGAGTCTATGTAATCTACTACTGCATTGAATTCATCATCATCTTCAATCATTTCAAAAACGTATTCTTCGCCTTCTTTTGTCAATCGCATAAGAACGACTTCTTTTTCTTCGTCTTTGTTGTTTTCTTCTTGTGGAAGCAAAAGACCATATTCTTTTCCATCCATTTCAACAATATCAATCAGTTCAAAGTTTATTACATTGCCTTCTTCATCGACTGTCTCAATAAGTTGTTCTTCCATTTCTTCCGGTTTTGACATTTTTAGTTTCCTTTTCTATTAATTAATTTGTTCTGTCTAAGTATTGTTGTAGTATAATACAAGCACTTTTTAAGTCAACAAGACCTTTGTTTTTCGTATATTTTTTACCTTGAAGTGCCAGTATATTTTCTGCCTGCCGGCTGGTTAATCTTTCGTCTTCAAAAATGAATTCGATTTCTTCCAAATTCTTTTTTAGCAGATTTGTGAAATTCATGCAATCCTCTGCTTGAGCTCCGATTGTTCCGTTCATATTTTTGGGTAGTCCGACTACAATTTTTTTTACGGAATTATCTTTGGCAATTCGCATGATTGAATCAATTGCAGCTTTTTCTGGCTCTCTGTTTATTGTTTCACAGGGTTGTGCAGTTAAGAGTAAAAAATCACTCAGCGCTATTCCTATTCTTTTTGTGCCTATATCAAGCCCCATAACTTTATACATCTAAGCCCACTTTTCTTCTATTTCTTTAATAGCAGTTTCAACAAAGTTTATATCAATTTTTTCTACATCTTTATTTGCTTTTTTTGTGAATATAGATGCTGCGTTTTGAAGGTTTTCATATTTTTCTTTCTGCACAAGAAAATATTCATAAATACTTTTTTTAAGTATGTCATTAAAAAATCTGGTTTTTATTTCAGATTGGTCAGTCAATCCATATAAAAGCGAAGATTCAAATTCATTTAATGATAGGAATTCCAAATAAGCACAAACAGTGAGTCTTCTATTCAAGAGTTGTATAAATACCGGTGAAAAAATTTTATCTATTATTTTTTCTGCTTCCTGTTCGAAAAAGTCAGCAGAAGCTTCTTTTTTCTCCATAAAATAAGATGTGAGATTTTCAAAATCTTCATTGTCTTTTGGTTCTATAAACCATTTTTCGAAATATTCTTTGTCATACAACTTTTTTAAAAGCTGTTCATTCATTTGTGTTTTTTTTAGGCTTTCATAAAGATTGATGTCTTCGAACGGAATATCATATGTTATGCTTTTCCAGGCTGTATATTCGTATGAAATTTCTTTGAATTTTAACCTTGTGAGTTTTTCAGCATTACAAATAAAATACTTACAAAGTTCAGGAGAAATTTCTGCTATTTTATCTGACAGATAGAATTTTTTAAGAATCCTTTCAAACTCCCCTTCTGAAATTTCATTAAAACCAAAACAATCAATTATGCCGTTAATATCATTCAACACAAGGGCAAACATTTGTATAAAGCCTGCTTCGTTTTTTCTTGAAAAGATTATTCCACTGTTTCCGTGTCCGTCTGGATAGCTCATCATACATTTGTAAACAGGTGAGTCTTGTAACAGTTTTTTGTAATAATCTTGAGTAATATCTTCTTTTATTCCTGATAATCTTAAAAGGCTCAGGCTTTTCTGGACATTTGATTTTATTTTCAGATCATCAATGTTTTCTTCTAACCATTTTAAAACAGGATAAGCGAGATATGATTTACTTTCTCCTATTGCACGAATGGCACTTTGTGAAAGTTCAGAATAAGGCTGTGATAGAATAACGGGAATCAGGATGTTTGCGAGATTGTCCCCGTCATAATCTTCTGTCAAAGAAGCAAGCAGCATTTCTTTTTCTGTTTCAGGCAGAGCGTGTATAAAATCAAGGAAATCAATTTGTGATTCCGGATTTACTCTCGCATTTTCAAGAAGTTTTGCTGTGTCTGCATCAATGATTTCGTCAGGATTTTCAAAATAGTTTACATATTGTTCATAATTTACGTGTTTGCCGTTCTCTCTTAAAAGTGAGACAACTTTTGCTTTTAATGAATCATTTATTTTAGGATTAGCTAAAACTTCAAAAAGATGAGTTTCAAGAACATCTTTTGAAATAAGTTCTCCGAGAAGAAACGATATGGTTAAATCTTTAGCTTCACTGTTTTCTTTCAAAAATTCTTTAGACAATACCGACAGAACAGTATCTTTGTCCTGTATATCAGAAAGGTCTTTAAGGGTTTCTTTTATAAAGTTTCCGTTTTGTGCATTATTTTGCAAATTAATTATTGCAGAAAGAATTTTGGCTCTGATTTGAAGCTTGTTTTCTGTCATCTTAATGCTCCAGTTTATTCCAGAAGGCATCCAGTATTTTTTGCGCTTCACCTGTTGGCATTTGATTTTCGAGAATCAAATATTGCACTGCAATCATTGTACATTCCGAACAAATGTTTACACCCGGTCCTTTTACCATTTTTACTACCTGTGTGTTGGGCCTTCCACAGAAACTGCAATATACCGGTTCAAATTTTTCTGTGTTGTCTTCTTGTTTCGGTTTGTTTTCATTATCGTGTTTTGCTCTGCTTAGAGACACTACTTTTTCATCATTAGACATTATTTTTACCTCAATCTACTTCGTTTATTGTATCTTATTTTGGTTTGGTTGCCAAATTTTTAAATTTTGTTTATTATATAAAAAAGTATTATAGAGTTTTTATCTTTTGTTATGAGAAAAGTCGTTTTATTAATCACTATATTATTTGTCTCTGTAATCAGTACAGCTTGTATTAATAACCTTGCTGTTCAGGAATTGAATAATAAGGCTAAAGAATATATGGCTAATGGAGAAACAGAAAAAGCTATCTGTCGTTTGCGTTCAAGCATAGACCTTGATGATAGTATATTTGAAACCCACTATAATCTGGGGGTTGCTTTAATTGCAGATAAAGAGTATGAAGAAGCTCAGGCTGCGCTTGAGAATGCAATAAAGCTTAAACCTGATTTTGCTGATTCTTATTATTCTCTTGCAATGGCTTTTGAAAATCAGGCTGACGAAATTGTTAACAGTGTAGACGAAAACAAAGATTCTGACGTTGATAAAGAAGATGTTCTTAAAACAGAACAGAAAAAAGAGCTTTCCGATGCAGAGAAATCTAAAGTTGTAGAAATTTATAATTCTGCAATAGACAATTATAATAAATATCTTGCGAAAAATCCTGAGGCTCAGGACAAAGATAAAATTACGTCGCAAATTGATTATATTAACGGACAAATCAACAAATATAATACGGATAGAAATACTGATTTGTCTGAAGTATCAACAAGTCCGAGCAGTGAAGAGTAATGATTTCCCCTCCGTCTTCGGTTGCATTTAGTATTAATGGTTTTGATATTCATTATTACGGACTTATTATGTTTGCTGCTATAACAACAGCTGTTTGGGTTATTTGTTTTATGGCAAAAAAGTATTACAAATCTGTTGATACTGATTTGATTCTCGATATTTTGCCGATTATTATTTTGTCTTCGATTCTTTGTGCAAGATTATATTATGTGGCAATGGATTGGCGTTTCTATTCAACTCACCTCAAAGAGATAATTGCCCTATGGCATGGTGGGATGTCAATCCATGGAGGTATATTGGGTGGAGTTGTTTCCGGTTTGATTTTTGCAAAAATTAAAAAACTTAATTTTTTAAAATATGCGGATGTTTTTTCTTTCGGGCTTGTGCTCGGTCAGGCTGTTGGAAGATTTGGAAACTACTTCAACTGTGAAGCTTTTGGTCGTCCTTGTTCAATTCCTTATCTTGGCTTGTATATTCCTCCTTCATTCAGACCTGCGGGTTTTGAAGACGTGGCGTATTATCATCCGGCCTTTTTATACGAATCAATTTGGGATGTCTTTGTATTTTTGGTTTTGTTTTTCTTTATAAGAAAAATTTCAGGTATAAAAGACGGAACGATATTTTTCAGTTATTTAATTTTGTATTCCCTTGGCAGATTTTTTATTGAGTGGTGCAGGCTGGACAGCGTATTGAATATAGGCAGTATGCCTGTTGCTCAGATTGTAAGTATTTTGATTATCTTTGCTGCTGTGTTTGCATTATTACTAATATATAAAAAGAAAGGTAAGAATTAGTTCTTACCTTTTATGTAATATGATGTTTAATTTGAAACTTTAGAAAATCATTTCCGGATAAGGTGAGACATATAAGTCTTCAAATTCGAGTCCGGTCCCCATTGGCGGCTGCATTGCAAATAATGAGGGATTATATTGCGAAGCTTGTGCGTAGCCGTTTGTGTTGTTTGCAGCCGTCATTTGATTGGGGTCTAGATACTGCTGTTGTTGTGCTGCTTGTTCAGCTGCTAATTGTTGTAAGTAATATGCTTCCAATTCTTCTTGAGTCATTCCTTCAGGAGCTGCGCTTCTTCCACCGAGGTAATATGAGCCGTATGCGAGACCTACTTGAGGGAGGGTTGCGTTTGCTGCTGTTTTATAGTTTGCATTTTTGAGGATTTGTTTATCTTTTGCGATAGCTTTTTCGATTTTTGCAATTCTGGATGTGATTGCTTCTTTTTGTGCATCTGTGATTCCGACTTTTTTGAGTTCCCAGTTGAGTCGCTTTTAAACCTTTCATCAATGATTCTTGTGTTTTAATTTCGAGTTTTATTGCATCTGCTTCATCTTTTGATGCTGTTTTTAATTGTTCTTTAAGATTTGTGATATAGTCTTCTCTGGCTTTTGCTGCTTTATTAACTCCGATTTTATATTTTGAATCTACAATGTCTGCCATTTCATAGAGTTGTTCACGTTGTGCTGACAATCTTGCTTTTTCAGCTGCTGAAGTAGCTGGGTCTGCGATTTTTGCTTCAACTTCAGTGATTTTTTGTTCAAGTGTTTCCATTGCTTTATTTTTTCCGTTGTTGAAGTTCAGTCTGGATGTTTCAACATTCTTTTGTGCATTTAATTCAGCAAGTTTTGTGTTGATTTCTTGTACTCTTGATGCTGAAGGGTTTGCTGCCAATTCATCATTCAAGGATTTTATTTGTGAATCAATTTTTTCTATGTTTTTGTTGAATTTTTGTTCCATTGCCTCAGTGTAATTTCTATGGCCGTTTTTGTAAGAAAAGGCTTGTTCGAGGTTTGGTTTCATAGTGTTTTTGTAATATGCAGATACGTTTCTTGCAGACTGCATAGGATGTAAGACTGCTGCTTTAGCGCCGCTTGTCATACCTTTGCCTGCTATTTTGAAGCATTCGCCTGTTGCTTTTAAGCTGCTTGTTATAGCGTTGCCTTTTGGAACAGCAACTCCGGCTGATTTTAGAGCACCTTTGGCACCTGCAATTGAGCCGACAACTGCTGTTGTTCCGCTTCCTATCTCTTGCCATGCCTGTTCTGCTTCTGCATCTGTTTTTGCTGTTGCTGCTTTGTAAGCGCCTTTTCCAACTTGAACTGCGCCCATTGTTGCACCTGCTGCAACTAAAAACGGTGTAGCTGCTCCGCCTGTTGCTACTGTAAGTGCTACTGCACCTGCTGCAACTCCGACTGTTGTAAGAGTTCTTTTCCAGCTGAATTTGCCGTTTTCATCGCAAACCATTCCTTTGAAGAAGTTGCCTATACCTTTGCCAAAGTTTTTGAGTTTTGATTTCCAGCTGATTTTTCCATCATCTTTTCCGTCTTTTGCAGCTGACGGCATTTGAGGGGCCTGAGTCTGTGTTTGTGCAGCTGTTTGTTGCGCAGTATATGTATCTTGTACCTGTTGAGCCTGCTGTTGTGCTTGCATAGCTTGTTGTTGAGCTATTTGCTGCTGGCGTTGTTCTGCCATAGCTTGAAGATTTTGAAGCTGTGCTTGTTGCTGTTGTTGGGCATTTTGCATAATCATAGCAAGATATTGCCAGTACAAGCTGTTGTTTGTGTAATTGGATGGTAAACCTGTCATTGGTAAACTCATAATTCCCTCTTTCAATTCCCGTAAAAAATTAAATCTTAATATTCCCTTATTGATATAAAAACAATTGATGTGGAAAAATTGCCTTAAACAAGAAAATCTTTCTTAACAATTCTTAAAAATAATTAATTATAGGGGAATTATTAATTTTTTGTTTATTTTTTTATTTTTCAAAAAATTCAGTGGTATAAAATAAGTAAGAAAAAATAGCGCATGATTTTTAATAATCAAAGGAGAGATAAAACTATGGCAAAAACAATTGGTATTGACTTAGGAACAACAAACTCCGTAGTTGCTGTAATGGAAGGTGGTAAACCAACCGTTATTGCTAACGCAGAGGGTTCCAGAACAACTCCGTCAATTGTAGGTTTTTCAAAAACAGGTGAAAAACTTGTTGGACAATTGGCAAAACGTCAGGCAATTTTAAACCCTGACAAAACCGTTATTTCTATTAAAAGAGAAATGGGTACTGATTACAAAAAAAATATTAACGGTAAAGACTATACTCCACAAGAAATATCTGCAATGATTTTAAGAAAACTTGCAGATGATGCTTCTGCTTATCTTGGAGAAAAGGTTACATCTGCTGTTATTACTGTTCCTGCATATTTTAATGATGCTCAAAGACAGGCAACAAAAGATGCTGGTAAGATTGCTGGTTTGGATGTTTTACGTATTGTAAACGAACCTACTGCTGCTGCTCTTGCTTATGGCCTTGAAAAAGATAAACCTGAAAAAGTTCTTGTATTTGACCTTGGTGGTGGTACTTTCGATGTTTCTGTTCTTGAAATCGGAGATGGAGTTCACGAAGTTCTTTCAACTTCTGGTGATACACACCTTGGTGGTGATGATTTTGACCAGAAAATTATGGATTGGTTGGTTGAAGAATTTAAGAAACAAGAAGGTATAGACCTCAGAAATGATAAACAGGCTATGCAGCGTTTGAAAGAAGCTGCTGAAAAAGCAAAATGTGAATTGTCTTCTGTTGTTGAAACAAATATAAACCTCCCGTTCATTACAGCTGATGCTAACGGTCCTAAACACCTTGATATGCAATTAACAAGAGCTAAATTTGAAGAATTGTCTCATGATTTGCTTGAAAGATGTAAAAAACCTGTTGCTGATGCTTTGCAAGAAGCGGGCCTTTCAAAAGGTGATATTGATGAAGTAGTGCTCGTCGGTGGTTCTACACGTATTCCGGCAGTGCAGGCTCTTGTAAAAGAATATACCGGTAAAGATCCCAACCAGTCAGTTAACCCTGATGAAGTAGTTGCTGTTGGTGCTGCTGTTCAAGCAGGTGTACTTGCCGGAGAAGTTAAAGACATTGTATTGTTAGATGTTACTCCATTGACACTTGGTATTGAAACTCTTGGTGGTGTTATGACTCCGCTTGTACCAAGAAATACTACAATTCCTGTTTCTAAATCACAGGTGTTCTCAACTGCTGAAAACAACCAAACTGCTGTTGATGTTCATGTACTCCAGGGTGAAAGACCGATGGCTAAAGATAACAAATCTTTAGGTATGTTCAGACTTGATGGTATTCCACCGGCAATGAGAGGTTTGCCTCAAATCGAAGTTACATTTGACATTGATGCTAACGGTATTGTTAATGTTTCTGCTAAAGATAAAGCTACTAACAAAGAACAAAAAATTACGATTACAAACTCTTCAAACCTTTCTGAAGGTGATATTGACAGAATGGTTAAAGAAGCTGAAGCTAATGCTGAAGCAGATAAAAAACATAAAGAAGAAGCTGAAATCAGAAACAACGCTAACAGCTTGATTGCTTCTGCTGAAAGAATTGTAAAAGACTTTGAAGGCAAAATCTCTGATTCTGACAAGTCTAAACTTGAAGAACAAAGAAAAGAGCTTGAAGAAGCTGTAAAAACTAACAAACCTGCTGACGAGCTTAAAAAATTGTCAGAAGATTTGCAACAGACAATGTATGCTATTTCTCAAGCAGCATACTCTCAAGTTCAACAAGAGTCTCAAGGTGCAGGTGATGCTGGTGCTTCATCTGATGCAGGTTCAGCTGATAACAATTCCTCAAATTCCGATGATGATGTAATTGATGCTGAATATACAAAAGAGTAATATAAATTACACTTAACCTAATATTAAGCCCTCAAGAAATTGAGGGCTTTTTTTATTAAATTTTTTATTAGAATACAGCGGTTTTTGCTTTATTCTTGAATTTTGTAATGTTGTTCTGGAATAACAGTTCAACGCTGCCAACGGGGCCGTTTCTGTGTTTTGCAAGAATGATTTCTGCAATGCCTCTGCTTTCACTGCTTTCACCATTATAGTATTCGTCACGATAAATAAACATTACAAGGTCAGCATCCTGTTCAATTGCTCCTGATTCTCTCAAATCTGACAACATCGGTTTTTTATCGGAACGTTGTTCAACAGCACGAGAAAGCTGAGACAATGCTATGACAGGAACACCAAGTTCTCTTGCCAATCCTTTCAGACCTCTGGAAATACCTGAAATCTGTTGGTTTCTGTCATCATTGTTGCCTGAACCTTCCATCAATTGGAGATAATCAATTACAATCAATCCAAGGTCTTTTTCTTCCATGGCCAATCGTCTGCATTTTGCTCTGAGATCCATTACTGTTGCACCTGCTGTGTCATCAATGTAAATAGGGGCATCAGCAAAAAGGTTCATTGCAGTTGTCAATTTTTCCCAGTCTTGAGCCTGCATGTTACCTGTTTTCAATCTTTGTGAATCAACTTCTGCTTCAGAACACAGCATACGTTGAACAAGCTGTTCTTTAGGCATTTCAAGTGAAAATATTGCTACTCCTTTTTTGGCTCTCAGTCCCACATTTTGGGCAATATTGAGTGCAAATGCTGTTTTACCCATAGATGGTCGTGCTGCAAGAATAATTAAGTCCGCTTTTTGTAAACCCGAGGTCATTCCGTCTAAATCATAAAAACCTGTTGGAACGCCAATAGTTTCACCTCTGTGGTTATATCTGTATTCAATTTGTTCATAGCTTGAAAGAACAAGGTCTTTTACGTGGATTAGGTCTGTCGAAGTTTTTTGCTGCGCTATGTTAAAAATTAATTTTTCAGCACTATCCAGGGTTGCTTCTGTTGAAAAATTATCATAAGCCATTGAAACAATTTCTGAGCCTGCGTTTATCAATTCTCTTTTTATTGCTTTTTCTTGAACAATTTTTGCATAATATTCAACGTTTGCTGTTGTGACAACATTGAGAGCAAGATCATTTATATAGGCTCTTCCTCCAATAAGTTCAAGTTTGTCTATTTCATTGAGCCTTTCAGAAACAGTAACAATATCAATTGCCTGATTTTTTCCAAACAAGTATAATATCGCATCAAAGATAACTTTGTTTGCAGGTTTGTAAAAGCTTTCGGGTTTGATTAAGTCAACAACTTTGTTTAATGATACAGGATTGGTTAAAACAGCCCCCAGAATGGCTTCTTCTGCATCTATATTTTGAGGAGGTAGCTTTTGAATCTTACCGTCCGATGTTTTCATTATATTATTTGCCACTTATACCTTCCACGTTCTTTATTAATATTATATTTAAACATAACTTTTTATACACTAATTTTTAATATACCGAAACATAATTTTATAAATCATGACGGTCAAACTACTCCCTTTTTTACCTATAAGGGTATTGAAAATCTTGTAAGAAGCATAAAAAATCTTAAAAAAAGGAGTAAATGATGTTCAAAAAAATAATTATACCTAAGGAAGAACTACAATTTCGCCAAGACGGATTTGATAATAAATACCTCATAAATGAAGGTTCAAGAGCAATCGGGCTTTTTGCGATAAGTAAAAATCAAGAAATTCCGGCACAAATTAGCGCTCAAGATGTTTGTTTTTTTATTATAGAAGGTAATATTGAAGTGATGCTTGATGACAAAAATTTCAATATGAAAGAAGGCGAGCTGCTTCTTATTCCAAAACAGACAGCATATACAGTAAAAATGATTGAAGATACAAAATTTTTAACTGTAAGAATGTAGTTACTCCTGTTTAACAGAAAATAAGAAATTTAGCCCAGTGTTCTATCAGTTTGAGAGAAAAAGGCAGATGAAAAAATTTCTTTTTTATTTTAGATGAAACATTTTTGTTCATGACATTCGAGCCCTGTTTTGTTTAATACAAATTGTGCAAATAAATCAGTGTATACAAGGTAAACATAGAAAGTGACAAACGGTATAAACAATGAGAATATTTGACCGTTTACAAGTATTGCATTAACGATTGTATTAATCATTGCAAGCAAGAGACAATAGAAGACAAGAATTATATAGTTCAACAGATTGCCTTTAATGAGTTCATAGCCTTTTTTTACGTTGAAAAATGAGGTTATTTTAAAGTCCAATGCAAAATTTAGAGCCATCATAACATAGCAAGCCGTATAAATAATATGCAAAACCGAACCAATTATGATGAATGGAATAAGCTCAGCTGATGGGCTCATTGGTGCAGTAACGGCAAGCAGAAGAAATACGGCAAGAAACGGGAGTGAAAATAAAAAACCGCCTACATAAGACTTCAGACCGACATAAACATAGTAGCTGAAATATTTCCATTCAGGCAGACCTTCTTTAGAGTGGACTATTCTGTTATGTACGGCTTTGAAGAAGTATCCGCTTACAGCAAGAAATATTGTTGTTGCCAGTATTGCAAAGATTGTTATCCAATAATAATTAACAGGATTAAAAAGCAGTTTTTTTATGCCTGGAAAAACATATATAAAAGTCGGGAAAAACAGCAGCAGCCCTCCTATGAATACTTTTTTTAACCAATCAGAATCCTTTGGCACAAAAATAAATGCCTGCTTTAGACTAATACCCATTAGCACGCTCCAGATTAAATAATAAACACACTATCATTGTAGCACTTTTTTGTACAAAATGATAGTGTGTTTTTGAACTTTTTTTTGAAATTTTTGTTATTTTATGCAGCTTGAGCTTTTGCTTCTTCAAGAGAAGGTGCATTTTGAACAAATTGGGCAACAAGATTGTAAAGTGTAATCATCATTGCAAAAATAATGAACGGAATAAGAATGATTCCTATAACTGTTATTGCACAAACTGTTGCAACAATACCATAGATTATGTTTGCAGCAATTAAATACAAAATTAATGATCCTATATTAGGATTATTTTTAAATAAAAGAGCTGCTCTGTTGAATCCTATCATTGAAAGGATTTTTTTGTCCAATGCAAAATTTGCTATCATAATCATAGTTATAAATCCATAAACTATTTCAATTAAATAGTTTACAATCATAACCATAGAAGATGACTTGCTAAGCAATAGGCCTACAATAAGCATTATAAGAATCAAAGGTATAGACAACAGAATAATTCCTATTAATCCTTTGAATCCTGTCACAAATAACTCTCCCATATCAGAGTATTCGGGCAATGTGTCATTTTTATCAATAACATTTTTTATATATCTAATAAGGTAACCAAAGACAATAAAATTTGCTATCGGTATACACATTAAAATGCCGCCTATAAGTATTTTTACAAACCAACCCTGAACTGATGCAGGTGCTTTAAGCGCAGCAGAAAAATCTAAATTCATAATAAACTCCTATTCTTATTCTTTTCGAATATAATAGTATGAATTTACAGTTGTTTTGTCAAGCTTGCCATTTCTATTGCTGTTTTTGCAGCTTCAGAACCTTTGTTGCCTGCTTTGGTTCCTGCTCTTTCAATTGCTTGTTCGAGGTTGTCTGTTGTGAGAACTCCGAATATAACAGGTATTCCTGTTTCTAGTGCTACGTGAGCTATTCCTTTTGAAACTTCTGCTGCAACAAAATCATAGTGCCCTGTTGAACCTTTGATTACTGCTCCTAGCGTGATAATTGCATCGTATTTTTTTGATAATGCTGCTTTTTTGGCAATTAATGGAATTTCAAATGCTCCTGGGGTCCAAATTACATCAATTGTGCTTTCTTTTATTCCGTGGCGGACAAGTTCATCAATTGCCCCTGTCAAGAGTTTTGAACCGATAAATTCATTAAATCTTGATATTATGATGCAGAATTTTTCATCACTGGTTGTGTAATTTCCTTGAATTATATTAGCCATAATTTTCTCCTGATTTATATTCTTGTTAATAAATTTTACAATACAAAATTGCGCTTTGAAAGTATTGTTACTGCTTTTTTACAAATTTATCCTGATGGACTCCTTTTGGGTAATATGAAAGATTTTATGCTTGGGTGAAAATTTTTTTGAAAGATAAGGGAATGGAGAGTTTATTATGTCATATCTTAAAAAAAATTACAGATTTTTGTTTAGTGCTGCTTACATTTCTTTTATATATTGTGTTTTGATTTTATGCGTAACAAAAATGCTTTAATTTGTTAAGAAAATTTAATTGCTAATGTTCAAGTGTTGCAATTGTTTTAGCCGCTTTAGAAAATCTGCTGGCTATTTTTTAGAATTTTGCATTTAATATAAATGTTAATGGGTTAAATGGTCACTTAAAACTATTATAAAAGGAGAGAGAAATGCCTATCAGTGCTGTGAATGCATTTTTTAATGCCGGTGTGTCAAATTCTAAACTTCAAAACAAAAAAGTTTCTTCTGGAAAAAATTCCACCGAAAATACCTCATTTTCTTCGAATCTTGTTACATCAGAAAACAACAAACTTCCATATGCTGCGGGAGGAGTGCTTGTTCTGGCTGTTGCTGCTTATGCTATTCATAAAAACTTTGCGGGTGTAAAAAAATATATGAAAAATATTTTTCAAAGTACGCTTTCTGAAGATGCAAAAACAGCTCTGGCTAAAATAAAGCAGGTAAAAAATGACCAATTTTCGGAAGTATCAAGAATAATAAACGAAAATTCTTCTAATAATATGGTACGCCTTGATGGAATGGATGCTGCTGCATTGATGAGAGCTGCCGATAAAACAAGACCTGAGCATTTGCATGAAGCAGCAAATATGTTGGAAGAGTCTTACAAAATAGCTTATGAAAAATCAAAGCCGGAGGTTGGCAAAAATCTTTTTGACAAAATCTTTTTTAGAATCGACAAGGAAAGCAAAGCTATTGTTGACATTTATTCAGAAATGCCCAAAACAGATGCTTCTGTCAGATTAAACAATTTTGCAAAAGAGGTGGATGAAATTAATAAAGCTCGTAAGTTGTCAGGAGCAAACGGAATGAAAAAACAAACTTTTATTAATAAAGTCGCACAACTTGTTGATGCAAAAAGAAAAGGCTAATAGTTAGAGAAAAATTCTCTTGTTACTTTTTCATCTTTAACAAGCTGTGATTTTAAATCAGGAAGTGAGTCAAATTTTCTTTCATCACGAATTTTTTTGATGAAAGAAATTTTGACATCTTTGTCATAAAGATTGTCTTTGAAATCAAGGATATGGGCTTCAAGAAGAAGTCCATGAGTTCCAGCTATTGTTGGTCTTTTGCCCAGATTGGCCATAGCATTAAACTCACAGTCGTCATAGCTGACTCTTGCTACATAAACGCCTCTTGGCGGTTTTATGATATTTGTTGGATATTTCACATTTGCTGTTGGAAACGATATTGTACGGCCGATTCTGTTTCCTGTTATAACCCTGCCTTTTATGTAAAATGCTTCACCCAGAAGGTTTGGTATGGATTCCATATTTCCTTCCGTAATCATTTGTCTTATTTTTGAACTGCTTATGAGTATGTTATTGTAAGTAATAGGCGGAATTTCAAAAAATTTGTATCCGAATTCTTTTTCGTAAGCACGCAAAAATGAAGAGTCTCCTCGTTTATTTGCACCGAAATAGTGGTTGAAACCAGTTGTTATAAATCTGGGACTGAAGTTTTTTATCAGTATATTTTTTAAATAGTCTATTGCCAGCAGATCAGCTATTTCTTCATCAAAATCGAGTACATAAGCATAATCAATTCCTTGTTCTGCTATGATACTGAGTCTTTCTTCGAGAGGAATGATATATTGTGGTGTCCTGTTTTGCAAATAGCAAAGAGGATGATCTTTGAATGTTATTGCTGCTGATTTTATACTATTTTGGTGTGCAAGATTTACTGCATTTTTTAATACAACTTTATGACCTTCATGAACACCATCAAAAAAGCCTAAACAAATAGATAAATCAGGATTTTGTTTTAACTCTGTAAAAACTTGCATGCTTTTATCTTATGAAATATACGTTATATTTTCAATAAATTTATATTTCTATATAATTGTAACAAAATGTGAAACTCTTTTTTTTCTTGCTATTGAAGATGTTTGGGCGGATACGGTAAAAAGGGTAGCAAAAATATTTCTTTTTAGTTTTACAATAATAACAGTTACTGTATCATTACAATTTATAAAGAGAGGTCTGTATGCCGGTAAATTCAATTAAAAATTTAACGCTATCACAACATGTTAATCAATCTTTCAAGTCAGATTCAAATAAGACAAAAACAGACGCAAAAACTTCTTCTGTTTCTGAGTCTTCTGATAAAAAATCAAAACTTCCGTATATTGCCGGGGCAATAGTTCTTGCCGGTATGGGGGTTTTTCTTGCAAACAGATTGCATAAACCGAAATCTGCTGTTCCAAAACCTGACGGAAAATTGGGTGAAGAGTTGAACAAAGCAGCAGAAGAAATCAAAAACAAAGCACAGGAAGTAAAGGAAAAAGCAAAAGAAGCAGCGCAGACTGTAAAAGAAAAAGCCGATGATGTAGCACAGGAAGTAAAGGAAAAAGCAAAAGAAGCAGTGCAGACTGTAAAAGAAAAAGCCGATGATGTAGCACAGGAAGTAAAGGAAAAAGCAAAAGAAGCAGTGCAGACTGTAAAAGAAAAATCCAATGATGTTGCACAAGACGTAAAGGAAAAGGTTGAAGAAAAAGTTGTTGAAAAAGTAAAAACAGAGGTCGTAAAGGAAGAAAAGGCCTCACTTCCTGCATTTGTGAACAAAACTTCTTCTGCCGTAAGAAAAAAAGGTTCTGAAAGAGATAGAAAACTTCTTGATGTTCTTGACTCATTAAAAACAAATGCCGTAAAAAGAGAAGTTTCTGATAATCTGGTTATTGAATTTAATAAAGCACATATGGAAGAAGCAAGAAGAATCATTGGTGAAAATACTGCGAACGGATTTGTTGACTTAAAAGTACTGGAAAAAGTTGGCAGAGATTTTGCGGCTGACAAAAACAGAGCTGACAATTTGAAACAGGCTGCTAATCTTCTTGAAGAATCTTATGCAAGTGCTTATAGACAGGCTCATCCTGATCATACAATTGAAGGCATTGAAAAAGTCTATAAAAGAATAACAGAAGAATCTCATGAACTGTTTGATGTTTATGCTCAAATGCCTAAAGAAGATGCTCTTCAACGAATTCGTATATATAGTATGAATCGTTTGGGCCATAAAGGCTATAACAGCACAGGCATGCTTCCTGAAGACTTTATGAAGAAAACAATAACAGCATTTGAAGAATATACTTCTAAAGCTAAAAAATAGAAGATATATTATTTGATTTAAAATGATTACAATCGGAATGCTTGATGGCTTAAAAACCTTGTAGGGAATGCATTCCGATTGTTTTTTATTGCTTAATATTCATTTACAATTTAATCCATGTATTTGCATATTACTCAAAAAAGTGTTATAATAATAATGTTATTAATGTTTCGGCTAGTGTAAAAACCTTACGAGGGTTGGGATGTAATACTAAGTTATTGAAAAATAATGGAAATTACAAAACCCCTCGTTTTTTTTATCTTTTTTAGTAGTTTATATTGAGAATTTGCCCAAGACATACTTTTGGGGGATTTTTACTCTTGTTAACTTTTATTAGCGGTTCCAATGCGTCCAGTGCGTTTTTATATCCGCCTGAAAATATCTCCATATCAAAGTTTGGATTTGATATGGAAGCATTTCGAAAATGAAGTTTTTCATAAAAAGCTTTGCTTTTTTCTTTTAAATTTGCTGGTAGAGCAAGCCCTATATTTTTTATTTCTTTTTCTTCTGCATTCATAAACAAAATTTTCATTAAGGTTTGTCCTGCCATTTTTGCTCTTTTGCCTTTTTCAAAAGGCCATGTTGCCAAATTGTCCAAATAGATAGTTCCATTCAGATTGTCCTGAAAAGACATAATTCCGCAAGGACGTTTGCTTTTTGTCAGCAGGAATGCTTTTTCAGGGGAAGAAAAAGCTGACATCATTATTGAATTATCGATTATGTTTTTCCAGGTTTTAAGCTGTTGTTTTGTATAGCTAATGTGTTCAGGCAAAAGTTCTTTGAGTTTAATATTCATTGACATTTTATCAAGAAAAATTATGTCAGCATATTCAATTTCATAAATTTTCAGCTCTTCTTTTAATCCGTTTGCCATTGTTATGACTTTGGCGTAGTCTTTTGCTTTAAAATTTTGATAAGTTATTTTATTATTTGATTTGTTTGTTGATTGTATTTTCATTTTTCGATCCGGCGTGTTTTTCCAGTTTAAGACTTTTGTCTTTAAAAATAAATGATATACAAATTAAAATTTACAATTGTATTTATTTTATTGATTTATCTATTAAAAATTTCTATAATAATATTTGAAAGGTTATTAATTCAAGCGCTCCGCTAAAAGGGGTGCTTTTTTTATTATTACAGGATTTACAACTTATTTGTTTTCATTCATAATAGTTTAATGAAGCATTTTTATACATTTATACTGTTATTGTGTCTGATTAATATAACCTTACCTGTATTTGCACAACAAACTATTGTGACGATGCCATCCTCGGATGTTCTTCCGGGGGGCGAAGTTATATTGAAGCAATCAAACAGATACAGCCCTTTTGGTGATTCTTATGCGTCTTTGTCTCCACAGGTAATCATGGGTACGGGTAAAGGCACAGAGGCATCTTTTGGTGTGGGAACAAATATAGATGATCGAACAAGTGTAAAATTGAATCTTGCTGCCAAAAAAGTCTTCAGAATAAAACGAGCCGCAAGGCTGACTGTTGGAGGAACTCTGTCTCCGTCTTTAACTGAGGGAAAAAATCCTGATAGTATGATTTATGCCCATGGGGCGTATTTGTTCAAAAAAACAAAAACTACCGTTACGGCAGGAGGCTTTGTTGGCGGAAGGGGGGAAATGCCTTCTTTGACAGGTGTGATGATGGGGATTGACCAGACTATAATCCCTAACAAATTGCGTGTTGTGGCTGATTGGGTGTCGAGAGATGAATCATGGGGGCTTTTTGCAGCAGGTTTGAAAATTCGTCCGGAGCCGACGACTTCTATTACTACGGCAGTTATTATTCCGAACAACAATGAAGAAAGAATTGCATTTTCGCTTTCAATTTCTAAATATCTCGGAAAGGTGATTTCTGAGCGTGTTAAGGAAGAACCAAATGAAAAGGATACTAATTTATGAAAAAGTGTTTATTTATCAGTTTAATATGTGTTTTTCTTTTATCTTCAATAGGTTATGTTTTTGCTGATACTTCTTATAATTTATTAACCCCTAATAACCCGAATTGTCAGGGTACGAATTTTGAGGGAGTTGATTTTTCAGGAAAAAATCTTTCAGGTTTTGATTTTAGCAGGGCAAAGCTGGAAGATGCAAACTTTAAAGGTGCAAATCTTGCGGGTGTGAATTTTCAGGGTGCGGACTTAGAAAAAGTTAATTTTGAGGATGCTAATCTTGAAAATGTAAATTTTCAAGATTCGGATTTGGATGAAGCTAATCTGAAAAATGCCAATATCAAAGGTGCAATTTTTAAAAATGCTGAACTGGAATATGCAATCTGGGTGAACGGAAAGATTTGCGGAGCAGGGTCTGTCGGTTCTTGCTGGTAATTTAATTTTTTTACTTTCATATGTTTCTTGTATAATAAAATAACTAAAGAAATATTTGAAAGGTTTTTGATGTTAGAACATATACATTCATTTTTAGGCTATTTTTCAAAGCTTTTTGTTACATTGGACGGCATTGGACTTGCGCCTGTTTTCATTGCTCTGACAGCAAATTCAAAACAAAAATGGAGAAACATTATGATGAACAAGGCTATTGTTATAGCATTTTTCATTCTTTTGTTTTTTGCCTACACAGGTTCGGTGGTTTTGGATTTGTTGGGAATAAGCCTTACTGCTTTAAAAATAGCAGGTGGTATATTGCTTTTGATTATGGCTATTGATCTTGTTTTGGGCAACCCGGAGCCTGCTATGAACAGCGAGAATAAGGAAGAACGTAAGGAGTCTTTGAAAAGAACCGACATTTCTGTCTTTCCTCTTGCAATTCCTCTTTTGTCAGGTCCTGCCACCATAACAATGCTTACTATTTGTATGAAAAATGCTCAGGGAATGCCTTTGGAGCGTTCTTTGATTATTGCTGCTCTTGCTGTGAATCTTGTTGTTTGCTGGCTCATTTTAAAATTTTCTTCAAAAGTTAGTCAGTTGCTTGGAAAAACAGGTGTAAGCGTAATTAACAGGATAGTCGGAATTTTGTTGGCGGCAATGTCTTGTGAATTTTTGATGAACGGTTTTATAGAAATTTTGAAAAGTGCTAGGTAATAAAATGGACAATCAAGAACTTATTGAAAAAATTAATAAATTAAAAAAAGAAAAAAATGCTATCATACTTGCTCATACATATCAAAATGTTGAGATAGATGAGGTTGCGGATTTTTCAGGCGACTCTCTTTACTTAAGCAGAATGGCTGCACAAACAGACGCAGATATTATTGTTTTTGCAGGGGTCTATTTTATGGCAGAAACTGCAAAAGTATTATCTCCTGATAAAAAGGTTTTACTCCCCAGAATGGAGTCAGGATGTTTGATGGCTGATATGATTAATCTGGCTCAGCTTAGAGAGTTTAAAGCAAAGAATCCTAATATTCCTGTTGTGTGTTATGTAAACTCAACAGCCGAAGTTAAGTCAGAGTCTGATATATGTTGCACAAGTGCAAATGCTGTGAATGTTGTGCGTTCACTCGGAGCTAAGGAGGTGCTTTTTGTCCCTGATACATATTTAGGTACTTACGTTGCATCTCAGCTGCCTGACGTAAATGTTATTACTTATCCGGGATATTGTCCGACTCATCTTAGAATAAAACCTGAAGATATAATTGAAAAGAAAAAAGTTTTTCCGGAGGCAGAAGTTCTTGCTCATCCTGAATGTCATAAAGAAGTTACGAAGCTCGCTGATTTTATCGGTTCTACAACAGCTATAATTAAAAGAGCAAAAGAAAGCGACAAGAAAACATTTATTATTGTTACGGAAAAGGGTGTTGTTGACAGGCTGAAACGAGACTGTCCGGAAAAAGAATTTGTTCTTGTCAGTTCTAAAGCAATTTGCCCGAATATGAAGTGGAATCATCTTGAGGATATTCTTCACGTATTGGAAACTGAAGAAAATGAGATCAATGTTGATTCAGAAATTGCTAAAAAAGCCATAAGGTCCATAGACAGAATGGTCAGCATAAACGGCTAGATTTTATATAGCTATTTCTTCAAGCAAAACAACTGCATCAACTGCGAGACACTTGCCTTCTCCAATTGGCCCCATCCATTCCATTGATTTTGCTTTTATTGAAACTTGATTTATCTGGAGATTTAATATAGAGGCCAGATTCTTTTGGATATCTTTTATGAATGGTCCTAGTCTTGGATATTGGGTTTTTATTGTTGCATCAATATTATTTATTTTGTAGCCTTCTCTTACAATAAGATAGAGCGTTTCAGCAAGAAGCTGTGTGCTGTCTGCTCCATAATATTTTGGATCTGTATCCGGAAAGTGCTGTCCGATATCACCCAGGGCAAGTGCGCCTAAAAGTGCATCTATGATAGCATGACAAAGAGCATCAGCATCGGAATGACCTAACAAACCTTTGTTGTGTTCTATTTTTACACCGCCTAAAATTAAATCTCTATCTTCTGCAAACTGGTGCAAGTCAAATCCCTGACCGATTCTATACATCTTAAAGTCCTCGTATTTATTCTATCCCTATAAATTTTTCAACAGCTTTAACAACTCCGTCATTATCCACCGTGTCAGTGACATAATCTGCTATTTTTTTTAAATCGTCGGTTGCATTTCCCATTGCAACTTTTGTACCGGCAGCGAGCAGCATTTCAATGTCATTGTCCTGATCTCCGCAAGCCATTATTTCTTCTTGATTCAAATCCCACATTTTAGCAAGATATCTGAGAGCATTTCCTTTTGTTGCTTCGGGATTTGAAAATTCACAAAAACGTGGTGTTGAACGAATAACATACAACTTATCTTTGTATTTTTCGGCCATTTCTTTTTGAAGATTTTCTATGAGTTTTGTATTATCATCTATGGCTAATATTTTGTTTACTCCTGTTAAATCCAATTCTTCGCAGTTGTTTACTACTTCATACTTTATATTTCTTGCATCAACATACTGACGTATCAGGTAGTTGTCTTCTTCAACCATTAATATGTCATTTATATAAAGATTGAAAAACACTTTACGCTTTTTTAGTTCTTTTATTACATCAAGCGCAAGTGTTTTGTCCATTGTTCTTTCCCAGAGCGTTTGCTCATTGTCACAAAAATTTTTTACAAGCCCTCCTTGATAACAAATGACAGGTGTTGTTAAGCCGAGTTCTTCTGCTATTTGTTTAGTTGCTGCATACATTCTTCCTGTGCAAAGAACAACTTTAATGCCTTTTTCGACAAGTTTTTTGAGAGTATCTTTTACCCTTTTTGTTGCGGTATAGTCTTTTTTAAAAATTGTTCCGTCAATATCAAGAACGAGCATTTTAATTTTTGTCATTTAGCTTAAAGGCCCTCATGAGTGCACAAATCGTTTTTGCATCATTAATTGTACCATTTTTTACAAGATTGTGCACATCGCTTAACGGAAGTTCAAAATAGTCTAAAATTTCGCCTTCATCGGGGTCTGGCTTGTCAAAGACCAGACCTGTTGCTTTAAAAAGATACAACTTTTCATCGCAAATGCCGAAGGTTGTAAAGATATAACCTAAGGACTCCCAGTTTTGTGCGATATAGCCTGTTTCTTCTCTAAGTTCTCTTTGTGCGGCAAGAAGAGGATCTTCTCCTTTTTCCAAACGACCGGCAGGAAGTTCTGTTTGTACTGATTTAACGGCATATCTGTATTGTTTTACGAGAAGTATGTTGCCGTTGTCTTTAAGTGCCAGTATAACAACACCACCCGGGTGGTGAATAATTTCTCTGTGCCTTTTGAGCCCGTCAGACAATACTATTTCATCATCCGTAATATCAAAAATCCGCCCTTGATAGACGGTTTTTGATGATAAGGTTTTTTCTTCGAATCTTTCCATTATACTTTTACTTCATGCCTTACTGTTGATTTCAAATGTAATTCCATTAATTGCTCTTCTGATGCGTATGTAGGGGCATTTGTCATCAAACACTTTGCAGCAGAGTTTTTCGGGAATGCGATAACTTCTCTGATAGAGCTGTTATGTGTCAACAGTGCGACAAGCCTGTCAAGTCCTATTGCGAGACCTGCGTGCGGTGGTGTTCCGTATTGGAAGGCTTGAAGCATAAAGCCGAACTTTTGCTGTACTTCTTCTTCGGAAAGACCAAGGGCTTCAAAGACTTTTCTTTGTACTTCTGGTGAATGGATTCTCACAGAGCCGCCGCCCAATTCTGTTCCGTTATAAACAATATCATATGCAACAGAGCGAACATTCATAGGTTCTGTTTTCATCTTTTCAACGTCTTCAAGGTTCGGAGATGTAAACGGATGGTGCATAGCCATTACTCTGTCAAATTCTTTGCTATATTCAAACATTGGGAAGTCAACAACCCACAAAAGCGAGTGTTTGTTTTCGTCAATCAATCCAAGTTTTTCACCGAAGAATAGTCTGAATCTGCCCATAACATCATAAGTTGTTTTCTTGTCGTCAGCTACAAAGAAGACAATGTCACCGGGTTTTGCATCAGCTTTTATTTTTAATGTTTCTATTTGTTCTTCGGTTAAGAATTTCAAAATAGGAGACTTAACAGTTCCGTCTTCCATATAAGTAATCCAGGCAATTCCTTTAGCACCGAAAGAAATTGCGAGTGAACGTATGTCATCCATTTCTTTCCTTGAATATCCTGCAATTCCTGGGATTTTGATTGCTTTAGCAATGCCGCCTTTTTTAAGCGTTTCTTTTACAGGTTCAAAAGTTGATTCCATCATAATATCAGAGATATCAAACAGCTCCAGACCGAAACGCGCATCAGGTTTGTCTGAGCCGAATCTGTCCATTGCTTCTTGCCAGCTGATTCTGACAAAGGGGGCTTTCACTTCAACATTTGCTGCTTTGAAAGCTTCTTCAATCAGACCTTCTGTCAGAGCAATAACATCATCTTGAGTTGCGAAAGACATCTCCATATCAACCTGTGTAAATTCAGGTTGTCTGTCTGCTCTTAAGTCTTCGTCTCTAAAGCATTTTGCGATTTGGTAGTATTTTTCAATGCCTCCAACCATCAATAATTGTTTAAAAATTTGAGGCGATTGAGGCAGTGCATAGAACTTTCCTTCTTGAACACGGCTTGGAACAAGATAGTCTCTGGCACCTTCAGGAGTAGTGTTGATAAGGATAGGTGTTTCGACTTCCATAAATTCTGCATTGTTGAGATAATTTCTGATTGCAGTAACGATTTTGTGTCTTAATTTGAGGTTGCTTGCCATTTGTGGACGTCTGATGTCGAGATATCTGTATTTTAAACGAATATCTTCTTTTGTATCATCCGATGACAGTTCAAAAGGAAGAAGTTTTGCTTCGGAGAAGATTTTTACTTCTTCAGGATACATCTCAATTTCACCTGTTTTTAATTCAGGATTATAAGTTTCAGGAGGTCTTTTAGATACTTTGCCTGTAACTTGAATAACATATTCATCTTTAAGTTTTGAAAAAACATCATGAACACAGGGATTTATCTGAGGGTCGGCAACGACCTGAAAGAATCCTGTTTTGTCTCTCAATTCAATAAATATAATACCGCCAAGATCTCTAACGGCAGAAACCCAGCCTGAGAGAGTAACTTCTTTACCTATGTCAGCTGCTGTTAGATCTTCATTGTAATGCGTTTTCATAGATGAAAATGTATGAGCAAATGTTGTCATTTTTATATTCCCTATCCTTCGTAATGTTTCGTACTATAAATTTATTACAAACAAAGCTAATAATCAATTTTATAGTTTACAGAATTCCTAAAAGTGTTGAAATCTTATAAAAAAATCAATTTTTATGATAAAATACCATTAATATATTTTGGGATTTAATTAGATTATGATAAAGTACGCAGTAAATTTAATAAAGAATGTTTTTCATCCTCTGGATGTTCCTGAGTCAGCTCATGTAGAACACGGACAGCTTGTTCTTATAAGGACTGAAAAAGGTGAAGAAGTTGCAAAAGTTTTTGCCGTGAATTCTTCAATAGCCCGTGCGTGGGAAAAAAATATGCCTGAATCTGTTCCTCTTGTTAGGGTTCTTTCTCAAAAGGATATGGAGATGCTTGAAGAATTGAAGTTTGCCGAAGAAGAAGCCTTCAAAACCTGCAAAGAACTTGTTGCTCAACATAATTTGAACATGAATCTTGTCCAGACAAAATATACATTTGATAAAAGAAAAGTTACGTTTTATTATACTGCGCCGGAAAGAGTTGATTTCAGAGGTTTACTTAAAGATTTGACCCAGGTTTTTAAACGGGTAAGAATAGATCTTCGTCATATAGGTGTAAGAGATGAGACTTCTCTGCTTCAAGGGAACGGTTTGTGTGGAAGACCTTTTTGCTGTTGTACTTTTTTGAGAAAATTTGATTCTATAAATATTAAGCTTGCAAAAGATCAGGGAATGCCTATTACACCGGGAAAAATTTCAGGTACCTGCGGAAGACTGCTTTGCTGCTTAAATTATGAATATAAAAACTACATAGATGCGGCTAAAGATATGCCTCCTATTGGTTCGGGCGTAATGACTCCTGACGGTTTGGGCAGAGTTTGTTATTTGCATTTTCTCAGTAATGAAATTTCCGTAAAAACAGAAGACGGGAAAATTAAAAATTACAAAAAAGATGAAATTGAAATGGTTGACGGAGATGTTAATATCGAAATAGATATACAAGATACAGCTGTTTATCAGGAACAGCCCGAATATAATGTAGACATAAAACAGCTGGAAGATGACAGGAACAGTTCGACCGGCAACGTATAATTTCGTTTAGTTTAATAGTTTATGTGGGAATAGTAAAAGTATGAAACCAACAAGAATGCAGTATTGTATAAAATCAGTTCCGACTGATGATTCCTTTCAGCTTGAATCTCTGCTTAATGAGATGTCGTCTCTGGGGTGGGAAATTTATACCATGCATGAAGCTGAAGGTGACGAAGGCTATATCTACAATTGCATTTTTGTTAGAGAATCAATTGAGGATGAAGCTTCTGAGGAAGACATTGATGATGTTTTTGGATATAAAACCCAAATGCACAAAATGATTTCTTCACAGAATGAACCCTATGAACAGTGTGTGGAAGTTCAGGCAAAAATTAAAGATATAAGAAAGAAAATAAATAATATAAAATCTTTGATTGATGAAACAAACGAAACACAACGCCAAGAGTTGAACAATGAAATGTTCAAAAATATTGAAGAGTTGAAAGAGCTGAAAAAACAGCTTCAGACAATAATATCTCCTGACATTATGGTTGATAAAATCGGCGAAGATAAAATTAAAATTAAGCTTAGTGAAGAAAATATTGAGCTTGTTAACCCTGACATGGAGGCCAATCTTGTGGCTCAGACCGTAAAAGTTCGTCAGAATTTGGCTGACGGTTTGGGCTATATTATTCCGAGAATTAAATTTGAAAATGATGAAACTTTACAGGCAAATGAATTCGAAATAGATGTAAGAGGCGTATGCGCGGCTAAAGGTGTTGTTTACAACGGTTATTATTGCTTTTTTAAAGATGACCTGAATCTCAGTAAAACCCCTAAAGATGCAATAAAAGATATTGACCCAATTTGGGGAAAACAGATTTTGTGGATTCCAAAAGATAAAACAAAAGATTTTTGGGTTAAAGGGTTTGATGCCGCTCAGGTTATAGCAAGAATTCTTGAATTTGTATGCATTAAAAATGTAGAAGAAATCTTTGACTATAATGATATTAACAGGTATATCGAAATTGTTAGTGAAGATAATTTGTATTTGATAGAAAATATTATTCCAGATTTTGTTTCTATTGCAGAACTTAAATATATATTGACCAGTTTGATTAAAGAAAAAGTCTCCATAAAAGATATTATTTATATCTTTGAGAAAATAAATGATTTTGCTGATGAAGAAACAAAAGAAGATCTTTTAAGCAGAGTCAGACATTCTTTATCCAGACAAATTTCAAAAAGTATAGCAAATGAAAATAACCTGATTCAGGCTTTTGAACTTTCTTCCGAATCTTTGAAATATATGCAGTCAAAAATTTCAGGAAAAAGTCAGGTTATCAGAATTGATAATACTAAAATGAAAGTTGTAGTTAATAATATATATAAATCAATTGAAAAACAGGGGATTGATTTGAATGAAATAGTTGTTGTTGTCCCTATTGAAATAAGACAGGTTATGAGTGTGGTGTTGTCACAACTTATTCCTAATGTAAAGGTTGTAGCAAGAGAAGAAATCGCTAGCGGTTATAATCTCGAAATATTAGATAGAGTTTAAAAAAAAGAGGGATGTTATCATCCCTCTTTTTTTAGTTTTAATTTGTTTGACCGGTTTTGATGAGTTTAATATACTTGTCAAGAGCCCCTCCAGGAACATCCCAGCTAAAGTCATTTTTGAGTGCTTGCTGTTGCATTTCTTCGAAACCATCATGATTGTTGTAAAATTTATCAAGACCTCGTTCGAGAGCGTCGCAATAGGCATCATAGTTGTTGTCAAAACCGCCGCCGTAGATGAGGTTTTTGTCACCTGTTTCATCAAAGAAGGCTTTTGTTCTGAAACCGTCTTTTCCATCTTGAATAGTGTTAACCAGACCTCCTGTTGATGTAGCAATAGGAAGTGAACCTTTTGCCATTGCTTCCATCTGAGTTAAGCCGCAAGGCTCGAATACAGAAGGAACAAGGAACAGATCTGATGCAGAAGCAACAAGATTTGTGTTCAGATAACCATTTATCAGAATTATTCTCTTGCCTACATTTGGATAGAATTTAGTCATATAATCTTTCAAGTTTTTAAGCTCATCATATGTAGACTTGTTAGAGATACTTCCTCCGATAATGAATATAGGGAGTTTTTCCGGTGGGGTCTTTTTGTTATGTTCAGCAAACTTCCAAAGTGCTTCTTTTAAAATGGTATCAAGACCTTTTTGATAATCTACCCTTCCTGAGTATGCAATGACAGGTGTATTACTGAAGTCTGTTTCAGAGATTTCTGTTTTATCAGCTCCGTACATCATATAGAGTCTTGAACCGCTTTCTTCTTTATATGGAAGCATTCTTTCCCTTTGAATAAGCTGTTTGAAAAGATCCATTGTCATATTTTTGTTTTTGATTTTGTTTTGCATATTTCCGTCATCAAAAGGTAACAGCTTAAAGTTGCTAAAATCCATAGGTGGAACATTAATACCTTGAGACTTGAGTTTTTCTATGTATGCGGGCTGTAAAGTAAAATCATCGATTGTTCTGTTTGTTAATTGATCCATATTGCTTTTGTTTGGAACAATCATTGATTTAGAATAGCCGTTTGTAATAGGTGTTAATGTATTTCCGGGGCCAAATTTGCGTGCTTTCATCAGATGCATTAAGCCTCTGGCTTTTTCATTTGAATGTATCAATTCTTCAGCATAATATTCTGATACAGGAACTACACGGTCAACAAGTGTCATACCCGTTTTGGCGGAGTTAAAATCGTAATATCTCATCAAAGAGCATCGGTCTTCTTTGAATGCGTTATCCCAGCTTTTTGCTCTTGGGATGATATCTACACCATAGCTGCCAAAAAGAGTTCCAAAGATGTTAGTTCTGTTTTCATCATTACCGTTTGTTGCTCCCTGATGTTCACAGTTGTGTGCTATGTAGATTGTTGGTATTTCATCAAAATATCTTCCTGTGTTTTTTGAAATTACACCCGTGTCAGCTTCTGCATTTGCTGTATAGTGCATCATTGCTGCAAGCGAGCCTGACTGCCAATCATTCAAAAGTACTGCGTTTGGTGCTTTGAGTTCTTTAAAGTCACCTTCTTTTATGCTTTTCATCAGTTCATAGACACCTTTTGAGAAAAATGCCATTCTGTAAACGCTGTCAGAAGTGTCATTTGTCGCATATGGTGTGTTATGATTGCTGGAATGGCTGTTGTTGTCGAGTATGTTGAAGAACTGTTTGAAGGTAGTTTCTTTCCCATTTGCATCAGTTCCGGCATGAGGAATTTCTAAAAATACGTAACGGGTAGGCTTTGTTATTGCTTTTGACTTTTCATCATCATTCATCAAACAGGTGAATATTCTTACATCTGTGTCATTGAGTCTGGAGTTGTGTTCTGCATTGTAAACAGGTACATTGATTCTTCCAATATACTGCATTTCTTTTTGTTTGGGTTTGTCTTTTCTTCCGTAATGGTAGATATATTTTCCATCAGGAGTTTCTTCGAGTCTGTAATTATCTCCATTTACATACATCGGAGTGATGTTTGTCATCTCATTGGAGGGGTCGTCTTTGAATTTTTTGTTGAAACTGTTGGGCAGATCAGCGGCTACCTGACCTAGTCCGCCGTCGGACTTAAATTCTGCGGTTTCAGCTGTAACCATCCATGCGTTGATGTTATCTATTTTGGGCCAAGGACGTTCACCGTTTATACGAACAGATGCTTCATTAAGGATTTTATCTTTACAATAATTTGAGATAGTCGGAGCAAAAGCATTTACATCAAAATCCTGATCATAAGGTCTGACGAGAGTTTGAGCCATTGGGATTACAGGTACAAATTCTTTTGTCTTTGTTCCGTGCTGAGTCGGTGCGTGACCAAAAGATATCATTGCTCTGTTTTGTGCTGCCATTAATGAGAGAACATTTTCAAGCAAATGAGGGTTTGATGCGTTTAATTGGATTACGTTGCTTTTTGCTTTCTGTTTGCTGCTTCTTAGTTGTTTTTGATTGTCCAAATTTACCAGTGATACTCGATTGACTGATGCCATAGTCATTTCCCTTTTAATATGTTTTTAGCTATGAATATACGCAGTTTAATTGCAATAATGCTCATAAAGAAATAATTTGTTATTTGTTGTTATAAAAATAACTCAAATGTTACAAATATTAATACTGGTCAGGTGTCTAATATACACCATTGATGCAGATTCCGAAATGATGTTAACATAATTTTTGTTTAAATGTAAGTATTTAAACAAAAGTTAATAATTGAGAAGAATGTTGTGTGATAAAATTGTTCTATGAGTTTTATGGAAACAATAAAAACAAAGCTCAATATTTTTGCGGGAGATGTTTTTGGAGGAATTAATTCTGCAATAATTACATTGCCTCAGGCACTTGCCTTTGGCGTGGCTACGGGGTTTGGGGCCGGGGCCGGTTTATGGGGCGCAATTATTTTATGTTTTGTGGCAGGGATATTAGGTACAAAAACTCCTCTTATTTCAGGAACAACAGGTCCTGTTGCAATTGTTGTGGCTTCGATGATGCTGGCTTTGAGAAATGATATTGGTGCTGCCGTTACTATTATGTTAATTGCTGCGGTTTTACAGTTGATTGCTTCACTTACCAATCTTCCTTCTATGGTAAAATATGTTCCATATCCTGTTATATCAGGCTTTATGAATGGTGTTGGCGTAATTATTATTATTTTACAGCTTAATCCTCTTATGGGGCATCCTGCAATGTCTTCAACTGTTACAACAGTAATGTCTATTCATAAGAGTCTTGCTTCTTTGAATCATGATGCAGTTTTCATCGGCATAATTACGTTGATTGTTGCATTTTTTACACCTAAGATTATTAACAGATTTGTTCCTTCACAGGTTCTGGCTCTTATAATAGGTACAATAATTTCTATAAAACTCGGACTTCATCTTGATAGAATTTCAGAACTTTCGGTTTCTTTTCCTTCAATAATAAAACCTGATACGGATATACATCATATAATTACCTATTTGCCGTATGCGTTTACTCTGGCTGTTGTTTTTTCAGCAGAAAGTATGCTGACCGGACTTGTGTCAGACTCTTTGACAAAAACACGCCACAGTCCTAAAAGACTTCTTGCTGCGCAGGGGATTGGCAACTTTATGTGTGCTCTGACCGGTTCATTAGGCGGTTCAGCTGCGACTATGAGAAGTGTAGCTGCTTTGAATGCAGGTGCATCGACAAAAATGTGTGCTGTGATTAATCCTGTTTTGCTCATTATTCTTTTGTTTAAGTGTTCAGGTTTTGTTGCTCAAATTCCTCTGGCCGTTCTTGCTGCAATTTTGATGAAGATAGGATATGACATAATAGATGTAAAACTTTTGAAGGTGTTAAAATATGCACCGAAAGATGACCTTTACGTTCTGTTTCTGGTATTTTTGCTTACGGTTTTTTACAATCTTATTTTTGCTGTTGGAGCAGGAATCACTCTGGCGGCTTTGTTGTATGCCAAGAGGGTTGCGGACAAAGCTGAACTTGTGCACAAATCTGTATATGATACGGAAATTATGGAGCTTGAGAGAATTCTTGAAAGAGATTACAAACACAAAATTCGTGTTGTGCATATTTCCGGACAATTCTTTTTTGGTTCTGCAACCCAGTTGATTTCAAAATTTGATGAACTGTTGGGTACTGAGATTTTAATTTTGAACTATGAATCGGATGATTTGTTAGACATATCTGCGATATTTGCTTTGGAGGATATTATTCTTCGTCTTCAGTCACAAAACATAGCAATTATTCTGGTGATAAAGAATGAAAAAGTTCTTGCTCAATTAAAAGATCACTGTATTGTCAGCCAAATTGGTGAAAAATCAGTTTTTTATACTGAAATGATGGCGATTGAACATGCTAAAGAACAGTTGAAATTCTGTTAAATCATATACATATGAGCAATACAAAATTTATTAAAATTTGTGCTAAATTAATCATATGAATAAAAAAATTGTTTATATATTCTCTATTTTAATAGTGCTATTCTTACTAATTGCGGGCTGTATCAGGAAAGATGTGCCTGAAAAAGAAGCTGATTCGGGTGTTTCAAATAAGTTTTTTAATGAAAATTACACACCATATCCTGTGCAAACGAAAACTGTCAACGGGGTTGATTATCTGATGTCAAGATCTCCTTCCGGAAAATATGGTGGTACTCTGGTTACAAGCACTATCGGAGAAGGACCGAAGACTTTTAATTCTTGGAATTCAATGGATGCAACTTCTTCTCAGGCTGCTGATATTATGTTTGACGGTCTTGTTACAACAGATGCTTATACCGGTGAAGTTATACCCAAACTTGCAAAAACAATTAAGGTTTTACCGGACAAAAAATCTTATATCTTTGAATTGCGTAAAGGTCTAAAATGGTCTGATGGAAAAGAAATTACAGCAGATGATGTTGTTTTTACGTGGGATACGATTATTTTTGGAGGTTTTGGTAATACAAGCACAAGAGATGCAATGTATATTGATGGAAAGCTTCCGGTAATTGAAAAACTTGACAAATATACTGTTCAATTTACTACGCCAAAGCCCTTTTCTCCTTTTTTAAGACAGGTTTCTGTTCCGATTGCTCCTAAGCATATTCTTGAACCGGTGACAAAACAGGGAAAACGTGCTTTTTCTTCTTTTTGGAGTTCCAATATAAAACCTAAGGAGCTGGTTACAAGCGGTGCTTTTAGATTAAAAGAGTATGTACCAGCACAAAGACTGGTTTATGAAAGAAATCCTGATTATTACATGATGGATGAAAAGGGGCAAAAACTTCCTTACCTTGATAAGTACATTATTTTAATTGTTGGAGATTTGAACAATGAATTGTTGAAATTTAAATCAAAGGAACTTGACACTGTCGGATTGAGGGGAACAAATGTTGCACTTTTCAAAGAAAAAGAACGTTTCTCAGATTATAAGGTATACAATCTTGGTCCGGATACAGGTACAATGTATTTATCTTTCAATTTGAATACAAGAAAAAATGACAAAGGTAAATATTATGTTGACCCTATAAAACAAAAATGGTTTGGCGATTTGAATTTTAGGCGTGCAGTTGATTATGCTCTTGATAGAGAAAATATGGTTTTTAATATTGCAAGCGGTGTAGGTGCTCCTCTTTTTACACCGGAGCCATTATCTTCAATTTATTTGAACGAAAAAATAGCTAAAGGTCATCCGCAAAATATTGAAAAGGCAAAGGAGCTGCTTTCTGAATCAGGATTCTATTGGAAAAATAAGAAACTTTATGACAAAAACGGACATAAAGTTGAATTTGATTTGTTTACAAATGCAGGCAACACAGAGCGTGAATCTATCGGTGTAATGGTTAAGCAGGACCTTGAGGAATTAGGGATTACAGTTAATTTTAAGCCAATTGAGTTCAATACTCTTGTGAATAAACTTGTTAATACAAATGATTTTGATTCTGTGATAATGGGCTTTACAGGCAATCCTCTTGAACCATACGGAGGAAAAAACGTATGGTATTCTAATGGTACTTTGCATGTATTTAATATGAGAAAAACTCCCCGGGAAAACAATGTTTTGTTTCCATGGGAGAAAAGACTGAATGAAATTTTTGACAGTGCTTCTTTAGAGCTGGATTTTGAAAAAAGAAAATCCCTTTATGAAGAATATCAGCAGCTTGTTTATGACCAAAAACCGCTTATATATTTATATTCTCCTATCAGAATCACTGCAATAAGAGAGAAATTCGGCAATATATTCCCGACAGAGCTGGGCGGTGTTGCTCACAATCTTGAGGAAATCTTTGTAAAGTAATTTTTTAGTCAGAGAGGCCTGCTGCCTTGCTCATTGCTGCTCTGATTTTTGTGCTTGAATTATTCAAGATTTCTTGTTCTGCTGCTGTCAGAGTTTCTCCTGAGAGATATTTGTTTACTACTCTGTTTATTTCTTTATCGTTTGCATTCATTCCTGTAACAGATTGGAACATCGCAGACTCTGCGGCTGCAAGAATTTTTCCGTCTTGTGCTCCGTCTAGTCCGTCTGCTGTCTTATTAAAGAATGCAAATTCTTCTTTGCTGATTTTTCCGTCACCATTCATATCAAGGTTTGTTGCAAAAAGATTTGCTGTTCTGTTAGCAATAACACTGTCTCTTTTTATGTCTTCTTCTGTTGATGTTATTCCTATTTCTGTATCATGTTTTCTTGATATTTCATTGGTTTTTAAGTTACCTTGTTCTTCAGCTTTTGCAAATTCTTCAGTTGTTACTATTCCGTCATTGTTAAGATCATAGTGTTCTGAAAGAAGTTTTTCCGAATAATCAAAATATGCCTGTTGTTTTTGTTCTGCTGTTTTTGTGTCTGTTGAGAAGATTGAAACCTGTGTATTTAATGAGGACATAAATCCTTCATAGCTTGAAAAATCCCAGCTTTTCTTTTTTGTTTCAACGGCTTGTGTTATTTCTTTAGAATAATTTTTGGGTTTTGTCCCATTTGGATTTGTTACTTTATTGCTTTCTGTTCCTTTATTTTCAGCTAAAGGCTCTGTGGTTTTTTCAATCGTGTCACCAACTGACAAATTTATTTCTTTTCCAGCAAATATTAAATTGGGATTGCTTATATTATTTGCTTTTGCTACTTCTTTAACTTTGTTTGCAATATCAGTATTATTATTCAACTTAAATTGATTTTTACAAATATTCCACAGATTGTCACCTGTTTTTATTGTGTAGCTGCTCATGGGTATAACTTCTCCTAATAAATAAGCTCGTAATAATATAAAAACAATTTGTGTTTTAAAATTGCTTATTTTTACAAAAAATATTATAATTACAAGGCAAAATGCGTATTAAATGAAAATTAGGGGGAGTTTTTACATGAAAGTTCTAATTACAGACAAAATTAACGAAAAAGCTAAAGCTATCATCGGTGATGCGGCGCAGTCGGATTTGCTCCCCACAATGTCGGAAGATGAGTTATGTAAGATAATAGGGGACTATGATGCTTTAATGGTCAGAAGTCAGACTAAAGTTACCGAAAAAGTTATAGAAGCAGGTAAAAATTTAAAAATTATAGGCAGAGCCGGTGTTGGTGTTGATAATATAAATCTCGATGCAGCAACAAGACATGGTATTGTTGTTGTTAATTCACCGGACGGAAATACAAATGCAGCAGCCGAACATACAGTTGCATTGATGCTTGCAATGTCAAGAAATATTGCAAAAGCTGCTGAATCAACAAAAAAAGGGCTTTGGGAACGTTCTAAATTTACAGGTCATGAAGTTTTTGGAAAAACACTCGGTATAATTGGTTTTGGCAAAATCGGTCACCATGTGGCAGAAACTGCTCTGGCACTTGGCATGAAGGTTTTAGTTTGTGACCCTTTTACATCAAAAGAAGTTGTAGAAAAATTCGGGGCTCAATATGCGGAGTCGCTGGATGATTTTTGGGGAAAATGCGATTACATTACAGTTCATACGCCCAAAACAAAAGAAACAATGCACATGATTAACAAAGATACAATTTCAAAAATGAAACCTGGTGTTAGACTCATAAACTGTGCAAGAGGCGGTATTATTGATGAAAAAGCTCTGGCCGAGGCCCTTGAATCAGGTCATGTTGCTCAGGCTGCTGTTGATGTTTTTGAAGGGGAGCCTGATATTGCAGAAAATCCTCTTGTTAAAACAACAGGTGATATTTTGTTAACACCCCACCTTGGGGCAAGTACCGAAGAAGCACAGTTGAAAGTGGCTGAAGATGTTGCGGAACAAATCAGAGATGTGTTAAAAGGTGGTTCTGCTCGTTCTGCTGTAAATATTCCATCTTTGAAGCCCTCAAAACTTGAACCTGTAAAAGATTATATGCAGCTGGCAGAAAATATCGGCGAACTTGCCATGCAAATGTCAGCAGGTGCATTAAAAGGAATCTATGTTACTGTTAAAGGCAATCTTGCAGATTTGGATGTCTCTCCTCTTGAAACAGCTGTTGTGAAAGGTGTTTTGTCTGCTTTTGTTAATGACGTGAATTATGTAAATGCTCCAGTTATAGCAAAGAACAAAGGACTTGATGTAACAACAACAAAATCTAACACTTCAACAGACTATATTGGCTCTATTACTTTAAAGCTTGTAACAGATAAAGAAACAAATACAATTTCAGGAGCTTTGATTGCACAAAATATGCCCAGAATAGTTAAAATAAACGGATACAATGCCAGCATTGAGCCCGAAAAACACATGATTCTTGTTCCTCACGAGAATAGACCTGCTATGGTTGCGAAGGTTGCAACCGTGCTCGGCAATAAAAATATAAATATTACAAGAATGAATGTTGCCCAAAACAGAGCGGAAAATGACAACATTTCTATAATGATTATTAATACGGGCAGTGAGGTAGATGAATCTACTTTGACAGAAATTTCAAGCATAAACGGTATAGGAACGGCTAAATATATTAATCTTAATGCTTAGATATAAATTGTTGAAAGTACACTTTATTAAGAATTGTAAAAAAACTTTACTTTTAAGTTCTTTTTTTACTATAATTAGCAAATAATATTTTTTACAAACTTAAAGCTGATACGAAATAGACAAAATAGATTGGAAAACCAATGAAAACCGAAAATCTAGTGTATAATATTCATCAAAAGCATTATTTAGCTAAAAATAATAACAATAGAAGTGCGAATAAAACGACCGCCGGACAAAATCCGAGCGGTCGTTTGAGTTTTAAAGCTGCTCCCGTTCCTGTTGTAGCAAGAACAATTGGTGAAAAACTTGCTGTTAACAAAATGTTTAACAAGTTTCTTGATATTCTTGCAGATAATTCTCTTATTGCAGATGCTCTTATTGCACTTGGCTTAACAACAATTGCCAGACCTGCTTCAATTTATATTATTCCGACAAAAGATCCGGTAGAAAAGAAAAAGAACAACTATCAGGTTGCTCACTCTATTGCAACAGGTGTTCTTGGACTGGCTACAACAATTGCTGTTTCAGAGCCTATAAAACGTGGAATCAAGAAACTTATGAGCAATACTTCAAAATATATGAAAAATGATGCATCATATATTACAGAGAATGCCAGAGTTTTCAAGGAAACAGCAGGTCGTTTGCATCAACCTATTTTCCTTCCTTTGAGAGCAGCTGCTACTATCATGATTGTTCCTCCGTTGTTGAAGGCTCTCGGACTTTCTAAAACAGGAGAGACAGCTGTTTCTGCTCATGACAAAGCAAAAATTGATTACTCATTTATGAGTTTTAAAGGTAATGATTCAAAATCGTTTAAAGGATTTTCAAAAATTGAATCATCTTATGACAAGGTAAATAACAAAACTTCTCACTCAAATAACCCATCTTTCAAAGGTGCAGGAAGTCTTGTAACAGAAGGTATTGCAAAAGGTATAGGAAAAATTGCGGATACTAAAACTTTCAGAGACTTTATAAACTGGTTTGCCGGTTGCAAAAACTGGTTCCCTCATTTGATTGCCGGTGAAAGTTTATGGCTTTCAGGTTTCTATATGCAGCAAACTGCCAAATCTAAACAAATTGAAAAAGACCAGAAGCTTCCTATGATTTTGAATCAGGGAATTACTGCTCTTGCTTGTACTTGGGGTGCTTATAAACTCGATGGTGTAATTAACAAAAAAATGGATGCATACAAAGAGGTCTACAAACGAATGAATCCTCAACTTGAAGAAAAAGTTATGAACAGACGTTTGACTGGTATCAGACTTTTGGGACCGATTGTTATCTTCACTACAATATATAGATTCATCGGGCCGGTTCTTGTTACACCTCTTGCAAACAAAATAAGTGAGCTTATTGAGCCTCATAACAAAAAAGCAGCTTAATTGATTTTTATAAATAACAAAAATCCCTCTATTAATTATTAGAGGGATTTTTCTATTCTGCTAATTCTTCTAGGGCTGCCATTTTCATTACATCAGGATTTGCTTTTTTTCCTGTCCAAATTTCAAAGGCTTTTGCTCCCTGATGAACAAACATATCCAAACCCGTAATTGTTTCATATCCGTTTTTTTGTGCAATTTTTAAGAATTCTGTTTTCAAAGGGTTGTAAACAATGTCATAAACTGCTGCATTTTCCGGTAGTGTTTTTAAGATTTCTTCTTCAACAGGACTTGTGCCCATTGCTTTGCCTCTCATTCCAATCGGAGTTGAATTGACAAGCATTAAGCTGTCAGAAAGATTGTTCAGGCTTTGCATTTGTTTCAGGTTGATTTTTACCTGAGGGAATTTTTCTCTTAAAAAATTAACCATAGAACTGGCATTTATAACATTTCTCGCATAAAAATCGATTGTTTTTACACCTGTTTCACAAAATGCTATTGCGGCAGCTCGTGCTGCGCCACCTGTGCCTAAGATTGAGACTTTGCCGTTGTCTGAATTCTCTTGTATATTTTTAGGAATTGCGGTCTTAAATCCGTATATATCGGTGTTATAACCATACAGGCTTTTGTCAGGCATGATTTTAACAGTATTTGCACATCCTGCAATGTCTGCTGATTTATCAAATTCGTCAAGGAAAAGTGTAATAGGAACCTTGTGAGGTATTGTCACATTAAACCCGTTATACCCTTGTGATTTTAGCATTTTTACTCTTGCAACAAGATCTTCGCTTTCTGTATCAAGAAGTTCATAAGAACCTTCTATACCAAGTTCTTTTAACATTGCATTGTGCATGACAGCAGAAAGAGACTGTGTCAACGGATGACCTATAACAGCAAATTTAATCATTATTTTCTTCTTCCTCCAGCGGCTTAGAGAATGAACAAGTGTTGTTTGTGCAAACCAGTTTGGACTCTTTTTTTGTTATTTTTTTTGCAAGAAGAGAACCGCATTCCGGGCATTTTTCATTCACCGGCTCATTCCAAGAAACAAAATCGCAATCGGGGTATTTGTTGCATCCATAAAAAATTTTTCCGTATTTTGATTTTCTTTGAATAATTTCACCGTCTTGGCATTTCGGACATTTTACTCCTGTTGTCACAACGATTCGTTTTCTGTTTTTGCACTCGTCATTTGTGCACTGGAGATATTTTCCGTATGGTCCGATTTTAACAATCATTTCAGAACCGCATTTTTCACATTTTTCATCACTTTTTTCATCAACCGGAGCTGCTGAACCGTCTTTGTTAAGCGGCAGCATTGTTTTACATTCGGGATATCCTGAACAGCCCAAAAACTGAGTTCCGAATCTGCTTGTTCTGACAATCATTTTTTTTCCGCATTTCGGACAAGTTACATCGGACTCAATTAAAACTTTAGGCATATTTTTCTTTGCTGAATCAACAGTATCGTTGAAAGGCGTATAGAAATCCTTTAGAACCTTTTTCCAATCTGCTTTTTCTTCGGCAATGTCATCCAGTTTTGTTTCCATTTGTGCAGTGAATTTGTAATTCATTATGTCTGTAAAATATTTTACAAGCTCACGACAGAGAGTTCGTCCAAGAATAGTTGGAGCAAGTGCTTTTTCAAGCTTTTCAACGTATCCTTTTGTTTGTATTTTAGAAATAATCGGTGCGTAAGTTGATGGTCTTCCGATTCCGTGTTCTTCAAGTGCTTTAACCAGTGAAGCTTCTGTGTATCTTGGAGGCGGCTGTGTAAAGTGTTGTTTCGGATCAATTTTTTTCAGTTTTACTTCATCGCCTTTTTCAAGATCTGGAATTTTGCTCTGATCTGTTTCTTCTTCTACTTCATTATAGACCTTTAAAAAACCGTCAAAGACAATTTTGCTTGTTCCTGTTTTGAAAGTGTAATCGCCTGCTTCTATGTCAACTGAAGTGTTTTTAACTTTTGCATTCTCCATTTGAGAAGCAATAAACCTTGACCAGATTAGTTTATAAAGTCTGTATTGTTCTGACGTCAGATACTGTTTTATGCTGTCAGGAGTTTTATCTATATAAGACGGTCTGATAGCTTCATGAGCATCTTGTACATTCTTTTTTCCTTTTACATAGTTATTAGGTGTTTTGGGGTAATAATTTTCACCATAGTTACCTGTAATATAGTCTTTTGCAGCAGTCTGTGCATCATCAGAGATTCTTACAGAGTCTGTTCTCATATAGGTAATCAAACCGACAGGTTCTCCACCTATTTCAATACCTTCATAAAGCTTTTGAGCTATTTGCATAGTTTTTGAGACGCCATATCCTAATTTTGAGCTGGCCTCTCTTTGCAATGTAGAAGTGATAAATGGCGCAGATGGTTTTCTTTGTGTGTCTCTAAAGGTTACTTTTGAAACTTCGTATTTCAAACCTTCTTTTGTTAGCTCAGCAACAATTTTGTCTGCTTCTGTTTTATCTTTAATTTCTATTTTTTTATCTTTATATTTTGATAATTCAGCCTGAAAAGGGAGTTTTCCTTTTAAGAGATCAGCTGTGATTGTCCAATATTCAACAGGCACGAAAGCTTCGATTTCGTCTTCTCTTTCGCAAATCATTCGAAGTGCTACACTTTGAACACGGCCGGCTGAGAGTCTGTAATTTCTCATTTTTTCCCATAGTACAGGGCTTATTTTATAACCCACAAGTCTATCTAAAATTTGTCTAGTTTGTTGAGCTTTAACCCTTTCCATGTCAATTGCTCTCGGGTTTTCAACAGCACTTTTTATTGCTTTGGGCGTGATTTCATTAAATTCGATTCTTTTAATTTTTTCATCAGGAACTTCAAGAACCTGTCTTACGTGCCATGCAATGGCTTCACCTTCACGGTCAGGGTCGGATGCAAGAAAAATTTTGTCTGATTTTTTTGCCAGATCATTCAGTTTTTTTACTACTAAATTTTTTTCCGGAATTACGATAAAGGTCGGTTCAAAATTGTTTGCAACATCAAAACCGAGAACTTTGGGCGGAAAGTCCCTGATATGCCCATAGCTGGCTTCAATTTGGTAGGCATCACCCAAAATCTTTTTGATAGTTTTTGATTTTGCAGGTGATTCAACTATTACCAGCGCTTTTTCTTTTTTTGATTTTGATGCTTTTGTTGTTTTAGCCTTTTTTTCTGTTACGGCTGCATCTGTATTTTTTTCTTTTGTTTTTGCCATAGCTTTATAATTATATAATTAACAAACTAAAAGGCAAATTTTAAGAAAAATATATTTTAAATTTTTCAAATTTGGGTTAAAAGGATGATTTCTTTATGAATGATTAAATTTTTAAGGAGGCATGCCGACGTAAATAAAAGATAAGACTGAGGCAGGCATATTTCATGTTAGAGCAACAAAAACACCCCAATGAGGATAAAGGGCATGATGCCGAAATATCCGATATTAGGAAGAAAGATGAGAAAGTTTTGAATACTCTTGAAAAGGCTAGAGTATTTCATGAAAAATATTTATTAAGAAGTAACAGCAGTGATTTGGAAAGTGCTGTAAATTATTATATTCAGGCAATAAAGTTGAATCCGTCTATTCCTGAGACATATTACAGGCTTGCCAGCTTGTTGTTTGAAAACGGAGAAATCTCTCTCGATTCAGCAATAGAACAGTGCAAAATGGCTGTTAATATTGATCCGGAAAATACTAATGCGCATATTTACACAGGATATTTTTTGAAACTGGCCAATGATTTTGAAGAAGCAGAAAAAGAATTTAAAAATGCCATAAAAATTAATCCAATAAAATCAGCCCGACCTCGTCTTATTCTGGCATCGCTTCTGTATGAAAAAATTAATAATGTTAAGCCGTCTTTTATTGATTTTATAAGAATGGTTTATTATGCTTGTTCAGGCTGTCTTACTGTGTTGTGGGATTTTCCGTCTTTAAAAATGATGTACAAAAATGTTTCTGATGATGCACTGGTTTTTATGTATAAAACCTATGGAGGATTTTTCGAAAAGATTAAAAACAGTTCTATGGCAGTTGCTGCATATGATGCGGCTGCTGAAAATACCGGCAGAGATGAATTTTTTTATAACAAAATAGGCGACATTTGCATAAAAGAACATGCCCCGGAAATTGCTATTGATGCTTATAAAAAGGTTCTTGATGCAAATCCCTATGACCGTGAGGCTTTGATAAAACTTGCAACTGTTATTCAAACGTATTTTCCGGAAAATTATGATGATGCCATAGATGCATATACAAAACTCCTTGAAATAGAACCGGACAATGACAAGGTTTATTATGAACTTGGGCATTTGTATCTCCAGAAAAACGACAGTCTTCCTGCTGTGAATGCCTTTTCAATGGCATTGGAAAAAGATGATGACAATCCTTTTTATCACAATAGCATGGCTTTTGCTCTTGTACAGCTGGAACAGTATGATGATGCGATTGAACACTATCAAAAGGCTATTAACATAAACCCTGATCCATATTGGACTTCTATTGTTTGTCAGGCATTAGGTTCAGTTTATTTCGAAATAAAAGAAAATCCAGAAGCTGCTGTTGTTTTATATCAAACAGCTGCTGTTTTGAATCCTGAAAATGATGAGTGTCATATTGCTATCGGTGATACATATTTTTCTGTTGATGATTATGACAACGCAATAAAAGCCTATTGTGATGCAATAAAAATCAATCCGGAAAATCCAAAGTCTTATTGCAAATGCGGCATGGCTCTTTGGGAAAAGGATTATACGGAAGAGGCAATTGTTGCATATCACAAAGCTATTAATCTGAACCCTGAATATTCTATTGCTTACAATAATCTTGGTGTTATTTATCTTGATGATATAGGAAATGTCCAAGAGTCAATTGACATGTTTAATAAAGCGCTTGCTGGCAACAAAAGTTATACGCTTGCTTATTTTAATTTAGGACGAGCATACACTATACTTGGCGAAAACACAAAGGCTGCAAAAAACTTCCAAAAAGCATTGGATTTGAATGTTCTTACAAATGATTTGGAAGAACAGGATATTTTGAACAGACTTTATCGTCTTTTTGAAGTTTAATAAACTTAATAGTTTTGTCTTTTCTTTTTCTGTAATTTAAAATCTTTATAGGTATTAAATTATGGAAAATTTGAGCAACATTTCAAAAATCAGAAAATTTGTATCAGGAGAACTGAAAAACTCGGGTCTTGTTGATATTTATTCAACTTATTGGATTGAAATGGAAAATTCTTATCTTGAAGCTGCTGAAAAGCTTAATAAATTGCTTCTTGAAACGTTTTTTGTTGACTATCTGACTATACAGAATAATGGAGTTATACCGAAGAGAGAGAATTTATTTTCTGCTTTTGTAAACTTTTATCAGAAAGCTTCAAAGTTTCAGGATAAGACTCTTATTATTAAGAATATTTTTAGATATTCTGTGTATTATCTGAAGATTTTGTTTTCAGACATAAAAGATGATGATATCAGAGTGAAAATTAAGAAAATCAATGCTTATAAAGCTGTTGATGCTTATCCTTTTTTGATGGAGGTTTTTGAAGATTTTGAATTTGCTCATATAAACAGGGCAATGTTGCTTGAAATTTTGGATACAGTCATAGGTTTTATTGAAGAACGAAATTCTAAAAAGCCTTCACAGATTGCATTATCGTTTGCCGGTTTGAGCGGTGAAATTAATAAAATGCTTGTACTGAAAGATTATACTCCACGTTTTGTTGTTGAAAAAAATGAATATGCAGAAGGTGACACAATCAACTCTCTTATGAAGGCATAATCTCTTTTGAGTTGCTGCTTAATTTTGAGATATCAAGAATGAAAGGTGTTTTACTTTTTTGGGTAACGTTGAAAAGAGTTTGTTTAACGTCTTTGGGATAGTTATCAAAGTTTTTTAGCTTGCCTTCATTAATTTCTTTTATAATTTTATCAATGTTTTTTTGAATATTTTTTTGCATTTCCGGATGTATTAAAAACCATTGCGTATAGGGAATAGTACCTCTTTCACTGTTGCATTTTTCACACATAACAAGCATATTTGAAAATTTATCATGTCCGCTTTTTTTTGCGGGTTTAATGTGATCAAGGGTTGGGCGTGCGCTGGAAATCAGTCTTTGTCCTATTTCTCGATTTCCTCTGTATCTGTATTTTGTAATAAATGAGTCTACGTCGTTTTTGGCTGAGGGTAGTTTTTCTATTTCTTTTAATATTTTTTCAATCTGCTTTTTGTCATTGCTGATATTTTTTAATGAACTAAATTCATTTATTATTCTGCTTCTTTTTTGACGGTAATCTTTAGCTTCGACAAAAATAATATTCTTAACCCTGTTAACAGTTTCTATAAGTTGTGTTTCTGTGTCAGTTGAAAGACCTCGGGCCTTTTCAATTGCATTGTTTATGATTTTTAACTGCTTTTCTTCAAGTCTTCCAAGGTGAAAGTAATATCGTTTTGCTATAAGAGTTTGTAAGTCAGCTTGCGGGTCTTTTCTTGCAGCTCTGCATAAAAGGTTGTATACAGTTTTTTCTGTTGGGCGCATATATCTTGTATAAGGTTTTAATTTTTTCAATACCTGTGAAGCTGGACCTTCAAAATCTTTTGATTTGAATTGAGCATAATCTTTTTCATTAATCATTTTTTCTCCGCAGCATGCACAAGGCAAATCTTTTATATTTCTAAGTGCAAATGCATCTTCTTTATCAACATTTGCTGATTTAAAACATATTGAATCGGCACCAATACCTTTTGACAAAGGTATTGAATAAACTCTGACAGAGTTTGCTTTTTGGATAGTATATGCTGATGTTATGTTTAAGATTTTCATTTTTTTGCTTTTTCACTCAATTCTTTGTCTTTTTCAATAAGTGTTTGAACTTCTTTATAATCATTATCTGCTTTCTCAAACATATTTTTGCTGAACTCCATTGAGTCTTTTGCTTCTTCAAAGGATGCCAGGCATTTTGCTTTTTCTTTTTTTAGCTGTCGTACTGTATTCATAATCTCTTCCAGGCGTATAGCTGCTTCTTGCAATTTTTTGTCAGCATCTTCATATTTCTTTGTGTTTTCTTCGACTGATGCTTGCGCTTTTTCAAGTCTGGCTATGGATATCATTTCTTTAAATTTTATGTATTTTTGAATATTTATATTAATTTTGTTTTGGGTTTCATTGATGAGAGTTTCTTTTACTTCAATGGGATAGGAGTCATAGTCTTTTAATTTTTTGTTGTTTATAAATGTAATAACTTTGTCTATTTGTTTTTTGATGTTTGTTTTCATTTCCGGTCTGTATCTAAGAAACAGAGGATAGTCAATGTTTGAGCGTTCTTGGTTGCAATGTTTGTGAAGTGCTATTCCGTTGGATTGTTTGTCTTCACCATTTTTGCTTTTGGGCTTAATATGCTCGAATGTTGATATTGCATCTTGTGCAATTAATTTCAGTATGTTGTTGTCATCAAATTTTTCTTTTGCACATTCTGTCAGAAATTTGTTTACTACATCCGAATCACATGGAAGTTTTTTGCTTTCTTTCAGTATTTTTCGTGCTGTTTTTTTGTCTGAACAATCATCAACAAGCTTCAGATATATATTTTTTATCAAAAATCTTTTTAAATCGGGTTTGTAAAAAAGGTTATTTATTTTTTCAAGGGCATCATTATTTGCTATTTTTACTTTTCTTATATCTTCTTTCGGCATGGCATCAGATAGTGCTTTTATTTTTTTTAATGTGTTAATTTTTTGAATAAATGCAGCTTTCTCGTTTCTTTCTTTCATTTTGTTGTGACGCTTAAATACTTCTGGTCTTTGAATTATTTCAGAGAAAGAATCTTCAGGGTATTTTAATGAATAAATTTCGAGCATATCAAGAATGTCGTTGGATTCCTTGCTAAGCAGCGGTCGAATTTTTTCAAATCTTTTTATTGCTTGAGGTGCTCTGATGCTTGTTGTTTCAGCTATGTTTGCTATTTCAGTGACATATCTTTTATTTTTTTCATCAAATTTTTGAATATGATTTTCGTTTTGTTTTATGAGGTTGGAAAGTTTTGTGTTTGGTGATTTTTCAGAAAGTGAGAGAAGATATAAAAAGGCGGGGGTTTCTCTGTAAGGTTTCATTTTTTCGTTGTTCAGTGCTCTTTTAGAGTTTGGAATGAAGGTTTGGAGAAATTGGTTCAAATCTTCCTGAGTGAACATATCTTCACCGCATATAGCACATTTAAGCTTTGGAATATCACGGATATCCGTGAATGTATCTTGTGGCAAACGGTATCCAAAACGAGGCTTTTGTGCTTGTTTTGTTTTTATATGTGTATAATTTGTTATTGATGATGATATATTAAGCATATTCAACCTTTTATTATATTTTTATAAATCTTCTGAACATCTTTTTTTGCTATTTCTGTTCTTTTCTGCTTCAATGATGTTTAAAGTATTGAAGATTAGATTGATTTTTTTGTCTGATTCGTCTTCAACAGCTCTTCTTATTTGTTGAGGATATTTGTCATAGCCGATTAAAATACCTTTGTTTATGAACTTTATAACTCTGTCTAAGTACTTTTGGATATTTTGCGGCATATCAGGATGGAATTTTATAAATTCTGAATATGGGATTTGGTTTCTTTCGGAGTTGCAGTTTCCGCAAAGTACAATGTAGTTTGAAATGTCATTTTTTCCATTATCATTTTTTCTGTTTCTAGGCTTTACATGTTCTATGGTTGCAGCTGCCCCCCTGAGAAGCTTGTCGGCTATTTCGTTAGGGTTGTTGTCAGCATATTTTATTATGAAAGAATTGGCATCATTTCTTGAGCTTGGCAGTTCGTAGACCTTACTTAGAATTTTGAGCATTATATCGTTTTCGGGAATATCTGCTTCAAGGTCTTTAAACATTGTAATTACGAGTTGTCTTTTATTTGATATTTTCGAGTTTGGCTTGTCAAATATTATTTTTGCTTTTCTAATATGGCGAAGTACTGTTTTATAAGATTGAGGACTCATTTCTGATGCGATATTTTCCATATCAGAAAATATGAGAGCCTGTTTTTCTTCAAGTTTTTTTAGGTTATCTTCTTTAACTCTGGGATTGTTTAAAATCTCTGTAAAGTTTTTTTCCGGAGTTTTTTGTGATTCTTGTTTTAAAAATTCGAAAACTTCTTTTTGTGCTTTGTGCATTATGTGTTCATAAGGCTCCAAAACTTTTACCATATGTTCCGAATTTTTGTAGACTTTGGTCATCATTGATTCGATGCGTGCAATATTTTCTCTTGTTTCAGCATCATAATATCTTATCAATTCTCTTATACTGTCTTTTTCAAATATGTCTTTTACATATAGACCTTTATATAGTTTTGAGTATGTTTCACAAAATTGGAAGGCTGTTGCTTCTGATTTTGTCATACTTTTCTTTTTGAAATATCCTGCTTTTTTCAGTATATCTATTGCTTCATTCGCAGGATAGAACATTTCGTCATGGAATAGTTTGTCTATTGTAGGGTTGGGAATTGTTTCGTCTCCACAACAGGCACATGTGATATTGGGTATTTGCCTAAGGTCTGTAATTACTTTTTTTCTTTTAAAAGATATTGTATCAGAAGGCGGTTTGTTTATTTGTTGGTATAAAAACAGCGGTCTTTGTTCTGTTTTATTGCGGTAATATTGGTTATAATTATTTATGGCAGTGATTTTCATTTTTTTTGTTTTCTATATAAGCTTTTTGTCTTAGTGTTCTGTTGACTTTAGCTTTTAATAAATTTAGCTTGTGTATATTGATTTTGATTTTCCCTTTTGATTCAATATCAAGAGCCTTTTCTATTTTTTCAGGGTAAAGATCGTGTTTGATGAGGACACCGGAATTAATAAAATAAATTATTTTATCAATTTGTCTTTGGGTATTTTCTACCATTTCGGGATGTGAAAGTACAAAGATGTCATATTCTGTTCTTTGCCTTTCACCATTACATTTTCCGCACAAGCCTATGTAGTTGTATATGCTGTTTGGACCGTTATCTCCGATTCTTCTGTGCGGTTTCACGTGTTCAAAAGTGCTTCTTATACGGTTAATGAGAATTTCTGCTATTGCGTTTGAACTTTTTTGAGAGCCTTTAATCATAAATGCATCAACATCTGTTTTGGAATCGGGCAGTTCATTTATAATTTTTATTATCTCCTTGGATTCCGGCAATGTTTGTTTTGTTTTTAAATAATCTGTAAACATTGCAATAACACGCCCTCTTTTATGATAGATGTCCTGACTTTCGTTTTTGAAAATATCTTTTGCGCTTTCTACTCTTTTTTCAATTTCATTTTTCAATGTTGGTTCTGAGTTCTCAACTACAAAAGAAACTTTATTCAGAATATCGATTTCTTTTTTTCTGAGGTTCTGCAAATAGTAGTTATAGATATGTGACTTATTAAGTATTTCATAAAAAGTTTCATCTGGGTATTCATGAGACAGCTTTTGCAGCTCAATGAAAACTTTTTTCTCAAGCTTGTGAAAGTGTGGATTTAGTTCATTTATTGCGCAAATCATATCTTTTGAGTTATGAGCAACCAATTTTGTCATTTCTCTGATTTCGTCGAAGGCCTTGCTTACCTCTTTGGGCATAGCTTGCCGAGCTGTTTTTACCGTTCTTTTTGCAAGAATGTCATCTATTGTGAGGGTTGGATATCGTTCAGCTACTTTTTTAAGGTATGCGTAGGCTAGTTTCATTTCATTGGAGGCTTTGCTCTCTTTAAAATATTGCTCTGTTTTTATTCTTTTTAATGCGATATCCGCAGGATAATATATTTTTTTGTTAAGAAAGTTGCTTGCATCACTGTTTTTCATCATTTTAATTCCGCAGCAGGCACAATTCAGATTTGGTAATTCTCTCATATCTCTGATAAAAGGTCCTTCTATACGCCGTTTAAATGAAATTGTATCAGCACTTAAGCCTGTTTTAAAAGGCTTATTTATATCAGTCCTTTTGTTTTCTTGTGATGTTTTGTTTAGGACTTTGCAATAATTTCCCTGCATTATTGGTAATATCATCATGATGTTTATTAAAAAACAATAATATAAATTTTTTGTTAATTTGTTAATTTTTATTTACATATAAAATATGTCGAAAAGCTTATAAAAACAGGGTTTTGCAATATCCAAAACCCTGTTTTTGTTAATCGAATTTTATATTTTTATGAAATATCCCATTTTCCGCAAGTGCCGCCCCATCTGGCGATAATATTTCCTTTTATGTCTTTGATATCTTTGGGATGCTCTTCAGGCATTTCTCCTTCAACAATTGTGATAACTTCACAGTTATTTGAACAGCCGGTGCATTGGTTTGTGATTGAGTTAAAGTGCATATTACCTACTTTCCAACCTTTGAATTTTGTTGGATTTTCTGTGTATTGATGATTTTCCATAGCCAGAAGTGCAGCACCGATAGCTCCCATTGTCTGGTGATTTGCCGGAACAACAACTTTTGTGTTCAGAGCTTCTTCAAAAGCTTTAACCATGCCAGAGTTGGTTGCTACACCGCCTTGAAAAGTAACAATAGGCAAAAGTTCTTTGCCAAGAGCCAGATTGCTCAGATAGTTTCTGACAAGTGCCTGGCAAAGTCCATAAAGCAAATCTTCGACAGGATAACCCAGTTGTTGTTTGTGAATCAAATCGCTTTCTGCAAATACACCGCATCTTCCGGCAATACGAGCAGGATTTGTTGATTTAAGTGCTGTTTCACCAAATTTTTCAATTGGTACATTTAATCTGTTTGCCTGTTGATCTAGAAAACTTCCGGTACCTGCCGCACAAACAGTATTCATTGCAAAATCTGTAACAATTCCGTCTCTTAAAATAATTATTTTGCTGTCCTGTCCGCCGATTTCAAGAATAGTTTGAACTCCTGGAACATAAGTGCTTGCTGCAACAGCATGGGCTGTGATTTCATTTTTGATAACATCAGCACCAACGAGAGCTCCGGCAAGGTTTCTTCCGCTTCCTGTTGTACCAACACCTTGAATATTGTACTCACAAAGTGCTTTTTTGGATAATTCTCTCATTCCCTCTTGAACTGCAAGAACAGGTTTTCCGGAGGTTCTGAGCATATAGCTGTCAACAAATTTTCCTGATTCATCAACCAGCGCAAGTTTTGTTGTTACAGAACCAACGTCTATCCCTAAATATACATTTAATGCCATATTCACCTCTTTTAAAATTTACTTTTAATATAAACAAAACACACTTGAAGTTCAAACTTTATTTTTGATTTGAATAAAGATATAATGTTTCTGTTGACTTAATTCTATATGGAAAAGGTGGAGATATATGGATTTTTCTAAAGGTGTTTTGTTTGATCCTGGCTATTCTAAGTATACACTGGCTTTTGCGACTAACATAGATGCTGTTTATAATGTTATTTTTTCTATGAAAGCAATGCATCAAAGAAAATTCAAATTTCAAACTGTTTATCCTCAAATTTTGAAACTCATTGAACATACGGTTGGGTTTTATTTGGGATGTTTGTTATGGGCTTCATATATTTCACAAAAATTTGATAAAGAACCTAAAGAAATTTTGGAGAATGATTATCTTGGAAAAGCTGTAAACGAAGATGAAATGCTTTTTGAAGTTAATTATGCTATATCATATTTGGATAAATTGAAGAAAGACTGTAAATATTATCTGGGTAAAAATTGCAATATTCCTGATGATTGGTATCAAGTAATGAATGTTTATAAAGAATTTTTGGTTTCTAATAATTTTTTGGTGAATACAAAAAATACTTCTGAGCTAAAACTTCCGCCAGAGCTAAAAAAACTTTCAGACAATGACTTAGAGAATATTTTGAGCGGAATTGAATCTGTTTTGAAAACAGGCGAGTTCAAAGAACTCTTCAAGCTGAAACCGTTAATATTATCTTAAAAAATATTTACAAAACCTGTAAACCTTTTCATAATCGTTAATAGGATAGGATAGGTAGGGAAAGTTTTCTTTTTTTTCTTAAAGTAATATAGGAATAATTTCGATATTCACACTACTAGTATTTTTAGGAATGAAAGGTGTGCGTATGGGAATGTTTAACAAAGATTTAAAAATTTCAGACGGTCAAAAATATGACCTGACACAGGTTTCTTCAGAGGGTGTTGATTTAGAGGAAATGAGCAAAAAAAATAAAAAGCTCATTGATATTTTTAAAGCATTTGATCTTAACGGTGATAACAAACTTAATGATCTTGAGCTTGCAAAGGCTATGGATGCGTTTTCAAAACTTGATGACGGTGATGGAAAGCTGTCGAAAAAAGAACTCGAGGCAGGGGCTGCTATGTTTAATGAAATGACAAATCTGAATGTCAAAGCAAAAGATTTGAAAGCATTTATTAAACAGATTACAAAATTGACAAAGAATGATACTAAAGTAGGTACGCAGCAAAGGTTGCTTCAGGAAGCAAATCTTGAACAAATGCGTAAAATTGCTGAAGATTTAAAACCCGACCCGGTTGAAATTAAAAAACCTGAAATTGAAGTTAAGCCTCTTGAAGTTAAACCAACTTCGTTTGATTATACAGTGCAAAATGGTGAAAGTTACAATAATTTGATAAAACGAATTCTTGCAGAAAAAGGCATAGAAAATCCGACAAAAGAAGATATTGCCGCAGCAAAAGCCGAGTTTGAAAAAAACAATCCTGGTGCTGTAAAAAAGACGTCGAAAGGTACAGAATATCTTATTGTCGGTTCTAAAGTCAAACTTGGGGTTGATCTAGGCGATTTGGATAATGCTTCGGAACAAATCGGTATTTATAATAAACAGGCACAAAAACGTAGAGAAGCTGCTGAAAATGCTAAATATACAGTGGATGCTTTTTATCGTAACAAAGACGGCAGTGAAGGAAGACATTTGAAGTTGAAACCGACTGGTGAAAAGGCAGAAAATGGCAGATATTGGGCGGTAGATAAGCAAGGCAATAAATATCTGGTTGCTCATGATGGAACAATTCTTGATGCGGCAAAAGTAGCTAAAAAAGATGCTGCTATTGAAAGAAATAAAAAAATGGCCTCCTCGAGAGAACAATACAATAAACTTGCAACAGCTTTTAATGAAGCAAAGCGTTCATTTGATGCTCAGGTCAAAAAAGACGGCTGGGCTGCTAATACGGCTGATGCAATTGCCGGATTTTTTGGTTCAACCAATACCGAGGATCACGTCAGAGCTGATTTGGAGGCTTATAAAAGTAAGCTGAATGAATTAAAGGCCGCGTTGAACAGTGGTGATAAGGCAAAATTTGATGCCATTTATAAAGAGCTTTCTCAAAATGACATAACAAATCGTGTTGTAAAATACAATGAATCTCAAGAAACGGGCGGAAATGTTGTAAAAGGGGTTACAGTCGGCGTTGTTTCAGGTGTAGCAGCAGTCGCAACAGGCGGAGCTTCACTCGCTGTTACAGCAGCCGTGGCAGGCGGTACGACTTTTGTTTCAAGTGTCGCCGCAGAAACAGCAGATCTTGCTACTAATGACATAGATGGTGATGTTAATGCGGAAAATATGACAAAAATCGTAAATAAAGCAGGTAAAGAGGCTATTGTTTCTGCTGCCACTGCTGGTTTGCTCAAAGGAGCAGGCAATATGTTGTCAAAAACAGGAACAACTGCTGCTAATACCGGCAAGTCAGTAACACCCGCTGTTACGAACAGTGCCGATGATGCAGCTAATGCAACAAAGGGGCTGCTCAGCTCAACAACAGATGATGCCGCAAATGCGGCAGCAAAGGCTCTTCCAAAAACACCGACAGGAGGTGCAGCCGGAGGAACTTCGGGTTCGGCAGCAGGTTCTTCAGGTACTACTGCCGGTTCAGCAGCAGGAAGCACCACAGCTAACTCAGCTGATGATGCGGCAGTTGCAGCATCAAGAACATTACCAAAACCACAGGCAGGAAGCAGCACAGGTGCTTCTTCCACGTCAAGTGCAACAGGCACTTCCGGGTCTGCATCAGCAGGTAGTACCGGTGCATCAACAGGCAGAACTGCAAGCTCGACAGCGGGCAATACGGCTGCGAACAGTGCTGATGATGCTGCGGCAGCAGCTGCTCGTGCGGCAAAAAATGCCAGAGATTTATCTTTAGACGATATTGCTGACATAGAAAGAGCTATCCAAAGCGGTAAAATCTCAAATGCTGATATGTCTAAACTTGTTGATATTACAAAAATGAGCAGGGCAGAATTGTCAAAAATGTCCCCGGCTGAGCTTAGTAAAGCTCTTCAATCAAAAGGTGGTCTGAAAGAGTTATTTACTAAATACAAAGCTTCATTCACATCAGACCTTCCTCAAGGTTTGAACTGGGCAAAACAAAATCCGCAAGCATTTAAATCCATTGCGGATAAAGTTAATAGCCGCGGTATTTCTTCTTTAAATAGTACAGAACTTAAACAGCTTGCAGATGTACTTGAAATGCCGGTTGATGCTTTGAGAAAAATGTCAAAAGTAAATTACCGAAAACTTTCAGTAAAATTCCATCCTGATAAGAATTCAGGTGATGAAACAGCTACGCAAATATTTCAGATGTTATCAAAAATTTATGCAGGTTAATATAAAAAAGCTGTCAGGTTTATCTGACAGCTTTTTTCTTTATTAATCATCTATTGGCAGAGTGATGATATATTTGTGTCCTGATTTTTCTTTTTTTACTTTATTTGTTTTTATTTTTTCGGGTAAAACAAAACTTTGTGAAAATGCATAAACATTTTCTGAATTTTTCCCTGATTTTTCTTCTTCACCTGAAATGCTGACTCGATTAGATTTTATGTCAACATTAATATTATCAGGGTTGTCGTTGAATGGTTTTAAGTCTACTATGACTTTATAGGCATCATTTTCATCATCTTTATATGTTTCAACAGGGCTTTTTACATTCATCATTGCATTGTAATGCATTGGGAATGTGGTCATTTCATTGAACAATTTGTCCTGTTCTTGCAAAATTTTGTCTATGTTGTCCATTCGTGAGGGTATGTAATAAGAATGTCTCATTTGATCAAGCACATAATATACCGCAAGATAACAGGCGAGAAACAGTCCTAATAATAACAGTGCAAATTTTACCCAGTGTTCTGCCTTATGTTCTTCACAATGACATTCTTTAAAATTGTTATTGTTTTCTTCCATTTTTCCCCCTTAGTTTTTAATGTGTTTTTCTTAATTATTTTATTAAGGGTTTGTTCTGTTTTTAATCATCAAACTATTTAGTCATATCAGGCAGTATTTTTTTTAGATTGATAACCATGTCATTCAATATTTCAACTTTTTCATTATTTTTTGCGTTAAACAGTTTTTCTAAATTTTCTTCAAATTTTTCTGGAATTATTTTGCATCTTGTTCTTACAAAGTTAATCAGTCTTTTTTCTCCGGGGTGAAATACTTCATTAAGCGCGAAAATAATATCAAAGTAACAGGCAAGGAATGCTGTTGTTCTATGTTGAATGCTTATTATATCATTTCTTTTTACTGCATTTTCTATTTGTTGTAGAAAAGAAGCACTTTCTTTGTCTTTCAAAAGCATCATATTCTTTTTAAGAATATTTGATTTCAATTCTTTCGGGTATGGTGCACTCAATTTGTTTTGTAGATTTAAAAACCAGCCGTTTTTGTCATACAGTATTTTTGAAGTGTAAACATTATGTAAAAAACAGGTTGTATAGCCCAAAGAAGCATTGTGTTTGGTCCATACATTTTCAATGCCTCCTTCAATCCATTTTGGGTCACGGAACATAAAATCGAGGCCGTCAGGATAATCTCTCAAATTCCATTCATCACCTGTTTCAAAATATCTGTTGTCAATTTCATAATTATCCGAATATTTTTTTGCCAGTTCTGTTCTAAAATCAACAGGTATTTCTTTGTCCGAATATACATAAATATCATAGTCTGAAAGCTCATCGCTTTGTTGAGAGGTCCTGGAGCCTGATAACACAACAGCATATACAGAGTCAATTTTAGAATAAGCCTGTGCAATTTCTTTAAGAATGTTTTCTATCATAAAATCTGCTCTCCGTTTTTTTGATTTATTTTACTTTATTTTACAATAATTAAAAGAAATTTTCTTCCCTGATTTATGTGTGCTATAAAGTACATGTATGAAGAATTTATTATCATTTTTTATTATATTATTTTATCTGACAAACACAGTTTTTGCCCAGGAAATAGGGCTTGACGGAGTCAAAAAAAATGAAATTCAATATAAGCCCAAAGTAGTAAAGGATGAAAAAGAGCTTACTATTGATGAAGATACGGCTCTGAAAGGGTTGGTAAAACTTCAACAGCAAAAAGATCTTGAAGATATTGATGCTCTTTGGAAAGCAACTGTTGAAAATAACAACATAATTAAATTTGCAATGAAAAAACTGTCTGTTCCTCCAAATCAGCAAAGATATCATTCTTCTATTCTTGCAAAATCTGTTTCTGCTCTTGTGAACGGAGCTTCTTTTATCCCTGCAATGTTTGGGGCCAATTATATGGTTCAGTCTGCTTCTTATGCAACAGGCAGATTGGCTAATAATTATATTGCAAAAGCTAACAACCCAAAAGAAATGCCACTTACCGACACAGAGCTGATTGAGCTTGCCGGCATGATTGAGTCTTTGCAGGATCAGATAATAAATACTTATTACAACTATAAAATGGTTCTTAACCAGATAAAAGATACCCGTCAAAGACTTGTTTTATATAATAAAAATTATGCTCAGGCACTGAAAAGTGACAATCAAATGGAGATTATTGTTTCCTCCGCATTATATGATGATTTGATGTTTGAAGAGTTCCGGCTTATGAAAGAAGCCAGAAAATATCAAATGGATCTTGAAAGACTTGCCGGTAAAAAAACAGTAGAGAATTTGAATCTTTATCAATATGCATTCAAAAACGAACTGTTTTCAAAAAATGTTATTAAGAAAGGAGACAAGAATGAAGAAAAATAGTTTTATGCTTGTTTCTCTTATAATATTACTAACAACTGCTCCGGCTTTTTCAATTACTCTCGAAGAATTGAATGCACCAAAAGAGCCTGCGTATAGATTGGGTATCGGTACAAAACCGGAAAAGGCTTATAAAGTTTCGCAAAGTGATAAGAAGCTTAATTCAAAAGAAGCAAATATAGATAAAACAAGTGAGGCAGTAAAGAATATTACATATGCTGATTTGAGTCTTAAGAAAATTGCAAAAGAAATCAGTGATGACGGCGAACTTACTGCAAACGACGTGCTGGAGGATATCAAGCTTTTATGGATTGGTGCTGCTCAGAATAGTGAAACAGTTAAATTTATTGTTTATAAATTGTCAAATCCTGATGAAGATAAGCCCAAAGAAAGTATTGTTAAAAAAATCATACAGCCTATTTCCACTGTGGGCAGTCTTGCAGGTATAGGCGTAGGAAATCCAATCGGAGCTATTTCTGCCATTATGGGCAGCAGCGTGCTTGGTACAATGTCTGTTGATGACAAAGATTTAAACTATAAATTTTCTAAAGTTAATGATGCGGATATGGTTGTGCTTATTCGAAAAATTGAAGAGCTTCAGAGAAAAATTGTGAATTATTATTTTGATTATATGACGGCAAGAGAATCTTTAATCAGGTCTGATGATCTGGTTGCAAAAAGGCGTAAAGCCTTTATGAATTCTCAGGATCTAACTGATGATCAGATTATTATGGTAGATGCATATTACAGAACTGCATTAAATACTCAGAGTAAGTTGAGGTCTGATTATCTTTCAAAAAGAGCAGCACTTGAGCAGACTGTTGGAGCGGAAACTTTAGCTCAGTTTGAAGCTATTATTGACAAAAGAGAAAAACAGGATAAAAAATAAAGCCCTTCAATGTTGAAGGGCTTTGTCTCATAAGGAAGGAATTTATGAGAAATATCTTTTAAGCAATCCTTGGAAAGCTTGTCCATGGCGAGCTTCGTCTTTGCACATTTCGTGTACTGTGTCATGAATAGCATCAAGATTGAGTTCTTTTGCTCTTGAAGCGATAGCTTTTTTAGCTGCACAAGCACCAGATTCAGCTTCAACACGCATTTCAAGGTTTTTCTTTGTTGAATTTGTAACAACTTCACCTAACAATTCAGCAAATTTTGCAGCATGTTCTGCTTCTTCAAAAGCGATTCTTTTGTAAGCTTCAGCAACTTCAGGATATCCTTCTCTGTCAGCTTGTCTGCTCATAGCAAGGTACATACCTACTTCAGTACATTCGCCGAGAAAATGATCTTTCAATCCCTGTTTAACTTCTGCATCAACATCTGCACCAACACCGATTCTGTGTTCGTCAGCCCAGCCAGTTACGCCAGCACCTTCTTCAACTTTATTAAATTTTTCAGGGCCTACACCGCACATAGGGCATTTTGCCGGTGGTGTATCTCCTTCGTGTACATATCCGCAAACTGAACATACAAATTTTGCCATAATTTACCTCTTTCATAATTACCATAATTCACTTTTGGACGACCCTTATTAAGAATCATTCCTAATAAAATTATTATACACATATAGTTTTGAAAAAGCAAGTGTTTTTTATAACGAGTTTAAACATCCTGCTATGACACGTTCTGTGCCAGAAACGTCTTTGTGAACCTGAAGGCTTGAAAAGTTGTTTTTTTCCATGATTTTTAGAATATCATCAGCTTGTCCTATTCCGGCTTCAAAAAGAAGCCAGCCCTGCGAATTCAAGTAGTTTTTGGCTTGTTCTGATATTTTTTTGTAAAATTCAAGTCCTTTTTCATCTTGAGTGAAAAGTGCACTGTATGGCTCATATTCTTTGACTTCTACTTGAAGATTCTCTTTTTCCTGTGGAGGAATATAAGGAGGATTCGAGATTATCATGTCGAATTTTTCTTCTTCTCTGATTTTTGCAAACAGATCAGACTTTCTGAAAAGAGCTTTGTTCATCAAGTCGAGATGCATTGCATTGTTCAGTGCTATTTTGAGTGCTTCATTTGAAATGTCTATACCGAGCACCTGAGCTGATGTCAATTTTGCGGTCATGCAGGCGACACAGCCTGAGCCTGTGCCTATGTCCAGAATTTGTTTGAAATCTTTTTCTTTTATGATTTTTACTGCTGTTCTAACAAGCAGTTCTGTTTCCGGTCTGGGAATCAGTGTATCTTTTGTTACATCAAATTTTTGTCCCATAAAAAATGTTTTACCGAGAATTTGTGCAATCGGTTCTCTTGTTGAGACTCTTCGCTCTATTGTTTCTTTCAGCTTTTTCAAGTCTGAGGGGTCAGGCATGATTCCCAGAATCAGATCCTTTTGGGTCAATCCGCTTATTATTTCAACAGCAAAGCTTATTTCTGCTTCTGCTTCGTTTTTATCAAAGCCGTTATTCCTGTATAAGTTTATCAAATCCTTTTTCTGGAGATATCTTTGATTCTGCATCCTCTAAAATCTTCCCTATTATATTTTTTAAATCTAATCTCGATTTTTCTGATATATCTTCTTTTTCTATTTTATATTGTTTACACAGTTTATCATAATAATAAATCTGTTTTTTTGTTGGTTTCTCTTTTGACATTTTGAGTTCAGAAGCTTTTTTTCTCTGTTCTTTTGCAAGTTGTTTTTGTTTTTCAATATAAGGCTTTTGTGCTTCTTTAAGCTCGAGCTGTTTGAGATTTTCTTTTATTAATACTTTCAATTCTTTCAAGAATTTTTCATTTTCGAAAAGTTCAATTATCCATTCAAAATGAGGGTTGTTAACTTCGTAATAATACTGTTCATCCTGAATGAATAAGTCGAGAATGTCGTCAGAGGATTTTTCACAATGTTTTTTTACAAAACTTTTCAGAAAGCTGAAAAGTGCAGCTTTCTGATTTTTAGTCAAATCCAAAAACAGTGTATTTTTTAAATAATACATAATTTATATTAAATCATTAATATCAAATTTTTTAGACAGCTTGGAATGTTGAAACTGTGCAAGTTTCTTAAATATAGGGTTTGTTGCTTTCTCAAGCTTAGGTTCCGGAGCCGTTTGGGGGCGGACTTCGGCTTTTTCCTGCTCAAGAATTTCCGTAATGTCTATTACTTTCTTCATTGTATTATTTTAACTCATGTTTATTTTTATTGCTATATATATAAAAACATTTTTCCATGAGAAATTTCAGGAGTGTTTACAATTGTTAATATAAATCAAGCATTTCTATGAAAGAAGGAGGCAATTTCTTTTTCAGAAAAACTGTGTACAATCGGTCTTCCGTGCGGGCAGGTATATGGCATTTTTGTTGTTTTCCATTTTTTTATCAAATCTTCCATTTGCCACAAATTAAGTTCTGCTCCTGCTTTGACTGCTGCTTTGCATGACATTGTAACAAGCATTTTTTCTTCGATATTGTTTAAATCACCGTGAAGATTCTCTAAGAGGTCTGATATTATGTCTTTTGTTTTTACGTGTGAAATAACCTGAGGAATCTTTTTGAACACGATTTCTTTTTCTGAAATTTGTTCTATTCCAAATCCGAAACGTTTCAGTTTATCACTGTTTTCACAAATAAGCGTAACATCGGCAGGTTCAAGTTCTAATATGTCTGAGATTAGAAGAAGTTGGGACGGGATTTCTTTTGTTTCTAAATCTTTTGTAAGTTTTTCAAATATGAATCTTTCATCTGCAATATGCTGGTCAACAATTTTCAGTTCAGTGTTTTCTTCAAAAATAATATATGTATTTCTGTATTGGCCGATTATATTTATTGTTTCTTCAACCTCTGCTGTTTGGGGCAAATTAAGGTCAATTTGTTTTACGTTGAGTTCAAACTGTTTTGTGTTTGTTTCTTTTATTTCCTCAAATTTTTGCTGAGAAACGTAAACTGTGTCTTCCTCTTGCGGGTCTTCTTTTATATTTTCGTCAGTGATTGTATTGTAGTTTTTTGCAAAAGGTATGATTGTTTCTGAAACCGTGTGAGTTTCTTGTTGTTTGAAAGAAGAAAGTGCGTCAAGAATTGCACTGTATATAAAGTTGAAGATTTGATTCGGATTCTGGTATCTTACTTCTTTTTTTGTAGGGTGTACATTTACATCAACATCTTTAGGCTGAATTTCAAGATTTATACATACGAACGGATATTTTCCGTTAGGCAGCATATTTTTGTATGCGGTGTCTATTGCTTTTAAAATCACAGGGCATTTTACTACTCTGTTGTTTACAAAAACATATATGGATTTTTTTGTTGAACGTGTAAAATCAGGTGTTGAGCAATAGCCTGTTACGGATATTTTCGATAGTTCGTCAGCTTTGTTTACTTTTTTGAGTTCTGATGCTATTGAATTTGAATATATTTCAGTTAAAACACACAACAAATCACCGCTTCCAGATGTCTTGATAGGGGTTTTTCCTTCATTAATCAAGGTAATGGAAACGCTTGGATTTGCTATTGCTATGCTTTGAAGAATTTCTGCAATATATGACAGTTCTACTCTTTCTGATTTTAAAAACTTTTGGCGGACAGGCGTGTTATAAAAAAGTTCTTTTATTTCCATTGTCGTACCCACTGCACATCCGCATGGTGCTTTTTTTACATTGGATTCTGCACATTCAACCTTCATGCCTGTTTCAAGCTCTTTTGTACGTGTGGTGCAGATTACTTTTGCAATTGATATAATACTTGCCAGTGCTTCACCTCGAAACCCCATTGTGTGAATATCAAAAAGATCATCTGCGTTTGATATTTTGCTTGTGGCATGTTTTGAAAAAGCCAGCTCAATGTCCTCCGGGTGAATACCTGAACCGTTGTCTGAAACTCTTATGTCCAGACAATCTTTGCTTATTTCTACTTCAATTCTTGTTGCACCTGCATCGATAGAGTTTTCAACAAGCTCTTTTACAACCGATGCAGGTCTTTCAATGACCTCTCCTGCTGCAATTTGGTTTATTAATTGTCTTGATAATTGTTGTATTCTTTTCAAAATTCCGTCTCCCCATCCATTGTAATTAATTTTATCTCAATTTTTATTAATGTGCTATATTATAGTGATGAATACCTTACAAAACGAAATAATCAAAACTAAAAAAATATACAGAGAGCTTTTTTCGAATGCTCAGCAGGCAATAGACAAGCAGCTTAATGCTTTAAAACGCAAATCTTTATGCAATCATTGCAAAAGCGATTGTGAGATAGATTTCAACAGTATAAATGTTTTTCAAAAATTTCCTAAAGGCTGTCGTTATCGTTTCTGGCAGGAATCTACTCTTGATTGTTTAGAAAATAAAATATCAAGAGATATTTATGAAAAAATACAATTAATTGAAAAAAGAAGACAATGTTTTTCCTGCGGAAGATGTACAAGCTGCTGTCGTCTTGCAAGTTCTGAATATTCTTATGAAGAGTTGAAAAAACGTGCAAAAAATGGTGACAAATTTTCGCAGGAGTTCATAAGTGTGTTTGTTCCTTATGAAAATAAAGAAGAGCCTCGCAAAATTTATCCTGATTATATTGCAATGATTGAGGAAAAATTTTCAGACCAGACCGAGGTCTATTTTTATCACTGCCCTAAACTTGGTGAAGACGGGCTTTGCACTGATTACGAAAACAGACCAGGTATTTGCAGAGATTTTCCCAACAATCCTCTTGTTGCACTTCCTTTGAAATGTTCTTATAACGAATGGAAACAGGAGGTTGAAATCCTGTCTCTTACTTTGCATGCCTTGATAGATATAACAGGCTTTTATAAAGAAAAGCTGAAAGAACTTTTGAAAGATTAGCTTCTGATGTCAGATGCGAGCTTGTGTGCGAAAAGTCCTTCATTTTGAGCTATTATTGAAGCTGTATCGGAAAGCTTTTGCGCTGCTTGTTTGTCGGCATACTGATATGTCTGGATTTTTATAAAATCAAATACGCTCAAACCTCCTGAATATCTTGAAACCTTGTTTGTCGGAAGTGTGTGATTAGTTCCTGCACAATAGTCTCCAAAAACTTCTGCCGAATAGTTTCCTATGAACAAAGAACCATAATTCTTAAATAATTCTATGGAGCTTTCTGCATTTTCAAAGCATATTTCAAGATGTTCCGGTGCTCTTTTTTCTGAAATTTCAACAGCCTGCTCTAAAGAATCGACAACAACCGCATATGATTTTTCATATGATATTTTTGCTATTTCTGCTGTTTTTAATATTTTTAAGAATTCTTTTGCATAACTGTCTACTTTTTGAGCAAATTCCTGTGAGAAACAAACAAGATAGGCTCGTGCATCTTTGTCATGTTCACACTGGGCAAGAAGGTCAGCTGCAACAAATTTGGGGTTTGCTGTTTCATCAGCAATGACAAGTACTTCCGAGGGGCCTGCAAGAAAATCTATTCCACATTCTCCATATACTTGTTTTTTTGCAGCAGTTACGAATTTGTTTCCGGGTCCTACGATTTTGTCGGTTTTTTCAATTGTCTCTGTTCCGTATGCCATAGCAGCTATTGCCTGGACGCCTCCGACTTTATAAATTTTATCAGCACCTGCAAGATCACAGGCAACTATTGTTACATCTTTTATTCTGGGAGAACATGCAATTATTTTTTTCACTCCGGCTGTTTTGGCTGGAACAATTGTCATAACAGCTGTGCTGGGAAGAGGATAGTTTCCTCCCGGAATGTAACATCCTGCTGTTTCAATTGGTATGATTCTGTGGCCGAGTTTTACTCCGTTTATTTCTGTATCCAGCTGTGATATTGAGGCAAGCTGTTTTTCTGCAAATTCTTTGACATTTTTTATAGCTGTTTTTATTGCTTCTATTGTCTTTTGGTCGGTATTTTGGTAGGCTTGTTTGATTTCTTCTTTTGTTACTTCTATGTTTTTTATTTCACAGTCGAATTTTTTTGTATATTCTAACAATGCTTTGTCTTTTTGTATTTTTACGTTTTTGACAATTTCATTTACGGATGAAATTGTTTCAAATTCGATATTTTGAAAAAAGTTTTCGTCAATTGTGCTGTAATTAATTATTTTCACTTAATTTTCTCCAGAAGTTTATAAAAAGATGTTTCAATAGTTTTTAAATTTGAATCAAGAGCATTGTGTTTCGGTATCATTATAAAAGACATATATTTTTCTGCTTTTTTTAAATTGTTTTCTTTTAAGTAAAGTCTTACACATTCTCTCATAAGACGTTTTATTCTGTTTCTTTTTACTGCTCTTTTGTGAAATTTTTTGCTGACAACAAATCCGAATTTTGTTTCGGCAAAAGGTTCTTTTTTTTCTTTTCCAACATAAATTGTCAGCATAGAATCAGAGACTATATGTCTGTTTTTGTAGGTTGCTTCAAAAGCCCGTGTGTTTTTTAGTCTGTATTTTTTAGGAAGCATTTTTTTTCCTTAGTACTTAAAAACAGGTCTGCTTAGTTAAACAGACCTGTTTATTAAACTTTTTAATTAAGTTACAACAGATAACTAAGCTCTTTTCTTAGCCTGAATAGCGAGTCTGTGACGACCTTTAGCTCTTCTTCTGTTTATAACTGTTCTTCCGCCGGGAGTAGCCATTCTGGCTCTGAATCCACTGACGTTTTGTCTTTTTCTTTTTGTTCCTTCTAATGTACGTCTCATTTTATTGCTCCTTGAATTAATTTTTTTGCGTTATATCATGATAAAAAAGACATAGACGATTGTCAAATACGGATATTACTTGAATTAATAAAGGTTTACACATATGGAGAAAACTATTGGTTTCATTGGTGCCGGAAAAATGGCGACTGCTATAATAAAAGGTCTCATAGGGTCAGGCTTGTTTGACAAAAAGCATATAATTGCATCTGAACCTAACAAAGAATATGCACATATGATTGAAAAAGAACTCGGCATAAAAATTGTTCACAACAATCGAGAAGCTGCTGCTGAGGCTGATATTCTTCTTCTTGCAGTAAAGCCTTTCGTGGTTAAAGAAGTTTTAACAGAAATCGAAGACAAAATAGATGACTCAAAGCTCATTATAACTATTGCTGCCGGTATTTCTTCAGAGCGTGTGGAAGAAATTCTTGAAAAACAAGCACGGGTAATAAAAGTTATGCCTAATACACCTGCTCTTGTCGGTGAAGGAATGAGTGCTGTTTGTAAAGGTGAGCACGCTTCTTTTGAAGATTTTCAGTGTGTAAAAGAAATTTTTTCAAAAGTAGGCAAAGTCGTTGAAGCAAAAGAAAGTGATATAGATGCAATTACGGGTGTGAGCGGTTCAGGACCTGCTTTTTATTATTATATAATTAACGAAATTGCCAGAGCGGGAGAAAATCTGGGGCTTGACTATGAGACAGCTTTAAAACTTTCTGCTCAGACCGCTCTTGGTTCAGCGAGAATGATTCTTGAAACAGGTGTTGATCCACGACAGCTTATTGTTAATGTTACTACACCTGGCGGTACTACTGCTGAGGGAAATAAGGTGCTTAATGAAAGTGATATTTCGCAAGTTCTTTTTGACACGGTAAAAAAGACAGCAGAAAAATCAGCACTTATGGGCAAGCAGCTTTAGTACTTTAGTTGATTAAAAATTTTTTTATCTTCTTTTATCTTTAATTTAAGCCTTAATTTGATTTAGAGGTTAATGAAAAAGATAAACGAAAGGTAAGAAAATGAGTTTTAATCCATTAAAAGAAAAAGGAACTCCTGTCGAAAAACAGATAAAAAGTTGGCATGAGATTACTAAAAGACCGTTTAACAAAAATGATGTGGATTGTTACACTAGAACAAGACAAATTTTGATGAATGGTATAGAAGTAGAAGCCTGGAATTTTAAGCATAATTTTTTGAGAAGCGTAGATGATCTGGAAGCTAATAAACTGATAGCACAGACAAGGCAAATTGAAGATATGCAGCAGGCGACTGTAAATTGGCTTACACCTTCAGACCAATCGGTTCTGGAAACAACTCTGGGATATGAACAGGTTGCTGTTGATTTGACAGCTTGGCTTGCACAAAATGAGCCTGATGAATATGTTAAAGAAACTTTCGATTTTGGTTTACTCGAGGACTTTGACCATCTTTACAGATACAGCCAATGGGCTTATATGATGCATGGTGTTTGTCCGAATGATATAGTTCAAGGACAGACGGATGTATTTTTGAGTCGCCCGACACAAAACCATCACAATGATAACAGACTAAGACTTAGAAAACACTATGATAAAGAAACTGCCACTCCACAAACAAAGGTAAATATTCTTACACTTGTTTCCGGTGAACAACAAACCCACAATTATTATGCTGAACACGGAATGGAATATGGAAACCAGTGTTTGAGAGAAACATATGCGGAAATCAAAAACGTTGAAGAAGAGCATGTTACAATGTACGGTTCTTTGATTGACCCGACAGAGTCGGTCTGGGAAAAGCTGCTTCTTCATGAATTCACCGAAGTTTCTACATATTATAACTGTATGGAAGACGAAGAACATGACAGAATCAAAAAAATCTGGGAAATGTTCCTCGATTATGAACTCGGACACCTTCAGGTTGCGGCTGAATTATTCAAAAAACATGAAAACAGAGATCCTGAAGAAGTTATAGGCAACAAAGTTATTTTGCCTTGTCACTTTGAATCACAGAAGGAATATGTAACAAATATTCTTGAAAATGAAATTGATAAAAGGCTTGATGAAAATATGGGATATACCACTATTGATGAATTGCCTGAAAATTGGGCTAGCTATGCTGTTCAAGAAGCTGTTAATGAAGACGGTTCACCTACTGAAATGACTATACAGCTGATTGCAGTTGCGAATGACAGAGATATTGTTGAAGCTGATAAAAAATTGAAGAAAAAGCAAGCAGAATTGCTTGCCCGAGGTCTTGAAGAAGATGTTCAGGCACCTGACACCGTTTCGGTAGAAGAACTTACAGAAATGATGGAAGAAGAATTTGTCTGCAATTGCGGTGAATAAAAACCTACGGACCCGAAATTTTATTTTCGGGTCTGTTTCTTTTGGTTTATAATTCTGATATGGAAAACAGAGAAAATCAAAATATTAAAAATACTAAAAATCATAAAAAGGCCGCACCTGAAATAAAAATAAAGAATATGGGTGTGGATATAGACAAGAATGAATATAGAGAAATAGTTCTCTCAAATTCTGCCAGACCTGAAGCAGCTTTTTATGACAGATATCGTTAGATTCCTACATTAACATAGAAGAAAATGTTGATTATAAAATCGGCAACAAGAAGATAAAATGTGGCTTCAATGGCAGATTTTGTAGTAGATTCTCCGACATCTTTTGCCCCGCCGGTTGTTTTGTAACCCTGGGTTGCACAAACCAGCGTGATTAATATACCAAAAATAAAGGCTTTAAATATACTGATATAAATATCTCTTGTGTTTAATAACAGCCAGACAGTATTCATAAATCTGTTAGGATGAAGACCGATTGCAAAAAATGCAACCATCATGCCGCCTACAATGCCGATGAATTCTGCAAGAATGACGACCATTGGCACAGTTAAAGCCGAAGCAATCAGCCTTGGTGCAAAATAATATCCGACAGGATCGACTCCGAGTGTTTTTATTGCATCAATTTGTTCAGTAACTTTCATGTTTGCAACTTCTGCACAAATTGCTGTACCGGCTCTCGCTCCTATTGCCAGAGCAGCGAATCCCGGTGCAATTTCACGCACGAGTGCCACAGCAATAAAACCACCGACATAACTTTCGGCTCCGCTCATCAAGAATTGTTTTGATACTTGCAAGGAAATTACTGCTGCTGCGATAAAAACAATTGTCAATGAAATTGACAAAGAATCATAGCTTATCATTGCTGCTTGAGTAATAACAGAGCCGAATTTTGTACGTCTGTCAAAGATATACTTTAGGGTTTGTATTAAATTTTGTACGCAAAGACCTAAAAAGCTAATCATTATTTTCCTAGTCGTATATTGGTGTACACCATTTTTTGTATTTTTCAACTTTTCCTTTGACTACATCAAAGTAAAGTTTCTGAAGTTCTTTAGTGTGTTCTCCGACTGAACCTTTGCCAACAGGTCTGTTGTCGATAGAAGTAATTGGGCTGACCTGTGCACCTGTTCCGCAATAGAAAGCTTCATCAGCTATATAAAGTTCTGTTCTTGAGATTTCTCTTTCTGCTATTTTTAAGCCCAGAACGTCTCTTCCAAGCTCAATGATTGTATTTCTTGTTACACCGACTAGAATATTGTCTGTTGTTTGTGTTGTTACAAGTGTGTCACCTTCAACAAGGAACAGATTCATTGCAGAACCTTCGGTTACTTTACCGGCTTGATCAAGAACAATTGCATCATCAAAACCGGCAAGTCTTGCATCTGTAACTATCAAAGCTGTATTAGCATAAGAGCCTGCTACTTTTGCTCTTGGAGGAATAGCATTATCATCATTTCTTCTCCAGTTTGAAACACATACACTTAAACCTTTGCTCAGGTCAATGTAATCACCCATTGCGAAAGAAAAAATTAAAACTGCATCAGGATTGTCCAAAAGACCAGGGCCGATTTTCAGAGCATTTTTGTATACCTGTGGACGGATGTAAGCATCTGTTTTGTAGCCGTTTTTCTTTAACAATTCTTTTGTAAGACCGCAAAATTCTTCAACAGTAAATTTAGAATCCATATGCATAATTTTGCAGCTATTGATTAATCTTTCAAAGTGTTCTTTCATTCTGAAAGCATAAAGCTGGTCTTCTTCTTTATTATAATATGCTCTAATCCCTTCAAAAACGGATGTTCCATACAAGAACGCATGATTTCTTACAGGAATTGAAGCTGTTTTTGCATCTACAAATTCGCCGTCTAAATAAACATACTCTGTTGTCATTTTAATTCTCCTTTTCGGCTGTAATTTAATATTTAAAATTAATTATTTCATTATGGCGATTTTTCTGATGTTTGGCAAGGATTTTTACATTTTCTTTATTTAAGAAATAGTAAAGAAATGTAAAAACAGTTATAAATTATGCACCAAGGCTATATAAAAATAATATACTAGATGTTAGTATAAATTTGGATAAAAAATAGTAGTCAAGAAGGGGTGTAAATTTATGATTTGCTGTTGTGAAAATACAGACAAAAAAGATATGAAAAAATTCAAAAAGGTTTGCCAAAAAGCTTTGAAAGAATTGGGCAAAAAGAATTTTGCTTTGATTGTTCATGGAAACAGTTTCCCTGCTGAACCCGGTAAAAATACCGGTTTCGGAACACCTAATTCAGAAGCAGGAAAACGCCTTATGGATTTTGCTTCAGGTGTATTTAACGCAATTCAATTAGGTCCTCAGGGAAAAACAAAAGCCTGTGATTCTTCTCCTTATACAGGTACTATTTTTTCTACAAATCCATTGTTTATTGACCTTGAAGAATTAACCTCGAAAGAATGGGGCAATATTCTTTCCAATGAAACTTATAAAAAAGTTTGTGACGGTAATCCAAATAAAGATATTAACAAAACAGCTTATTCTTATATTTGTAAAGCTCAAGACGAAGCTTTGCAGGAAGCGTATGTCAATTTTAAACAATGGAATGACAAAAAACTAAACAAAGAATTCGATAAATTCAAAAAAGAAAATGACTTTTGGCTTTCAAAAGATGCTCTGTATGAAGCACTCGTTCTTGAAAATAACAACGACTACTGGCCTTTATGGGAAAACAAAACCGATAGAAACCTCTTCAATCCGAAAACTGAAGAAGAAAAGAAAGCTTCTTTCCTGAGAGAAAAAGAACTTAGACTGAAATATGCAGATGAAATGAATTATTACGCATTCTGCCAGTTTGTTGTTACAAAACAAAATGAAAAAACAAAAAAATATGCTCTCAAACATGATTTGAAAATGATTGCTGACAGACAGGTCGCTTTCTCTGACAGAGACAGCTGGGCATATCAGTCACTGTTTCTAGAAGGATGGATGCTCGGATGTCCTCCTGACTATTTTTCTAAAACCGGTCAGGCATGGGGCTTTCCTGTTGTGAATCCTGAAAAAATGTTCAATGAAGACGGTTCTCTTGGTGAAGCAGGTCAACTTTTGAAAAATCTTTACAAAAAAATGTTTAAAGAAAATCCGGGTGGTGTAAGAATTGACCATATTGTCGGGCTGATTGATCCGTGGGTTTACAAAGCAGGAAAAAATCCTATGCCTGATCAAGGTGCAGGAAGACTTTACTCATCTCCTGAACATCCCGAGCTTTCAAAATATGCTATTGCAACTATGGATGATTTGAATTTGGAGCTTGGCTCTGATAAAGAAAAAAGAGTTAAACAGCTTACAAAAGAACAGATTAAAAAGTATGGTGCAATGATTGAAAAAATTGTTATTGCCGCTGCAAAAGAAGAAGGTCTTAATAAGGATGCAATTGTTTGTGAAGATCTCGGAACACTCACTTTCCCTGTTGAATCTGTGATGAAAGAGTATGATTTGCAAGGAATGAGACTGACCCAGTTTGTTAAACATGACAAACCTGAACATCCTTACAGATGCTGTAATATTGTTCCAAGAAGCTGGGCTATGGTAGGCACTCATGATAATCAGCCGATTTCGATGTGGGCTGATGAAATGATTAACACACATATAGGTTATTTGAATGTAGTTAATCTTGTTGATGACATGTTTTCAGAGCTCCAAGGTAAAGATAGAGATGACCTGATTGTAAAACTCACAACCGATGCTGATGCGTTAAGGCAGGTTAAGCTTGCTGAAATCTTTGCTTCTCAGGCAGAAAATATTCAGGTTTTCTTTACTGATTTCTTCGGTATCAAGGATACTTACAATACACCGGGTACTTCAGGTGATCAAAACTGGTCTTTGAGACTTCCTGACAACTTTGTGGAGCTTTATATTGAAAATTGTAAAAACCAAAAAGCTCTCAATCTGCCTTTAATTTTGAAAATGGCTATTGAAGCAAGAGGTTCAAAATTTGCAAAAAAACATGAAAAACTCTTGAAAGAATTAGAAAAATTTATATAATAGTATAAAGATTTCAGTTTTACAGATGAAATAATGTACGACACACAAATTCAGTCAGTGGATAATTTAATTGAAACCGATGCTCTCGTCGAACAACATATTCACGGGGGCTTCGGTATAGATTTTTCAAAATGCAGTGCTCTGGATTTTATTGAATTTTCAAAAAAAATTATGAAATTTGGAGTGTGCGCTTTTTTTCCGACCCTTGCAACTGATTCTATTGAAAATTTGCGTTTTCAGATTTCGAATGTTAAATCTGCAATGCAGATTCAAGAAAAAACTGATGAACCTATGGCTAAACTTCTGGGTGTTCATCTTGAGGCGTGTTTCTTGAATCCTCAAAAGAAGGGTATTCATAATGAAGAACAGCTTTTGTCTCCGACAGTGGAGAATTATAAGCAACTTGAGGATGATGTAATAAAAATTGTGACTCTTGCTCCTGAACTTGATAGAGATAATCTTTTGAGTAAATACTTAAAAATGAAAAATGTAAGAGTGTCAGCTGGTCATTGCATTGGTTCGGACTTATCTCATGTTGCACAGGTTACACATCTTTATAATGCGATGAGTCCTTTTTCTCATCGAGAGCCTTCCTGTGTTGTTTCGGCTTTATCAAATGATGATATTTATACAGAAATCATTGCTGATATGAAACATGTTCAAAAAGATGTTTTAAAAATTACTTTCAGAACAAAACCTTTAAGCAAAATTATATTGATAAGCGATGCCCTTCCTATTGCTCATTCTGATCTTGAGTCTATGGAATTTTGCGGAAAAAAAGTATTTTTAAAAAACGGAAAAGCCGTAGATTCCAGCGATACAATGGCAGGCAGTACTGATTTTGTTTCAGATATTATAAAAAAGCTGGTGCATTCTTCTATGCTTGATTTGAAAACAGCTGTTTCTATGGCATCATCAAACTTAAATTATATCCCGAGACAAAATGCTCAAATATACTGGGACAGTGATTTTAATATCAGTGCTATGAACCTTGATGGCACTATTGTTACTTTTTGATTCCTGTTTTTTTTAATTCTAAACATATTATTAAGAAATATTAAGCAAAGTATATACTAAAAAGGCAATTTTTTGAAAGTTATATACTTTATATATATGTAAGAAGAAAACATAAAGAGGTCAGAGAGATATGATGAACGCAACTAATCCATTCGCAAACTATACATTGGCAATCGCAAATCAATATGAAGATACAAGATCAGCTATTCTTGAAGCAGAAAAGAAACCTGCAAGAAAAGTTTACAGAAGCCTTGATTCAATGCTTGAAGAATGTGTTTTCTTAGGTGCAACAAGATTCGGAAACAACTTCATCGCTTAATCGCATATTATAAAACAGAGAAATTTGAGGAATTGGCAACTAGACTTAATTATTAAAACCTGACATAGAGTCAGGTTTTTTATTGATTATTTGAATGTTTATCTGGTTTTATAACCTGTATATTTCTTGTTTCAGAGAAGTCACATCTTGCCTGTTTTATTTTTTCTCTTGTTTCTTCATCGAGGCTGTGTCCGTTCACAAGACGGTCAACAAAACCATTGTTCAATTTTACGGCTTTGGGTAAAGCTCCTATCTCATCCAATATGTCTTTGATTTGTACAAAGTCATAAGAGAAGGATTGTTTTGATTGATAAACAAGTGTCTCACCGGTTGTTGCAGTGACAGGTTTTCCACCTTCATCAAAATAAAGCTTAAAGATTGATTTCAAATCTTGAATTTCAGATTGCATTGTTTGTACAGCCTGCTGAATACGCAAAAATCTTTCAAATAAATATTCAATATTGCTTATTTGTTTCATTTGCCAGTCATATTTTTTTTCATAGAGTTTTTTTAATTTCGGATATGCCTGAGCCAGCCCGATTGTGTCAGCCATTGCTCTGTGGCGTGTATCAAACTCTACCCCGAATTTGAGCATGAGATTTTCAAGTCCGTGTGATTCAAATTCCGGATAGACTTCTTTAAAAAGAAATTGAGAATCGATTCTCTGATTTTCAATAGGTTTTCCGTAAAGGCGTTTTGATGCTTCATTTAAGAAGTTGTAATCAAAAATTGCATTGTGTGCAACAATCGGGTATTCGCCTATAAATTTTAAAATTCCGGGCATAGCTTCTGCTTCTGTCGGTTGGTCGGCAACCATTTCTTCTGTTATGCCGTGCACTGCCATGCTCGACTTTCTGATATGCTGTTGAGGATTAATTAAAGTTTCATATTTATCTTTTATGACACCATTTTCAAGTCTCACAGCAGCAAATTCTATAATTCTCTCTTTTTTATAATCAAGTCCTGTTGTTTCAACATCCAGAACAATTTCAATACATTTTTTTCTTGGCATTTAAAATCTTCCTCTTTTTTATATTAACACAAATGAATATTCCGTCATCTAATTTAAAAAACTTATACTTTGAACAAGAATAAAATTGTTGTTAAATACAGTAATAATTAGCAACACAGGGAGGAAAAGAGCACAGGACTTGACTTTTTATCTTTATGAAGTAATATAAACTGGAGCTTGATAGAAAAAACAAGCTGTGAAAGTCAAAGCAGCTGAGTTTTGAAAATCAAGTTTCCGGGGGGCTTCCGGTTTAACTGTGAATCTTGCATGTTATATCGTGAGTCCGAGCACAAGCTTTTCCCGTTTCAATTTACAAAACAGAGGATTAACATTTGATTAGAAAGTTACTAACACTAACCTTACTACTCATTTTTTGCATTTTAGCAAATCCGCAGCAAACACAAGCACAAACATCAAAAGCCACAGTCAAAGATTACATTGTAAAACATTCTTTGGAAATGGGTATTGATCCTGCGCTTGGATTAAGCATTGCTAAAATGGAATCTGGGTTCGTTCATGAAAAAAGAAGTTCTTACGGAGCTGTCGGTGTATTCCAATTGATGCCGTCAACTGCCAAAAGGATGGGGTACAACCCATATTATCTCAGCGATAATATTAGAGGCGGATTGATGTATTACAAAATGATGTATCAAAAATTCGGTTCTGTTGAACTTGCGCTGGCTGCATACAATGCAGGTCCCGGCAACGTCAGCAAATACAAAGGTGTGCCACCTTTTGCTGAAACTAAGAGATTTGTTAGCGGCATTATGAATGAATATTATTCACAAAAAGCAAATCCTGATCCTGCAATTACAAAATATAAGCAGGGCAATGTTTCATCCAACAGTCTGAATAAAGTATTGCAGGCTGACAAAGAAAATAATGTTATAAAAAGGGTAGGATTTGATCCTTCAGATTTGCCTTTTGTAAGTCTTTCAGGTGCTATATAAAATAGAGATGGATATTTAAATAACATGAAAAGCATTTTGTAAAGTTTTATCAAAAAATTACAAAATGCTTTTTGTTTAGTCTAAAATAAGAATAAGTTAAAACAAGCCGAGGAAGTATGTTTAAAGAAACTAAAACCCATGAGGTCACTACTGACGTAGTTATTTTTACTATTAAAGATGATAAGCTCAAAGTATTGCTGGTCAAACGTGCGCATGAACCTTTCAAAAGCAAATGGGCATTGCCGGGTGGTTATGTTCGTATTTCTGAAACTCTTGATGATGCGGCATTGCGAATTTTGAAAGAAAAAACAAATGTACAGAATATCTATCTTGAACAACTTTATACTTTTGGTGATCCACTTCGTCACCCTAACTCTCGTGTAATTACTTGCGCATATTTTGCATTGATTCGTTCTGATGATATTGTTCTTTCTTTCGAAGAAAATACTGAGATTACGGAAGTTAAGTGGCATCCTGTGAACAGTCTTCCTGCTCTGGCTTTTGACCACAAGGAGATTATCGAATATTCTTTGAAAAGAACAAGAGAGCGTTTAGAATTCTGTCCGATTGCATTCCAGCTTCTGCCTCAAAAATTTACTTTGACTGAGTTGCAAAAGGCATATGAAATGATTCTTATGAAAAAGCTCGACAAACGAAATTTTAGAAAGAAATTTCTTTCTCTTGCAATATTAAAGGAACTTGATGAATATACAAAATCAGGTTCAAAAAGACCTGCAAGGTTATATTCATTTGATAAAATCACATTGGATTCAAAAAGAGGCCACTTCTTTTCTTAATAATAAAGTTATAAAGATAAAGTTAATAATAAAAAGACACCCAAAAGGAGTCTTTTTATTATGCTAAAACTTTTTCAAATTTGCATAAAGCGCATCAACTGCTTTTTTGCCCTGTTTCCCAAAATCTATGACATACATTGATGAAGAGCCTATTTGTTTAATTTCGTCAATGTGCCCGATTCCGAATTTTTCATGAAAGACCCTGTCTCCAATATTGTAGGTGTTAGTTTCTTCACTCTTTTTAGCAAGAGCAGCTTCTTTCTGTTTTTTTTCTTCGAGCATACGTTTTATCGGGTTGTCTTCAAGCAGTTTTTGAACCTTTTCTTCATCCTTTGCTTTATTTTGTGCATTTTTTACAATAAATGCTTCTTTTTTTACAGGCTGAGGCGGCTTGTAGTTTGATGTGGGTTTTGGTTTTACTACTCTGCTTATGCTTTGTGCCTGTTGATTAGGTACAGGAGCCACAAACCCTGCTCCGAAGGAGGTTGTTTTTTCTACATATCCGGAACGGTCTGTTTTTAATTTGTTTACAGCCTGTTTAAAAGTGCTGCCGGAATAAGAAGATGAAGAATCCTCCGACGTGTTTCTTTCTGTCAGGCTGTCAGGAATTTCGGCTAAAAATCTGCTTGGATTATAATATTTTGTTTCACCCCACATTTGTCTTCTTTTTGCGTATGTAATGTAGAGTTTTTGTTTTGCTCGTGTTACACCGACGTACATAAGACGTCGTTCTTCTTCCATTTCTATGTTGCTGTTTAGTGAACGGCTGTGTGGGAAAATTCCTTCTTCCAGGCCTGCCAGAAAAACTGTTTCAAACTCAAGGCCTTTTGCAGCATGGAGAGTCATAAGCGTTACTGCGTTGTCAGCATCCGGTGTTTCGTCAAGGTCACTGACAAGAGCAACCTGCGCAAGGAATTCACCGAGAATATTGTCTTCTTCATCAGGTGCAAAGTCTCTTGCTACATTCACAAGCTCTTGCAAGTTTTCTATTCTTGATTGTGATTCTTCCGTGTCTTCCTGTTTTAATTCAGCAAGATAGCCTGTTTCTTCTATAATAAAGGCTATAAATTCAGGCAAAGAAAGTGTATCTTTGTTTTTCTCAAGCTTATCCAGTAGCTGTGCAAAGTTTGTTAGTTTTGTTTTTGTTGAAGCATTGACGTCATCATAGTCATTTATGTTTTGAATTACTTCATACATTGAATAGTCCATAGAGGATGCAATGTCTTGAATTTTTTTGACAGTTGTGTCACCGATTGCTCTTTTTGGAACGTTAATAATTCTTTTCAAACTTTGAGAATCGTGTCTGTTGTAGATAATTTTTAAATATGCAATAAGGTCTTTGATTTCTTTACGGTCATAGAATTTCAGCCCCCCGACCATTCGATAGGAAATCCCCTGAGAAATTAGTGCTTCTTCTATTGCACGGGATTGAGAGTTTGTCCTGTAAAGTACAGCATAATCATTGAGGTTTCTGGCATAATTTTTAATTTTGTTTGCAATGTAATAGGCCTCACCTGCTTCGTCTTGTGCTTCATAAATATCTATTTTTTCACCTTTGCCTTTTGTTGAATAAAGGTTTTTGCTGACACGTTCCGTATTGTTCACAATTATTGCATTGGCTGCATCAAGGATAGTAGCTACTGATCGGTAGTTTTTTTCAAGTTTTATGAGTTTTGCATTCCTGTAATCTGTTTGGAAATTCAAAATGATTTTGTAATCAGCTCCTCTCCAGCTGTAAATTGACTGATCGACATCTCCTACAACACAAAGGCTTCTGCCTTTTAAATCACTCTCGGCTTTTTCGTTTGAGTAGAGGTGTTTTATAAGCATATACTGGCTTATGTTTGTATCTTGAAACTCGTCTACCAGGATATGTGAGAATCTTTCGTGGTATTTGTTTCTTACTTCTTCGTTTGTCGATAAAAGATTAACCGTTAAAAGCAGCATGTCATCAAAGTCTATGGCGTTATTTGCCATAAGCTGCTTTTCATATTCGTCATAAATTTCGGAAATTTTTTGTGTGCGGTAGTCTCTGGCTCTGGTTGAGAAGGTGTAAGCGTCTTGCATTTTGCTTTTTGCATTGCTGATTGCTGCTTTTACGAGCTTTGGAGCATATACTTTTTCATCAAGATTCAATTTTTTTATGGCATTTTTGATGATTGCATTTGAGTCTGTTTCATCATAGATGACATAGTTGTTGTCCCACTTTCTTCCGTCTGTGCTTTTGTAATTCTCAAGATCAAACCTCAAGATTCTTCCGCAAATATTGTGAAAGGTTCCCACCCACATTTTTTTTACAACTTCCTCGCCTATCATTTTAGAAAGACGTTCTCTCATTTCTTTTGCAGCTTTATTTGTAAATGTTACAGCCAGAATTTTATAGGGGTTTACTCCTGACTTGACCAGATTTACTATTCTGGTTGTCAAAACTTTTGTTTTTCCGCTTCCTGCTCCGGCAAGCACGAGAAGTGCTCCTTCTTTTTCAACAACAGCTTCTCTTTGTTCGTCATTTAGACTTTGTAATAACTCTTCCATCCCCAAAATTCCTAATGTTTGCAAGTGTTTTATTAAAAAATACTTTTATTTTTGTCAATTTATGATATTATTATGATAATCAAAAAAAAGTTTTTATACAAATTAGGATAAGGCAATGTCAGAAGAAAATAAAGAAAACCAAGAATCACAAGAACAATCATCTATTATGGTTCCTATTGATGATTTGGATAAAGTGTCAGAAGATGCGGCAAATACTGTTGATCAGCTTGCTATGGAGCTTGCAACAATACAGCAATCTGAAAAACGTATAGCTATTATCGGAAGTCGTAATCTGCCGATTACACACCAGCAGATTATTGAGACATTGGCTTATGCTTTGGTTGCGCAGGGAAACACTATTATCACTTCAGGCGGTTCGTCAGGTACAAATGCTGCTACTATCAGAGGTGCTATGAAGTCTAATCCTGAAAAACTTAAAGTTATTTTGCCTCAGACTATCGGTCAGCAGCCTTCAGATGTTCAGGATCAGCTCATCGGTGTTCCTAACATTATTGAACATTCTGACAGGGCCATGATGACACTTGCTGATGCCAGCAGAATATGTAACAGAGAAATCATTGACGATTGTCAGCAGTTGATTTGTTTCTTGTCTCATACATCAAATACGCTTCACAAAGCGATTGACTATGCGGAAGAATCTCACAAAGTTATTACTGCATTCTATTTAGATTAATATAAATAGAATATTATAAATAAGGACAAGCTCTGTAATATTTGCATAGCTTGCATTTTGATGTTTTGTTACAGAAAAAGTTTTTTCCTTCGTTTATTTTGTTTATTATTGTTAAAATTAAGTTTTTGTATTGCATATATGAGTCTTCATCAAATTTGATTTTAACTATACTGTCAGAAGTAAGATCCATATAATTAAGCGAAAGTTCTTCCGGCTTTTTGATAAGATTTTTTGATTTTAATATTTCATACATGCACAAGAGGTAAAATGATGTTTGAAATTTTACATTTTCAGGCAAAAAGTTTTCACCTGTTTTCCAGTCAAGAATTATGTAGTCTCCTCCATATTCAAAAAGTGCATCTATCCTTCCTGTGAGCCAGTATTCATCGAGTTTTAAGTTGAAACTGTATTCACTGCTGACAAATTTGTAATTTTTTACATCTGAGGTTATAAAATTGTGCCACAATAGTTTTTCTTGAGGTGTTAGTGCACTTATCAGTCTGCTTACATCCATTCCTTTCAGATAATAATTAATCAGGTTATGAAGGTTATTTCCCTTTTGAGATGCGCTGTTGTTTATATTTTCTATGATATGAACCTTGTCTATATAACAAAGTTTGTATTTTTGAGGACATTCATCAAACATTTGAAGCTTTGAAAGTGTATAGGTTTGTGTTGTCATTAAATTGCTCCCGATGAGTTTGCTAAAATTGTATTGAAAATTGTTGAAGGTTTTGCTTCTCTTACTTTTGAGAATTTTTTATATTTCTTTGCAGAGGTGATAAAAAGTTGTTTTTTTGCCCTTGTTATTGCTACATAAAGCAGTCTTAGGTTTTCTTCAATTTGAAAAATCTTCAATTCATTTTCATCTTTTTTTCTGTAATTATAATTTAACGCTTTAACTGCTTCTATAAAACGTTCTTTTGATTTAATTTTTATGTTTTCAACAGAAAATGCCAGGTTTTCTTCGGTCAGCTGCGGAATAAAAACAGCATCAAACTCGTCGCCTTTTGACTTGTGATAGGTCATAATCTGGACTTTTCCGCTGTGTATTGTGTCCTTTTGAGTTGTATTGTTCATATCTTCATCATTAAAAAATCGGAATTGTCCCGAGAGCGGTCTGTTGGAAAGTTCTTCCAATCTTTCACAAAGCATAGAGTTGTCTTTGTATAAAGATGAAAGCCTTTTTAAAAGCAGTGCTATCATATATACATTGGATTTTTCAATTTCTGATATGTAATAATAATTCCCAATTTTTAGAGCAAATTCTTCAATTCCGTCAGTAAAATATTTTTGTGAAATGCTTAACCAGTAATTCATGTCCCACAGGAACTGTGAAAGCTCTTTTGAATTCAAGGAGTCAGTGTTTGTCATAATGAAAGGAGATTTTGACTCTCTTAGAAAAGTTAAATCTTCATCAGTAAGCTTAAGCAATTTTTGTTTTTTCAAAACTTCTGCACATTGCATTATGTTGTCATTGTCCCATGGTCTTGTGCAGAATTTTATGATGCTTAAAATAAGTGAAAAAACGGGTTGTTCTTTAAGCAGGTCGCTTCTTGTTATAACGTTGTATCCGTAATTTGAAAGAAATTCCGTATATTCTTCTATCTGGTAGTTATTTCTGACAAGCAGTGCCACAGATGATTCAGGGTTAGAAGAGAAGATTTTTCTTATGTTTTCAAGGATAAATGTTCTTTCCTGCTGATAATCATCAAAGACCGAAGCGGTGAGCGCATTTTTTGAAACCGGATTTTTCCCTGCAACTTCTGTCATCTTTATATTGTAAAATGCGTTTTTTAAATCCTTTTCTTTTAAAGAGTAATCTATTAGATTGTTTGCCAGCTCATAGACTTCCTTTGTGCATCTTTGTGATTTGTTCATTTCTACATTTTTGCTGTTTTTTATAAAATTCCTGAACCCTTTTACATCTGCGTTTGTAAAAGTTGTTGTGATTGCCTGATTTATGTCTCCGCATCTTATCAGGTTTTTGTGTTTTGAACTTAAAATGTTTAAAAGTTTTTGTTGAATGACAGAAGAATCTTGAGCCTCGTCTTCTATCAGATATTTACATAAATTGCTGTAATATTTTGCTATGTCATTATTTTCTTGAAGTATTTTTACGCTTAAAACAAGCATGTCATCATAGTCAATTATATTTCTGTCTTTTAAATACAGATTGTATGTATAATAAAATTTTAGAAATCTTTTTAGTTCACTATCTGTTGTGTATGAAATTTTTTCAACTCCGGAAAGCTTTAAAGCTGAAACAGCTTTTTCATATTTGTCGAAGTTGTCTGCATCAATTTGCAGCTTGTACATAATTTCACGAATGATTTTTTGTCTTTGATTATCGTCACAGACCTCAAAATTTTCGTCCAGACCTGCTTTTACGAAGTTTGAATTTTCTTTGAGTATTCGAAGTGCAAGCCCGTGTATCGTTGAAATATTAGGCAGTTTTTCTAAAGACGGACAAGCTTTTTTGATTCGTTCTTTAAAGTTTCTTGCAGCTGATTCCATATAGGTAAGTACAAAAATATTTTCACTTTCTTCTTTTGTTTGGAGAAGCTTTATTATTAAAGCAAGAAGGATAGTTGTTTTTCCTGCTCCCGGAACTGCTGAAATTGCCATTGAACCTTCTTTGTAATCAAGAACAGGTTTTTGGTCGTCTCTGGGGATAAACTTAAAATCAATTTCCGTTTGGTTTTTGTCATTTTTTTCTTCGAGATATTGTTTTATCCCTCCGAAGTTTTCATTGCCCTGCATATCAAACAGGCTTGAATATTCGTAGATTGCTTCAGTTGAGAGCAAAGACAGTTTTCTTAATGCACGTAGTGTTTTTTCTTTTGTCAGGCTCATGTTGTCTTCATAGGTGAAGGTGTCTTTATGCCAGGATTTTTGAAAAACCCATGCGTTGTAAAGCGTGCCAAGATCTTCTTTTGTCCATTCAGAGGAGGTTGTATCAAGCCAGAAGAAGAATTTTCTTTGGATAGAAAAATCAATAATTTTTTGCGCAGTTGAAATAATTATATGGTTTTCTTTAACTTCCGGTGCAGAAGAGGGGTTTTCTGAGATTATAGAATTTTCAAGCTGGGTTATGATTTCTTTTTGCAGGTTTATATCTGTTGAATATTTTGGAAAAACTTTTTCAAAATCCTGTATTTGTTTTAAAAAGAAACGAAAACTCTCTGTGTCCTTCTGTGACAAAAGATCAGACAAAAGATTTTCATAAATTGTGTATATTTTTTCACTCAGTGTTGTTTTTTGAGTGCTTATATTTTCTAATGTCTTTGTTAATACGGTTAGTCTGTTGTTGTATTCAGGTGTTTTTAAATCAATAAATTCGATTTTTTTGTGGTTTTTATAGTTTTCTATGAGTGCAAGACAATATTTTACAGGTATGCCTATCATTTCAGAAAAAACAGAGCGGATTTTAAAAATATCCGTGTCTTCGTTAAATGATAACTTTAAAAGAGTGATTGTGTTTCTGATTGCAGTAGTTTGAACAAGTTTTTCACTGCCTGAAAAGTATTGATATTTTATATTTTTTTTGTCAAAAGCTTCTGATATACAGAATTTTAAAGCTGAATCTGTCAGAGGGGTTATGACGGCTATTTCTTGCGGAGAGACTCCGCTTTGTATAAGTTTGTCTATATCTGATATGGCAGCATCAATCATTTCGAGCCTTCGTGTGAATGAGAAGGATTTGTTAATTGGTTTTATTGTTTTTATGTCATCAAGGTTAATTTCTGTCGTGTCAGAAAAGATTTTTTTCAGATTTTCAATTGTTTGTGTGTCTGTACTCAAAAAGCCGAGTCTTGATGAGCCATGTTTGTCATATCCTATTATAAATTTTTTCAGTTGAGGTTTAAGATAAGAGATAAAATCGAGTTGTGCATTGGTGATTTCATCAGCATCGTCAAGAAGAAGGTATTCTATGTTGTCAAAAAAATTTGTATTTTTATACACATAGTGGAAAATATTTAACTGTCGTATGTAGTCAAAAGCCCTGTATTCGATTGTTTTTTTCTTAAACAAATCGATTGCTGTTTTTGCATCAGGTGCAAATGTTTCATTAAGAATTTCCGTTCTTTTTTGTACGTCTTGATGGGAGAGGTTGTTGTTTGTGATAAGAGAATTTCTTCTGAAAAGCTGATGAATCAGGTTGATTTTTGAGTTGTAATCTTTAAATCCGGCATCTTTCACAGCCTGTTTAAAGAAAAACTGTGATATCTCAAGACCTGTTAAATTAGGTGAAATCACCGGAGTGCCTGTATTTATTGTGCTTTCTATTTTGGGCCAGTTCTCTGTGACAGTGTTGTATGCAAGACCGTAAAATGTGTGAATCCGGGGTTCTTCAAAATGATTCTTCTTGAGCTTTATTTTTACTTTGTCAATAAAATCAGCCTTTTTAAAAGAATTTTGTACAAGCACAAGAATTTTTGAGGCTTCAATACCCTCATCTAAGAGATTTGTATATTCTTCAATTATTTTGTCTGTTCTGCGTGAAACAGAACTGCCCTGTATTAGCATTTTCCTCTCCCATTATTATTTTATCAGAATTTACATATTTCACATATCTTTTTTACCGTTGTAAAATTATAGACGAGTATATAGGGAGCAGGAGTATAAAAAATGGAATTGGATATAATAAGAAAAGAAGACCCTCAGGTAGCTGATGCAATAGCTAAGGAACTTGAGAGACAACAAAATACAATCGAACTTATTGCAAGCGAGAATTTTACTTCTCCTGCTGTAATGGCGGCATGCGGTTCTGTTTTGACAAATAAGTATGCTGAAGGAAAACCTCACAAAAGATTTTATAACGGTTGTGAAAATGTTGATGTTATAGAAGAACTTGCACAGGAAAGATGTAAAAAATTGTTTGGTGTAGACCATGCCAACGTTCAACCTCACAGCGGTGCTCAGGCTAATATGGCAGTGTTTATGTATGCATTGAATACAGGTGATACTGTTATGGGTATGGATTTGTCTAACGGAGGCCACCTGAGCCACGGTTCACCGGTAAATTTTTCAGGTATTAACTATAATATTGTCAGCTATGGTGTAGATGAAAACGGTTGTATTGACTATGATGAAGTTGAAAAACTTGCAAAAGAACATAAACCAAAAATGATAATTGCAGGTGCCAGCAATTATTCAAAAATTATTGATTTTAAAAGATTTAGAGAAATTGCTGATTCAGTCGGTGCTTATCTTATGGCGGATATTGCACATATCGCGGCACTTGTTGCGGGTGGCGTGCATCCTTCTCCTGCCGGATATGCCCACTTTATTACAACAACTACACACAAGACTCTCAGAGGTCCCAGAGGTGGAATTATTATGTGTGATGAAGAACATGCACAAGGTATAGACAAGGCTGTTTTCCCGGGCATGCAAGGCGGTCCGTTGGAACATATCATTGCCGGTAAAGCAATTGCTTTAAAAGAAGCACTTGAGCCGTCATTTAAAGAATATGCGGCTCAGATTGTTAAAAATGCAAAAGCTCTTGCTAACGGCTTAATTGATGAGGGAATGGATATTGTGGGCGGATGTACCGAAAATCACCTCATGACTCTTGATTTGCGAAAATTCAACAAAACAGGAAAAGATATTGCAAATGTTCTTGAAAAAGTCGGTATTACAGCTAACAAAAATACTGTCCCGAATGATCCGCAAAGTCCTTTTGTTACAAGCGGTGTACGTTTGGGAGCAGCCGCTGTGACAACAAGAGGCTTTAAAGAAGAAGATATGGTTGAAGTGGCAAAAATTATTGCGGGTGCTGTTGTTGCGTCTGATAATGAAACTGCTCTTCAAAACCTTAAGGAACGTTCGTTGAAATTATGTAAAAAATACCCGCTTTATGCAGGCATGTAGAGGTTAAAAATGATATCGCTAAAACTATCGGATGCTCATATATTAGGTGCAATAATGTCTTATCTTTTAGGATTTTTCATTATGCCGTTTGTTATTTATTTTGCTAAGAAAAATAATCTGACAGATAAACCGAATGCCAGAAAAATTCATCATGGACCAATTGCGAGACTCGGTGGGATTGCTATTTGGGCAAGTGTCATGCTTACATTTCTGCTCCTGGTTATATTGAGTTATTATCCTTATGGAAAACTTCTGTCAGGGATTCTTCTTGGTAGTTCATTGATGTTTCTCTTAGGCTTAATTGATGATGTTTATGGATTAAATGCAAAATTCAAGCTGATGATACAAATAGCAATAGCTTCTATTGTGTTTTTGCTGGGTATAAGTGTTGATACAATATACAATCCTTTTGGAAACCCTATACATCTTGGTATTGTTGTTTCGTATATTGTCACGGTTTTGTGGATTGTTGGTATAAGCAATGCTCTTAACTTCATTGACGGCGTGGATGGGCTTGCCGGATCGATTGTTACAATCAGTGCAGTTACACTCGGTTTGATTTCTGTTGCAATGACCCCGACAAATGCTATCAGTGCTTTGATTGCTTTTATTCTTGCCGGCTCTATGCTTGCTTTTCTTACTTACAATTTTCATCCGGCCAAAATCTTTATGGGAGATTCAGGAGCATTGTTTGCAGGTTTTCTTCTTGCTACGCTTTCTATTACCGGTGTGATGAAGTCTGCTGCTTTGACGATGTTTGTTCCGTTTTTCATCCTTTCTGTGCCGATTATAGACATTACATTTTCTTCTTTGAGAAGAATTGCAAAGGGGGTTTCACCGTTTACTCCCGATGCTGAACACCTCCACCACAAGCTTTTGCACAGAGGTTTTTCTCAAAATCAAACTGTGTTGATTCTTGCTTCGATAGCTGTTATTTCAGGTGCTATTGCGAGTTTTATAGTTGGTACTTCTTTGAAGTTTTTTGTTTATGCAATTTTGGTTTCTGTCATAATGCTTTTGTTAAGTTTTATGGCAAGCAAAAACAAAGAGTAATTGTTAATAGCAATAAATTTCATTTAGCTGTTTTATTTTAGCGAAAGGGAAATTATGCAGCTAAAGTCGATAAATTTTAAACAAAATACATTGCTTGTACAAAAATCTTCACAAAAACAGCAGGAAGTGTCGGAGAATAACAATAAAAAAAGCAAGTCTCTTATTACACCAAAAAATGCGCTAATTACAGGTGCAGTTTCTTTACCTTTGATTTTTATGGCTGTTGCAATAGGAAGAGATCCTGTTAAAGCTGCTAAATATTTAAAAGGAAATATTAATAATTACGGCAATTCTGCATATAAAAAAGCTGAAAAAATACTTGAACAAATTACAAATAATAAAAAGATTACAGAACTCATTGAGATTGATTTGAAAAAACTTGTTCAAGATTGCCCCAAAGAATTCTTGCCCAAAGACGAAATTTTCTATCATGGTACTCGTCATTCGAGCAAGATATACAGAAAAGGTTTTACTCCATTTGCAAGTAATCAACTCAATGTTATGTCAAGAGAATTCGGCGCGGCTGTATATTTGACTCCTGATGAAAAAGTAGCACAAAACTTTAAATTGCTTGCAGGAAAAATTATTCCGGTAAAAGTTAACGATGCAAAAATCTGTTGTGTCGATCAGGAAAAATATAACGAGGTTTTTACGAAAATCAGTTCATTGGTTACAGATGAAATGCTCGAAAAAAGTGATTCTACTTACAAATTCTTTAAAAATATGATATTTAATAGAAAACAAACCAATGCTCTTGTTGAATTGATGATAAGGAAATTCTTTTTACAGGCAGGTTATGATGGAATATATGTACCCAAAGGGATAGTTTCAGGCAATTCTTTAATGAAAGAATTTATTTTAGATATTAATAAAGTCATAGGTGTAGATCAATCACAACTTGTTTTATTTAATCCTGAGAAATTGGAAATTGTTTCTAGATCCTTCAAGAAAAGAGTCGGTGATGTTTTTAAAGGATCAAAAGCCTTTTTAAATAGGAATGTGAATGTTATAAAAGAAGAATTTAAACTTTTCCGAAATTTAATGAAATCAATGAAAGAATAATATAAAAAAGCCCTCATTTTTTAAGAGGGCTTTTTATGTTTATAACAAATATTTGTTATACATATTCTTTAACTTCAGCAGCTACGTTTTTAGAATCAAGCTTAATGCTCGGTCCCATTGTAGTTGTTAAGTAAGCTGATTTGAGGTATGTACCTTTAGCAACAGACGGCTTAGCTCTCAATACCGCATCTGCCAGTGTTGCATAGTTTTTCATCAAATCTTCAAATGAGAATTTGATTTTTCCGATAGGACAGTGAATCATACCTTGTTTGTCAGCTCTAAATTCAACTTTACCAGCTTTAGCATCTTTAACAGCTTTAGCTACATCAAGAGTAACTGTACCTGTTTTAGGGTTAGGCATCAAGCCTTTAGGACCAAGAACTCTACCGAGTTTACCTAACATACCCATACAATCAGGAGTTGCAATCAATGTGTCGAATTCGAACCAGCCGCCTGCGATTTTATCAATCACTTCTTCTGCACCAGCTTCATCAGCACCTGCTGCTTTAGCTTCGTCAATTTTTACGCCTTTAGCGATTACGCAAACTCTGACTTCTTTTCCTAATCCGGCAGGAAGTACAACTGTTGAACGAATTTGCTGATCAGCTCTTTTTACATCAATACCGAGACGCATGTGGCATTCAACTGTTTCATCGAATTTTACTGTTGCTTCTGATATTTCTTGTAATTTTTTTAATGCATCAGCAGCTGAAGAAGGTTGAACAAAACCTTCGAGCATTTCTGCTGCTTTTTGTTGTCTTTTAGTTAATTTACTCATTTTGTTTCCTTTCTGTGGTGATATCGGGTTCTAATCCGTTTCGGACATTTTATAAAGGTGCGCCCCGTACGGCATCCCCTTCCACTTGTTATTCTTCTACTGTAACACCCATTGCTCTTGCAGAACCTTTAAGCATTCTAACAGCTGCTTCTATGGTTGTTGCATTCAAATCGTTCATTTTAATTTTTGCGATTTCTTCTAACTGTGCAACAGTGATTTTGCCGACTTTTGTTTTGTTCGGTGCAGCAGAACCTTTGGGTAAGTTGATAGCTTTCTTAATCAAAACAGCAGCCGGAGGGCTTTTGATAATGAAAGAGAAGCTTCTGTCTTCATATACATCAATCACAACAGGAATAATATAGCCTGCTTGATCTTGAGTTTTTGCGTTGAATTGTTTACAAAAATCCATAATGTTAACACCATGCTGACCCAATGCAGGACCAACCGGGGGTGATGGATTTGCTTTGCCTGCTTCAATTTGAAGCTTGATTTTTCCAACGATTTTCTTTGCCATTTTGTTCTCCTTTCGTGGTATAGCGGGATAAACCCTTCCACATAACTATTATACTTTTTGAATTTGTTTGTATTCTAATTCGACAGGTGTTTCTCTGCCGAAGATAGATACAGTAGCTCTGAGTTTAGACTTGTCAGGATAAACTTCCGTAATATCTCCGATAAAGTCTGCAAACGGACCGGAAATAATTCTGACTTTGTCACCAACTTTGACATCGAGTTCAATTTTTGTTGTTTGAGTTTGTACCCTATGGATAATCTTTTTGATTTCTGAGTCTTTAGCGGGAATCGGTTTTTTTGATGTACCCACAAATTTTGTAACGCCGGCAGTGTGTCTTACAACATACCAGCTGTCATCGTCCATAATCATTTCAACGAGAACATAACCGGGGAAGATTTTTTCTTCTCTGTCCTGTTTTTTTCCGTCTTTTACTTTTGTTATTGTTTTTTGAGGAACTTCTACACGGAAGATTTTGTCTCCCATGTTCATATATTCGATACGTTTTTCAAGGTTAACTTTAACTTTGTTTTCGTAGCCTGAATATGTGTGAACGATATACCATTTTTTTTGAGGTTCTTTGCTGTGAGAAGCCTGAATGTCTGCTTTCAGCTTTTCATCTTTCTCTTCAACAATCTGGTGTCTTTCATCTTCAAAGACTTTGATGTCATTTTCAGCAAATTGTTCGTTCTTTTGTTCTTCATTCATTTCTTCTGTCATTATATTAATTCCTGTAATTATATAAATCTAATTAGTGAGTTAATCCGAGTGCTTTAAATATTGCACTGAATATTGTATCCATAGCTAAAACAGCAATTGTAAAAACAGCTGTAATTACAATTACATAAATAGTTTCTACAAATATTTGCTGTCTTGGGGGCCATGTAATCTTTCCCCATTCCAACTTTACTGATTTGAAGTAGGCTTTAGCTGCTTCTTTTATGTCTTGTTTTTCTTTAGTTTGGTTAGCCATAGTTTCCTCTGTTTTTATTTAAATCGCGCCCTGAAGGACTCGAACCCTCGACATCCGGTTTTGGAGACCGACGTTCTACCAACTGAACTAAGGACGCTCTTTAAATATTA